>NZ_JAKSYH010000249.1 GCF_022829295.1 Methylobacterium sp. J-088
CGCACTCCACCGGCAGGCCCAGGCCCAGCGCGGTGCCGGCAAAGCCCGACCCCCCGGCGTCCCAGCCCGAGGCCAGGCCGCTCGCCCGCGAGACGCCGGCGCCCAAAGCCGCGGTCCGGTCGATCCGACCGTCCGCGTAGGACAGCCCGGCCGTGCCGCGCAGGATCACCGAACCGAGCCGGGTGCTGGCGTAGAGCGTGCCGCCGTAGCTGTCGGTGGCCGACCGGCCCAGGCCGAAGCCCTGACCCCGCGACGCGCCGGTCTCGCGCAGGTAGCTGAACGCCCCGCCCACCCGCGTGTCGGCCCCGACCTGACGGTCGACGCCGAGCAGCAGGCCGCCCGCGTCGAGGCTTGCCCCGGCGGCCGCCCGGTCGCCCGCCCGCGACCCGAACCCGTAGAGCGCGTCCGCCCAGACCCTGCCCTCGCCCGGGGCCAGCGGCTGGTCCGGAGCCCCCGCGGCCCCGCGCATCTGCAGGGCCGAGCGGTTCGGGCCGAGCCCCGGATCGCCCGCGCTGAACCAGGCCGAGCCGCCGCCCTGTCCGCGCAGGTGCCGGTCGATCGTGTCGGTCACCAGCCGGCGCGCGGCGAGATCGGCCATCACGGCGTCGCCGTAGGCCTGGCCCGACAGGCTCGCCAGCCCCCCCGGCAGGGTGGCCGGCCCGGCGGCGTAGAGCGCGTCGAACACCCGCGCCCGGTCCGCGTCCGGCCGCGTGCCGGCGGCCGGGCGGGCGCTGTCGAGGGCCGCGCCCACGGCGCGCGCGTTGCCGGTCTGGGCGAGCCCGAGCCCGGGGAGGTCGCCGTAGGCGGCCGGCGTGACCACGAGGTCGAGGCCGGTGGCGCGGTAGAGCGCGTCGAAGCGCGTGCCGGCCTGCAGCCCGACCGCCGGCTGGGCCAGCCCGGTGAACGTGCCGCTGAGCCCGGCTTGGGCGGTCAGCACGCCGAAGCGCTGGCCGAGCGCCGGGGTGAAGCTGTTGGTGGCGTTGCCGGTGATGCCGCGCAGCACCGGCGGCGTTGGCGAAGGTGCCGTCGCCGGCGGCCGCGCCGGTGACCGCGAGGGTGCCGGCGTCGTTGCGGAGGGCGCCGTCGATCCGGCCGGCAGCGGCGAGCACGGTGCCGGTGTTGGTCAGCCGGCCCGAGAGGCTGCCGAGGATAGCGTCTCCGCCGATAATCGCGCCGGGAGTTTGAGCCCTTGGGCCGGACCATTCGGAATTGGGTCGCCAAGGTCGATTGGAGCGAGGGGTGTTGGGATCGGACGTTTCCGGGTGCCGATCCAGGCCTAACGACGGCTTAGGGTGACGAACTCATCCGGCTGCGGCGTGAGAACCGATATTTGAAACTGGAGCGCGATATCCTATCGCGCGCGGTGGACTGGTTTGCGCGGGAGACCAGCGTTCTGCCGTCGGGGTCTTCCGGTTCATGAGCGCAAACCAGGCTGCCTTTCCCATCGCCGCCATGGCACGCGTGCTCCGCGTATCGAAGGCCGAGTACTCTGCCTAAGTCGTTGGGCAGCCCTCGGCGCGGCGCGTAGCGGACACCGCGTTGCCGAAGCGGATCCGCACCGTCCCTCTCGGCTCGCACGAGACCTACGGCGCACCGCGCATCCAAGCCGATCTGCACGAGCAGGGCGAGCGGCTTTCCCGCAAGCACGGGTCCTGTTGCACATATGAAATGGGCACCCGCCATCGGACCGGGCATCGCAATATATGTCGCTGGCCGCTGCCAGGAGGCCGGCGTGCGACCCTCAATGGGCTCGGTCGGCGACGCTCACGACAACGCCGTGGCAGAAAGCTTCCTCTCCACCCTCGAAAATGAGTTGCCGGCCCGCCGCCGCTTCCTCTCACAGGCCGAGGTTGGAAGAGCCTGTTTCAGCTGCATCGAGGGCTTCTACAATCCGCTGAGCCGGCAGTCGGCGCTCCGATATCGCTGCCCGTCGACTACAAACGAGAGATTCAGCCGGACCGTTTTTACCTGGGCCCTGTTCAGCCAAGCCCTCTAACCGTGCACAAATACGGGGTAACCTCACGCCCGGATCGCCAAGCACCGCAGCCGGGGTCATGTACGGCACGTGACGCTGAGGCGGATGACGGCCACCGGTGATGGGGACGACCATAGCCCCATAGAACGGGTAGGCTTTATTGCACCGAGAGATGCCGGCCGCTCAGGTCAGGCTGCGTTTACTCAATGCCTTCCAGACATGCCGTAGTTGGAACCGGCCAGCACAAAATCGACATAACTGTCATCACAATCGCCCGCACCGGATCAACCTACAATACGAACGGTTCACAACCACTCCTCGATCGACCATGAAAATTGCTTATTCAAACATTAAAGTGTATGAAAAATTAAATCGCATTGTCAGTTGAACATTCGGATTCTTTTTATCGCTAGCCCCAACTGCCGATTATCGCCGTTCCCAAAGCACATGTGCGGTATATATACATCTGACCGCAATGTAACTTCATCACAATCCGCCCTAACTTTTATAATATGTGTTTCGTTCGGAGAAACATTGGCCGATATTTCGGACTGATCGCCACTGATCGAAATTTTGAGCGGGCTAGAACCATAATTCTGTATTTCAAACTCATAGTATTTAAGATTTCCGCCCTTTAATCCCGGTAGTGAACTGGTGTCTTTAGAAAATCGACCATAGCCGCCTAGATTTCCGGCACTATAAAAAGTCTCATCGTACTTTGAGGGCAAAACCCAATCATCAAAATTTAGAAATTCTATTCCTCTCTTTGCGGACCACCCTTCTCCAATGTATCCACTAATTTCGTCTATTTTTGATAAGAAGAAACCCTTTAAAATCATCAGTTTCGCGAAAAAATCTTCCTGAAAACCCAATTCGAGCCATTTATTGCACATAATTGCCCATAACGATTCACCATCATACCTTAGTCCCCAGGGGAATGGTAAATTCTTGTAAATCGGCTCGCTAAAAAATAAAATAGATCCATAATCTGTTAGCAAATTGTCCCTAATTAGGTCTAACAAATTATCAAATTCAAAACAATGATGGAAACTTGCCTGAAATAATACGACGTCATATCTGATTGCAGATCTCGACGCGATTTCCAGAAAGTCGCCTTGAATCGCCGCTATCGATAAATTTTCTCGCTGACAAATACGTAAAGTTCGATCTAAAAAGCCCTGATCTATATCAGCGATGGTGATATCCAGTCCAGATCTTGCGAGAGGTACAGCAAGATTGCCCCAGCCACTTCCAAATCCTATTATTTTACAATATTTAACATTCAGGCGGTGTATAGCAAGCATAGCTTGGCTGACTTTTGCCAGTTCCTTAGAAATTACATCTAAGTTTTTGCTAGTCCAAGGAGATCCTATTTCAAATTGCTCAAAACTCTGCTTGGAAGATGTTAATTCATTTTGAGTATCGTAATCCAGCGAACTTAAGTTTTTATATATTTCTTTGACTTCATTTCGATACTCACTAGAGAATGGATCTCGTGAATTCATTTTATAAGGAAATTCATTTGATCGCCAAATAGCGAGAATTTCGTCAAAACTTACCGCCTTATCAAGCTTGTTTTTGAACGACTCTGCGGCCTCGATAAATTCTTGCATATTGATCGTCATATCAGCGCCTTCTTTTTCTGATTTTGACAGCGATAGAATGAATTCGGCTTGCCCTCGACAAGCTCATAAGACTTTCAAATTTGTTTTACTTATCAGGTTCACTCCGATTTCACCTGGAAGCTTTGCCATATAATCTCAAATTATCTTTGTGATTTTCAATAATTATGCGGCAGAAGTCATCAAATGATTTTTCACCGTCAGGATCTATCTTAATTTCCCAGCATTTTATAAAATCGATAAGATCGTATATGGCCCTAAGCGCGGCAACAATTTGATCGTATTCTTTCCGCGATGACGTTCTCTCGACCATCCAGTAATATAGCCGGTCTCTCATTTGATCATAAAATGGCCTTTCCCCGTCATCGAAGAAAAAGGTGGCCCTTTCGATTTGCGATGTATATCTATTTGTTTTCTCGATCCATTGGCCAGCGTTCACGTGAGATAAATTTGAAAAGTAAATGCCCGACTCATAGTGCGGAAAGGACGTTACTGATCCATGGTATTGTATGCCGCTATGAACATTTTCTGAAAATTGAACGCAGCCTTTCTTGAAGGCCCTCAGGCTTCTTTCTGGCCAGTAATACGATGTCGTTGAATGCCAGCCCAATATAAAGTGCCTGCACGGGATATAGTATCCGTCTGAAAATCCATTTCTGTCTTCATCTTTGAAAAAGTTTACGGCGTCTATACTAAAACATTCATCATCGTCCAGAAAAACGATGTTTTCGTGCTCGCGTAGTGCCAACGCTTCTAGCCGGGTTCTTTCTACAGTCGGCGACCATTCAACACGATATACTTTATCCGCGATATCATGAGAGATTTCAAATGTCTTATCATTTGATCCCTTGTCTATAACAATGAGTTCGTCGGCAAATCGTAAGGATCGTAAGCATGCCTCTATAGTACTCTCTCGGTTATAACTGACTACAAAAGCGCTGATCGTCATTTTATATTTTGCGTTCTACTATTAGTGGCTGACATTTGGTTGTATAATAAAAATATTTGCGTCTTCCGCACCAGATTTAGCTTTTCTATGGTTCGTTCTAGGGACCCTTGTTCCCTCAATCGATCACTACGACAACCGAAGACATGTCGCAAATGCAAAAAAGCCCATTCGGCGGAGTTCCGTTTATGTTGCCAAATGACCCGGACCCTGTTCTCACAAGCATCTCCGGCTTACTTCTCCGCGGCTAGATCTTTCTCCCCTGAAGTGGACATTGCTTAGACGCAAGAAAGAGCTTTATCGCAAAGAATTAGGCAGTAATATTTTTTGCGACTACGGTTAGAACCTCTCGCAAGGCCAGTTGCGGCGCGTTTAAGTGGAGATGGCGAGACCGCTCCTTCCTGATGGCCTGTGGGCTGAGATCACACCGTTGCTGCCGCCTGAGCCAGCAAAGCCGAAGGGTGTCCGCCTTCGGAGATCTGACTGTTCGGCGCTGACAGGCATCCTGTTCGTGTTCCGCTTGGACACGCCCAAGGAGTTGCTTCTGTACGAGGTGCGCTGCGGCTCGTGCTTGACCCGCTGGCGACGCTTACGCGATTGGCAGAAGGTTCGGGGTGAGGGACCGCCTACAACAGTCGCTGCTCGACCGACTCAAACGCCAGAGCGGTTTCGACTTCAGCTGCGGCTCCCTCGACAGCGCCTCCACCGCTGCCAAAGAAAGAGGGCCTGACGACAAGCCCGAACCCAACGGACTGGGACAAGCCGGACATGAAGCGCCACCTCAGTCGTGGAAGCCCGGGGCACGCCGCGCAATCTGTACCTCACCGGGGCCAACTACAACGACAGTCGTGTGCCGGCGGCTAGCATCGACGCGGTGCCGGGCGTGCGCATCGGCTGGCGTGGCCGACCACGGCGCAGACCGAGCAAGCGACACGCCGACAAGGGTTACGATCACCATCGCTGTCGACGTGAGTGCCGTATCCGCAGCGTCATAGTACGGGATGCTTAACGTCGCATCGAAAGCCGCGAGCACCTCGATCGTCATCGCTGGACCATGGGTCTTTCGACAAGCTCAGGATGGGGGCACCCTGGCTTGGCTCGCCCATCTACATCAACTGACCATCCGTCACGCGCGACGCACTGACCTCCACCTCGCTTTCACGACGCTCGCTTGGTCCTCATCCACCGGGCATAGCTCAAACGGTTTGTCCCTGACCTAAAGAGGACGGTGGTTGTGATGGTAGGTCAACGGCGTTCGGAACGGTCTCCTGGAGCGAAGCTGCGGTCGCTGGGCGGTCCTGAGGTCGGTTTGCACGCGACGCGGCGGCAGTTCTGAACGGTTATCACTGACAGTGTGCCAAGTGACGAAGCGGCCATGAAGGTCGGAATTTCGCCGTCGGTTAACTCGCGGTGGTTCCGATTCGCGCCTAGCCACCCCTCACCGTTATTATAGCCGTCCTTACGCCAATCCTTGTCGTTGATTAAGAGGGATGAGAGTGCACTGCTGCGAATCCAGGCGCATGCGGTTCGGGCAGTGGTTCGATACCCGGGGCGTGCGGCGTCGACCAACTCTCGAGAATTGGGCGAGGTGCTGCGTTCCGCAGTGACGGCTGCGACTATCGTGCCACGATCGCGCAAGGATAAGCTGAATGCGCAGCACGCCGACCCGAGCCGGCAAAGCCTGCTGAGAACGTAGCGCCGCGGACGTACGTGCAATTCCGGTTTGCCGGTGTCGTCGCCAACTGGTGTGGCCATGACCGCTCGAACCCAGCAGCGAACCTTGATCCCAGCGATGGATCATGTCGGGTCGCCGACGCCGGGTGACGGTCCTCTGCAGGGCGTCAAGCATCAGCTCCGACTGCAGGTGGTTGGCCATTGTCCATCCGACGATCGGACAATTGAAAGCGCGGGGGTCAGCCGCGAGGCCGAGAAAGCCGGCCGCGGTCGGCAAGAAGGAGATGTCGGTCACCCGGAGCTAGCTAAGCGGCTCGGCCACGAAGCTCTGATCGACGAGATCGGGCTCGGCCCGCGCCTCCTTTTTACGCCGTGTGGTGCCAGGACTGCCACGCCGAACGCCGGCCTTGTTTATTAGCACAGCAATGCTTTCGCCAACATGCTGCACGGCCTGCTCCCGCAAGTCAGCGTGGACACGCGGCGCGCCGTGGTCGGCGCTAAGCCGAGAGGGGCGGTGCAGAAGCCTTCAGCGGCTCAGTGTCCGTCCTTGCCGGCGCCGCGCGCTGTCGCTCGGCCGAGTTGGAATACCCGGCCCTCGGCACGCCGAGCAGATCGGCTCTCTCGGTAATCGAAAGGTCCGTTGATTAGCGCTGATGAACCAGAGGATCTTAATGGAAGGATCCCGGCGTCGCGCGAAAGAGAGTGTCAAGCTCCGACTTCAGCTGACCTTCCAAACGCTGCAGCTTGACCAATACGTGGTGCTCGGTCGCCGTCAACCTCGAATCGATTGATGCTGCCAAATGATCCGTCAAAAGGCAGAAAAACACGAATAAAACTGTAGAGTTATACTGATCCAGTACAGGAAGTTTTACTCGAGAGGAATAGAAATTAGAGTTTTGAGATTTTTGAAAGACATTCGCGATAATAATTGCGACAATCTATAAGAAAACCAATTTGATAAATTTGATAGACAGCTTTCTAAAGCCAATTTGACGGGTATATGAAGTAGAAATGAGATTATATAAGTCGTAACTGAAGAAACAGCATACAAATTAAAGCACTATAACCGGACATATCTCAAGGACTCGGACAGAAGTTTTCGATTGACCCCTCGATCATCATCGGTTTTATCACACCCAGCTAGAATGGGATTGCATGCACTTGCGCCTCAGTTGTCACACGCACAACTTTATCAATTATCTACACGGAACGTATGGCGACTTCGGTGGAGCCAGCATCAATTGAAAGTTCTAAGAAATGAAAATCAGAATATCTAAGTGCATAGAAAGAAAAAATGACCATCTAAATCTCGTAAAGCCAATATTCGATGCTGCTTGGTATATCTTAAATAACAAAGACGTTCATGAAAAGACCGCTTTAAACATAACAAACCCGATGAAGCACTATTTGGAACATGGTATATATGAAGGCCGGCCACCTAATATGCTGTTTAATTTCGCCTACTATCTGAGTTATAACAATAAATATCTCAAAAATAAATTCAAAAACAATGCTCAGGTAATAATTGATTATTTGAAAAACTCCGCAGCATTTGAAAATTCTCCTCACCCACTGTTTGACCCAAAGTGGTATTTGGCACAAAATAAAGATGTGTACGCGTTTTACTCTCAAAAAAAATTGCATCCCTATTTGCATTTTCTCGAGCACGGAGCGAGAGAACGACGAGCTCCTAATCCCATGTTCGACACACATTGGTATCTTCAAAATTACCCGGAAGCTCAGGACATCGTGAAGACCGGTGCTATGACCGCCATTCAACATTATTTATTAATTGGCGGTAGGCGTGGATTTTCGCCATCACCCTCGTTTGATGCTCGGTGGTATCTGGAACAAAACCAAGATGTTGCAGCACTTGCCCGAGAAGGACTGACCGATGCGCTCTCCCATTATCTAGCCGTAGGGCGGGCTGAAAATCGTTCTTATAGAGAACATGGAAGTTCAGCAAAAATTCGCAACCTAACATCTTCAGGAACAGTTGAAGCATGGAGAACGTACAGAGAAAATCCACACGATGTAAGGAGATACTACTTACTTAGCAAGGCACCGCTGATATCCATAATAATTGTAAATCTTAATGGCGAGCATCATCTAAACGATTTAGGGACATCTCTCCTTCAGCAGACTTATCAAAATTTTGAGATCATTTTCGTCGACAATGGGTCTCAAGACAGTTCATGCCACCTTTGGCGAACGTTAATTCCAAATTCCATTATTATAGAACTCGACCGTAATGTTGGGTTTGCGGAAGCTAACAATATCGGCCTCCGTGCTTCGAGAGGTGAATTGATTGCACTATTAAATAACGATACCACGGTCGATCAAGATTGGTTATATAGTCTTCTAAATACTATGCGACACGAGCCTAATATCGGTGCCGTGACATCCAAAATTAGATTTTGGGTGCCGTTCATATCGATCGAATTTGCTTCAGACGCGGAATTTTCCGCAAATGTAAGCATGATACTCAATCAATTGGCATACAAATAATACTTTGTCGATGTAGGAATCGAAACCGATGGCCGTGTTTCGGCAACGCGATGCGGGGAAAAATATCAACTCAGTCTCAAAATTCCTATTGAGGAACGGGATTTTCAGATATCTTTAACATCTGATCTTGAGTCGCAGAATATTGAGGTTTGTTATGGGTACAAAAAGAAAAATTTTAAGATTGAATTGTCATGTCGCGAGATAACAATTCCGCTCTATGAGCAATCTTGCTTATTGGGAAAGCACGTGATCAACAATGCGGGTAGCATCGAAGGTCCAAATCATACCACAGCTGATCGCGGATTTGGCGCCTACGATGAGTGTCAATTTGAGACTGTAGAGCCTGTATCGCTGCTTTGTGGGTGCTCTTGCCTGATTCGCAGAGACGCCCTGGCTGGTCGTGATCTCTTTATCAGTGAATTCTTCGCTTATTACGAGGATAGTGAGCTTTTGCAAAGATTGCGAGGATCGGGATTTCAGATTTTTTACTGTCCTTCATCGAAAGTCTATCATAAACATTCGTCAACTTCGATTGAAAGGTCTGCATTTTGGACAAAGTATGTAAACAGAAATCAAATTATATACCAATATATGCTTTCACCTCCGGGGGTTAGAGAACAACTATTGCACGACAAAATGATGATGTTCAACCATCATAAGCATTTTTTTTCCCATAAAGAGAATTTAAAAACGCCGGACGACAATACGTATGCCGGAGTCCTTGATGACATCATTTCCGAGTTGCCACAACTTATCAGCAAGTTTGAGCAAGGTGTTTTGATAAGGAAGAATCAGCTCCGGATTGGGGTTTACAATAACTTTTGGCAAAATTTGGGGGGAGGCGAAGCTCACGCGCTCAGTATCGTTTCTGAATTGCGGCTCTTATCGACGGTCGAGCTCATTTCAAGCAATGACTTTGATATTGACTATGTTCTTTCTTATTTTGGATTGAGCCATAAAAGTGTCAGAAAACGGATAGTATTAGATATGACTCAAGAACTAACTGACGAGTATGACATTTTTATTAATTCGACTTATATGAGCGAACTACCGTCTTTGGCGAAGCACTCTTTTTATTTGGTAAGCTTTCCCAGCAAACGCCAACGCTTGAGTTTTTGAGCAGCTATAAGTTTTTAGCCAATTCTCAGTACACATCTAACTGGATGGCGAAGATGTGGAAGGAGAAGAACTATGCTTCGGATATACTATACCCTGCAATATCAGAAAAAATTGTGGAACTGAACGAGAAAACTATATTTGACAAATCGAAACAGATCCTGTCGGTGGGGAGATTTTTTTCAACCGGGCATTCTAAAAATCAGCATATAATAGCTGATCTATTCAAGCAATGTGTCGACGCGGGTAGCTTAAATGGATGGGAACTCGTTCTTGTCGGAAGTTCAAATGACGACAAATATGTTCAGTTCGTTACGAAATCCCTCTCGGGATATAATGCAAAAATTCTAACTAACATTTCGTTGGATGAACTAAAGTCTTACTATCGATCTGCGTCAATTTATATTCATGCCGCAGGATATGGACAAGACATAAATAAAGAACCGGAGAACTTCGAACATTTTGGAATGACTGTTGTGGAAGCCGCGATGAACGGCTGCCTACCCGTGGTTTATAATCAGGCCGGCCCCAAAGAGATCGTCGAAAAACTAGGGATCGGTAATTTGTACGACACGATTGAACAGGCGGTTGAATTTTTTATTGAACGAAATGGAGAATTTGATCGTCGAGAAAAAAGAAATCTTGCTGCAGAAGAAATACGTTCGAAAGCTAAAAGCTTATTTTATACGTCATCATCGCCGAGAAGAAGAGAGGCCATCTTGTCTGTTTTTGGATTAGACAAAATTGACGTTATGTCAAATATGGCTACTTAGCGTGGATGCTCATCGCGCATACTGCCGAAGACGCCCGAATAGTCGGCAAAGGCACCAATCATCGGGATGCCGACCAAGTGATACGTACGATCCTGCGGGCTCGTGGGGTGTTCTACAAGGGCGGGAGAAAGGTGTGCTGCTCAATGCGGGCTTGTGTCACCCAACGAGAAGCCAAACCAGAACAAGGTCGGCGTTAAAGTCAGAACCTATCGCGGCAAGATCTGGGTGCCCTTATCGACGGTCTAGAACAACGTGTCGCGGTCTGCGAGGGCCGAAGAACTATATCTGCCGGCGCTGCGAGTCTTGTGATCGGAGCGCAGACAACCGCGTATCACTAGCGTGCGTTCGACGAGGAGCAGATCACCGAGGCCGAGTGCCTATCCCGCGTGATCGAGGCCTAAACGCTAACCGGTAGAGCCCTCCCGTCCGCTATGTTCATTGCCGTTGCCTTCGATATGATCAGGCCGCTACTCGTTCGGTGGTTTTTTGGCCGAACTTCGTTGTCCCACTGCTCGAAGATCTAATCCGATAATTCTGCTGCGATGGCCACCTTGGCATCCAGCTCCAGTGAGACGCGGTTTGATAGACTACCGGAGTAGGGGCGCAGGGGAATTTTGGCGACCTTCTTGACGCAGATCGCGACATAGACATCCATCGCTTCGCCAGCAGCCGTCGACAGGTCCGTAGCATTGCCGGCATGGAAGCCTACGCCATCGCTGATGCAGGCGACCGTGTCGACAAAGATATGAGCATCGGCACCAAACTCGACCCGCGCGGCGTAGCGCTTATATCGATGCACGTGGCTTATCCACTCAATCTCCTTTCGGTGCCGTCTTTCTGATCAACCGAGGAGTCCCCGACCTTATGTTAGCAATGCCTAGGCCGCCTTGATATGGTAGCGCTTGGATCCCTTATACAAATATGGCCTGTGGGACATCTCGACGTGCTCACCGTCGGGATCGAACGCGAACAGCACTCGTGACTCAGTCCCTTAGCCCTCCACGCCGCCTACGGTAATCAGCAAGCCGTCCGCCACGTTTCACTCGATGCTCGCCAAGACCGGGTGAGTAAGCACCTTCGTGGCCGTCTTGCGGTGCCGGTTGTTCATGAGGGCTTTATGAGCAGGCATGCGGCAAAGCTCCCGCATAGAATACACAGCCGTGCGCCCTTCATCCCATCGTCCGCCAACGGGCGCGCCCAGGCCGACGGCACGAGGCCGTTCGCGATTGTCTCGGCGGTGCCGGCCACCGGCGGCTTGCGGACCCAGGCGTTGAACCTGTGATCGGTCTTGACACCGAGCACGTAGCCCTTGCCCGCCCGACGCAGCGCCATCTCGATGTCGCCGACCCCGTACTCGAGGTCGGCCGCCGCCCCGGAGGACGGCACGCCGGCAGCGATTGCGCGCTCGATCATCGCAAGCGCCAAGCTCGGTTTGGTTGGAAAGGTCGTCCCCTCCGGCACATGGGCGGCGGCCAATCTGGCTGGATCCGAGGTTCGGGTCTCAGGCCGGTGCAAGGCCCGATCGATGAAGGCATGACCGAGCCGCGAGGCGTAGGCCGTAAACACGCCGATCTGACAGTTGGTGATCTTGCCGGCCGAGCCGGTGTACTGCTGATGCACGCCGCACGAGGCCTTGCCCTGCTTGAGGAAGCCGGACTCATCCTGAGTTCGTCGAAGGATCCTCGGGAACCAGAACTGCATCCGGGTCGGCCAGGGTCTCCAAGGCATAGTCCCGCACCACGTCGCGCAAGGCGTCGGCGTCCCAACGTCCACGACCGAGCACCGCCTGCTGACGCCAGGGGCTGGGATCCCCCGCGGCTTCCGCCCGCATTCAACCCGTCTTGCGCCGCTCTGGCCCGAGCAATCCATCCAGGAATGCCCCGGCCGAGGCCGCGACCCGTTCCTGCGTGAACAGCGGGCGCAGGCGTCCCCTCACCTCCCGCAGCGGCAAGGCCCGGAGCTGCAGCCAAGCCGTTGGCGCAATGCTGACAGCTCGTTGCGTTGCAATCCCGCAGGTGCCCCAGCCGATGGAAGCAGCCCCCCAGGCGAGCGCGTTGCGGTCCTCGCCCTTGTTCTGTTCGGCGCTCGCCTGTCCGTGCAGGCCTGGATGTTCCAACAAGTCGAGGGTGAGGAGACTGACGGGTATCTGCGACCGACCAATCCTACGCGCTCTCGCCGAACGGGCCGGCAATGAGGTTATGGGGATCTTCCGCTAGACCGCGTCGACGGCGAAGCTCGACCGCGCGGTGCGACGAGTTAGGTCATGGTGCTGGCGCAAGCCCATCGTATCGATGCGTTCTGCTCATGCGACTGTTCCGCTGGGGCCGCTCGACGCTCTATCTCTTGGAGAACCTTCGCGAATTCGAGGCGCGTAGCGTGTCGTAGGTGGCGACGAGCTAACGTTAAGATCCTTCATCGTGGGTCAAGGACGGCCTGTGGCCACAGCCTATCACTGCGCCAGCGTGCGCAATTCCCCTCGAATGACGCTGAGCAGGGTCCGGGCGAGCAGCCATGCGATCACCGCCGTTGCGAGCGTCAGCAGGGCGAGGGCGAGGCTGTCGATCCCCAGCCCCGGCTGCGCCGTCGCGATCCGCAGGGCTGCGACCGCCGCGGCGGCGAGGGGGAAGCTCACGCCCCACCACGATACGCGGAACGGACAGCTCCAACCGAGCCGGGCGAGCTTCGGCAGAAGCACGGCGAGGAGGAACAGCGCGATCGACAACAGGGCCACCGCGAAGAGATCCACCGTGCCCGTCGTCGCGAGATAAGCCGAGCAGCCGACGGCAGTGGGCGCGACGAGGATCAGGAGCGACGGCTGCAGGGCGGCGGGGAGCGGCGTCTCGAAGAGCAGGCGCGACAGGATCATCGTGGTCAGGGGCACGGCGAAGAACAGCCCCACGGCCAGCGCGAAGACCATCACGCCCTGCATCGGCGGCAGGCTGAGCACCGGAACGGCAAGAGGCACGTCGAGGAGGCCGACCACCGGCACGATCCAGGCCGGCGTCGCATGCGCGGCCTGCTGCCGGTCGCTGAGCCATCGAGTCACGACCCACCACGCGAACACAGTCATGCCGAGGGCGCCGGCGATCCAGAGCACGCGCGCGAGGGTGAGGCTCAGGGGCGCCAGGGGGATCGGCAGGAGGAGCAGGCTGATCAGTGGCGTGCCGAACAGGTTGCCGGCGATGGGATGGCTGAACTCGGCCCGCACCGCTGGGCCGGCGATGACGGCCTTGACGGCGTAGCCCGTCGCCACGGTGACGAAGGCGGCGCAGGCGATCAGCCCAATGGCCCTGCCGAGCCAGAGGGGGACGCCGTACCGGACGTGCGCAAGCGTCCAGGCGATGCTCAGGCCGGTCAGGCCCATCACCGCCGCGAACAGGCCGACGGGCAGAGCCTCGACCTGCCGCCAGCCGCCCGGACCCTTCGGTCGCTCCGGCGGGCGATGGGCGGTCAGGGTGGCTTCGGAGGCCGGCGTGCCTTGCTCTTCCGCGACGACCTGCAGCATCGATCCTTCGTCCTTCACGCAGGCCCCCTCAGGCCAGTACTGTCAAAGGGACCGTATCGGATGGCCGGCATCCGGCGGGACGGGTTCGGGTCGAGATCAGCCGGCCTGTCTCGAAGGTTTGCCCGTGGGCGGTCTCGGGCATCGACGGGGTCGTCACGATCTTGCCCACGTCGGTGCTCAGGGGGGCGCCCGCTACGAGCGCCGTACCTGTGCGCTCTGCCCTGGCGGATCCCGCGTCAGGCGGCCGAGAGTTTCGCGTTGGCCACCGGGAGCGCGCGGATCCGCTGGCCGGTGAGCGCCGCGATGGCGTTGAGAACCGCGGGCGGCACGCCCGGAAGGCCCGGCTCGCCGACACCGCCCATCGGCGCGCCGCTCTCGACGATGCGGACGTGGACCTTCGGCATGTGCTCGCGGCGCAGGATCGGATAGGTGTCGTAGTTCCGCGATTATCGCACGCCGTCGCGGTAGACGATCTGCTCGAACAGGACCGAGGACAGGCCGAGCGCGGCCGCCGACTCCACCTGCGCCTTGACGATGGCCGGGTTCACGATGCTGCCGGGGTCGAACGCGATCCAGAGGTTGTGGACCTGGGCCTCGCCGCCCTCCACCGAGACCTCGGCGATGGTCGCGGTCTCCGATCCGAAGGGCGAGGCCATGGCGATGCCCCGGGCGCGCAGTCCGTCGTCCGTGCGGTAGGGCCCGCGCTGCCAGCCACCGGACAGCTCCGCCACCGCCGAGAGCAGCGTGCGGTGCCGGGCGCTGCCCTCGAGGAGCGCCATGCGCAGCGCGAACGGGTCCTGCCCGCCGGCCTGGGCGATCTCGTCGAGGAAGCTCTCGTAGAACGCATCGTTCATCGAGTGGCCGACGGAGCGCCAAAAGGCGATGTTCACCGGGTGGGCGACCTTCGTGAAGGTCATGCGCCTGTTGGGCACCGCGTAGGGCTTTTCGACGATGCCCTCGACCGCGGAAGGGTCGACGGGGGTCTGCATCATCATGCTGAAGTAGCGGCCGATCGGGCCTTCCCCCACCGTCCGCACCTCGATCGCCATCGGCTGCCCCGCCCGATCGAGGGCGGCGCGGAAGCGGCTGAAGCTCAGCGGGCGCACGGCGTCGCGGGCGAACTCCTCCTCCCGCGACCACAGCACCTTCACGGGGCGGCCGGTGGCCTTGGCGAGCAGGATCGCCTGCGGGAAGGGGTTGCCCGCATCGTAGGTGAAATGGCGGCCGAAGAAGCCGCCGAGCATCGGCGAGTGGATGCGCACCTGGGCCGGCTGCAGCCCGGCCACCTTCGCCGAGACCGCCTGGAACACCTCCGGCATCTGGTTCGGAAGCCAGACGTCGAGGGTGCCGTCGCTGTCGAAGCGCGCGATGGCCGAGGGCGGTTCCAGTTGCCCGTGGGCGAGGTAGGGGGCCTCGTAATCGGCCTCCACCACCTTGGCGGCCTTGGCGAAGGCGGCGGCGACATCGCCCTCCTCCTCGGCCACATGGCCCGGTTCGGCCGAGGCCTTGAGGGCCGCGAGCATCGCCTCGGACGAGAAATCCGCCGCGACCGTGTCGATGCCGCTGGGCTTGCCCGCCGACCATTCGACCGTCAGCGCCTCGACGGCCTTGCGCGCCCGCCACCAGCTGTCGGCGGCGACCGCCACTGCGCCCGGCAGGCGATGGACCGAATGGACGCCCGGCATCGCCTTCGCCTCGGCCTCGTTGGCGAGGGTCGTCGGCTCCGTGCCGAGGCGTGGCGCGTGCTGCACGGCGGCGTACAACATGCCGCCGACCTTCTGGTCGATGGCGTAGATCGCCCGGCCCGTGGACTTGTCGCGCACGTCGAGTCGGGGAACGGGCTGGCGGATGTAGCGGAACGTCGCCGGATCGCGCAGGGGGACGGACTCGTTCGGCTTCAGCTTCAGGGCGTCGGCCGCGAGGTCGCCGTAAGCGAGAGAGCGGTTCGTGGCCGCGTGCAGCACGACCCCGTCGCGGGTGGTGAGGTCGCCGTCCTGCACCTTGAGCTTGGCCGCCGCCGCGCGGATCATCAGGTCGCGGGCGGTCGCGCCGAGGCGGCGCATGGTCTCGTAACTCGACCGGGTCGAGAAGCTGCCGCCGGTCATGCGGATCCCGTTCACGACGGCATAGTCGGGTCCGGGCGGCGCGCATTCCACGACGAAGCGGGCGGGCGGCACGTCGAGCTCCTCGCCGACGATCTGTGCCATGCCGGTGGCGATGCCCTGGCCGCCCTCCACGAAGGGGCTGAGCAGCCTGATGGTGCCGTCCGGGTGGATCTCCAGGAAGGCGGCCACCCGCGTCCCGGGCTTCGGCGCGAGGGCACCCGCGCCCTCGGCGGGGCCCTGCGCCTCGGCGCGGGCGAGGCGCGCCGGCAGAAGGGTGCTCAGGATGAGGGCGCCGCCGGCACCGGCGAGGAGGCGGCGGCGGGAGGGGGCCACGGGGGGCAGGAGCGGATTCATGGCGGGCTCCTCAGGCGGCGGCCTGTCGCACAGCGGCGGCGATGGCGTTGTAGGTCCCGCAGCGGCACAGGTTCGTCATCGCGTCGGCGATGTCGCTTTCGGTCGGGTGCGGCGTCTGCTTGAGCAGAGCGGTGGCGGCCATGACCTGGCCGGACTGGCAATAGCCGCATTGCGGCACCTGCAACGCGACCCAGGCCTCCACGACCTTCCGGCCGATGGCGTCCTGCTCGATCGCCTCGATGGTGGTGATGGCCTGGGTGCCGACGCTCGCGAGCGGCACCTGACACGAGCGGGTCGCCTGCCCGTCGAGATGAACGGTGCAGGCCCCGCACTGGGCGATGCCGCAGCCGTATTTCGTTCCGGTCAGACCGAGCGTGTCACGCAGGACGAAAAGAAGCGGCGTATCGGGCTCAGCATCGACTGAATAATGGCGACCGTTGATCGTCAGGCTCACCATGTCTGCGACTCCCCGACAGTAAGCAGTCCCCCAAGGCCCTGCTTACGCAGCCGTCCCGGTATCCACTACGTCATAGTTGCCTCGTTTTCGGACATGCCGCCGCGTCAAACGACGGCAAGCGGACCCGCCGCCCGGCGGATCGTCCGCGGGACATCCCCCTGGACGCGCAGGAACGCCCGGCGCATTCGCTCGCGGTTGGCGAAGCCGGCCGCGGCGGCGATTTCCTCGATGGGCAGGCGGCTCTGCTCCAGCATGTGCTTGGCGGCCTCGACGCGCATGGCCTCGACGGCCTTGGCCGGCGAGACCCCGGTCTCGGCCCGGAAAGCCCGCGTGAACTGGCGCGGGCTGAGGCAGGCGACCCCCGCGAGGTCGTCCGTCGTCAGCGGGCGTTGCAGGTTCTGCCGTGCATGGGCGAGGACGCTCTGGATCCGGTCGCTCGGCGCATCGAAGTCGAGCAGGGCCGAATGCTGGGCCTGCCCCCCGGCCCGGCGTCGCTCCATGACCAGGCCCCGCGCAACGGTGCGGGCCACCGGCCGGCCGTGGTCGCGCTCGACCATGCCGACGGCGAGATCGATGCCCGCCGACATGCCGGCGGACGTCCAGAGATTGCCGTCCGCGACGTAGATCTTGTCGATGTCGAGGTCGCAGTCGGGATAACGCGCGCGGAACTGCGGCGCGTAGCGCCAGTGGGTCGTGGCGCGCCGCCCGCTCAACAGGCCGGCATCGGCCAGGGCGAAGGCGCCGAGGCACAGGCCCGCCAAGCGGCGCGTGGAACGGGCCGCCTCCCGCAGGTAGGCGACGAAACCCGGGCTCGGCTCGGGCAGGCTGATGCCCGCAGCGACGATGATCGTGTCGAAGGCGGACGGGTCGCTCAGCCTCTCGGTCTCGACGGCGGGGCCGCACCCGGAGCGAAGGAGGCCGCCTGCCTCCGACAGGACGCGGATGTCATAGGTCGTGTCGGCGACGTATCGGTTGGCGACGGCAAACGGTGAGGTCACGGCCAAGCCCATGAAATCGAACTCCGGGCAAAGCACGAGGCCAATGCGGCGGACGCCAGACATCGCGGAGACCTTTCACCTGCTCCCCTCACGCACCACAGATCGGCAAGGCTTGGGCCGATCCGCAACGCTCCACGGGCCTGACGTCATCCGACGGCTGCGGCAAGCACCCTCCGAAGGCGTTCATCCCGTTCGCCGGCGACGCGATCGATGACAGGCACCGACGCCTGCAGGGCGGATCGAACCGCTTCGAAAGACTTGATCGAAGAGAGGGTGACGTGCTCGACCATGATCTTGGTCGAAGTGAACTGATTGGACATGACGTCCATTCATATTTCACACGGTGAACAGTTCACAGCGCAGGTGCTTGCTCATCCTTGTCAGGTCCGCGTGCGCGATGAGGTCATGGCGCCAAGCGCCCCGAGCTTGACCCGGCTGGTATTGGCCTCGTGCGTGATCAGGGCGTTGGGCAGCCAACGGACCACGCCCGCGGTCGCGAAGCCGCCCTGCTCGTGGACCTGTGCGGCGTCCGTCGCGATGTTTCGGTTCCGATAAGCGACGGAGATTGTGGCGGGGGCCTTGAAGGGCTCGGCGGAGGCGGTGGCGGGCTGAGCCTGCTGCCCGCGCGTGAGGCTCGGCACGAGCAGACCGCCTTGCGCCCGGACGTCGGCGGCGCTCAGCGCCAGATGTGGCGTATGGTAGGCCGCACCCAGAACGGCGGGGATGGAGAAAGCGCCGTGGGCGGCGGTGTCGAGGGTCGCCTTGGACGCGGAGGCTGGCAGGACGGCCGCCACAATGATCGTCAGGGCGGCGGCGCGGGTGAGGGAACGGTGGGTCATCGCCGGATCCTCTCGGTGTGACGGGGCGACCCGTCCTTCGATGAGGAGAAGATGCAGCCGGTAGCTGTATTCATCAAATAGATGCAATCGATACTCGGTATTCACGCCGTGAATGATGGTCCGTTTCCGACGACCCTGATGGGAGCGTACGGAGTCTTGAACGCTGCATGGTCTCGCTTGGTCGGATGCCGCATCATCCGGTCGCCCAAGACCTGGTCAAGAGTTGCCGGCGGACCGAGCCATGACGATCAAGCACCGTGACTTCGCCGGCATCGACCTGAACTTGGTCGTGGCGCTCGATGTGCTCCTGACCGAGAGCAGCGTCACGCGCGCCGCCGTGAAGGTCGGCATCACGCAATCGGCCATGAGCAGCAACCTGGCGTGCCTGCGCAAGCTCCTCGGCGACGAACTCCTGACCCGCACGCCGGACGGCATGCGCCCGACGCCGCGGGCGCTCGCCCTCGTCGAGCCGGTTCGCGCGGCCCTGCGCCAGTTTCAGTGCATCGTCCTCCGGGAAGGCGACTTCGACCCCGCGACGGTCGAGCGGTCCTTCACGCTCGCCATTCCCGGCAGCGTCGAGGTGCGGCTCATCCCGCGCCTGCTCGCCGTCCTCGCACGCGAGGCGCCCGGCATCCGCCTGTCCCTGATCGGCCTCGATTACGCGAGCGTGTTGGGAGACCTCGACGCCGACCGGATCGACATGGTCGTCGGTATGATCTCACAGGGCCAAGTTCACCATAAGGTCCGGCCGCTCTATCGCTTCGGCTTCCTGAGCCTGTTCAATCCCCGGCTGCTCAACGTGAGCGGTCCGCTCTCGCTCGACGACTTCGTTCGCTTCCCGCACATCCTGACGTATCTGACCGGCGTCGGCCCGGGCGTGGTGGACGAGGCGCTCGCGAAGGTGGGCCGGACCCGCAGGCTGGCGGCGGCGACGCCGCGCTTCGCGACCGTGCCGTTTCATGTGCAGGCCGCGCCCTTGATCGCCACGATGGCCGATGCGCTGGCCACGACCTTCGCCGACCAACTCGACTTGGCAACGAGCCCCGTGCCGGTGCCCACCGAGGAGATCGTCATCTCGATGCTGTGGCACGCGTCCTATGACCGAGATCCCGCCCATCGCGGGCTGCGGGAGATCATGGTTCGCCTGGGACGGGAGGCGGGGAGCGACCACGAAAAAGAAGCAGTCTAACCTTTTTCCCACCGCGAGCTCCGCGGTTTTCGAACGACCCGTACAATCAGGTACTCACGGCTGCAGAACCTGGCGCCAGTCAGCAAGCTGGCTTTGGGGACGCCACGAGAGTCTACTCAGGCATCGGCACAAGTCGGTAGCGATGCGTCCGCTTTTCGGGCGCCCCTACTCTGAAGCGGTTCTTCCGCTTTCGGCTAGGACCAGCCGGCCAGTCCGCGCTCGCGACCGCCATTCAGTTCGCAATGCCGGTTCATCGAAAACGGATCTCGACCCATACCAAGGAAAGCACTGCAAGGCTCTCTCGAGGGTAGAGTGACCCAGCGAGACGTTTGGCCGGCCTTTAAGATTGGCGTGTCACGGTCGCCTTCTGTATGGCCAAGGTGACCGGAGGAACTCGACGGTGAGCTGGCAGCAGCGTTCCAAGTGCCTGGGCTTATGCGTGGCGACAGCCTTAGCGGCACTCCCAGCACCGGCGCAGGCTGATGACCTCAGTGCATTGTTCGAGCCCAACACCATCGTCTCCGCCGGAGGATTCGTCGGGGCAGGCCCCCGTTTCCAGGGCGGCAAACAGGTCGGGCTCTGGGGATTGCCTTACGTGTCGTTCCGCAAAGCCGACGAACCCCGCGAGTGGTGGTCACCGGATGACGGCCTCGATGTCACGCTCGTTGGACAGGAACGGCTGCAGGCCGGTGCCGTACTGGATTTTCGCGAGGGCCGCTTCCGCAACGACGACCATCGGCTTGCTGGCCTACCCAGACTGCCGGTGACCGTGGGGCTCGGCGTGTTCGGTGAGCTTTGGCCGATCGCTGAAACCGTCAGGCTGCGGGCTGAAGTGACTCAGGGGATCCGCGCTCATGATGGGATCATCGCGAAATTTGGTGCCGATCTCGTGAGCCGCTTCGGGCGATTCACGCTCAGCATGGGCCCACGGTTCGTTATTGGTGATGAGGCCGCGATGCGGCTTGATTTCGATGTTCCCGTTGGAACGAACCTCGTGAACCCGATCCTTGCGCCGTATCGTGCCGCAGCCGGATCACGCTCGGCCGGAGCGACAGCGAGCCTCGGCTATGACTGGTCGGAAACTTGGCAGACGCTCGGCTACATCCGTTACGACCGGTTCATCGCATCGGCGTCCGGCAGTCCGATCGTACGGCGCATTGGCACGCCCAACGAGCTCACGGTTGCGATCGGCGCAATCTATTCCTTTCGCGTGAGCCCTTGACCCGTTGTTGTTGACTAGCCAAAGCTATGTCACACAGAGTCGCCATCACGATATTGTGATTACTGTTGCGCATTGGGCACACACGTAACGCTTATGCGTCTTAAGCTTTTTTGGCCGAAATGTTTCCAAGATTTTCTGCTTATGACTCTCCCATAGGAGTGGAGAGTACCGTGGCACGCATTCTTCTGACGGGCGCGACCGGGCTGATCGGCGGCGCCGTGCTACATCACGCGCTCGGGCGCGACGATGACACGACTTGGGTCTGCCTCGTGCGCTGCGCGGGTGTCGAGCAGGGGCGTCAGCGCGTCGCCGCGCGCCTGGAGCGGTTCACCGATCCGTTCACAGCCCAACGCCTCGCACGCAAGATCGAGATCGTGCCCGGCGACTTTACCAATGCCGACCTCGATATGGATCCGCGGCTCGACGGATGCACCCACATCCTGCACCTCGCCGCTGATACGTCCTGGTGGGGCGGGGAGCGAGTCTTCAGGACCAACCACGACGGCACTCTTGCGCTGGCGCGACGTGCTCAGTCCATGCCGGGCTTGCAGCGCTTCCTGCACGTGGGCACGGCAATGATCTGCGGCGCCGACGCGCCGAGTCTCGTCGAAGAGACAGCCTATCCGGCAGCGGACGCTCGGCACATCGTCGGCTACACGGAATCGAAAGCTGCTACGGAAACCTCGCTTTCAGAACAGTTTCCCGACCTCCCGATCATCGTCGCTCGGCCATCTATCGTCGTCGGGCACTCGACGCTTGGTGCCGCGCCGAGTTCGAGCATTCTCTGGGTGCTGCGAGCCGCGGACGCACTGCGCATGCTGCCATGCAGCCCGGAAAGTTGCGTCGACATCGTCCCGGCCGACTGGGTCGCCGAGACGCTCGCAGGTCTTCTGATGAAACCGGATCTCAAGCACCGGCTCTATCACCTCTCCTCCGGTGCAACCGGCCGCACGCGCTGGTCCGACGTAATCGCCGCGTTCGAGAAGGCGGAACCCACTGACGGCATCCGCGCCTTCAGACAATTCGATCTCGATCGCGATCGCGCGCACCTGCGCAAGCGCTTTGCGGAAGTATTTGGCTTGAAGGAGGCGTCCACGAGGGCGATGCTTTTGGCAACCAGAGCCTATTATGCGTTCTGCGCCCTTGATCTCTCGTTCGCCAACGAGAGGCTCATCGCCGAAGGCTTCGCGCAGGCACCGTCCATCGCTACCTACCTGCAGGTGTGTCTCGCAAACTCGGCTCCGATCGTGGAGCAGTTCGTGGACGATATTGAGATGTTCGCGCCAGCGCCGGTGACCACTCCATCGCCAGCGGAACTTCCCTTGGCGGCGATCGCATGATCCAATTGTAACCCGCACTATAACGATTGGGGCCGAGATCTCGGCGATCCTGGCGCCGAAGGCTGCGGATGGACTGACACGTCCATTCCCGACCCTGATCGTCGCTTCCGGCTACGAGACGGCCTCGAGGCTGATGTCGACGAGCATCGATCGTACCGATCGACATCGTTTACGCGATCTCGGCCGGCGTCGGTAGGATCGGAGTTGCTTAGGGTAGCGCTCTCTTGTTCGGGGAGCCGAAGGATGCTGCGATGGTCGCCGGCATCGCGATGATCGCCTGCAGGTTTCGGGTCCGCGCCGCAGCGCCGGATCATCGGTGATTCCGATGACTGATCCCCCGTGATCGGGCGGCCTAATACAACCTGTATCGGGACCCAAGGCTGCTGCCGTTGGGCTTGGGAAACCGGCCGCACCAGCACCCTTTGTATGGCTGGGATGAAAGCACCGTTCTTTTGAAAGAGTAAACCCAGTCAGATTTTTTGGATGATGTGCGTCCAACGCGGACGCTTGGCTGACGCCGACGGAGTCTCGGGGGCGGTTGTTGCAGCAGCTCAGCTTGTCAGCCTGAGCGGCGCCAAGAGCCTAGTGGTGCGAGTCTAACACTTGGTGCCCGCGCTTTGCGGCCTGGATGATGCGATCCGGGTCGGCGGTCCACGAAGGGCTTCGGATTGCCGTTACTCTCGGCGATGAAGCGTTTGATGGCGGCCTGCAACTCGATCAGCGATTCGAACACGTCGCGTCGAAGCCGGCGTTTCGCGAGCTTGGCGAAGAAGCCCTCGACGGCATTGAGCCACGAGGCTGCGGTCGGGGTGCAGTGGAAGGGCAAGCGCGGGTGGCGGTTGAGCCAGGCACGGTCCTTCGAGGTCTTGGGATCGGAAGTGCGG
>NZ_JAKSYH010000250.1 GCF_022829295.1 Methylobacterium sp. J-088
GACTGCAGGACGATGTCATCCTTGGCGTGCGCGTCCGCGACGGAGGCGAGGGCGTCGGCCTTCTTCACCTCCTGATCAAGGGGGATGCCGGACGGCCCAAGAAGGTTCGCCTGCCCTGGCACCCCACCGTTCCGGTTCAGGTCGTAGACATTGCCGCCGATGGTCGCGAGGTTCGGCTTGGACTGCGTCAGCAGGTTGTTCAGGACGGTCGGATTGCGCATCGCCGCACGCGCGGCGGTCGGATCGAGCTTCAGATTGTTGACGAGGTGAGAATACGTGTCCTGCTGGCCCTGCTGCTCCTGCATGAACTTGATCTGCTCAAGCTGGCCCTTGAGCGATCCCGCTTGGCTGGCCCCGTAGCTTTGCAGACCGGCCGCGACGCCCGGCCCGATGCCGCGGTTGCTGGCGATGCCGATGCCGAGGTGGAACAGCAGGTTGCCGATGTCCGGGTTGCCGGCGCTGACGCCCTGACGGAACCGCTCCAAGACGCTGCCACCGCCCAGACCCGAGGATGCGCCGGTCGCCGCGGCCGCGCCTGCAGGCGAGACAACACCCTGTGGCGTACCGAGCGAGCGCGGCTGATCGGATAGGCGCTGCCCCGTGAGTGGATCGAATTCACCAGCGCCGCCAGGGTACCCGCCAGTCGGCGTAGAGCCAGGCGCAGCCTGATCCGTCCCGGGGCTGTTCGGGTGATAGGCGCTGGTCGCCACGAGCTGCCCACGCGGAGCGCCGGGGTTCGTGCCAGAGACCGAGCCCGTCGCGGTCGGCGCGGACAGCAGGTCGGCCTCGCTCGGGCGCTGCGGCGGGAGCGGCACGTTGCGCTGGCTGGAGGGGTCCGCCGAGCCCCCGAACGGGTTGGCACCGCCACCCATACCGGCGCGGTCGAACAGAAGCTGGTCGGGCGAGCCCGGCACGGAGCCGAGCGCAGCGCGATCCTGAGGCGAAGCCATCGCCCGTTCAAGGGCCTGGGTCTGATGCTCGCCCATCGCGACCGGTGGGCCACCACGATCCGGGATCGCGCCCGTGGCCTGCGGGTCGACCTGACCGAGCAAGCTGGACGGTGCGACCTGCGGGGCGTTGGCAGGCTGACCCTGACCCTGCAAGGCGGCCATGATCTGCGCCTGCTGATTTGGGCTCAGATCAGCGAAGGCGGGCAATGCGCCGAAGGACAGTCCTGCGCTCACGGGTTGGCCTTTCGGGTCGGAGAGGAGATGCGCAAGGTCATGCCGACCCCGCGGAGGAGATCGCGGCCCCGAGGCAGGCGAGGTGCCCTCCGGCCTGCTGCTGAAGCTGCTCGAACGCGGTGATCAGACCGACGAGATCCCCCACCGTGCCGCTGCCGTTCTCCAAGATAGTCGCGGCCTGACCGCTGACCGCCTGCAGCGCCCGGAAGGCATGGGCGGCCTCGGCCTGGCAGACGCCGATGCGAACCTGCAGGTGCGTCAGCGGCTCGCCCTCGGTCGAGATGGCGTCCGGCTCGAACTCGGGCACGTCGAGGTGATCCATCACGCGCTCCTCAAGCCGCCGTGCGGCGCTTGCCGCCGGCAGGGGTCTTGGGCCGCTCGCGCCGGATCGGCTCGGGCTCCTGCGGGATCATCGACTGCATGGCGTGCGCGAGCAGGCCGGCCGGAGCACCGCCAGAGCGACCATCAGCGGGACCCAGAAGCCCCATGATGGCTTCGCCCAGACCGTTCGCGGTCTCACCAGCATGCGAGCCGGGGATGGCGCGGATCACCATCGTCAACCGGGGCTCGGGGCCACCAGCGGGAGGCGCGGCCGGAGCCGAGGATCCACCACCGCCCTTCTTGGCCGCGTCCTCCGTGGCCTTGGCGTAATCAATACCGAGGAGGTCGCCGAGACCGATCGGGCCGACGGTGCCGGGCTTGTGGTCGGCCACCTCCTGGGCGAGCAGGCCGATCTGGGTTCGGGGC
>NZ_JAKSYH010000254.1 GCF_022829295.1 Methylobacterium sp. J-088
TCCAAGGGTAAAGTTAGTGCACGGTGGGCCGCTCCGCCGCGAGTAGCTTGGCCGGCGGAGCTGGTCGGGCGAGCGCAGCCGGCCAAGCGGAGAAGGCTGGCACGAACACCTCCGGGGCCGGCGGCCGGTATCCCAATGAGGCATGCGGGCGCACGCCGTTGTAGTGACGTCGCCCGCTTTCGATGACGACCTGCGCTTCCCTGAGTTTGTTGAAGATCTCGCCGTTCAGGAGTTCGTGGCGAAGCGGTGCGTTGAAGCTTTCGACTCAGCCCTTCTCGGTTCGGATAAAGGCCGCGGGTTCGATGGCAAGGCCGTCCACGATTGGATACCCGGCGTCGGACCGAAGAAGGCCTACATCACGCGAGGCTCACCGTAGGAGAACGGCTACGGCGAAAGCTTCAACGCACGGCTTCGCGACGAACTCCTGAACGGCGAGATCTTCTACACACTCGGGGAAGCGCAGGTCGTCATCGAAAGCTGGCGACGTCACTACAACGGCGTGCGCCCGCATGCCTCTTTGGGATACCGGCCGCCGGCCCCGGAGGTGTTCGTGCCCGCCTTCTCCGCTTGGCCGGCTGCGCTCGCCCGACCAGCTCCGCCGGCCAAGCTACTCGCGGCGGAGCGGCCCACCGTGCACTAACTTTACCCTTGGACCACCTCGTGGGGGCCGATCACGACGCAGCCCGCTGGCCCGCCGAGTTACAGATCGCGGTCAACATCTCGGCGGTTCAGTTCCGGCAGGCGCGCTTCGTCGAGGTCGTGATGCACGCCCTCGCGGAGACCGGCCTCGCCCCGGAACGCCTCGAGCTCGAGATCACCGAAACCGTGCTGATGACGAGCCTCCCGCAGGTCATCGAAGCGCTGCATCTATTGCGCCGACTCGGCGTCCGGATCTCGCTGGACGATTTCGGAACGGGCTATTCCAGCCTCTCGTATCTCCGGACCTTCCCCTTCGATAAACTGAAGATCGATCAAACTTTCGTGCAAGACCTCGCGGATCCGGCCACCGTCTCGATCCTCCAGGCGATCACCGCGCTGGGCCTAGGCCTCGGCATGAGCGTCACCGCCGAAGGTGTCGAGACGGAGGAGCAGCGCGCGACCGTTTGCGAGTTCGGCTGCAGCGACCTCCAGGGTTATCTCTTCGGGGCGCCCCTTCCGAAGCATGATTTCGAGGCGAAGCACCTATCTGGCCGGGTCGGGTCGGAGGGCTGACCCGCACCGCGGGCCGGCACCCCTGCCGCGGGCTCAGGTGGGTCCGTATACGGCCTCAATTTTGATCGCGGCGAATTCGGTCAGACGGCGATCTTGAGGGGCTCCGCAGGGCACTCGGGGGGACGGGCATCCAGGACGGCCCGGCATCCGGCAATCGCACGCGCGGCCTCGATGCAGCAGTGCCGCATCGCCTCCGCGATGGCCGCGCCGGCCCGATGATCCCGCTCGGCCGCTTGGCAGGCGTAGGACAGAGCGGTGAAGCCGAGCATGCCCGCCTGTGAGACCAGAGTATGGTTGGCGGCCATCAGACTTTCCGTGACCGCGACGTCGCCTGCGTCGGGATAGGTCTCGGCAATCCGCTGCTGAAGCTCGTCGATCCAGACGAGGACCTGCGGACGACC
Organism: Methylobacterium sp. J-088; assembly: GCF_022829295.1. Taxonomy (GTDB): domain Bacteria; phylum Pseudomonadota; class Alphaproteobacteria; order Rhizobiales; family Beijerinckiaceae; genus Methylobacterium. The sequence goes on from NZ_JAKSYH010000254.1 coordinate 1,614, forward strand.
CGCGAGTTCGATGAGATCATCGAGGATCGCTGCGTCCGGTGCGGCACCCGGGGTGCCCGGTGATACCTCGGCTTGGACAGGCCCGGTCTCAATCCCGCGCCGGCAGCACCGTTCGATGGTCTCTAGGAGATCGGCGCGGCGGAAGGGCTTACCGATATGGCCGTCCATCCCCGCCGCCTTCAGGGCCTTGACTTGGTCCGACAGCACGTTCGCCGTGAGGGCGATGATCGGGATCGCGGAACGCGGCCGGGGCAAGGCACGGATCTCGGCGGTGGCCGTCAGCCCGTCCATGATGGGCATCTGCACGTCCATGAGGACGGCGTCGAACGCGCCGGTCTGCACCGCCCTGACCGCGGAAGCCCCGTCGCCGACAATTTCTACGCTGTGGCCCGCGGATTCTAGGATGATGCGGACGATCTCCTGATTGGCGGGCAGGTCCTCGGCCAGAAGGAGGGACCGGGGCCGAGTCGGGGCGTGCATCGCCGGCTCGGGACCGGCGACTTCCGCCGCATCGGCGATGTCGAGGCAGAGGGTGAACGAGAAGGTCGAGCCCTTCGAGGGCTCGCTCGACACGACGATCTCACTGCCCATGAGATTGGCGAGGCGCTGCGAGATCGCGAGGCCGAGGCCGGTTCCCCCGAACTCCCGGCGGATCGACCCGTCGACTTGGCTGAAGCGCTTGAACAGCCTAACAATCTTCTCCTGAGAGATGCCGATCCCAGTATCGGTCACCGAAATCAGGATCCGCTCGCTCGTCTCGGTCCGGTCGAGAAAGACCACGCTCAGGGTTATCGAACCCTCTTGGGTGAACTTGACCGCGTTGTTGATCAGGTTGAGGAAGATCTGCTGCAAACGATCCTCGTCGCCCATGTGGCAGGGCGACAATCGCGGATCGATCTCGACGCCGACGGCGAGCCCCTTCTCCTCGGCGAGGGTGGCGACGATCATGCGGACGTTGTCGGCGAGTCCCCGAATCAGGAAGGGGCGCGGCTCGATCTCGATGGCGCCGGACTCGATCTTGGAGAAATCCAGGACATCGTTGACGACCGTGAGCAGGGCGTTTCCGGAACTTTGGATCATCCGGATCTGGTGGGCGAGATCGGGCGCGAGATCGTTGCGCTGGAGGATGATGCCGGTGAAACCGATCACGGCGTTGAGCGGCGTCCGGATCTCGTGGCTCATCGAGGCGAGGAACGCACTCTTCGCCTCGCTGGCGGCCTTCGCCTTGTCGGTCAGCCGAAGCGCCTCGGCGGTCGCCGCGCGCTCCGCCACCCTTCGCTCATGTTCGATCGTCCGATCCCGGACGATGTAGAGGACCCGCTCGAGTTGGTTGTAGCCATCGTGCATGAAGCTCACGAGAACGCTGAGCCACTGCCCTTTGCCGGCCTTCGACGCACAGAAAAGCTCGATCTCGACAACGGGCGTGTCGCAGGCCTGAAGCATCGCGGCGTGGAGATCCTCGACGCTCATGCGGGGAAATAGCGAGAACAGGCGACGGCCGATCAGGTCTGTCGGCCCGGGCGCGTTGTGTATCCAGTGGGCGCTCCGGCTCGCGAACTCGACCCGTCCCTCCGGGTTGCAGACGAGGATGACGTCCGGGCTGTTCTCCATGATCTTCTGCGTAAGGACAGAGGCGTCGCGAAGGGCGGCGGTGCGCTCCTCCACCCGCTGCTCCAGGGCCCGGTTGCTCGCCTCGAGGGCTCGGTCCCGCGCCATCAATTCGGAGATCAGACGTGCGAGCGACGAGCTGAGTGCGTCGGCTTCGCGGTAGCCTCCGGATGGAACGTCGGTGCTCCAAGCCCCGTGGCGATGGCGTTGAGCGAAAGCCACCAGAGCGAGGAGCGGGCGCACCGTCCTGCGGGCGATGAGCAGTCCTAGAATTCCGAACGGGACGGAGAGGGCAACGCCCCAGAGCAGGATGGCTTGGCTTACATCCGCCACCGGCGCGAGCGCCGTGCTAGTGGGCTGACGGATCACCACAATCCAGTTCATGCCCGGATAATCCGCCGATGCCATGGACCGGCTCGCCGCGATGAGGAAGGGTCGTTCGTCCCAGAAGGCGATGGCCGGGGCGGCGCCCGTCCGTGTCTCCGCGGCCCGGCCGATTGCGTCCACGATCCCGGGCGGGAGCTTCCGGCCCACGATATCCGCCGGCCCGAGCAACACCTCGCCGTCCTTGCGCAGGATGAGGCCTTCGATGCCAGTCTGGCGCCCCTGCAACCGGCCCAGCATTGAGCTCTCGATCTGGCGCACCCAGCGCCAGCTCAGATGCCCGCCGAGGACACCGATGAGCCGCCCCTCGTCATCGCGGACGGCGGCCGACACGTCGACGAAGCGCATCGGCTCCCCGCCCGGCAACGGCGGGAGCGCCTGGGCCAGAAGCACGGCCTCGTGCACGTCTCCGGCATAAGGCTTCTGGAGCGCCTCGCGGAACCAAGGCCGTTGCGACACGCCCTTCCCCTGGAGCACCCCGTCCGAACTCGCGACGACCTTGCCGTCCGCATCGGCGAGCCCGAGCCAGGCGTACTCCTGGTGATCTGCGCGGACCGTATCGATCCACCGACGCCAAGTCGCGGGCGTCGCTGAGACGCTCTGCCCCATCGTTGCGAGAGAGCGCACGAGCACCAAGTTGTCGCGCATGACCGTATCGAGCCGGTCGCGCAGATTGTCTGCATAGTTCGTCAGCTCGTGCCCGATCTCGTCGCGAAGCTGCGAGGTCGCGATTCGCTCTGCCATCAGGCTGACGCTGAACGTCAAGACCAGGGCGAGCACGCCGTAGGCGGAGGCCAGCAGCAGCTGCAAGCTGATGGAGCGTTGTCGCAAGGGAACCACCTGGAGTCAGATCGCGCGCAATCAGATCCGTAAAACCTTAGCTTTGTGCTACAGTTTGAGCGTTCTTGGGACCTTGGGACCGCCGGTCAAACAAATTACGTGCGTCAAGACCAGACCTTATGCTTCGATGTCATTTTGCTCGCCGATAAAGATTTTACTGCATAATGGAAGTTATACAAATATCCGAGGCGCTTGTGCACAATTGGCACAGATGCCGCGAGCAGCGACAAAGGCATATCGATTTAACGAAAAATAGAGAACCGCCATGCAATTTTGATGAGATAATAACGTGATGGTGCGCGCCTCCGCGGCGGATTTTGAAGAGAAGTCGAATGTCCAGTGCTCCTCTGATCGTTGTAGCTGACGACGACAACATTACGCGCTCCATAATAAATCTTAAGTTGAAGAGCCGCGGCTACAACGTCATTATCGTCTCTGACGGAACCGAGGCGCTTCGGGTCATTCAGGAGGACTCGCCCGACCTCGCCGTGCTCGATGCAATGATGCCGGGTATCGACGGATTTGAACTGTTGCGGCGCATCAAATCAAAGCCCGAAACGGCGGCCACCGTGGTCGTGATGTTGACGTCTCGCAAATTGGAACAGGATATCGTCGGCGCCTTGAACGCTGGTGCAAGTGATTACCTTGTTAAGCCTTTCATTCCTGAGGAACTCGCTGCACGAATCGCTCGTTTGGTGCCCCTCAACAGCGCTCGATGAGAGTGTAGAATTCGGACGTTCAAAATTAGCTGATCGGATTGCTTAACAACCTTATCTTACCAGCGTCTATCCCAGAACCACTGTATCGACCGAAGTATAGAACGCCTTGCATCGGAATTAAAACTTTTGCCGATTTGATCGGCCCCCACAGGGTGGTCCAAGGTTAAAGTTAGTGCGCGGTAGGCCGCTCCACCACGGGTAGCTTGGCCGGCGGAGCTGGTCGGGCGAGCGCAGCCGGCCAAGCGGTGAAGGCTGGCATGAACACTTCTGGTGCCGGCGGCCGGTATCCCAGTGAGGCGTGCGGGCGTACGGTGTTGTAGTGACGTCTCCAGCTTTCGATGACGACCTGTGCTTCCCTGAGTGTGTAGAAGATCTCGCCGTTGAGGAGTTCGTCGCGAAGCCGTGGGTTGAAGCTCTCGACGTAGCCATTCTCCCATGGTGAGCCAGGCGTAATGTAGGCCGTCTTTGCTCCGACGCCGGTAATCCAGCCCTGGACGGCCTTCGCAACGAACTCCGGCCCGTTATCCGATCGAATATGGCCCGGTACGCCCCGCAGGATGAACAGGTCCGAGAGCACATCGATGACGTCGATCGCTTTGAGTTTGCGAGCGACACGGATCGCCAGGCATTCGTGCGTGAACTCGTCGACGACGTTAAGCATCCGGAACTTGCGCCCGTCATGCGTGCGCGCCTCGACGAAGTCATACGACCAGACGTGATTGCGGTGTTCCGGGCGAAGACGAATGCAGGAGCCGTCGTTGTGCCAGATCCGCCCTCGCTTGGGCTGCTTGGCTGGGACCTTCAGGCCCTCACGCCGCCAGATCCGCTCGACGCGCTTGTCGTTGACGAACCATCCGGCCGCCTTCAGCAACGCGCTGATCTTGCGGTAGCCATAGCGCCCGTACGTCTCGGCTAACGCCACGAGATCGGCCGTCAGCGCCTCTTCGTCGTCGCGGCCCCGCGGCACCTTGCGCTGTGTCGAGCGATGCTGACCGAGTGCCCGACAGGCACCACGCTCGGAGACGTTCATCGTCAGCATGATGTGTTCGACACAG
>NZ_JAKSYH010000015.1 GCF_022829295.1 Methylobacterium sp. J-088
GAGCGTGGCATTCACCTTCTCGTTCCGGTTGTTGCCCTGGCCGGTCAGGATGTCGAGCGCGCCCTGGGGCAGTATCCCCTAGAGGCTGGGGGGTCGGTCGTTGATGGCCGAGGCATCCGCCACAAGGCCGTAGGCGGACACCAAAGCGGCGATCGCGGGGAAGATCGCCAGCAGGGCGAAGAAGGTGACGCCGGCCAAGTCCAGCATGATCCGGTTCTCACCGACGACCCGGTAGGCACGCAGGGCGATGTCTTTCCAGCCCTGGGCAGGGATCTCGGTGGGCTTGGACGCTTGGCGGCCGCGGTCCGCCTAGGTGCGAGCTACTTC
>NZ_JAKSYH010000266.1 GCF_022829295.1 Methylobacterium sp. J-088
CGCTGGATGCGGGGCGGGTGCGGGTTCGGACGCTGACGCTGCCCGACACGTACCAGGACCACGACAGCCCGGAGAAGATGTACGCCGAGGCCGGCCTCGACGCGCACACCATCGTCAGGACCGCCCTCGATACCCTGCCGGAGCGCAAGGAGGGTCGGTCGCGGCTGCGGCTCGCCTGATCGAAGAGGACTTCTGCGCGGGACGCTCCGCGCGGCGGCTCCGCATTCTCACCCGCCGGCACCGCGGCTTGCCGCTTCGCCGGTTCGATGACACAAGCGCGGCCGGCCATCCCCGGCCGCGCCGAGAGACGGTAACCCTCAAGAACCGTGATGGCAGAGGCCACAACCCCCGGCTTTCCCGAGGTCGGCCCCGTGCTGATCACCGGTGCGAGCGGCTTTCTCGGCTCGGCCCTGGTCGACGTGTTCCGTCGCGCCGGCTTCCCGGTGCGCATCCTCGTGCGCGCGTCGAGTCCGCGCCGGAACCTGACCTGGACCGATGTCGAGATCGCCGAGGGCGACATGCGCGATCCGGCCGCTGTGGCGGCGGCGATGCGTGATCAGCGCTACCTGATCCACGCCGCAGCCGATTACCGGCTGTGGGCACCCGATATGGAAGAAATCGTCCGCACCAACCGCGACGGCACGCGCCTGATGATGCGCGCTGCTCTGCAGGCGGGCATCGAGCGGGTCGTCTACACGTCGAGCGTCGCGACCATCAAGCCGCCGGCCGATGGCGTGACGCCCTCCGACGAGACCATGCCGCTGACGCCCGAGACCGCCATCGGCGCCTACAAGCGCAGCAAGGTCGTGGCCGAGCGCGTGGTCGAAGAGATGGTGGCCCGGGACGGGCTGAAGGCCGTCATCGTCAATCCCTCGACGCCGATCGGCCCGCGCGACGTGAAGCCGACGCCGACGGGGCGGATCATCCAAGAGGCGGCGCTCGGCAAGATGCCCGCCTTCGTCGATACCGGTCTCAACCTCGCCCACGTGGACGACGTGGCGTACGGGCACCTGTTGGCGCTCCGGAAGGGGCGCATCGGCGAGCGATACATCCTGGGTGGCGAGGACGTGTTCCTGTCGCAGATGCTCGCCGACATCGCCGGCATGGTCGGGCGCAAGCCCCCGACCGTGAACCTGCCGCGGGCGGTGGTCTATCCGGTCGCGGTCTTCGCGCAGCTCGCCGCGCGGGTCACCGGGAAACAACCCTTCGCGACGATCGACGGCATCCGCATGTCGCGCTACCGCATGTTCTTTTCCGATCGCAAGGCCCGCGCGGAGCTCGGCTACACGGCCCGGCCCTATCGCGAGGGCCTGTCGGACGCGATCGCATGGTTCCGGGAGGCCGGGTATCTCGCATGAGCACCCTCGACACTGCCACCGCGGCCCGCTCCGGCAAGGGGCACCGCGACGAGAACTTTCCGGTCGCCTCGCACCTGATCCATCCGCAGCACCGCGGTGCGATCCTGGCCTTCTACAACTTCGTCCGCGCCGGCGATGACGTGGCTGACCACGCGGAGCTGTCGCCGGAGCGCAAGATCGAGCTCCTCGACCGGCTGGCGGAGGCGCTGACCGGGGCCGGCCCGGTCGATCCGGAGGCCGCGCCGCTGAAGCGCGAGCTGGCGGCCCGGGTCCTTCCGCCCCGCCACGCCCTCGAATTGCTCGAGGCGTTCCGGATGGACGCCCGGAAGAACCGCTACGCGACCTGGGACGAGTTGATCCACTATTGCCGCTATTCGGCGATGCCGGTGGGGCGCTTCGTCCTCGACGTCCACGGCGAGGATCCGGTACGGGTCTGGGGTCCGTCCGACTCGGTCTGTGCCGCGTTGCAGGTGATCAACCATCTCCAGGATTGCGGCAAGGATTTTGCCGCCCTCGACCGGGTCTACCTGCCGCAGGACATCCTGGACCGGCATGGCGCCACGGTGGCGATGCTGGGCGAGGCCAAGGCGGCACCGCAGCTCCTGGCGGTGATCCGCGAGCTGGCTCAGAACTGCCTCGACATGCTCGACGAGGGCGCGATCCTGCCGGATCTGATCGACGATCTGCGCCTCTCGATGGAGATCGCCGCGATCCACCGCCTCGCGGTCGTCCTCGCCCGGGGCCTGCTGGAGCGCGATCCGCTCTCTGAGAAGGTCCACCACAGCAAGCGTGCTTTCGCGCTCACGGCGCTCGGCGGGGTCGCCGCCACGCTGATGCGCCGCCCCCTCCGGTATCGGACCGTGCGGGCCGCCGCCCGTGGGACGCGCGCGCAGGCCGATCGTTCGTCTCCGGCGAGTCGCTCGTCGCAGGGAAGCCGCCCGTGAGCGCCACCGCGACGCCTGCCCCGGCCGGAACGGAGACGGCCCCGGCGCTCCCGGCTGCCGGTTCTTCCTTCTACACGGCCATGCGCCTGCTGCCGAAGGAGCGGCGGGAGGCCATGTACGCGGTCTACGCCTTCTGCCGGGCGGTGGACGACGTTGCCGATGACGGCGGCACCCGGCCGGTCCGGCAGGCCGAGCTCGACCGCTGGCGGGCCGATATCGACGGGCTCTATGCCGGACGTCCGGTGCCGCGGGTGCGCGACCTCGTCGAGCCGGTACGCCGCTTCGGCCTGAAGCGTGAGGATTTCCAGGCGGTCATCGACGGCATGGCGATGGACGCGATGGAGGACATCGTCGCCCCCGATGCGGAGACCCTTGATCTCTACTGCGACCGGGTCGCGAGCGCGGTGGGGCGCCTGTCGGTGCGGATCTTCGGCATGCCGGAGGCGGATGGGATCGGGCTCGCGTGGCACGAGGGGCGGGCTCTTCAGCTCACCAACATCCTGCGCGACATCGACGAGGACGCCGAGCGCGGCCGTCTCTACCTGCCCCGCGAGAAGCTTGAGGCGATCGGGCTCACCGATCCGACGCCGGTCCAGGCGATCAGCCATCCCCGCATCGGCGAAGTCTGCATGTCCCTCGCCCGCGAGGCCGAGGAGCACTACCAAGCGACCTGGGAGATCATCCGACGCAGCCCCCGCAAGGCCACCAAGGCGGCCCGGCTGATGGCGGCGGCCTATCATCTCTACTTGAAGGCCGTGCTCGAACGCGGCTGGGCCATGCCCCGGGCCCGGGTGAAGCCCGGCAAGCTCGCGCTGCTCGGCGTCGTCCTCCGCCACGGCGTGATTTGATGGGCACGATTCACGTCGTCGGGGCCGGTCTCGCCGGCCTGTCCGCGGCCGTCGCGCTGGCCGAAACCGGCGCGCGGGTCGTGCTGCACGAGGCGGCGAAGCAGGCGGGCGGGCGCTGCCGCTCCTACTACGATCCGGCCCTCGGCCTGACCCTCGACAACGGCAACCATCTGCTGCTCTCCGGCAATGCCGATGCCCTGGGCTTCCTCAAGACGGTCGGCGCACCCGCGGACGCGCTTGTCGGGCCCGACGCTGCGGAGTTCGATTTCGCCGATCTCGCGACCGGTGAGCGCTGGCGCCTGCGTCCCAACGACGGCCGGCTGCCCTGGTGGGTGATGAGCCCATCGCGCCGTGTTCCCGGCACGAAGGCGCGCGACTACCTTGCCCCGCTCGGGATCCTGCGGGCGGCCTCCGGTAAGGCGGAGGGGGCGGGCGGCACCATCGGGGCCCACATGGAGTGCACGGGCGACCTCTACCGGCGGCTCTGGCACCCGGTGCTGCTCGCCGCCCTCAACACCGAGCCGCGCGACAGCGATGTCGGGCTCGCGGCCCGGATCCTGCGCGAGACCCTGGGAGCGGGCGGCAAGGCCTGTCGGCCGCTGGTGGCGGTGGAGGGCCTGTCCTACGCCTTCGTCGACCCGGCCCTGCGCTACCTCACGGCCCGCGGCTGCGAGATCCGGCTGGGCCGGCGCCTGCGCGGCCTCGATCTGGCGGAGGGCCGCGTCGCCCAGCTTCAATTCTCGGACGGCGCCGAGGCGCTCGGCCCCGAAGACGGGATCGTGCTGGCCCTGCCGCCCTGGGTGGCTCGCGAGGTGTTGCCCGGTCTCCTCGCCCCGGTGGAATTCCGCTCCATCGTCAACGCGCATTTCAAGCTGGTCCCGAAGCCCGGGAGCCCGCTGGTGCTGGGTGTCGTCAATAGCCTCACGGAGTGGCTGTTCGCCTATCCGGACCGGTATTCGGTGACGATCAGCGGTGCCGACAGGCTCCTCGATGTGCCTCGGGAGGATCTCGCTCGCCAGATCTGGTCCGAGATCGCACAGTTGTGTGATCTTGCACCGGAACTGCCTAGCTGGCAGATCGTAAAGGAGAAGCGTGCCACCTTCGCGGCGACGCCGGCGGAAGCCGCGCGGCGCCCGGGGGCTGAAACCGCCTACGACAATCTCGTCCTGGCAGGCGACTGGACCGCCACAGGTCTGCCGTCGACGATCGAGGGAGCGATCCGCTCGGGCAAGACGGCCGCACGCGCTTTGCGCGTTGGATCGGTCGCGCGCTCCGGAACCCCGGCGCGCGGCGCAGCTTGAGGAATTGCGTCCGCCGGGAGGTGGGTGCTCAAGGTCGAGGACGATGAGAGAGGCCGTAAGCAAAGTCGAGCCGCTGCAGCGCTCGAAGACGCAAGGGATCTCGCTGGACGATGTCGAGCGCGGCATCGCGCAGGCGACGCGCGCCCTCGCGACATTGGCCCACGACGACGGGCACATCTGCTTCGAACTCGAGGCCGATGCCACGATCCCGTCCGAATATATCCTGTTCCACCAGTTCCGCGGCACGCAGATCCGCGACGGCCTCGAGGCCAAGATCGGCCATTACCTGCGCCGCACCCAGGGCCGTCACGGCGGCTGGGCCCTCGTCCACGAGGGGCCGTTCGACATGAGCTGCACCGTCAAGGCGTATTTCGCGCTCAAGATGATCGGCGACGACATCGAGGCGCCGCACATGCGCCGGGCGCGCGAGGGCATCCTGTCCCGCGGCGGCGCGGCCAACGCCAACGTGTTCACCCGGTTCATGCTGGCCCTCTATGGCGAGGTGCCGTGGCGCGCCGTGCCGGTGATGCCTGTCGAGGTGATGTTCCTGCCGAAGTGGTTCCCGTTCCACCTCGACAAGATCAGCTACTGGGCCCGCACCACCGTGGTGCCGCTGTTCGTGCTCCAGGCGACCAAGCCCCGGGCGCGCAACCCGCGCGGCATCAGCGTGCAGGAGTTGTTCGTCACGCCGCCGGAGAGCGTCCGCTCCTGGCCGGGCTCGCCCCACGCCACATGGCCCTGGACGCCGATCTTCGGCTTCATCGACCGGATCCTGCAGTCGGTCGAGAACCACCTGCCGCGCAAGAGCCGGCAACGCGCCATGGAGATGGCCCGCGCTTGGGTCAGCGAGCGTTTGAACGGCGAGGACGGGCTGGGCGCCATCTTCCCCGCCATGGTTAACTCAGTTCTGATGTACGAGGTGATGGGCTATCGTCCCGATCACCCGCAGGTTCGCGTCGCCTGCGACGCCATCGAGAAGCTCGTGGTCGAGAAGGCCGACGAGGCCTATGTCCAACCCTGCGTCTCGCCGGTCTGGGACACGGCTCTGGCGAGCCACGCCCTGCTCGAAGCCGGCAGCCCCGAGGCCGAGGCCCAGGCCCGCGCTGGGCTCGATTGGCTGAAGCCCCGCCAGGTGCTCGACATCGTCGGGGACTGGGCGGCGCGCAAGCCGAAGGTCCGGCCCGGCGGTTGGGCGTTCCAGTACGCCAACCCGCATTATCCCGATCTCGACGACACCGCCGTGGTGGTGATGGCGATGGATCGGGCGATGCACCAGCACGGGCTGGTCGTCGGCATGCCTGATTACAAGGTCGCGATCGCCCGTGCCCGGGAATGGGTCGAGGGCTTGCAGTCCGAGGATGGCGGTTGGGCGGCGTTCGACGCCGACAACAACCACATGTACCTCAATCACATCCCGTTCTCGGATCACGGCGCGCTGCTCGATCCGCCGACCGCGGACGTGACCGCCCGTGTGGTCGGCATGCTGGCCCAGCTCGGCGAGACCCGTGCGACCTCCCGGGCTCTGGACCGCGGCGTGAACTACCTCCTGAACGATCAGGAAGAGGACGGCTCCTGGTACGGCCGATGGGGCATGAATTTCATCTATGGGACGTGGTCGGTGCTGTGCGCGCTGAACGCGGCCAGGGTGGATTCGGCCGACCCGCGGATCCAGCGGGCGGTCTCCTGGCTGATCCGAATCCAGAACCCGGATGGCGGCTGGGGCGAGGACGCCTCCTCGTACAAGATCGATCCGGCCTTCGAGCCGGGCTCGTCCACGGCCTCGCAGACCGCGTGGGCGTTGCTGGCTCTGATGGCGGCCGGCGCGGTCGACGATCCGGCCGTGACGCGGGGCATCAATTTCCTGACCCGTACGCAGGGCGCGGACGGGTTCTGGAAGGAAGAGCGCTACACCGCCACCGGCTTCCCGCGGGTATTCTACCTGCGGTATCATGGCTACCCGAAGTTCTTCCCGCTTTGGGCGATGGCGCGTTACCGCAACCTCAAGCGTACCAACAGTCGGCGCGTCCAGTTCGGTATGTGATGCGACGGGGCCGGTTCGGACGGGCTGGCCCCACTTTCCACCGGATCGCAGCGCGTTCGGCCGTCCCGGTGACCGACCTGCGAGCCCCGGTATCCGACACGTGGCCTCTTCAGACAGCGACCGAGCGGGGTCGGGCGAGCCCGGTTCACAGCAGGACCAACCTGCTGTCGTGCCGCGGCGTTCACGCCTGCTTGCGGACCTCGCCGGACTGGTCCACCAGCGGACCATGATCGACCCCACTGCACCCGTCCTGGCCGTCACAGGCCTCGCCCGCGAGCGCCGCATGGCAGCCGGGGATGGAGTCGAGGCTGTGGGCGCCGGCGGAAACCCGCACCGGCTTCGTCAACTTCTCGACGCACGCGTGCCGCCGGGTTGCCGGGCGGTGGTGAGCTTTGGCATTGCGGGCGGCCTCGATCCCTCGCTCAAGCCGGGCGATGTGGTGGTGGGCACCGGCGTCGTCGGCGAGGAGGGGCGGCGGGCAGCCGATCTCGATCTCTCGGCCACGCTCCTCAACCTCCTGTCCGGAGTCGGGCCGCGGGTCATCCCGTCCGATCTGGCCGGGGTCGATGCGGCCATCCTCGCCGTCGATGGCAAGACCGATCTGCGCGCCAGGACGGGTGCGGCGGCCGTCGACATGGAATCCCACGTGGCGGCGGCCTTCGCCGGGCGGCACGGTCTGCCTTTCGCCGCGGTGCGGGTGATCTGCGATCCCGCCGGCCAGGCGCTGCCGGCTTTCGCCGCCGAGGCCCTTACCGCCGACGGCGAGCCCGACATCGCCGCGGTGTTCTTCGCCTTCGCCCGGGGCAGGGCGCGGTTGGGCGATCTGATGCGCCTCGCCAAGGATTCGAACGCGGCCTTCGCGGCGCTCGGCCGGTGCCGGACACGGCTCGGACCTGGGCTTGGTGTTCCCGTCAACGGTGAAGCCCGGTCTGGCTGACGGCTTCGGCGCGTCTTCCGGGCGAGTCGGCCGGCTCAAAAAAGAGGCGCGGGACCATACGGCCCGCGCCAGTCGGAGGTCACCATGAGACGGCGCGAGGCGGACAGCCCCACGCCGGGAGGAACCGACTTCAGCCAGCGTTCTTGCTGAGCGAGACCGCGACGAAGCGGGTCTGGCCCTTGCCGCTCTTCACCCGCATAAGCACGGCCTTGCGTCCGCTCGACTCGGCGGCCCGGATCTGCGCGGCTACGTCCGAGGGACGGGACACGCTCTGGCCGCCGACATCGAGGATCACGTCGCCGGCCTCGATGCCCTTGGCGGCGGCCGGCCCGTCGGGATCGACCTGGACCACGGCGACACCCTGATCGGACAGACCGACATCACCGGCCGGGGCGAGCTGGAGACCGAGCCGGGGCTGGCCGTTCGTCGAGTCGTCGTCACTGCGGCTCGCCACCTTGGTGCCGTCGGTCGGCATGGTGCCGAGCGTCACGGTGGCGGTGTCGGACTTGCCGCCGCGCAGGTAGCTCAGTTCGACCTTGGCGCCAGGCTTCATGCCGGCGATCCTGCGCGACAGCTCACGGGCGCTGTCCACGGTGTCGCCGTTGACCTTCTCGATCACGTCGCCGGCCTTCAGGCCGGCCTTGGCCGCCGGAGTGCCGTTCTCGGCATGGTCGACGAGCGCGCCCTTGGCCTTGTCGAGGCCCAGACCCTCGGCGATGTCCTGCGTCACCGGCTGGATCTGCACGCCGAGATAGCCGCGGGCGACCTTGCCGTCCGTGCGGAGCTGATCGACCACCGCCTGCACGGTCTCGGCCGGGATCGCGAAGGCGAGGCCGACGCTGCCGCCCGAGGGCGACGCGATGGCGGTGTTCATGCCGACCACCTCGCCGTTGACGTTGAAGGTCGGGCCGCCCGAATTGCCCTTGTTGATCGGGGCGTCGATCTGCAGGAAATCGTCGTAAGGACCGGCGCCGATATCGCGGCCGCGGGCCGAGACGATGCCGGCGGTCACAGTGCCGCCGAGGCCGAACGGGTTGCCGATTGCCACCACCCAGTCACCCACCTGCGGTGCGGCCTTGCCGAACTGCACGTACGGGAAGCTGGAGCCCTCCGTGATCTTCAGCAGCGCCACATCGGTCTTGGCATCCTTGCCGATCACCTTCGCGTCGAGGGTGCGGCCGTCATCCAGCGTGACCTGCACCGTCTTGGCATGGTCGACCACGTGGTTGTTGGTCACCACGTAGCCATCGGCCGAGATGATGAAGCCGGAACCGACCGCGCCGCGCGGGCCCTGGTGCTGGGGCTGCATGCCGCCGCCGCCAGGGCCATTCTGGCCGAAGCGCTTGAAGAACTCGCGCAGCTGCGGCGGCACGTTCTGGAGGTTGCGGCCCTGGTTCGGCCCGTCCTCGTCGTCGCTGCTGCTGCTCGCGGAATCGTCGAGCTTGACCTTCACCGAGACCACGCCCGGCTTCACCTTGTTGACGATGCCGGCAAACGAGCCCGGCGGATGCTCAGGAGCCTCGATCGGCGACTTGGGAAGCGCCTGGGCGTAGGCCGGGGTGGCAGTCGGCAGGTATCCGCTGCCCAGCGCACCGCCGGCGATCAACGCGGCGGCAGCCACCGAGGCAAGGGCGCGGCGCGAGGTGCGGCCGGAAGGACGGGTCTCGGTCATGGGGAGTCTCAACCTCTCGGGAATGATCGGGACGACGCCGGTTCAGGCGACGGTCGAGCAATCGGTCTACAGGGAGGCCCCTGACCCGGGCGTGGCGGTCACATTACGGTTTGGACAGGTCGGTGGGTCCCTCGGCACCTGCCGGTAGGACGGACGTCGCCGGTGATCTCAGCGGGTCGCCCGGTAACCCAGTCCGAGCCGGTTGCTTACGGCAGACGGGCGGCAGTCGCGCGCCAAGATCCGGCATCGGCTTCGCGGCTTCGCGCATCGGCCATGATCACGCATCCGGTCGTCGGCGCGGTCCTGCTGTGGCTGTCGGATCGCTGCCGCTGAGCAGGTTGATGCGCCGGGACACCTCGCGCTGAATGAGCGCCCGTAGAGCCTCGTGCACGAGGTTCGATGTGTTGCGGATGTCGGTAAACCGCCGAGCGTCCTCAACGAGCTTGTCATCGAGCGTGATCGTCGTGCGCATGCCAACCTCGTGCGCGGCATCAGCGATTGCATCCGGTCACGCGATCGCAGATGTCCTGCTCTCGACCTCATGCTGAAGTTCTGGAGCGCGGCGAAGGCCTCCAGGGAGACCCCCATGGGTTGAGCGGCCGGCTGAAGCCTTCCTTCAATCCCCGCTCAGCCGCGCGAGCGCCTCCTCGATCTTGGCGAGCAACGCCGCCTGGGTCTCCCGCCGCTCGCGGTTCTCCTCGATGATATCCTCGGGGGCCCGGGCGACGAAATCGGCATTGCCGAGCTTGGCGTCCACCTTCTTGATCTCGCCTTGGGCCTTCGCTTGTTCCTTCCTGAGGCGCGCAACCTCGGCGGCGAGGTCGACGACGCCCTCCAGCGGCAGCGCGGCGACGCTGCCACGCACCATCAACTGGACTGAGTTCTTCGGGGGCGCATCCGCGAAGGTGATCTCGGACAGGCGCGCGAGGCGCAGCAGCGTGTCCCGCCACGCCTCGACCCGGGACCGAACAGCCGAATCTGAGCTGACCATCACCAGGGGGATCTGCGCGGCGGCCGGCACGTTCGTCTCGGAGCGGGCCGAGCGGACCTGCGTGACGAGATCGACCACGAAGCCGACCTCGGCCTCGGCCGCCGCGTCGGCGAGGCCGCCGAGGTCCGGCCACGACGCGAGGGTCAGGAGGCCGCGCTCGGGCTGGTCGGCCCCCTTGATCGCCCACAATTCCTCCGTGAGGAACGGCATGAACGGGTGCAGGAGCTTGGCGACCTGATCGATCAGGAACGCAACGCTCGCCTGCGTTTCCGTCCGGACGGCCGGATCGACGCTTTCGCCCTGGAGGACGGGCTTCGCGAGTTCGAGATACCAATCGCAGAAGATGTTCCAGACGAACCGGTAGGCCGCGCCCGCCGCATCGTTGAAACGGAAGGCTTCCAGCGCCGCCGCCACCTCGTCGACCGCCCGGGCGGCCTCGGTGAGCGCCCAGCGGTTGATCGCGCCCGTGGCGGCGCGCGGGTCGAAGGCCGGATCCAGGCGGCAGCCATTCAGCTCGGCGAAGCGGGCGGCGTTCCAGAGCTTGGTGGTGAAGTTGCGGTAATCCTTGACCCTGTCCTCCGACAGCTTGATGTCGCGGCCCTGGACGGCCAGCGCGCAGAGCGTGAAGCGCAGGGCGTCCGCCCCCATCTTCTCGATGAGTTCGAGGGGATCGACGACGTTGCCCTTGGATTTCGACATCTTCGCACCCGACGCGTCCCGCACCAGGGTGTGCAGGTAGACCGTGTCGAACGGCGCCCGGTCGGTGAGGTGCAGGCCCATCATCATCATCCGGGCGACCCAGAAGAACAGGATATCCTTGCCGGTCACCAGGGTGTTGGTCGGGTAGTAGCGGGCGAGTTCCGGGGTCTTGTCCGGCCAGCCCAGCGTCGAGAACGGCCAGAGCGCCGACGAGAACCACGTGTCGAGCACATCCTCGTCGCGGGTGAGCGCAACCGGCCGGCCGCGCATCGCCGCGGCCTCGGCCAGCGCCTCGTCCTCGCTCTCGGCGACGAAGATGCCGCCCGCCTCGTCGTACCAGACCGGGATCTGATGGCCCCACCAGAGCTGGCGCGAGATGCACCAGGGCTCGATGTTGGTCAGCCACTGGAAGAAGATCTTCTCGTGGTTCTCGGGCAGGAACTTGGTCTGCCCGTCGCGCACCGCCTGGAGCGCGCGCTCGGCCAGCGGCTTGACGTTCACGTACCACTGGTCGGTGAGATACGGCTCGATCACCACGCCCGAACGGTCGCCGTGCGGGACCGCGTGGGTATTCGGCTCGATCGTGCGCAGGCGCTCGCGCGCCTCCATCAACGCGACCACGGCCTTACGGGCCTGCGCCCGGTCGAGGCCGTGCAACGCGAGGGCTTCCGGCTCGGGCGATGCCCCGTCGAGGAAGGCCGCGTTGCCGTCCAGTAGCATTTTGCCCTCGGGGTCGAGGACGTTGATCAGGCCGAGATCGTGCCGCCGGCCGACCTCGAAGTCGTTGAAATCGTGGGCCGGGGTGATCTTGACCGCGCCGGTGCCCTTCTCGGGGTCGGAATAGTCGTCGGCGACGATCGGGATCAGCCGGCCGACCAGCGGCAGGCGCACGCGCTTGCCGACCAGCGCCGTGTAGCGCGCGTCCTCGGGATGGACCGCGACACCGGTATCGCCCAGCATCGTCTCGGGGCGGGTGGTCGCCACCGTGATGATGGCGCCGGTCTCGTGGCCGGACTCGTCCACCACCGGGTAGTCGAAGTGCCAGAGATGGCCCTTCACCTCGACCTGCTGGACCTCAAGGTCCGAGATCGCGGTCTGGAATTTCGGGTCCCAGTTCACCAGCCGCTTGTCGCGGTAGATCAGGCCCTGCCGGTGCAGGTCCACGAAGGTCTTGAGCACGGCGCGGCTCAGGCCCTCGTCCATGGTGAAGCGCTCGCGCGACCAGTCGCAGGAGGCGCCGAGACGCTTCAACTGGTTGACGATGGCGCCGCCGGATTCAGCCTTCCAGGTCCAGACCTTCTCGACGAAGGCGGCGCGGCCGATCTCGCGGCGGCCGGGCTCCTGGGCCTGCGCCATCCGCCGCTCGACCACCATCTGGGTGGCGATGCCGGCATGGTCTGTCCCGGGTTGCCAGAGCACGTCCTTGCCGCGCATGCGCTCGAAGCGGCAGAGCACGTCCTGCAGGGTGTTGTTGAGGGCGTGGCCCATATGCAGCGAGCCCGTCACGTTCGGCGGCGGGATCACGATGCAGTAGGGGGGCGCACCGGCGCGCTCGGACCGGCCGGCGCGGAAGGCGCCCGCCTCTTCCCAGGCGGCGGAGATCCGCGCCTCGACGGAGGCGGGCTCGAAGGTCTTGTCCATCATCGCGGGTACGGGCGGGCGCTTGTCCAAACGGGGTCGGTCCCGCTTTCGACCGTCACGCCGCTCCCGTCAACACGTAGTCCGGCGTGACACTCAGCGGCCGCGCGAGACCCGCTCGATCTCGGCCCGCACGAGGCGCTCGACCACGGCCGGCAGGTTGTCGTCGAGCCAGGATTTCAGCATCGGCCGGAGCATCTCCTTGACGAGATCCTCCAGGGTCCGGGCGTTCTGGGTCAGGACGGTGTGGGCAAGCAGGTTGAAGGCGCCGCTCACGCTGGCATCCGTCGACGGTGAGACCAGGGCCTCCGGCTCGAAAGCCGGCTCCGGCTCCGGCTCGCGCGGTCGTGCCGCGGCCTGAACTGCCGGCTGCGGCGGGGCCGCCGGCGGCGGCACGGGCGCAGCCGCGACCGGCTTGGGTTCCGGTTTGGGCTCTGGCTCGAAGGCCGGCGCGTCGAAGTCGATCGCGTCGAAATCGAGCGGCTCGGGCTCCGGCGCGACGGCGCGGGGGCGCACCACCGGCTGGGCGACCTCGGCGAGGTCGAGCACGTCGTCGGGCTCCGGCTCGGGCAAGGCTTCGGCGGGTTTGGTCGCCTGATCGTCGGCGATGATCCGCCGGATCGAGGCGAGGATCTCCTCCATCGAAGGCTCCTGCCCCTTATCGGCAGCCTTGTCCTGGAATTTCGTGTCCGGGATCTTGGGGCTAGCTGCACTCATCGGCAGGCGCACTCGGCATGGGAGACTGGAACGCGACCGGATTGGGTCGATGTTCAATCAGTATTCCATGCCGTTTCGTCGCGGCAAGCGTGGTTTCACCACACTCCCGTGAAAAGGCGTCAGCGGCCGTCCGGAGTGCGCAGGCCGAACCACAGGTCCTTGACCTGATCGTAGTGGACCTTGGCGCTGTAGTACTCGACCGGCAGGGCGGTGAACCGGGCCGTCAGCTGTCCGATCGCCTGAACCACCCCGTAGGAGTAGATCACGCGGTCGCGCTGGGCGAGGATCAGGTTCACGCGCGAGTTCAGGAGCTCCTGCTGCGCGTTCAGCACGTCGAGGGTGGTGCGCTGGCCGACCCGGGCTTCCTCGCGCACGCCGTTCAGCGCCACTTCGTTGGCCTGGACCTGCGCCTGGGCGGCGATGACCTGCGCCTTTGCGGCTTCGAGCAGGCCCCAGAAGCTGACGATCTGCGCCCGAACCTGGTCACGGACCTGATCGACCAGAATGCGGGTCTGGCCGACCGTCTCCTTTGCCTGCCGGATCTGCGCGTAGGTCTGGCCGCCCTCGTAGATCGGGATGTTGAGCCGCCCGCCGACGAAACCGACGAAGTAGGACTGGTTCGGGCCGGTCTGATCGTAGATCTGGCTCAGCGAGCCCTGAAGGCTCAGGTTCGGCGCGAGCTGGCCCTCGAGAACCTTGACCTGCGCCTCGGCCGCATCGACGGCGTGAATGGCCGAAACGATCTGCGGATGCTCGCGCAGGCCGATGGCGATGGCCGCATCCAGCGAGGCCGGCACGAACCGGTCCAGCGGCCGGCCGGGCGCGAGCTGCCGCGGCTCGACGCCGATGTTCTGCCGATAGATGCCGATGCTGGTGCGCAGGGTCGATTCAGCCGTGCTGACCTGTGAACGAGCCCCGGCGAGGCGGGCCTCGGCCTGCGCCACGTCCGTGCGGGTCACCTCGCCGACGTTGAACCGGTCCCGGGTCTGCCGCAGCTGCTCCTCCAGAACTTCGACGTTGTTCCGGTTGAGTTCGAGCGTCGCCGTGTTGCTCAGCACGTTCATGTAGGCCTGAACGGCATTGTAGAGCACGGTCAGCTCGGTGAAGCGCAGGGTCTCGCGCTGGCTGTAGACGTTCGATTCGGCGCGGCGTGTCTGGTTGTCGGTCTGGAAGCCGTTGAAGATCGTCTGTGAGACGGTCAGGCTCGCCGTGGTCGGGAGATAGGTCGTCCGAACCGTCCTGCTCGACGTGATCGACTGCGCGGTGGTCGCGGTCGAGGCCTCGGCGCCGCCCACCCCGCCGGCTCCGGTCGCGGACGTCCCGCTCGTTCCGGTGCTGGTGGTTCCGATGCCGGTCGATGTGCCGACGCCCGTGGTTCCCGTCGATGTCCCGAGGCCGGTTGTTCCGACGCCGGATGTTACACCCGAGGTCCCGGCGGTCGCCGTCGTCGCGCCCGTCGCGGCCGCACCGGCCGCCGCCGCCGCCGTGCTGGAACTGCGGGTCTGAAGGTACTGGACGCCGATCGTCGCGCCGACATTCACCTGCGGCCGATACCCGGATTGGGCGATGGCCACGTTCTCATCGATCGCGCGCACCCCGGCGCGGCCGGCATTGAGGGTCGGGTTACCCTGATAGGCTTTCGCGAGGGCGCTCTCCAACGTCTCGGCGGTGGCCGGGGCCGCTGCAGAGATCGCGAGCCCGGACGCCATCATTCCGATCGCGCGGAACGTGGAGCGAGTCGCTGGCGGACGTCGTGTCACGATGAACAAGCCCTTCCGGCCTTTTCCGATCCGAATATGTGCGACGAAAACAGCCAAGGTAAGGCAGTCCGTTGGTATCCGATCAAGCCCGCCCCACGGTCACGCTTAGCGCAAATTCGTTGCTTTGGCTTGCGCCGACCGGCCGGGCGAGTCGGAATGTACGGCGGTTGGGGCATTAAGGTGACACATCGCCCAACCGCCCGGAGAGGCTGACGGGGGCGACCCGCGGGACTCGCGTCGGGCTCGGATCCGACGTGCGCGGTTCCCCGGGTTGTGCACGACTCGCTGTGCTGCGACCGGCCCGTTCGAACGCGGCCTCGGCTTTGCGCAGGCTCGGGTCGGTAGTCGTCGGCCGCCGGTTCAGGACGGCACGCGGGACTGATCGCTTCACAGACAATCTCGGCCCGTGATATCGACGTCAAGTCCGAGACACGTGAATTCCAGTCGAAGGCCGCCCCCGGACTGTCATCCATGGGCGGCGCGCGGCGGCCTCTCGGGGCCGCGCTTCGGACTGAGACGGATCGGCTTTCGCGTTGAGGCAGCATGCAGATCGAGCTGATCGGAGTCGTCGCCTTCCTGATCGGGCTCATCAGCTTGGGACGCAGTCCCGGCTTCTCGGTCTACATGGTGTTCCTCAGCACGCTGCTGGGGGCGTCCGCGGCCGCCATCCTGTCGGCGCTGGGCGGGGCCAGCCTGCAGCCGGCCCATCTCATGCTGGCTTTCGTGCTGCTGAAGGTCGGGACGAATCCCTACCGCCTTGCCGACGGCCTGTCCTCCTTGAGCTTCCCGCGGCCGGGGTTCTGGCTCCTGATCACGGTGCTGTACGCGCTGGCCGGCTCGGTGCTGATCACGCGCCTGTTCGCGGGCAGCACGAACGTCTACTCGATCGCCCGCCTGGGCGATGGCGTCCGGATCGCCCTCGTGCCGCTGGTTCCGACGACCGGTAACCTGACGCAGAGCCTGTACTTCGCCTCTGATCTTCTGGCCTACGTCGCGTTCTACGCCTGCTCGCGGGAATTGGGCTCGCGCAGCCTGTCGGTCCTCTGTTCCGCGGCCGTGGTCTGTGCCTTCGCCAATCTGGCCTTCGGGCTGATCGACGTCGCGACCTATCTCACGGGGACCGGAGAACTTTTGTCGTTCCTCAGAAATGCCGGCTACACCATGCTGGTCGAGGTCGAGATGGCCGGCTTCAAGCGGGTGGTCGGCTCCTTCTCCGAAGCCTCCACGTATGGGTCGGCCTCGCTGTTTCTGTTCACCTTCACCGGGAAGATGTGGCTCGAAGAGGTGTTCACCCGGCGCGCGGGCCTGGCCGCCGCCGCGTCGCTCATCGCGGTCATCGCGTCGACCTCGACGACCGCCTATGCCGGCTTGGCCATCGTCGTGACCTTCGAGTACCTGAATTGCCTGTACATGCTGGTCATCCACCGGAGATCGACCCGCAACGCGACGCTGTTCCTGTTCCTCGGCCCGTTCGTCGTCGCGTTCCTCGTGATGCTCGGCGCGCTGCAGGAATCGGTCTGGGATGCCGTCCAGAACATCTATCAAGCGGCGTTCTCGGAAAAGCTGACCTCCGATTCCGGCATCGAGCGAAGCTCTTGGAACTACCAGGGGCTGCAGAACCTCTTCGAGACGAACGGGCTCGGCGTCGGTGTCGGCAGCACCCGGACATCCAGCTGGCCGCTCGCGGTGCTGGCGAGCCTCGGGATCATCGGCACGGTCACGTATTTCGCGTTCGTGCTCCTGTTCTTCTTCGCCCGTCCCTCCAAAGATGACCGGACGCGGAGCTTCCAGAAGAGCATCCGCTTGGCCTGCATCTGTCAGGTGGTCCTGGGTTCGATCGGATCTCCGTTCGTCGACCTTGGCTTGTTGTTCTTCATGTGTGCCGGCATGTCGATGGCCGTCAGCGAGAGCGAGAAGAGCGCCTCCGTGGCGCGGGCGCAGATGCTGGCGGGGAGCGTGCCGGCGGAGTGAGGCCGCTTGCGGTCGATGCGGTCGGCTCCTGACTCTGTGCGCGGGGTGCGAACGCGGCCAGAGGCACGCCTCGCTCACGGATGTTGCGCCGGCTTGGGTGGCTGTGCTGCGCTCACGCTGACGGTCCGAGATGCCGGCCTCCTCGACATGCGTGTCATCGTCCCCGCGCGCTCGTCGCGCCGGGGGCATGGCCCAAGAGAGACAACACGAGGGACGCGGGACGCCGCGGGAACCCAGGTGTCGGCCAAGTACGCGCGGGATCCGGTCCCCGCGGCGCCCGCGGCATCGACCGGGCATGGTCCCCGGCCGGTGCCGTCTTTCTCGTCGCGGCGTCTTGTCGACGTCCCGGTCCTGCGACTCCCCGTTAGCGGTCTCGGGCAGGGTGCACGCA
>NZ_JAKSYH010000267.1 GCF_022829295.1 Methylobacterium sp. J-088
CCCGCACCGCCACCTCCACCCGCGCGCACTGCACCCTGGCGGCGAGCCGGACGCGCCCAACCGGCTGGCGAGGGCGCGGCCGCCCGACTCAGACGCTCCAGCCATCCGGCGAGTTGCAGGGTGACACTCGGGGGGCGGTACGCTTGCAGGTTGACGCGTGAGTGCCCTCTCGCGCGCGGGCGAGGGATAGGGTGAGCGTCGAGAACGCGGCGTGCCCTGTCGAGGCGTCAATACGTGCTCGATTCTGAAACTTCTCGTCCCTCACCCCGACCCTCTCCCGCTCGGGAGAGGGAGACCGTCGCGCCTCGCAGACGGTGGTCTGTGCACATCGTCGGCCATAGAGGGGAC
>NZ_JAKSYH010000271.1 GCF_022829295.1 Methylobacterium sp. J-088
CTCCCCCCTCTGCGGGGGGGGGTGGCCCCTGGAGCGCCCATGGCAGGGTAAGAAGCAGCGCCTTCAGATTTCGACGGCGCCCCCGTGGCCACCGCCCCCCATCCGACGGCGTGTCCCCCCTCCCCTGCCGGCCACCGGGGCCCCCCCGCCCCGGCAGGGGGGGGGGGGGGCCGGCGGCGCCCTTCCCCCCGGTTTGTTCTGCAGCCGTCAACCGAATCGAACCGCGTTCTGTAAGAATCGTATCGCTCGGCGGGGGGCGTGCAGGGGGACCCGATTCCAGGATCGGGCGTGGGCCCGGTGAGAACCGGCCGCCACTCTGATCCGTGGCGCGCCGCTCCCGGGCCCCTCCGGCGGCCACCCACCCCCGCAGAGGGGGGAGGGAGCGCGCAGTGGCCTTCGACCCGGATTGTTGTGCAGCCGTCGAACGCATCGAACCGCGATCTGTGAATATCGTAACTCTCTGCGGGGGGGGGAGGGAGAACGCGCGTTCAGCCTGACCGCCAATTCTACTCAGTCATTGAACGGATAGGCACCCCGCAGGC
>NZ_JAKSYH010000272.1 GCF_022829295.1 Methylobacterium sp. J-088
CCGCCAGCTTGAAGAGGCGCGGGGGCCCTCTCCCGTGCGGACTTCGATATTCACATATCCTGGTAGAACACCGAGGCACGCGGCAGGCCGCGACGGGCCCCCTCTCCCGCGCGGGAGAGGGTCGGGGTGACGGGCGAGAACGCTCAGACCAGAGACCGGGCTCGCTGCGCCGCTAGGGGGCACTTGTTGCGGGCACCTCTCTTCCCACACCCCTCCCCTCTCCCGCACGGGAGAGGGGACCCGCGCTCGACCCTGAACCAGCCTTGCCAGACCGGATGTGTGAATCCGCAAGCCCGCACCGGAGAGCCCGCACAGGAGAGGGGGCCTGTCGCGC
>NZ_JAKSYH010000274.1 GCF_022829295.1 Methylobacterium sp. J-088
ACCGCCGTGGCCCGGATCGGCGACGTGGTCGGGCTGATCACATCGATCGCCTGCCAGACCAACCTGCTCGCGCTGAACGCCACGATCGACGCGGCGCGGGCCGGCGCCGTAGGCCGTGGCGTCGCGGTGGTGGCCTCCGAGGTCAACGCGCTGGCCGAGCAGACCGCGAAGGCGACCGCGGAGACCGGCCAGGAGATCGCCCGGGTGCAGGGCGTGACCGGTCAGGCGGTCGGCCCGACCGGCACGATCACGGCGCGGATCCGTGCGCTGCACGCAGTGTCAACCGCGACGGCAGCGGCGG
>NZ_JAKSYH010000276.1 GCF_022829295.1 Methylobacterium sp. J-088
CGAGTGAGCACCAGTTCTTTGGTTTTGCATCAATTTTTCCAGACTCGGCTGACGCCCCCGTCTGGATCGATGCACTAGGGCCCGCGGGGCGGCGCCGCATCCCCCCATCCGGGGGAACACGGCCGGACCGTCGATCCCGTCCACGACAGCCCCCGAAGGCGCTCGGCGGCAGCCCGACCACGCCGACACCGAGCTCGAACAGCGACCCGGCTTCCGGCACCCCCCACCCCCCACGCAACGCCGAGGGGCTGAACAGCGGGTCGCACGCGCTGTCCGCCAAATCGAGCAGCGCGAGGATGGGTGG
>NZ_JAKSYH010000279.1 GCF_022829295.1 Methylobacterium sp. J-088
GCACCCACGCCTGGTTCAACCGCTTCCGCCGCCTGCCCATCCGCTACGAGCGACGCGCCGACATCTACGAAGCCTTCACCAGCCTCGCCGCAAGCCTCATCACTCTCAACCAGATCAAGCGGTTCTGTTAGGCGCTCTTAATCCATCGATTTTGATCTCTCGCAATTAAACGGATTTCATCGGCCACCTCTGTCAAGTCTTGATCTCGACAGAAAAGGATCCCGACGTCAAACTCCTGGCGATGAGCAAGGCGAATAACGTCCAGCGCAATACGAACGTCAATCCCCTTCTCATCACCGTCTAGAAAAGTATGGGTACTTCCGTCTGGTAGACGGATTTGCTTATTACGATACCGCAATGGGCGCGTATACATAGTCACGCCTTCTCGGCCCATCTGAGCGCCTTTGGCAGTCCAGAAATGGCTCCAGAAAGCGTTGTCAGTTGCATCGGGGACGCCCGTATAGAAACGGACGCCATCCAAGTGCCAGCCACGCTGCGCACAAACCGCCCTTGATAGGGCAACAGGATCGTAGTTGGGGAAGGTATACCCGAACGCTGCTTTTGCGCAGTGGAACAGGTTCTGGCCGTCGAAAAAGGCGACAGCTCGCTTGACTGGTGGTTCAACAGGCATGCGCCACTCCTATCCGGTCAAAGCCCGATAAGAGGGTGCAGGGCCAATAAGGTAGTGATAACCTCACCAGAGGCCGAATGGCGTGTCCAGGGAGGGAAAAGTTGATGCACCGGATTTAGGATGCGCGCGCTAATTTGTCAACGCCGGAGTTAGTGCGTGAGCTAAAAACGGCTCACTAATTCCGACGTTGGTTAACGCGTTTCGTGACGCTGCTAGTAGCCCTTCCAAGCGCGGCTAACGCCTGACACCATCACCAGCTGGTTCAAGCGATTGGACGCCAGACCGTTGTCGAGGCGGCGGAAACTCGCCATTCGAGCCGCCCTGGTTAAGTGAGGCAATGAGCTAAGCGTGACCGCCGAAGTGCGGAATGTCTTACCTTGGCGTATGCAGATTGGAATTTTCCGCATGCGCTCAGCTTTGACACAAGTCACCACCCTTCCTCAAACCGAGCGTGGCGCAGATGCGTCGAGCCCTACAGCATCCCGCACGGCTGCAATCGTCGCCAGCCGGACATTGCAGTGATGCATCATCCCGCCGGGCGTGCAGGACGGGACGAAGAGCGATTTACCGAACTGCCTTCCCTTGCCATCCTTGCCACGACTGAGGCCCCACAGCCGAGCGGAGCGGAGGCAGACGACGACGCGCTCACCAGCCTCAGCCTGTGGGAAGAGCACCTGCTGTGCGTGATCGAGCGCGACCCGGCTCGATTGCAGGGCGGTCAGCATGTGCCAGTCGTGGAATTTGCGCGAGTGATAGGCGCCGATGTTGAGGATGGCGATTTGGTCCGCCAGAGCGACCGGATCGGGGCTGAACTGGCGGGCAACCCGCGTCCACCATCTATGCGCGCCCTCGTGGTCAGACTGGCTTGGAAGGCTCCGCAAGCCGCCGCGTTGCTCGCGGTAGTAGGTGCGGCCAGCAACCGACTGCGCATGCGCCGTGTCGAAATCGTCGTACCCAGGCGACAGGAACAGCAGCACGACCCTCGCGGTACGAAGCGGGCCAAAGAAGCCGATCGGTAGGCAATCGAGATTGAAGTTGTGGTTGGAGCGCTCGCCCGGCCGTTCCTCGCCCTTCGGCCAGCCCGGCTGCCGCTCGAATACCTCGGCGTCGGCCGGATGCACGCGAGCATCATCCGGGATGCGCGCCCAGAAATCGAAAATATCCTCGGCCATGGTGCCCTCGCGGTCGATGGCCCGTTTAAGCGCAGTTGAGCTTGCTAGCTAAGCCGAACCAGGATTGAGTTCGAGTAGCATGCGCTAGCGCGCCACCACTGCGCCACCATCGATGGTGGCGCATGCACTTATGGTCGCGCATTCCGAGATGGCCCGACGCCTCCCGGCGTGCGGCGCCAGCACGCGGGGGGGTTATAGGGGGGTGCTAGCGCGCGCACTGCGCTGACGCACAATGAACTACTAGAAATACTTTCTATTATTTTCAGCCCCGCATTATGCCGAGACAAGTTTCGCTTGATCCGCTCACGGACCGGATATAGTTACAGGTATGTAACATTATCCGGTCGGATCGCCGGCCATTGGTATCCTAGACTTCAAGCCATCTCTCCACCGGATCGGCGAGGAATTAATCCATGGCATTCGTCCAACAGCTCCAAGCCCGAGCCCAATCTACTAAGGCTGATCCCCGCGACCACCGGACGTGGCCTGTGGCACTCGGCCGACTGGTAGGGCACCGAGACGACAAGCTCGGCATCGAGTGGCTGTTCAGCCGCGAGGTGTATGATCGGCTCGGCCTCGATCCGCAGGAACGGCACAAGGGCCAGACCCCGCGCCGCGTTGCGGCCGGCATGAAGGCGCACGGTTGGACCCGCCAGCTTGTCGGGCCGCGATCCGCCAGAGAGAGCGGGTACTGCCGGGCGCTCCGGGAGGATCGCACCGCCCCCGCCGTGCCAGTCTCGCCCCATCACGAGGCCGCGGTGTTCGCAATCCGCGTCACCCTTGAGAGGCTGACTCGCATGGGGCTGACCGGCGCTCAGCTCGACGCGGCTTGGGATACCGCACGCCTTGCACCTGCCGAGCCGGATGCCGAGATCATCGTATCGCTGTAGCCGGCGCCGTACCGCCGTCCGAATTCCATGCGACCGCTTCGACAAACTACGAGGGCCGGACCATGCCAACAGACGAGCCCGCCGGCCAACGCCTCACCTCGTTCCTCGACGGACCGGCGACGGGGCCGGCTGACGCTGCCGAAACCGCTGCGCGGCACTACACCGATGCCGTCAGGATGTTCGAAGCGGACTTAGAGGAATTCATCGCGCCTGAGATGCCGGACGCTGAGATCGAGCGAGCGTTTCAGGCTGCCCTGGCTGAATGGCGGCGGACGGCACCACAGCGCGCCGAAGCGGAACGGAAGCGGCTTGCCGAAACAGAGCGGCGGGTACGGGAGCGGTCCGTGACATCCGTGTCCGCGCCAAGCGCCGAGGCCATGATCGACCCGGCACGGGCTTTTCAGGACAACACGGATGCGGGCAAGACCTGAAAGACCGCCGGAAACCGGCCTAGGATGGCTCAGCTCGGGCACCGTGGCCAAATCCGCCCCTGCCTACCCCGCAAAACCTTCGACCGCTGGCGCCGCCTCTGAGTCCATTTAAACGGCAATATAAAAACTGGATTTTTCTGTTGGTGCTACGATCGACTGCCGGATACAGACTAATTCCGCGGAATTAATACTTGATCGGCATTCGAATGGCCGATGACTCAACGCTTCAATTGCGATCGAACCCGAACGTGCAGGTCCATCACTCGGATGCTTCGGCGGTCTTGCCAGCGTTCCGCTTGGAGCGGTGCTTCAGCTCGCGCTCGATGCCTTTACGGATCACGGCAAGGCGATCCTCGCCCGGCAGCTTCGCCGCGTCGAGGCGTTCGACCATTTCGCTGGTCAGCGGAAGCGTAAGGCGCTTCTCCCATTCCTTCGTGCGACCCACCCGGCCGCGGTTCTCATAGGTATGAAATTGCGTCAAGGCGCACCTTTTCCGCTTGGATGGCGTTGACTACGTATCGTACGTACGATATCGCTCAAACCGTACGTACGGTCTGTGTGCAAAATCCACGTGGGCTCAGGGCAATTGCTGACTGATCCCTGATTGTCCGTTGAGCCACTTCGGCAAGGTCGGCATCGGCACTGTCAAGGTCAATAGGCTCATCCGCCTTAAACGACGAACATCACTCAATATCGAGCCAACTTTACCCCTGCGAGATTGGGAGTGACCATGCGCGACCAAATTTCTGATGCGAACCTGCCGGCCCACATCGCCCGTCAGATCGAAGCGTGCGAAGCGCTGCTGCCCACCGTGGACCTGAGACACCGCGTGATCGCCGAGCGGTCGTTGTTGGCGCTCAGGGATGCGCAGGCTGAGGCCGATGAGGGCGATCTGTCCGGCGCCCGCCTGACGCTGATGCTCGGCATGGGGGAGTTGCTGTCTGCTGCGATTGAGGCACAGGCGGTGCAATCCATGAGGAGGCTGCACGCTGCTAGGGCGGCCTAGTCAGATTGCGCGCCCGGTACCATCCGCTCAGGCTGGACATCGGGCATTGCAGGCAGGGATAATCCGCCGGGGTTTGCCCGATGGGACCGATCATGCTGCACCTGCAACCCGTGCCGAAGGTCATCACCTTCGACTGTTACGGAACATTGGTCCGGTGGCATGATACCGTTCGGTCGGCAGCTCGCGCGATCCTCGCCGGGCGCGTTGTCGAGACTGATGCGCAGGACCGATCAGCCGCTCTGGCTGATCGGTTGCGGGGGGCTGCCGTAGAGCGGCAGCAGCGCCCTCCGTTCTGCGACTACAAATCCGTTCTGCGATCCGCTTTGAGCGAAGCTCTGTCTGGATTCGGCCTGTCTGCCAGATCTGAGGACGAGGATACGTTGCTGGCGATCCTGAGCCGGATTGAGCCACACCCCGAGGTTCCTACGGCCCTCGACCGTCTCCGCGAACGCTACCAACTCGCGATCATCAGCAACACGGATGACGACCTAATAGCGGGCACCGTTGCGGCGATCGGGGTGCCGATAGATTTTGTAGTCACCGCTGAGCAGGCCCGCGCCTACAAGCCCGATCACCGGCTCTTCCTGCATGCCTACCACACCATCGGCGTCACGAAGGACGAGACCATCCACGTTGGCATGGGGCAATTCACCGATCTCAAGGTCTGCCACGAACTCGGTATTCGCTCCGTCTGGATCGATCGGATCGGTGAACCGCTGAGCCCAGATTGGCCGCCGCATGCCAAGCTGGACGATCTAACGGGCTTGCCCGCTCTGCTGTCGGTTGATTGAGCGGCTCGCAAGGGTGTTTGTGCGTCCGCATATAATATCAATAAGACTGCAGCGTTTCGATTGCAGGCAAATGCGCTGCCTACAACATATACATGCGAAGGTCAGAATAAAACATATTCGAAGTCAGTGGCGTCTATTACTAAGCAGATCGACAGACAGACGGTTCATGCCTCTTGGTGAAAACTTGATGAAAAACCTAAACAGTAGGAGAGATAGCAAAAATCGAATCTATAGGTCTTACACGCGACGCAGAAAGCCAAACTAGCGAACTAAATAAGAAGTGGGCTACAATGGTCAAGTCGGTCGTCATTGCTCACCCTGAGCTTGCGTCCCGACAAGGCGGGGAGACAAGCCATGTCCGGCTGCGTAAGCGAAAGAGGTAACATCGACCGTCTCAGTAAAATTCTTGACGCCGAAGTAGACAGGAAAAGCTCCGCGCCATCTATTCAAGAAAATGGAGAAGCCACCCTCCAAGATTCACCATCCATATCTGCGCCTTGGCCCGACATGTGGGCTAGACTGGAGAATGATGTAAACATTCCAACTTTAATCTTCAGCGATGACGTGCCTTGGCAAATGTCAAGGTGGGAAAAATACACGCTAAATGCCATTTTGCAAAATCTCAAACCGGTAGTTTCTATCGAAATTGGCAGATACAAAGGCGGAAGCCTCCAAATAATATCGGAACACAGTCAAACCGTCTACTCTATCGATTTAGATGATAGTTACACCAATTATTTATCGCAGAAGTACAAAAACGTCGAATTCATTCACGGGAGATCGCCTGAAGTAATTTGCGACGCAATGCGGCATATTGATAAAAACGGACATAATTTTATTCTGATAGACGGAGATCATTCGGAGAAAGGCGTTGCAGACGACATAAACGCCATACTAAATTTCAATACGCAAGCCTCATTGATAATACTGATGCACGACAGTTTCAACCCTGAATGTCGAAGTGGCATATTAAAGGCAAAATGGAAAGATAACAGAAATGTTTCCTTCTTGGAAATCGATTTCGTTCCCGGATCTCTGCATAAAGAATCGTTCGATCAGGCGTCGGGCAGTTCGATGTGGGGAGGATTCGCGTGTGCATTAATTGGTCAAGAGCAAAATCAGAAAGATCTTCTGATCTTCCAAAGTCAGAAAAACTTATTTGAATTGGCGATGAAATCGATACAAACACCCGATACACGAACTGTTACGGAAGTGAATTCAATTTACAAACTTCATAGAGATTTCTTGGAACATGAGAACAATCTTGTTAATCAAAGAACAACGTGGCTGATGACCACTCAATCTTTCTTGATGGCCATATTTGGGTTATCTTTCAAGGGCTACTTGGATTTAGCAGAGAAATATGATCCCCTTAAGATAGAAAATTCTGAGTCCATATCATATTTATGGTCTTTCAAATTGTTGTTCGTGCTGTTCGCTCTCGTTGGGCTAGCTGTTTCGAAAGCAACCATAGACTCCGTTCAATCCGCAAGAAAATCCTTGAAATTTGTCGGCGACAACTGGACGAAAAATTTTATGCACGACACTACTTACAGTGAAAATTTACCGCCTATAATTGGTCCGAGATCCATCGGTATTGAAAGCAAAAAAGTCAGCTTGTCTGTCGCCTTGCCACGCTTCTTTATTATGCTTTGGTCAGTCGTGTCTATTCTCATCGTTTTTCTTCCACCAGACAGGGCGTCATCATATTTAATGAGATTCTTTAGTGTGGCCGCAAGTGCGATATTAGATATTAGGGCGAACTGATAACAGCGGTGCAAATCGTTGCGACCGGACACCGTGTGGCGGTTATTCTGAAAAGTATTTCCTTTAATTACACATTCAAACGGATTTGAGCGTTATTCCCATATGACAGCGCTGCGTCGGTCGGCAGTTGAGGCCTGAGATGAATCAAGCCGGCGGCCCAATCATCGATCCCGGATCGCGCTTGCTAGGCCAGTTAGGCCGACTGCTACTGGCTGGCATTACAGTCATCGCTGCAGGGCTGGCCGCCGCGAAGCTTGCGATCTCACTGGGAGCAACCGAGATCGCCGCGGGCTCCGTGTTCGGCCTCTCCATCGTAGGCCTGATCGTCTACTTCATCCCGGCAATCGTCGCGTACACGCGCGCCAACCGCCAGTCTAAGGCCATCTTTATTCTAAACCTGCTACTCGGCTGGACCGCGCTCGGCTGGATCGCCGCCCTGGTCTGGGCGTTCACGAACTCCACTGTCGTGGTGCAGAATGTCCCACAGCCTTCAGCGCGTGGAACCTGGAAGCGTTGCCCCCGGTGTGCGGAGGACGTTCGGGCCGAGGCGGTGATCTGCCGGTACTGCCAGCACGAGTTCGAAGCGCCGCGCGTCCCTACATTTTCGGCAACCGCGATTCCAGTCGAGACCGCCGGTTTAGACACCGCTGTATCGTCGCCGCCTGAGGGGGTTTGGCGCCATCGTGCGTTGGTCGGCTTCGCCCTTACCATAATGGTAACGATCGTCGGGGTGATCGGCTGGCTCGTGCATCAAGGGTGGCTCGACAGCGAACGAGCTCAGGCTCTGCGCACTGCGCGGGCCCCGACACAGAGCATCAACCCCCTGCCACCTGCCGCCGAACCAATGGCACTGCCTGGCGATGCGAGCCCCCTACGGCAATGGACTGGCACAATCAGCACGACAATCCACGATCGGATGCGTCCGAGCGATGCAGCGGGGACGGCGGGAGGCCGAACCACCATTCGCTTCACGGTGACACGCGACGGTCAGGTCAAAGATGCGACCGTCACTCAGTCCAGCGGCGTCGAACAGATCGATAAGGCCGCTCTGGCAACAGTTCAAGGAACTTTCCCCCCGGCTCCCGCAGGGGTGACGCAACCGAGTTTGGTCGTGTCGATGCCGCTCATCTACCGGGTACGTTGAGCCGCCTTACGGCATACGGACGTCAAGCTCGCAACGCGGGCTTCACGGTGTTCAGGCATGGAAGTGTCAACAACCTGACTTCGCGAGGCGGCGCGGTCCACTACGGCCCCGAGATACCGAACGGTCGCCACTGGCGTTCGGGATGCACGGGCTAAGGCCGATGAGGGCGACTAATCCGGCGCCCGCCTGACGATGATGATGATAGGCGTGGGGGAACTGCTGTTCCCCGCCCTAATGGCGAACGCGGAGGAAGCAACGGCACAGATTGCGGCCTGAGCTGTAGCACCCAGCTATCTCGATCGACAGCGCGCCGTCGATGTCACAGCGCAGACATAGAACCTAATGATACCCGCCGGGCCTTCCTCCGCGCGGGTATTCAATACGGACCTCGGACGCTTCTCCCGCCAGATTAGATAGACTCAACCAAACGGTGGATGCTAAGTCGCCAACTGGGCTCACTGATACCCAACTCATTCGTCTTGTAAGAGAGAAGGCTTCAGTAGACCGCGTGGGTGGACCGCACACCTCACCTCTTTCGGGGGGTAAGTGAGGACAGTTATATCGAGCCTAAAAGTTTTTCGCAGTCGAGACCGTCAATGATGCGGCAGTTCACAAGGCCCGCCTTATGATTGCAATGACCAGCGTTGATAATTTTCAAATAACTATTTGCTTTGGAAATTCAAGCATTGAATCTGCTTCAGATATTATTGAAAAATTGCGCCAGTCCTGCGGTCAAAGTCACGATATGACCACGACAATGAAATGGTTTTTATCGCTCTCAGATAGATGGAACACTTTTCCAGTAGCGATTTTGCTGCATCGCGATCGCATACCGTTTGGCGCACTTCTTATTCACGGAACCAAATTTGGCGGTATGCCGATAGGAATTTTTAGGGGAGGGTATCTTTGCGGCCGGGGCGGTGTCATCGGTGAAGCACGCGCTTACCCAACTATCATTGAGCATGGCACAAGGGCTCTTATAAACTGTAGGCGCGCCCATACAGTTATTGTGACATCACTGTTGGAAGATGACAGAAGATTCGAGTTTTCTGAGCACTGTTATCGCCCCAGCTTTTCTCGAAACTGGCAATTTCACGAAACGAGAAGCCGCCTTCCTTTGACAGGAGGAATGGATGGATTACTTTCTCGCTTCAGCCAGAAAATGCGTAAAAATTTTCGATACTACAGAAAACGTGCTGAAAATGACTCTGGATGCGTGTTCCAACCGTCGCTCAGCTCGACCCAAGCCATGGCAGCAGTGGAGCGGCTGCATGCAGCCTCAGATCGATCATCCAACCTAGAAGTAGCCCTACAAAGGCAAAGGGCAATTGAGGAACAGCCAGGCTGGTTTTCGATGGGTTTGACAGACAGGAGTGGAGCTTGGGTAAGTTATATTTCGGGCTGGAGACAGGGCAAGAGCTGCTTTGTTGAGTGGCAACTCAACCAGGAAGACCTCCAGAATGCTTCGATTTCCATGGCCATGAGACACTTTTTCCTAGAGCGCGAAATTGAAACCGGAATGGAGGAGGTAATTTTTCTGGCAGGGACTACGCCTATCTGGAGCAGGGTTTGTGAGTCCCAGATGTGCAGTGAATACCTGGCGATGCCTGAAGGCTTCATTGGAAAGATCGTTCGTGGCATCTATAAAATGGTACATCCCAATGGAAAGGTATCCCAGCTAACCGAAAGATACAGGACCTCTCTAACTTTAGATACTTAGCAAGTCAATAGATCGTGTCAGGCATGAAATGGTTCTGGGTGCAAAATATGCTCATAAACTATTTAAGATCCGCCAGAAGAATTGCAACAATACTATTTACTCGCAGTGCCTATGGACGGCAGTATCTGTTGCGACGTGCTCTCAAATCAAGCCAACGCCACACTCATCCGATAGATGTCACTTATAGCATTCAAACTAGCGGGTTTATCCCAAATTTTCTAAGTGATCCTGGAGTTAATATAGCCAAGATTGTGTCCCGCGAGAACAATCATTATGCTGGTTGTCAACCAAGTTGCTTGCGAAAGGCGCTTCGATCGCTCCCCGACACTAACAAATTTGCTTTTTATGATCTTGGCTGCGGTATGGGCCGAGCATTAGTGGTCGCATCAGAATTCCCATTTCGTGAGATTGTCGGGGTTGATTTATCTAAAGAACTTTGCGCCATCGCAACGAAGAATGCTCAAAAGATTGCGCAATCGTTCCCTGACAGAGCCCAGATAAGCGTTGAACAAGGTGACGCGACTGCGATCGCACTAGGCGGCGATAGAATTGTGGTTTTCATGTACCATTCGTTCGGTCGGACAACACTGACGCCAATCATTAACAGATTAGAGCAGCTAGTTAAGGCCGGCAGAGATGTTTTTATAATATTTGAAAATCCGGTCAATGGCGATTTGGTCGAGCAGTCGATCTATTTTAGTCGTTGGTATGCAGAGCAGGTTCCTGGCGATTCCGACGAAATAGGCCATCATTCGGATGTTGACGATGGCGTAGTTGTTTGGCGTTCAGTTAATGCCATGCCAGCCCAGAGGAGTGGTCATCAAGATTTCAAGATCGTAATAACCAAGCCGACGTGGCGAGCTGAAGTTGTGCGCTCTGATCGGTAAGCGCGGACGGAAAAGCAACAATCACAATTTATTAACGCAGCCCAGCGGCGCGGTCCTCCTGCCACCGCTTCTCAAGGCCAGGGATCGACAGCCGCCGGTTTTTCTCGGTGGAGCGGTTGTACTCCAGGATCTGGACCTTGATCCTGGCACGGCCCGACGCCGTACCCGCGTCGAGGAACTTGCGACGCAGCTCGTCCCGGCGCTCGAATGACTTCGCCGTGTCGGCCGCTCGATCGGCGCGTGCCTCCCCCTGATCCGCAATCCGCTTCGGGGTGAAACCGAACGCCTTCACTCCCGCTTCGCCAGGACCCATCTTCTCCTTGCTGTAGTCTCGGATGCCCTTGGCTGTGTCGGCGAGCACCTTGACCGGCACCATCTTGGCCGCAGCGTGGAGGTAGTCGCCATCGTAGACGGCGTTGATGCCGACGCCGAGATCCGTCAGCGTGCCGCCCGGCGCGCCGGCCAGCATCTGCATCGAGTAGGCCAACATCTCCGTCTTCTTGTACTTCTGCGGCTCGCCGAACAGCAGAGTCTCGCCGGCACCGAGACGGCCCTTGAGATCCACGCCTATGGCCGTGCCCACCGCGCCATCCGTCACCACGTCGGCCCACGTCTTCCCGACTGAAGCTTCCAGGGCGCGCTTGACCTTGCGTTCCAGATCGTTCGCCCCGCCACCAAGACCGAACGCCGCCGACAGCATGGCGCCGGCTTTGATGAACTCGAATCCGGGTATGCCGAACACCCCGGCGAACAGCGCGTGCGTGGCCGCGAGGTTGCCGAATTCCCGCATGGCAACCTGCCGCTCGGCCTTCGTGTCCGATTTGAACGCCCGGTACATAGCGCTCATGTATAGGTGGTTGATGCCCTGCGCGTATTTCTTGAACTGCGTCAGCGGCTTCAGGTACGCGTTGTTGAAGATGGGCGGCGTGTTGTGTGACGAGTAGTCGAACTGCGTCGCCTTTACCGTGTCGTTGGCGTAGTCCGTCGCCGTCTGAACGTCCGCACCTTTGGCCCGCGCCAGCCGGTACGCCGCGACCGCCGTACCAATCCTGTTCACGGCCTCGATCGCGGTGGGCATCTGGCGGAACACGCGATCGGCCTTGGCCAGGGACTGACCCACCAAGCCGTCACCCTGCATCACCGGCCCGGCCAGCTCGAATGACACGTCATCGCCGAGCGCGTGGCGCGCCGCCATCTCATCGATCATGCGGTTCAGTTCGTGGCCGCCCTTAGCCTGAGCTAGCCGCCGCTTGATCGAGGCTACCGGGTCCGATGTGTCGATGCTCGTCTCCATGAAGCGCCGCGCCGCATGGAACGTGTTGAGCGCGCCTTCACCGAACGACCGGTGGAACCCCATGTCCCGGTAAGCGCTCGTCATCTCCATCGCGGCGCGTGCGGCACCGTGCCGGGCCGCCAGGACTGGCAGCGTCTTCAGCAGTGGGTCGGTGGCGTTGATGACGGAGTAGGCCGGCGAGGCGAGCTTGCCGAGCATGGTGGCGGACAGGAGATACCGGAGCGCCGGGGGAGGGCCCTTCGTGGTCGTATCGTTGCCATCCACGCGAGCCTGCAACTCCTGCATCAGGATATGCCGGATCTGGCTCTTGTCCCCGTCGAACTCTTGAACCTGCTGCTCCATCGCGGCCATGCTATCACGCACGGCCGGCATGTATTTGCCCTTGGCCAGGGCCGAGGACTGCGCGCGAGAATAGCTCAGCATCGTCCTGGCGAAGTCGGTCGAGGCGCCCTGCCACATCTTCGTGGGCAGGCTGTGCTGCAAAATTCTGTTGCCTGACATGAGGCGGATGGCGGCCTGCCCCATCATCGTGCGGAGCATGTCCTTCTGACCGGGCAACAGGTCGTCACGGGCATCGACCGCGCGCAGCAGCGCCGTGAGCTGCGAGTGAGACAGGTCTCCGCGGGTCTCGAAATCTTTGATACGCTCGTAGCCCTTCACCTCGGAATGGGCCTTGGTCTCGCGCATCCGCCGCTCGGCAGCCGCAGCCTCCACCTCGCTATCGAAGTTGTACAGCCCCTCCGTCTGCACCGAGACGTGGTACTCGACGCGGGAGGATGAGTTGGCATCGGCGGCCTTGATCGGCTCGTCACCGTCGAAGTAGCGCTTCGCCACGCGGGTGACGGTCAGATCCGTCTTCTCAGCAAACGTCTTGGCGGCCTTGCGGGCTTCCTTCTCCGTCCCGGTGAACGCGATCACGCCGGGGGACACCTCGCGGCCTCCCACCGTGTCCCGCACCTTGTCGCGCACCCGCACGGTCCAGTCGCCGAACCGGCTCAGGGGCACATAGGTGCCGCTCTGCAACTTGAACTCGCGCGCGTCGCTGAGCGCCTTGAACAGCGCGTCGTTGGCAATCGCCTGACGATCCGTCTCCCGAAGCGTGCCGGCGAGCGTGCGCCTGACGAGGGTGTCTCGTTGCGTCTCGGGCATGGCCGGGGCCAGTTGCTCGATCATGTTGCGGGCGAAGTCCGTAACCTGCTCAACCTGCGTGTCACGGAAGTACGCCACCGCGTCGAGGAACTGGCGCTGCACGTCATCCGGCAGCTTAGAAAAGCGGCGCTGCAACTCGGCATGCTTGGCCTTAGACTGCCAGGCACCTGCTTTGTCCGAATCCGGGCCGTAGAGATGCGCGTTGACCGCCTGCATCTCGGCCTGCGTCGGCTTACCTGGCAACAGGGTCACGTCGGCCATACGGGCATCCTGGCCCAACACGGCGAACTCGCGCGCCACGTCCGGCGAGCGCCGTTGCAGCTCTACGAACGCCTGCGCGTGGCCCTGGCCTGTCCGCTCCTTCTGGCGCGCAAAAGTGTGCCGCGCTTCGATAGCGCGCACCGCGTCATCGAAGTGATCGCCACCGCTACCGTTCGGGAACAGACGACGCAGCACCGAGCCCTGGCGAAGCTGGTCGAGCGTCTTGAACCGGGCGGCATTGCGGCTCAAGAAGCTGCCCGCGACGTTCGTGCCGGTCTCCCATGCGTCGCCGAGACCGCTTCGAAGCGCTTCAGAGCTGATGGGGGCCGGCGCGGCGTAGGGCGCTCGCGGCGTCGAGGGCTGGCCTTGTGCCGTGCGTAGATCCGTCAGCACGGCACCAATCCGCAAAGCCGCGTCGAGCGCGGATGTTTGGACCGGAAGTAGCCCGAGGAATTTCCGGACAGCCGCGACGAACAGGCCCCATGCATCCTTGGCCGGCAGTTGCTTGTAGCTGTCGCTGACCGGAATGGTGGACAGCAGATCTTGGAATCGGCGATTGGAGAATGCCTCGCTTACGAACTCGTGCGGGTTGAGCATTCCATAGAAGTCGTTCGCTTCTGAGCCGAGGTTCTCCCGCACCTCATCCATCAGGTGGCGGATCAACTGCTTCGCGGCCGGGTTGCGTTCGATCGTCTGCATGAACGCGGCATGCAGACCCTCGTGCACGAGAAGGTGGCTCAGCTCGGCTTGGCTCGTGCCCTTGTTGGCGTCGCTCAGCCGCAACACGATCGAGTGTGAGGCGGGATCGTAATATCCCGAGACCTCATCCGGAAAACCGCCCCGGCCGATGAGATCCCGCGTGAGGGCAACCATCCCCTCATCGGAGACGATATGCACGGGGACATCGGACGCGAGCTGCGCCACCTTCTTGGCAATGAAGGGATTGATCTGAGCGGCCAATCCACCGCGGGCGGTGTGGTCGATCCTATCCAGCGCCTGCCCGAGGGTGCTGCGGGACAAGATGGGCGTGGTGGCGCCCGTACGAGACGATGAGACCACGTTGGCGGCACTGGTCTCGGGCTCATCGCTGACCAAGGCCGCCAACTCGCGGTGGCGGACCTCATCCGCTGGCGTGGTCGTCTCTCGGCCCTTGGCACGCAGAGCCATAGGGCGCACCGATGACGCGTTCCGCCAAAGGATATGGAAGGGCTCACCGGCCGGGCTGAATGCTGCCGCGCGCTCAGCTGCGTCGAGTGATCGAGGGTCGCTGTATTGACTCAGCCGGAAACGATCGTCTCCCGCCGCGATCCTGCTCAGCTCGGCATCTACCGTCCGCCGATCGAGATCCGACAGTTCCTCGCGCAGCTTGCTCAGGCGGATCGGCTTGGCGTTCTGGCCACCCGCCAGCTTCGTATATGCGTCCTCGACACGCTGGTGGGGTGAACGCGAGATCGGCCGCTTCGAAGGCACCGCCGGCTTGTCGGCCCTTGGCGCAACAGCCGGGCCTTTGGGCGTGTCCTCAGCCCATTGCCGGAACGCCTCAGGCGACATCTCCACGATGGACCCAATGCGCTGCTTACCCTTTCCGTCCGAGAACCCGGCCTTGTAGGTCCGCTCGGCCTCCTGGCGTGATCGGAAACCGAGCATGGCCTTATGCTCGTCAAACGAACCGTCGAGGTTGTTCTGGTTGACGACGTAGACCGGGCCTTCCTTCGCCACGTTCGGTCCGAGATACACGTCAACGTGGTCGCCATCGACGCCCTTGGTCCCGCGCAGATAGCCATAGTCGGCCGGCATCTTCACCGACCACTCGCGGCCGTCCGGCGATATGCCCGAGCGCGTCGCACCCTTTGCGGTCTCTACAGACACATCAAAGCCATGCGCACGGGTGTGCCCCATGCGATAGTTGCCGGCCTCTGCCTGCGCGGGGCTCGGCTTGGCGGGCCTATTCCTGAAACGATCTTCTGCGCGCGGCACATCCGTCTGGAGATCTTGGAACGTCGTCAGGTCGATGGTCTGTCCGGCCGGACGGCTCCCTGACTCGGATGTGCCGGCGCCACGGCGGCCAACCGGCACGGATACCCGCTCGCCAGTACCGAGAAAGCCGTGACGCCCACCGCGCCGTGCGCCGCTTACGCGTTCACCCGTGAGTGTCTTGATCTGCGGGTTGTCCGTCAGGAACTGCCGCAGGATCGAAGCCACACCGGCAGAGCCGAGCATGCCCCGTGCATCGTTCGATCCAGGCCGAGCGGCATACATGTCGCGTATCTCGGCCGTGTCACCGTCCACCTTCATGACGATGGTGCCGATGGCCTTCCCGTCTCGCACGATATCGTATGCGCGACGATCGAGGGCACCCGGCGGCTTCGGTGCGGCGTCGCCCTGTCGAGTAAGGGTGTACTGGCCGCGAGCGGGCGGCGGCGGTGCAGGCTGTGTCTCAGCCTCATCGGTCGTGGCGAGCGTCGAAAGGTCGATCGTCTGGCCACCTGTTTGAGGGGAGGGAGCCTCAGTTGGCGCCTGGGCGGCCTCAGGCCGGGCTACAGCGGCCGGCGGCTCCAGGGCTTGCACAGGTAGTTCCTGCCCATTGGCCACCTGTGGCGATGGCTGAGCAGGTTCCTGAGGGGCGAGGCCCCCGGTCTCGGGCATGGCCTGAGCTGCCGGGGCCGCCAACTCATGGTTCGGATCGGCCTCGAACTCATCCTGCGGGGTGAACACCGGCCCGGATTGATTCCGCGGAATTACTTCGTCCGGCGCTTTGGCAGCCGCAGCGATGGCGGGATCAATCGCCCGCTCCACTCGCCCAAGCGCATCGTCGTCGGTACGATCGAGGCCAGGACCAACTCTATCCCGTGGCGTGGATGATACACCTGCGGCTTCCGACACGACCGGATCGATCGTCGGCACAGCCGGCCCAACAACGTCCTCCGGCACACGATCCGAACCAGCAGCCGATTGCCCCTGACGCCCGCCGATGTGAGTGACACCGCCGACCGCGCCGCCCATCAGGCCACCGATGGTGCCACCCTGCACAACCTGCTCGGCGAACTTCTTCCAATCGAACCCGATCTGCGTGCCGGCCTCGATCTGGCCCTCCTGTGTCAGCCCTTCCTGTGAGGCGTTCTGGATCGCTTCGTTGCCGGCTTCCTCGGCCGCACCCTTGCGCAGCCCCTTGAACACGCCCTCGCCGGCCTCGCCGACCGCGTGCTTGGCCGCCATGGCGGTCGCGCCGAACTGATCGGTTGCGAACCCGACCGCTGCGGCGATCAGAGGCTTGTTGTCGGCGGCGGTCTCGACCAGCACCTTCTTGGCCACGGTCTCGGAAACGCCGGGCTTCCCGTCGTGATCGTTGCGCAGGTACTGGTAGAGCGGCGAGTTCTTCTGGAGGTAGTCGTCCTTGGCGTCGAGGATCGAGTTCTCGATGTCGTCGTAGACCTGACCACCCATCATGGTCGCGTTGACGGTGCCGCCCGCAGCCGTGCCGGCGAGCCCCGCAGCACCGGCCGCCAGCCCGGCGCCCTGTGCGACCTTGGCGACGATGCCGCCGGGGATGATGCTGGCCACCAGGGACGGCGAAGCGTTGGCGAGCTTCAAGCCGATGGACTGGCTGATCGAGACGCCGGGGGACCAAATCGACTTGTCGCCGCCCGGTAGGAACCCGGCGTTGAGCGCGTCACGCGCCTCGGGCGACATCGAGGAGATCGTGTCCTTAGCGCCCTGCTCGGCCCAATGCCGGACGCCCTTGATGTCGCTGCCATCGTCCGTGTCGGCGAGGTAATCCACACCGGACGCCACCCCGCCGGCCACACCATACGCGCCGGCAAGGGCAGACTTTCCGTAGTCTTTGAGGCCGATCCCCTCTTCCGGTTCAATCGGCTTGGAGTAATCCTTGCTGACCGGAAGAGAGCTGAGATCGATCTCGGGCATGACGACCTACGAAATATTCTGACCGCACACATCTTCTGCGATCGCTTCATGCTCGTATTATGCCACAAAAATACTAATCCTACCAACTAATAAACACGTGATCTCCCGATGCCTGGTCGGTAAGGCAAATTGTAATTCCGCGGAATTAATATCTACGATGAGGGTCGGTATATTTGCTATCATTACCTACCAGCGATACTGACCGCTAATAGACCTTCACTCCAAACGGATAACCGATGGCAGCACCGCCCGCCGTTGCACGACAAGCAGACATCCGCCGCGCCGTGCGGGCGTTGCAGGAGTGCGGATATGAGCACGTTCGGGTCGTAGTTGGGCGGGACGGAGTGTTGGTCGAGCCAATGCGAGAAGCGGCGGTGCCGTCGAACCCACCGCCGGACTTCCCGCCAGATCTCGACAATCGGCCCAAGCCGGGTAAGCGCGAACGCGTGCTTATCTACTGATGGCGGCGCCTCCCGCACTGGCACGGCAGGCAGACATCGAGCGCGCGGTGCGTGCCCCAAAGGCGTGCGGGTGCGAGCATGTACGGATTATCATCACGACCGAAAGCGTAGTGGTGGAACCAGCCTTAAAACCGACGCCGCTGGACAACCAGCCCAAGCCCCCGCAAGACGAAGCCAAGCTTCGTCTTCTAGTTGCCCCATGCCGCGCCGCAATCCGCGGCATGCCGTCAGTGAGTGATCGTCATGGACAGCCTCAGGCTGATCCGCCAAGCTCGCCTGCAACTGAATTCGCTAAAAGTAGTGGCTTGAACTAGCCGCCCACGTCCGTGAGATGGCTTGGCGCGAGAATCACCGGCAGGTGTCCAATGGCGGCCAGTACGCGATGATCGCGGGCGCGCCCCTCACTCATGCGCTGTCGCAAGTCTGGCACGGCTACTCGCAGCGCCATAAGCTCGCGAAGGGAGCCGCCCAATGGCCCTCTCTCGGATCGGCCCACACGCTCACGACGAAGAGCGCCGCGATGCAAGAGAGAATCGGAGACGCGGGGAAGCGAGGCGGGGTTGGAATTTCAAACTGCCTTGATCTTGGGTCACCATTTCCCACTCGACCAATATTCATCAATCATTCTATCAATTGTCAGGTTTATTTCTCCAATATTGCTAGGTTCGGCTGAAGCAGGAGTAGGGGCAGGGTCAAGGGCGGGGGCAGGCGTTCCAGGCGTTTCAGGCGTGGATAGTTCCCGCGCAACGTCGTCGTCGTAATCATTGGCCTCTTGTTTTGCCTTCTCTCGCTCAGCATCCTCTCTTTCACCTAGGCCCCATGCGGCCTTCAAAGCGTCGTAGCATTTCGGAAGTTTGGCTTCATCAATCTTGTCATGATGCAAAACCACGATTGGAATTTCAACCTTATTCTGCACCATAAAACTATGCAAATAGTTGCGCAGGCTGATGGGCTCGGCAAAGGAAACCCCTGCTACCGTTCTCTCTAGTGAGTCCAGCTCGCGTTTATCCGTAGATCTCTCGGTTTGCACAGTAATGATTGGGTACGGCGCCCCACCGATAACACCTTTTAAGGCTTCTTTTCCCCTGTAAGTGAATTGACAATCAACCAAATCGCGCTGTCGAAGAAGCGTCAGCAACCATGCAAGGTCGATCGATAGAGCCAATTCATGAGCTTGAGCAAATTTCGATATTCGGAACCCTGTATCGATCTGCTTGCCTAAAAAATCGTATTCACCCGGGTTTATATCCGCCTCTTGCTCATCTTTTTCTTCGAGCTGATCGCCTACTTGGCTTTCGGTTTGCTGGATGGAGAACCGACTTGCCGATGTTACGGTGGCGTTAGGGGCCGGGAAAGACGCAACCCAAGCACAACCTTTCACATCCAATTCCGGCTCTTGGCTATTGATAAGGTCGCCATAAGCCGATAGCGCTTTGACAAACGATCTTATGCAGCACGCAAGATGTTCGAGGCAAACGATTCGAATACAAAAAATGATCTCGTCGCCAACAGTTTTCCAAACCTTCGGCGATCGATGTTTAAATGCTTCTCTTCCGTCTAAAATACCCGAATATTCTGCGAATAAATTGTCGATAATCTGCGGAAACTGCCTATAGAAACTCCTTGTGCGGTTCAGCCACACCGGATAGGGCTCATCTCCATCCCGTCTATCGCTGTGCTTCGCTTTAAATGCCGTTGACCCAACAAGATCAACCGACATGAATAGGCGCACGCGATATTCCGGACACTCGCCCATAGCTAAATCCGCAAAGATTGCGCGCGTATCTCTGCTGCCTTAGGGCTTACCCCAAACTGCATAGCCGTAAACTCAGTTGATCGGCCCATTGATTCGTAAACTTGTTTAAATTCCGCAGATGGCATCAGAAAAGCTGCGGCAAACCAGTTGGCCTCCCATTCCGCGCGTTTCAACGCCTCGTTGTTTTCATTCACCCATCGGGTCGCGATCATCACCGCACCAGGATTGGAAGCCGCAACCAACGGATAATGTAAAAATAAATGCCCAAGTTCGTGGGCTATCGTAAACCTGTCACGCACAACTGATGTAACGCTCGGGAGAAATATTGTAAAATCGTTGCGTGATCTTACAATGATTGATTCCGGCAATTTATCGGCAGTGACCTCCGCGGTCTTGTATTCGATGCGCCCGCCCAACCGGACAACCACCGGCTCAAGCGGATCGCCGGCCTTAAATTTTAGGCGCGCGGCAGCATCCTCCGCGAGGGAGTGAACCTTTGCTTTAAGCAGGTGAGTTGGGATCGGGTCCGCGATCTTCACCGGTCTGCCCTATGCACGAAACTCGACGCCAAATTAGCCATCGTAGAACAAATGTGGAACACAAATCATATTCGCAACAGGCCACAGAGGGCAACCCTCACCTGCGGCAAGGTGTCATCATGTGCGATGCGGCACTTG
The DNA here is from genome assembly GCF_022829295.1 of Methylobacterium sp. J-088. Lineage (GTDB taxonomy): Bacteria > Pseudomonadota > Alphaproteobacteria > Rhizobiales > Beijerinckiaceae > Methylobacterium. The sequence goes on from NZ_JAKSYH010000279.1 coordinate 19,962, forward strand.
TCCACAGCCGTGGGCCCAAGCCGTGTCCGACCCGTCCACCTGACCTCGACGCTTTCGGGTGAGGTTGCGGCATGACACTAGCTACGAGAGACCGAAGTGAGCCGCGATGTTGGACTGACAGAAACGCGTCGGATATTCGGCAGGGCCGTGCCGATGCTCCAGGCATGGGGCATTGGCGAGCACTCAGTTCGAACGTTTACGGCCAAGCTTGGTTTTTGGTCATCCATATTTTTTGGGGCCCCATAAGATGATCCCCCCACCCCCTACCCCCGCTGGTCCCTTATGCCGGGGCCCCCAGGGGGGTAGGGGACGATCGTTCAGGGGAGGGACGCCGCGGGTCTCGCTGCCACGGGGACCACCCGCCCTCAGTCCGATGCATGCCATGATCCCACCCGATTCAAACGGGTCGGCGGCGCTGAGTTGTACCCGGAAAGTCCCCCAGAAGTCCCCCAGCCTCTTAGGCAGGGACGACTGGTGGGGCTAAGTCATTGAGAAGATTGGCGCACCCGACACGATTCGAACGTGTGACCTTTGCCTTCGGAGGGCAACGCTCTATCCAGCTGAGCTACGGGTGCAAGCCGTAGCCACTCCCTAGCCCAACCCTGCCGCCAGCGCAACGGCGTCCGCGCCCACGCCGGCCCACGACTGGGCACCCGACGGCTCAGAGCAGGCGGGTGGCAACCCCGCGAAGCTGCGACAACCTGAAGATGTCGATGGCGTAGCCAGACGCGCGACGCTGTGCTGTATGGGTCCGACGCAGGGCCGCAGGGCGCAAGGCGTCGTCGGCAGCGCAGTCTCGGTTTGCTTGTGTTCTCCCAACTCGGCAGCGCGGTGCGGCCGCGGATCACGGCAGACGATCTGGCCCGGCGCATCGCCGGTCTGGGGCCAGGCCAGCGCCTCGCCGTCCTGGGGATCGGCCGCGCGACCATCGGCACCCTCGTGTCGGAGAGCACCGACCGCGGCGCCCTGCTGGTCGCGGACGCGGATCGGTCCGGCGCCGCGGCGCTGATCGACCGGCTCCTCGACGATCTGGCGGCCCTCGCCCTCACGCGCTGGCCCTATTGGCACGGCCGCGACGCCACCCGCACTCCGGTGAACGCCGATCCCTGGTTGAAGGCGGCCTCGAAGCGCGCGCGGCTCGGCCTGACGCCGCGCTTCCGCCGGATGACGCGCGAGCTTGAGCTCCTGCGCCTTGCGGGGGCGATCGATCCCGGCGGACTCCTCCTGATCTGGGAGATCGATCCGGCCTCGCCCGCCCGCGCAGGCCCGGCGATCGAGGCGCTGGAATGGTGCGCCCGGCACGGGACCGCTTCGGTGGTGGCGCTCGCCGCCGAACCGCCCGAGACGCCCCCCTACGACCGGATCCTCTACGGCGCCCACGCCTTCGCGGAGGCGGACCGGCCGGTCGCGGAGCGCTTCATCCCACCCCCCGGCGGGCTGCCGGCGAGCGACATCGAGCGGCGCGTGGCAGCGGCGTTGGGGCAGGATCCGGACCTCGCGGGCCTGTTCACCTGCAACGCTTCGGTCCCGGTCGGCGCCTGGGGGGCGCGGCCGCGGGTCGACCTGCTGTGCCGCGCGCACCGCATCGTCGTCGAACTCGATGGCCCCGAGCACCGGGCCGAGCCCAAATTCGGGGCCGATCGCCACCGGGACTACGAGCTGCTGACCGCGGGCTATCTGGTTCTGCGCTTGACCAACGATCAGGTCGCGGCCGACCTTCCGCTCGCCATCGAGAAGATCCGCGCCGTGGTCCGCCTCCGGCGCGGCGCACAGGAGGGGATTTAGCCGATGAGTGACGTGCCGACGCCGCAGCAGGCTCTGATCCTCTGGTGCCTCCTCGGCCGGGGCGGAACCGCCCTGCAGGGCACCCTCGTGCCGAAGGTCGAGAAGGCGGATCGGGAAGCGCTGATCGCGGGCGGCTATCTCGAAGCCGGGAAGGAGGCGCGCGCTCTGCGGCTGACGGTGACCGACAAGGGCTGGAACTGGGCGGGGACCCATATGGACGCCCCCCTGCCGCCGGCCTTCCGGACGCTGCAGGACTGGCTGGAGCGAATCGGGGCCGATCTCGCCGCGCGCGGGCGGCCCCTCGCCGAATTCGTCGGCCCCGTTACCGACGCGCCGCCCGAGCCGCCCCCGACGGCGAAAGGATCGAAGGCAGCGAAAGGCGCGAAGGCGGCCGGCGCAAAGACCACGACTCAACGCAAGACGGCAAGCGCCGACAAGACGGCGACCGGCTCCCGGACGCCAGCCCGCCCCGGAAAAACGGCGGGGCAGAAGAAACCTCTCAGCCCCAAGCAACTTCGCGCCCGGATCGAGGCAGCCTATCTGGCGCTGACTGGCGGGGAGCGGGCCCGGGCCGTTCGGCTGAGTGCGCTCCGCGCCGAACTCGGCGACCTCGACCGCGCCACGGTCGATGCAGGTCTCGGGGCGATCCTCGGCGGCGACAAGACGGCGCGGCTGAGCCAGTTCAGCGATCCCCGCTCGCTCGACGACGCCGAGCGCGGCGCGGCGTTCAGCCCCGCGGGTGAGCCCTTCCACATCCTCCGGATCCAATCATGACCGCTGCCCTCGACGCTCTGCGCCGGGTCGATTTCGATTGGGTGCGCACCCTCGACAGCATCTGGATCGATACGCCGCCCACCGGCAGCCCCAACGAGCGGCTCGTCCCGGACCTCGTCGCCGACCTCCATGCCAAGGCCCGCAAGCCCGCAGACCGGGCCCTCGGCCGCGTCTTCGTCGGCCCGGCCGGCGTCGGCAAGACGCACCTCGTCGGGCAGATCCGCCAGGAGGCGTGGCGCACGGGGGCGTGGTTCGTGCCCCTCGACGTCCTCGGCCTCACGGATTTCTGGCGCAGCGCCGCCCTGAGCTTCGTCACCGCCCTGCTGCAGACGATGCCGGACGGGCGGCGCCAATCGGATGCGGTGCTGGCCGGGGTGGCGCGTCGCTTCGGCGTCGAGACGCAGGTCGAGGCCGCGTTCAACACCCCGAACATCGATGCCCGCCGGATCGTCGATGTCCTCGTCACGGCGCTGATGCGGGTCGATGCCGGCCGCGCGCTCAAGCATCTCGACGTGTTCCGGGCGCTCTGCCTGCTGCGCTCTCAGGATTTCGGCGTGGTTGGCCTCGCCCATGCCTGGCTGCAGGGCTACGACGCCGACCCAACGGAGCGCGCCGCCCTGGGCTTCAAGACGCCGCCGCCGGCCCCGATCGAACTCGTGCGCGGCATGTGCTGGATCATGGCGCTCAGCGGGCCGATCCTCATCGCGGTCGATCAGATCGACGGGATCATCGAGAGCAGCCGGCTCGCCGCCCAAGACGGGCTCGACGCGGAGGCCGGGCTGGCCGAGGTGCTGGCCGCGGGCCTGCTCGAGGTCAATGTCGTCTGCGACCGCAGCATGACGGTGGTGACCTGCCTGGAGGAATCCTGGGAGCGCCTCAGCGCACGCAGCCTCACGCCGATGCCAGACCGCTTTGCGGAGCCGATGGGTCTGCTCGGCATGAACGAGCGGGCCGCCGCCGCCGCCTTGGTGATCAACCGGCTGGCCCCGGCCTACGCGGAAACCGGGTTCAAGGCCAAGTCGCCAACTTGGCCGTTCAGCGAGCGCGCCATCGCGGCAGCCGCGGCGGCCAACATGATGCCACGCACCCTGCTGATGCGCTGCGACGCCTTCCGCCGTCGCTGCCTTGCGGAGCGGGCGGTCACGGAGTGCGACGACCTCGGCGCCCCTCCGCCACCGCCGACGATCACGACGAACGGCGCCGAGTTCGACCTCACCAAGTTCTGTGTGCAGGCCGACATAGCGGGCATCCGCAGCGACGAGGACGCTTGGCTCGGCCAGCTGCTGCGCGACGTGTTCGACCTCTACGCCCTGGAGGACGACCCGAACGACGACCTCGACGTCGCCAGCAAGGGCGAGCCCGACCAGAGGATCCCGCCGCTCCACGGCCGCCTGATCTTCATCCACCACGACGAGAACGACCGTGAGCGGCATGTCTGCTACCGAGCGCTCCAGCACCAGAACGCCATCGCGTTCCAGGCCCGCCTGCGGGCAGCGTTGACGGCCTCGGGGATCTCGACGCGCATCCCCGACCGGGAATTGCTCCTTGTTCGCCGCGGACAGATGCCGGGCGGGGCCAAGACGAAGCAGCTCGTCGAGGCCTTCACGGCCGCAGGTGGACGGGCACTCGACCCCTCAGACGACGACCTGCGGGTCTTCGCCGGCCTGCGCGACCTGCGCGCCTGGGCTCAGGAGGAGGGCATCTCCGACCGGTTCGAGCGCTGGATCCGCGCCGAGCAGCCGCTGGCGAAGACGGCCTTCTTCCAGGCGGCGGGCCTCGCCCACGCGGTGAGCGGCGGGACGGTCGCGTCGGACGCGGGCGGCGCAGCGGACCGCCCAGCCGCCCCGAAGGCGACGCCCGAGGAGGCTCCGAAGCCCGCATCTGGAGGCTCCGTCACCGCGGAGAAGCCCGGCCCGAAGACGAAGGCCGATCCGCCGACGCCCCAGCCTGAGGCGCCTCCCCCGGCGCCGGAGACCGCGCCGGACGCGATCCCGGTCGGCCACCGGCTCACCCCCGACGCCCCCCCGGTCAGCCTGCCGCTGCGGCTGCTGCCCCGGCACACGGCGATCATCGCGGGCTCGGGGTCGGGCAAGACCGTGCTGCTGCGCCGCCTCGTGGAGGAGGCCGCCCTGGCGGGGATCCCGGCCATCGTGATCGACCCCAACAACGATCTCTCGCGCCTCGGCGACCCGTGGCCGGACCAGCCGAAGGCCTTCACCCCGGAGGATGCGCGCAAGGCGGCGCTCTACGCCGAGCGGGTCGAGGTCGTGGTCTGGACGCCGGGCGTCCATGCCGGCAACCCGCTGTTCCTCGCGGTCCTGCCCGATTTCGGGGAACTCGGCGAGGATCGCGACGAGCGCCAGCAGGCGATCGAGATGGCGGCCGAAACCCTCGGGCCTCTGGCCGGCGCCAAGAACGCGCTGCAGCGCGGCGTGCTGGCGGATTCCCTGCGCCGCTTCGCGGAGCAGGGCGGCGGCAACCTTGCAGCCTTCATGGCGCTGCTGTCGGACCTGCCCGACGGGATCAGCGCGATCGGCAATGCCGCCAAGCTCGGAGCCGGCATGGCCGACCAGCTCCACGCCGCGATCGCCACGAACCCGCTCCTGAAGGTGGAGGGCACGGTGCTCGACCCGCGTCACCTGTTCTTCGGGCGCGACCCGGGGCGCACCCGCATCTCGGTGATCAACCTGTCGGGCCTCGCCTCGGAGGCGGCCCGGGAGGATTTCGTGAACCGGCTGCAGATGACCCTGTTCGGCTGGATCAAGAAGAACCCGTCGCCCCGGGGCATGCTCTACGTGGTCGACGAGGCGCAGACCTTCCTGCCAGCTCAGAGGGCGGCGCCGAGCCTCGGCAGCGGCATCAAGCTGGTGGCGCAGGGCCGCAAGTACGGGCTCGGGATGATCGTGGCGACGCAGGTGCCGCGGGGCATCCACAATCAGGTGGTCTCGAACTGCACCACGCAGTTCTTCGGCCGGCAGAGCGCGCCCGCGACGATCGCGGCCGCCCAGGAGATTCTGGCGGCCAATGGCGGCGGCGGCACCGATATCGGCAAGCTCGGGGCGGGGGAGTTCTACTTCGCCACCGAGGGGTCCGGGCGCCCGGCCAAGCTGCGCACGCCGCTCTGCCTGTCCTACCATCCGGCCAACCCGCCGACGCCGGAGGAGGTCATCCGGCAGGCGAAGCGCTCGGCCGCGTCGGCCTGACGGGTCCAGGATGGGGGTTCCAAAGGGCCGGGCCCTTTAGCGAGGTATCGGGGCGGAGCCCCGATGGCGTTGAGCGAAGACCGGGATCCCCATCGAGTCGGCGCGGATCGGGCTGCGTGCGGCCTCGCGAACGGCCCGGGCCACAGGACAAGCCTCATCCCGATCGAGGGTTGCCGAGGTGGCGCCGGGGTCCTGCGCAGATCACCACCTGGCGATTCCCGCCCGGTGTGGCGCGCGGCGCGCACAAGCGTAACTCGCTCAGGCTCCGCCGAAACGGTCCAACGCCATGTCCTCCATCGGCTCCGCCGCCTTCGCGACGCCCGCCCGCATGGCCGAGTTCCTGCGGGTGACGCTGGCCGCGCCAGCCGTGCGGTCGGTCACGATCGACCGGAAGCTGCGCGAGGCCGAGATCAGCCACGCGGACGGCAACCGGGGGGCGGTGATCGCGACGTACCACAACCGGCCGGCGGACCCGCTCGCCGGGGAGCGACCGGCGCGCCCTGATCGACGCGCGGCTCGACACCCATCTCGCCCTCTGGACCGAGCGCCTGTCGCTCTGGTTCGTCCCCGGGCGCCCCGAGGCGTTGTGGCTGTCGGAGCAGGTCCTGCAGGTGCGCGCCGCGGCCGTGACCCTCTGGGCGGTGCTCACCGACGGCGAGGTCAGCGTGTTCCGGGAGGCCCCGCCGGCCGTCCGGCTCCTCGTCGGCGCGCGGCGATGATCAGCGCGTTCAAGGCCGACCTGAGCACGGCGTTCGTGGGGTCATAGAGCGGAAGCGTAGCCGCAGATCCCGCGGCGGTGTGGCCGCTTTGTCCTTGCGCTCCAACCGGGTTTGCCAGCCCCTGGGTCCGTCGCAAAAAACGCGGAGCGGGCAGGGGTGGCACTGGGCGGCCGGGCGAACAATTTCGGGACGCTGCGCCTGCTGTTCGCGGCCCTGGTGATCCTCGCCCACGCCCCCGAACTAGTGGACGGGGACCGGTCGCGCGAGCTGCTCACCCGGGTCTTCGGCACCCTGTCGTTCGGCGAGGTGGCGGTCGACGGCTTCTTCCTCGTGAGCGGCTACCTGATCACCGCGAGCTACCGGGCCAAGCGCTCCTTCGCCGACTACCTGATGCGGCGGGTAAGGCGGATCTATCCGGGCTTCGTGGTGGCCTCGCTCCTGTGTATCGGAATCGTGGCGCCCTTGGCCGGGGGCGACCTCGCGGCGGTCTCGCTCCCTGAGACCCTGGTGCGGCTGGCTCTGCTGCTCATGCCGGTGGTCCCGGGCGCCTTCGTGGACCTGCCCTATCCGCTGCTCGACGGCGCGATGTGGACGATTCCCTGCGAATTCGGCTGCTACCTGCTGCTCGGCCTCGTCGGGACCGCCCGAGCCCTGCGGAGGCGAGGCCGCTACCTCGCGATGCTGGCGGGCTTGAGCCTCCTCCTCGTCCTGCGTTGGCTGTACCTGCCGATCGGGCATCCGGGCGACGGGCTCGGTTCCCTGTCGGAGATGATCCGGCTCGGCTTCGTGTTCGCCTGTGGCAGCGCCTTTCAGCTCTTCGCCGACCGGATCGCCTATACCGGCCGGGGCGCGGCGTTGGCTGCCCTGCTGCTCCTGCCGCTGCTGTTCAGCCCGCCGCTGGCCGAGCCGGCCTTCGCGCTGCTCGGCGGCTACCTGATCTTCTGGTTCGCCTTCGCGGTGCGGCCCCTCGCGCTCAGCCGCGCCACCGCGCAGGTCGATCCCTCCTACGGGCTCTATCTCTACGCGTGGCCGATCCAGAACCTGCTGATGGTATGGGTGCCGGGGCTCTCCCCCTGGACGGGGGCGGCCCTGACGCTGGCGGCCGCGCTGCCCCTCGGGATCCTGAGCTGGTATTGCGTGGAGCGGCCGATGCTCCGGCGCCGGCCGGACGCGGCCAGCCCCGGGCCGGACGCCGCGCTGGCCGCCCTCGGTCGCTGAGAACCGGTAACCGCCCCCGCCCTCGCGCGTTGGCGACGAACCAGCAGGGCAGGGGGCCGGACATGTCCCAGACCATCGATCGCGGGACCCTCGACCGGCTCATCGCCCTCGGCCGGGACCGCGGGGAACTCTCGGCGGACGACCTGCGGGCCGCGCTGCCGGTGGAGCACCTGGACGTCGATGCCCTCGTCCTGGTGATGCTCGAACTGGAGGCCGGCGGCATCAGCGTCGAGCCCGAAGCCTTCGGGCCGCCCACCGACAAGCCGCTTACCACCGCCCTGACCCTCCCGTCGCGGGATCCCGGCCCCGTCCCGCTGGTCCGGGCGGCGCAGAGCGCGGACGCGGCGGCCTCAATGACGGATTCCGGATCGCGGCCGGCATCGCCGCCGCAGGCGGATCCGGACGACGGGGCGGGGGTCAACCGGGCCGTCGCCCTGGCAGGCCTCGCGACGCTGCTCGTCCTCGGGGCCGTACTGCTGCTGTTGTAAGGGAAGGCGGAACGTATCGGCCGGCGGGCCCGTTGGCCGGGGGCTGTTCACGGAAGATCCGGCACCATGCGCCAACCCCCTGACGGAAACACCCCTGACGGAACCTTGGCCCTGTTGATCGCGGCCCTGCGCGAGGGCACGGCCCATATCGAGGCGCTGCTCACGCTCGCGCGGACCGAGGTCGACGGCAATATCCGGGCGATCGTCTCGCTGATTGCCATCGTCGGGACGATCCCGATTCTCCTGATCGTGACCTTCTTTCTCGGGCTCGACGGCGTGGTGAAGCTGCTGGCGCTGCCGCTGGGCTCGGAGGCAAAAGCGGCGCTGATCGTCGCCGCGCCCTTCCTGGCCATGGCGCTCTGGCTCGGCTGGCTCGGCACACGCCGGATGGCGCTCGCGAACCTCGAACCCTGGCGGACGTGGCGTCAGGCGAAGCGGACCGTCCGGGACGTGGCCCGGACCGGAGCCTGACGCCGGGCCTCAGCGCCCCCGTGTGCCGGTGGCTTTCGGGCGCAGGTGCAGGAAGCTGCGCTCGCCCGTGGCCGCCTCGGCCACGTGCTGGATCGTGTCGAGCAGGTCGGCCACCGCCAACGGTCCGGCGGGCCGGAAATCGGCCTTCGGCGCGACCCAGCGCTTCTGCGTGCGTCCCGCGGCGATCTGCGCCTCGCTCAGCGCGTCGAAGTCCCGGTGTCGCGTCACGGATCGTCCCTCCAAGCTCGGCTCGCGATGGGAAAATCTGCCCGGATCATGGTTGATGAAGCGTTAACGCCGGGATTTCCGTCCACTGGTGCTGGGTCGATCGGACCGGATGTCACAGGGGAGGAGCCACTCCGCGCCGCGTCCCGTGCTGGTTCATCCTGCACCACGCCTTTCCCAGACCGCGGGAGCTACAGCGGAACCTGATCCGGGATCCCGCAGACGAGGTGCCGCGCAGCGGCTCGATCGCCCTTGGCTTGATCCCCGGCATCAACCCCTATAGTCAGCAAAAACTGAGGTCCATCAATAGATTAGTGTGATTATAAACTGCAGCCACCGAGTAGCCAGCTATTCCGCTGCCGGATTCCAGGCGTAGTCCCATGGCGGCAGGACAGGCCATCGGCGTCCGTGTCACCGATACCCTGGCGGCCTTGCGTCCGCTGACGCCGTTCTTCTGCCTGTACGTGACCTTCGGGGCGACGCTCGGCTTCCTGTCGGGCGGGGCGCCGCTGATCCTACGGGCGCGGGGCGTCGAACTGGCCGAAGTCGGGCTCCTGCAGCTCATCAACCTGCCGGTCGGGCTCACCTTCCTGTGGGCCCCCCTCCTCGACCGCCTGCACCTGCCGGTACTCCCCCACCGCATCGGCTGGATCGTGGCCGCGCAGGGGGTGACGGTGCTCCTTCTCGTGCTCCTCAGCCTCGGCGCGCAGTGGCCGCTCGCGGGACTCCTCGTCCTGGCGGTGGCGACCTGCGCCTGCGTGGCCACCATGGACATCGCCCTCGAAGCCCTGGTGGTGGAGACCGTGCCGGGGGAGCAGCGCGCCTTCGTGGCCTCGGCCAAGCTGTGCGGGGCCTCGCTCGGCGGGATCCTGGGCGTCGGCGTGCTGGTCGGCTCCTACGACCGGTTCGGCTGGCACGGGGCGGTCCTGGCCTGCGCGGCTTTGGACGCAATCTGCCTCGTGCCGATCCTGTTCTATCCGGAGGGGCGCCGCCGCGGGGCCGGGGGCCGGCCGGAGCTTTGGACGGGGTCGCTCGCGCGCCTGCGCGTGCTGGGCGGGCGGGTGCTGGCGCTCGGGGCCTACTTCGCCGCCGCCTACCTGCTCTCCGGCCCCAACACCTTGGCGCTGCTCGATCTCGGCGTGCCGCTCGGGCAGGTCGGGTTCCTGACCGGCACCGTCCTGCCGGCGGTCAACCTCGTCATGGCGCTGGCGGCGGGCGGGCTCGCCGCCCGGTTCGGCACGGTCCGGCTGATCGGGTTCGGCGCCGTCGGCGTCCTCGCCTCCGGGGCTCTGATGGCCGGAGCCTGCGCGGGCCGGATGACCGATCTCGCGGTCGCCGCCGCGGTGCTGAGCTTCGTCGCGGGCGGGTTCCTCGGCGTGCCGGTGTTCAACATGATCTACCGCTGGGCGCAGGGACCGAGCCCCGCCACCGATTACGCGCTGCTGTTCGGGGCGGCCTTCTTCGCCGCGATGCCCCTGCGGGTCGCCGCCCCGGCGCTCGCCGGCTGGATCGGCTGGCCGGGCTACTTCGCCGCCACCCTGCTGCCCTACGCCGCCGCGGTGGCGTGGCTCGCCGTCGCGGTGGACCGGACCCTGCGGGCGGACGGGGCGGGCGCGCGATGATCGCCGCCGCGGTCGCCGCACAGGTTCCCGACTCGCTCGCCGCCTACCGGGACGGCGTCGCCGATGGCCCCGGCGGCCCCGGGACGATGCCGCTCCGGGCGCTGCGCGACCCGCGCGTGTTCGACGCGACGCTCGACGCCTTCGCGGCGGGGCTCGGCCCCGCGGCGGGGCTCGGCCCCGCGGCGGGGCTCGGCCCCGCGGCGGGATGCGCGGCCTGCGACCGGCGCGTCCTGGTCTCGTACTGGAGCCAGTTCTACCTCGCGGCCCTCGCCACACCCGCGCTGACCGCCCTGGTCCGCCTCGGCCGGCCGCTGCCGCTCGCCTTCGACGCGCTGAGCCTCGAACGCGACGCGGCCGGCCGGCCCTGCCGCTTCCGCCTGCCCGCAGAGGGGTGCGGATCCTGCGCGGCCCCCGGCCTGGCCGGGCTGGTGGAGGCGCATCTGCGCCCGTTCGTAGAGCTGTGCCACGAACGGTGCGGGATCGCCCCGCGGATCCTCTGGGGCAACGCCGCGGTGATCCTCGACTACGTCGCGCGGGAACTCGCAGACGGAGCGGAGGCGGCCTGTGACGACGTCGCGGCCTGCCTCGGATGGCGCGCCGGCCCGGCCTGTTCTAAGAGCCCGCTGGCGCAGGCGCTCTGCCCGGGGGCGTCGGGCTGCCGGCGGCGGCGCGTCTGCTGCCTGCGCCACCGCCTGCCGGGGGTGCCGTCCTGCGGCGCGCTCTGTCCCGTCGCGTGCGCCGCCCAGAATTGATCCGAGCCGCGATGCTGAAGGCCTTCCTCGCCTATTACCGGCCGTACCGGACCCTGTTCCTGGTTGATTTCGGCTGCGCGGTGCTGTCGGGCCTGTTGGAGCTCGGCTTCCCCATCGCCGTGAAGAGCTTCATCGACAGCCTCCTGCCCCGGCAGGATTGGGGCCTGATCGTGCTCGCCGCCGCCGGTCTGGCGCTGGTCTATGTCGCTAATGCCGGACTGATGGTGGTGGTGACCTATTGGGGCCACGTGCTCGGCATCAATATCGAGACCACGATGCGGGCCCGGGCCTTCGACCACCTGCAAAAGCTCTCCTTCCGCTTCTACGACGGCCAGAAGACCGGCCACCTCGTCGCCCGGGTGACCAAGGACCTGGAGGAGATCGGCGAGGTCGCCCATCACGGGCCCGAGGACCTGTTCATCGCCATCATGACGCTGCTGGGCGCCTTCGCGCTGATGGTCACGGTGCACGCGCCCCTGGCGCTGATCACCGGGGCGATCCTGCCGCTGATCGCCTTCGTGTCGATCCGCTACGGCGGCCGGATGACCCGCAACTGGCAGACGCAGTACGGCCGGGTCGGGGCCTTCAACGCCCGGATCGAGGAGAATGTCGGCGGCATGCGGGTCGTCCAGGCCTTCGCCAACGAGCCGCACGAGCGCGCCCTGTTCGCCCTGGACAACGCCCGCTACCGCGACACCAAGCTCGAAGCCTACCGGCTGATGGCGGCGGGGCTGTCGATCAACTACCTCGGCCTGCGCCTCGTCCAGATCGCGGTGCTGCTCGGCGGCGCCGCCTACGTGGTCCGGGGCGACCTGACGCCCGGGGGGTTCGTGGGCTTCCTGCTGCTGGTCGGCGTGTTCTACCGGCCGCTGGAAAAGATCGGCGCCGTGGTGGAGACCTATCCCAAGGGGGTCGCGGGCTTCCGCCGCTACCAGGAGCTGCTCGCCACCGAGCCCGACATCACCGATCGGCCGGGCGCCCGGGCGGTGGAATCCCTGCGCGGCGACATCCGCTTCGAGGGGGTGGGCTTCGGCTACGGCGCCGGCCGCCCGGTCTTTTCCGGCCTCGACCTCGCGGTGGCGGCGGGCGAGACCGTGGCGTTCGTCGGCCCCTCGGGGGTCGGCAAGACGACGCTGTGCGCCCTGCTGCCGCGCTTCTACGAGGTCGCGGCCGGGCGCATCACCGTCGACGGGATCGACATCCGCGCCATCACGCTGGCCGCCCTGCGGCGCCAGATCGGCATCGTGCAGCAGGACGTGTTCCTGTTCGCCGGGACGATCCGCGAGAACATCGCCTATGGCCGCCTCGACGCCACCGAGGCCGAGATCGACGCGGCCGCCCGGCGCGCCCGGCTCGGCGAGCTGATCGACAGCCTGCCCGAGGGCCTCGCCACGGTGGTGGGCGAGCGCGGGGTGCGCCTGTCGGGCGGGCAGAAGCAGCGCATCGCCATCGCGCGGGTTTTTCTGAAGAACCCGCCGATCCTGATCCTCGACGAGGCGACCTCGGCGCTCGACACCGAGACCGAGCGGGAGATCCAGCGGGCGCTCGCCGACCTCGCCCGCGGGCGCACGACCCTGGTGATCGCCCACCGCCTCGCCACCATCCGCGATGCCGACCGGATCGTGGTGCTGGGGGCGGGCGGCGTGGTCGAGACGGGCCGCCACGCGGCTTTGCTGGAAGCGGGCGGCGCCTATGGCCGCCTGCACGCGGCCCAGTTCGGGGCCGATCCTGTGCTCGCCGCGGAGTAGGGCGCGTCCCGCCCTACGGCGTCCGGGTTGCCGTGGACTCGCGCAGGACCAGGCGGGTGGGGAACAGCGCCCGGGCGAGGTCGTCCGGGGCCCGCGTCCCCGCGATCACCGCCGCCAGCGTCGCGAAGGCGAACCGCACCATGGCGAGGGTCGGCACCGCGATCGAGGTCAGGCTCGGGATCGCGTAGGCCCCCTGGGCGAGGTTGTCGAAGCCGACGACGCGGATCGCCCCCGGCACCGCCACGACCCGGTCGTGCAGCGCCTTCAGAACCCCGAACGCCACCCGGTCGTCGGCCGCCACGATCGCGTCCGGGCGCGCGGAGCGGTCGAGCAGGTCGAGCGTCGCCCGGTAGCCGCCCCCGGAGGTCCAGTCGCACGGCACCACGAGGTCGTCGCGCGGGGGCAGGCCCGCCTCCGCCAGGGCGTCGCGATAGCCCCGGAACCGCTCGCTCGCGGTGTGCAGCCGCCGACCATCCCCCTTGAGGAAGCCGATCGCGCGGCTGCCGGTCCGCGCCAGGTAGGCAACGGCCTCGTGAACCGCGTCGCGGTCGGCCCGCACGGCGCAATGCGCGCCCGGCACGTCGAGGCCGAACACCACGAACGGGAACCGTTTGGCCTGCAGCAGGGCGATCAGCGGATCGTCCCGCCGCTCGGCGAAGACCACGAGGCCGTCGACCCGGGCCTCGCTCACGAGGCTCGCGATCCGGGCCGGGCTGCCCGGGTCGTCGCTGCGGCAGCGCCGGTGGATCAGCGTGTAGCCGTGCTGGTCGGTGACCTGCGCGAAGGCCTGCAGGACGAGACCCGGGTCGGTCTCCGGCAACGGGTCCGACCCATCGTCGGCGGTCTCAGGCCCCAGGCAGGATACGCAGGCGATACTGCGGCTCGGCTTCTTGCGCAGCGCGCGCGCCGCGAGGCTCGGCACGAAGTCGAGGTCGCGCATGGCCGCCTCGATGGTCGCGCGGGTGGTCCGGGCGACCTTCTCGGGGTGGTTCAGGACCAGCGACACCGTCTGGAAGCTGAAGCCGGCCCGCCGCGCGACGTCCTTGATCGTCGTCTGGCCCATCGTCACCTCCGGCCGGCCGGGGCGGCGCTCCCGAAGGGAACGCAATCGGCCGTCCCGATCCAGTCTAGGACCGGCCGGATCGGAGATAAAGACGCGCGGATACGCGAGCGATTGATCGAATATGGAAACCCTTTAAGTCCGCCCGGATCGGAAACAGGTATCGTCCTGCCCCCTCCGACAAGAAGCCCGCCGCGGCCGGGGCCGGGCGGGCTGAAGGTGGTCTCGTGTCTCGGGGTCAGCGGGACCCAAGTGCTCTGACGCATTCACTTCGTTCATGCGAGTGAGCACGAGTTCTTTGGTTTTGCATCAATTTTTCCAGACTCGGCTGACGCCTCCGTCTGGATCGATGCACTAGGGCTCGCGGGGCGGCGCCGCATCCCCCCATCCGGGGGAACACGGCCGGACCGTCGATCCGGTCGCCGTCAGCCCCCGAAGGCGCGGGGCGGCAGCCCGACCACGCCGACATCGAGCTCGAACAGCGCCCCGGCCTCCGGCACGCCCTCCGCCCCCCGCGACGCCGAGGTGACGAACAGGCGGTCGAGCCCGTCGCCCGCGAAGGCGCAGCTCGTGATGTTGGGGGCGGGCAGCGCGACCGTCCGGATCAGGCGTCCGTCCGGATCCACCCGGCTGATCCGGCTACCGCCCCAATGGGCGATCCAGAGGCAGCCTTCGGCATCCGTGGTCATCCCGTCGGGCCAGCCCCAGTCGTCAGGGAAACGCAGGAACGGCCGCTTGCCCGAGAGCGTCCCGTCCGCCGTGAGGTCGAAGGCGTAGACCGTCCTGGCGGCGCTGTCGCTGTGATAGATGATCCGGCCGTCGAGGCTGAAGGTCGGCCCGTTGGCGACCCCGTATTCGCCGTCCATCCGCTGCCAGGTCAGATCGGGGTCGAGCCGGTGCAGGGAGCCCGAGATTGCGGTCTCGGCCTGGTGCATGCTGCCGGCCCAGATCCGGCCGGCGAAATCCACCTTGGCGTCGTTCAGCCGGTTGTCCGGGTAGTCCGGCTCCGGATCGCCGACCGGCACGATGCGGTCGGCCTCGAAGTCGTAGGTCGCGAAGCCGCTCTTAAGCCCGACGACGAAATCCCGCCGGCCGGCGCGGGGGATGATCCAGCCCAAAGGCTCCGGGAAGGGCCGGCGGCCGGTCTCGCCGCGCGCGAGATCGAGCCAGTTCAAGGCCGGGGCCTCGATGTCGACCCAGAACAGCGTGCCCCGCTCCGGCACCCAGATCGGGCCCTCGCCGAGCCGGTCGCGCCCGATCTGGCTTCCGGAACGGGCAACGATGCGGATCCCTGATTCCATGACTTCGCCTTTCGGTCAGGCCGCGCGCGGGGCCCGGCAGCCCCAGACGGCGTAGAACAGCACGTAGAGTTCACAGGATGCGGTGATCAGGAAGGAGGTCTGCAGCCCGAACCGGTCCGCCGCCCAGCCCTGCACCACCACCAGGGAGCCCCCCGCGATCGCCATGATCAGCAGCCCCGCCCCCTTCTCGGTGAGCGGCCCGAGACCGCGGATGCCGAGGGTGAAGATCGTCGGGAACATGATCGCGTGGAACAGCCCCACCGCGATCAGCGCCCACATCGCCACCTGGCCCGTCGCGCAGGCCGCCACCAGCATCACCGCGCAGGCGCCGATCGCCGCCCCGGCGAGCACCGCCTCGGCCGGCCGGCTCTGCATCAGGTAGCTGCCGACGAAGCGGCCGATCATCATCCCGCCCCAGAGCAGGAACAGGTAGCGCGCGGCCTGGGCGTGGGTCAGGTCGCCGATCTCGGGCTGCGCCACGAAGCTGATGAACAGGTTCGACACCCCGATCTCGGCGATCAGGTAGATGAAGATCGCCGGCACGCCGAAGACGAGGTTGCGGTGTCGCCAGAGCGACCCGCTCACGCGCCCGGCCTTAACGGGCGCCTCACCGCCGATGGCCGGCAGCGGGAACCGGGCGATCACCACGGCGAGCACGATGAGCACCGCCGCCACGATCAGGTAGGGCAGCTGCACCGACTGCGCGTCGGCCAGCCGCTCGGCCGGGGTCAGGACGGTGCCCGCCGCGGCGTTGCCCGAGGTGGAGCGGCCGAGGATCAGATAGCCGCCGAACAGCGGCGCCAGGGTGGTGCCCAGCGCGTTGAACGCCTGCACGAGGTTGAGCCGCGCCGAGGCGCTCTCGGCCGGGCCGACCACCGCCACGTAGGGGTTGGCAGCGACCTGCAGCAGGGTGATGCCGCTCGCGATCACGAACAGGGCGGTCAGCGTGATCGCGTAGGAGACCTCACGGGAGGCCAGCACCATCCCGAAGGTGCCGGCCGCCATGATGCCGAGGCCGATCACCAGGGCGCGCTGGTAGCCGACCCGCGCGATCAGCTTCGCCGCCGGGAGCGAGGCCACGAAATACGCGATGAACCAGACCGACTCGATCAGCGTGGTCTGGGTGTAGTCGAGGTCGAACACGCTGCGCAGGTGCGGCAGCAGCGTGTTGTTGATCACCGTGATGAAGCCCCACATGAAGAACAGGCTGGCCAGCAGCGACAGGGCCGGGCGATAGCTCCCCTGATCCTGCGCGCCGGCCGCGGCCGTCCGGCCCGCCACCGGTCCGACGCTCGCGATCGGTGCTGCCATCGCGCGTTTCCTCTCCCTGTAGGCCACCGGACCGGTGCACCGAGTTGCCCGTTTCATTTGTCTGAGTATATACTGGATTCGCGGAGGTCAACAGCGCCCACCTGCGCGCGCCAGCGTAGGATCGGCGCAGCGGGGGATCCATCCGGGGAGGAAACGATGCGCGGCGTGGGACCTGTAACACTCTGCGCCGGCGCGACGATCCCGGCCCTGGCCCAGGCGGCCGAGCCGGTCCGGACCGTGTTCGTCACCTTGCCCGATGGCCGCACGGTCGAGGAGGTGACGCTGACCAACGGCCGGGGCGTCACGGCGCGGATCCTGTCCTGGGGCGCACTCCTGCGGACCCTCGACGTGCCGGACCGCGAAGGCAAGGTTGCCGACGTGGTGCTCGGCTACAACGACCTCGCGGGCTACCTCGCCAAGCCCCATTATTTCGGCGTGAGCGTCGGCCGCTACGCCAACCGCATTCGCGCGGGCCGCTTCACCCTCGACGGGCGGACCTACCGGCTCGCCACCAATGACGGCCCGAACGCCCTGCACGGCGGCGCGGCCGGCTTCGACAAGCGGCTCTGGACCATCACCGCCGTGACGGGCGGCGCCGCCCCCTCGGTGAGCCTGCGCTACGTCAGCCCGGACGGCGAGGAGGGCTATCCCGGCACCCTGACGGCGACCGTCACCTATCGGCTCGACGACACCGACACGCTGACCGTCACCTACGAGGCGACCACCGACCGGCCGACCATCGTCAACCTGACCAACCACAGCTTCTTCAACCTCGCGGGCGAGGGCTCGGGCCGCTCGGTCCTCGATCATATCCTGACCATCCCGGCCGAGCGCTACACGCCGGTCGACGCCACCCTGATCCCGACCGGGGAGCATCGTCCGGTGGCGGGTACGCCCTTCGACTTCCGCGAACCCACGGTGATCGGCGCGCGCATCCGCGACGGACGGGACATCCAGATCGTGCGCGGGCGGGGCTACGACCACAACTGGGTCGTGACCGACGCGCCCACCGCCGAGCCGCACCCCGTGGCGCGGGTCGAGGATCCGGAAACGGGCCGAATACTGGAGATTGCCAGCAACCAGCCGGGGGTGCAGTTCTATGCGGGCAACTTCCTCGACGCGACCGCGGTGGGCAAATCCGGCCTCGCCTACCGGCAGTCGGACGCCTTCGCGCTGGAGCCGGAGCTCTTTCCCGACACGCCGAACCAGCCGGCCTTCGGCTCGGCCCGGCTCGATCCCGGCCAGACCTACCGGAACGTGATCACCTACCGCTTCTTCTCGACCAGCCCCGCCCATCGGACCGACAAATGACCGATCCCAAGACCGCCCGGCTCCTGCGCTCCCGCGCGTGGTTCGACAACCCCGACAATATCGACATGACGGCGCTCTACCTGGAGCGCTACCTGAATTTCGGCCTCAGCCTGGAGGAGCTGCGCTCGGGCAAGCCGATCATCGGCATCGCCCAGACCGGCTCCGACCTGTCGCCGTGCAACCGCCACCACCTCGTCCTGGCCGAGCGGATCCGCGAGGGCATCCGCGAGGCCGGCGGCATCGTGCTCGAATTCCCGGTCCACCCGATCCAGGAGACCGGCAAGCGGCCGACCGCGGGGCTGGACCGGAACCTCGCCTATCTCGGTCTCGTGGAACTGCTCTACGGCTACCCGCTCGACGGCGTGGTGCTGACCACGGGCTGCGACAAGACCACCCCGGCCTGCCTGATGGCAGCCGCCACCGTGAACATCCCGGCCATCGCGCTCTCGGTCGGGCCGATGCTGAACGGCTGGTTCAAGGGCCAGCGCACGGGCTCGGGCACCATCGTCTGGAAGGCCCGCGAGATGCTGGCGGCGGGCGAGATCGACCATGACGGCTTCATCAAGCTCGTGACCTCGTCGGCGCCCTCCACGGGCTTCTGCAACACGATGGGCACGGCGACCACGATGAACACGCTGGCCGAGGCGCTCGGCATGATGCTGCCGGGCTCGGCGGCGATCCCGGCGCCCTACCGCGACCGGCAGGAGGTCGCCTACCTGACCGGCAAGCGCATCGTCGCCATGGTGGCGGAGGACCTGAAGCCCTCCGAGATCCTGACCCGCGACGCCTTCCTCAACGCCATCGTGGTCAACTCGGCGATCGGCGGCTCGACCAACGCGCCGATCCACCTCGCGGCGATCGCCCGCCACATGGGCGTCGAACTCGACATCGCCGACTGGCAGACCTACGGGCTCGACGTGCCGCTGCTGGTCAACCTGCAGCCGGCCGGCGCCTATCTCGGCGAGGATTACTACCGCGCCGGCAGCCTGCCGGCGGTGGTGGCCCAACTGATGAGCCGCGGCCTGATCCGCGAGGGCGCCCTGACGGTCAACGGCCGCACGATCGGCGACAATTGCCGGGGCGCGACGATCGAGGACGCGGACGTGATCCGGCCGATCGACAAGCCCCTGAAGGACGCGGCCGGCTTCCTCGTGCTGCGCGGCAACCTGTTCGAGGCCGCGGTGATGAAGACCAGCGTGATCGGCGAGGAATTCCGCAACCGCTACCTGTCGAACCCCGAGGATCCGGACGCGTTCGAGGGCCCGGTCGTGGTGTTCGACGGGCCGGAGGATTACCACCACCGGATCGACGACCCGAGCCTCGGCATCACCGAGGAGACCCTGCTGGTGATGCGGGGCGCCGGGCCGGTGGGCTATCCCGGCGCGGCCGAGGTGGTGAACATGCGCCCGCCTGCGGACCTGATCCGGGCCGGCGTGCACGCGCTGCCGTGCCTCGGCGACGGGCGGCAATCCGGCACGTCGGCGTCGGCGTCGATCCTCAACGCCTCGCCGGAGGCGGCGGCCGGCGGCGGCCTCGCGCTGCTGCGCACCGGCGACCGGGTGCGGGTCGACCTGCGCCGGGGCACCGCCGACATGCTGGTGGACGCGGACGAGTTGGAGCGCCGCCGACAGGCCCTGGAGGCGGCGGGCGGCTACGCCTACCCGGCCTCGCAGACGCCCTGGCAGGCGATGCAGCGCGCCACCGTCGGGCAGATGCACACGGGCGCGATCCTGGAGGGCGCCGAGCGCTTCCAGCGCATCGCCCAGACCAGCGGCCTGCCGCGCGACAACCACTGACCGGCACAAGGTCCCGGATTCGAAAGGTCCGGGACCTTTCGCGGGTGCAGGGCGGAGCCCGCTGGGTTCGGGCAAAGCCCGATTGTCGGGCTCCGCCCCGACACCCCGCCAAAGGGCTCGCCCTTTGGAAACCCGGATTCTTACGGCCGCAGCGCCAGTTCGGTGTCGGCGAGGGCGAGGCGGACCAGCTCGGTCATGGTCCGGCGGGCGGCCTCCGGATCGCCCGCCACGATCGCCTCGTAGAGGGCGCGGTGATCGGGCATCGGGTTCCGGGGCAGGCTCTGGCGGCGGTGCTTGAAGATCGTCGTCCACGTGACGGCCGCCGCGATGGAACTCGACAGGGCGATCAGCGGCCCGTTGCGGGCCGCCTCCAGGATCGCGGTGTGGAAGGCCTGGTCGGCGGCCCGGCCATCGTCCGTGCTGAGGCCATGACGGCCCATCTCCTCCAGGGAATGGCCCATCCGGGCGAGGTCGACACCCGAGCGCCGCGCGGCCGCCAGCGCCGCCGCGGCCGGCTCCACGATCATCCGCAGCTCGAACAGGTCGCGGATGAACGCCTCGCTGGGCTCCGATTCGAAGGTCCAGGCCAGGATGTCCGGATCGAGCAGGTTCCAGCGGCTGCGCTGGCTCACCCGCGTCCCGGTGCGCGGGCGGCTCTCCACCAGCCCCTTGGCGCTCAGGATCCGAATCGCCTCGCGATAGGCGGTTCTGGAAACCTTGAGTTGCTCCGAAAATTCGATCTCCCCGGGCAGCACGTCGCCCGGCGCGTAACGCCCACTCAGGATCGCCACCCCGAGATCGCGCGCCACCGAGCCGTGGATGCGACGCGAGCCTGACGCAAGCGGGAGCCTGATATCCTCGTGTCCGCGAAGCTGTCTCACCCACGACCTCCAGTCCGAGCCACGGGACGGGCCAGGATCCGAAGATCGTACCCGGAAGTTGTAGGATCGCAAGCACCAACACCCATAAGCGATATAGATGAGGCGCTTGCGGCTCAGATCGAAAAGATCTAACCTATTTGTATTAGTAAACAACCTGAAGGCAATGCGGCAATCCGCGGCACCGCCCTGGTCGGCGAAGCGGACGTGACCACGCTGGAGACGTTCCGGGCCGTCGATGCGGCGACCGGTGCGGCCCTGGATCCGGCCTTCGCATCCGCGGGCGCCGGAGAGGTCGCGGCCGCCTGCGCGCTGGCGGAGGCCGCGTTCCCGAGCTTCTCGGAGACCGATCCCGGGACGCGGGCGGATTTCCTCGAAGCGGCGGCCGCGGCGATCGCCGATCTCGGCCCGGCGCTGATCGAGCGTGCGATGGCGGAGACCGGGCTGCCCCAGGCGCGCCTGGAGGGTGAGCGCGGCCGCACGATCGGGCAGCTGCGCCTGTTCGCGAACCTCGTCCGCTCGGGCGACTGGGTGGAGGCGACGATCGATCCGGCGCAGCACAAGCGCCAGCCGCTGCCCCGGCCGGACCTGCGCCGACGTCACGTCGCCCTCGGGCCGGTGGCGGTGTTCGGGGCGTCGAACTTCCCGCTCGCGTTCTCGGTGGCGGGGGGCGACACGGCCTCGGCGCTCGCGGCGGGCTGCCCGGTGGTGGTGAAGGGTCACCCGGCCCATCCGGGGACCGGGGAGCTGGTCGCCCGGGCCCTGCGCGCCGCGGTGGCGGCGAGCGGCCTGCACGCAGGCGTGTTCTCCTACCTGCCGGGGCCGTCGAACGCGCTGGGCACCGCCCTGGTGGCGGATCCGCGGATCAAGGCCGTGGGCTTCACCGGCTCACGTGGAGGCGGGCTGGCGCTGATGCGCGTGGCGGCCGGCCGGCCCGAGCCGATCCCGGTCTATGCCGAGATGAGCGCGGTCAATCCCGTCCTGCTCCTGCCCGCGGCCCTGCGGGCCCGGGGCGCGGCCCTGGCCACGGGCTTCGTACAGTCGCTCACGATGGGAGCGGGGCAGTTCTGCACCAATCCGGGCCTGCTGATCGGGATCGCCGGCCCCGAGCTCGACGCCTTCGCGCAGGCCGCCGGGGCGGCGATCCGCGAGAGTGCGCCGCACACGATGCTGACGGCCGAGATCCGCGCCCGGTTCGAGGGCGCCGTCGCCGCGATGGCCGAACGCCCGGGGGTGACGGTGGCCGCCCGCGGCGAGAAGGCGGGGCCGGGGGGCGCCCCCGCCGCGCTGCTGCGCACGGAGGCGCGCCACCTGCTGGCGGACCCCGCGCTGACCGAGGAGATGTTCGGCCCCGCGGGGATCCTCGTGATAGCCGCCGACGCCGCGGAGATCACCCGGGTGATCGAATCCCTCGGGGGGCAGCTCACCGCGACGCTGCACCTCGACCCGGCGGACGAGCCGCTGGCCGCCGAACTGGTGCCGCTGCTGGCGCGCAAGGCCGGGCGTGTCCTCGCCAATGGCTGGCCGACCGGCGTGGAGGTCTGCCACGCGATGGTGCATGGCGGCCCGTTCCCGGCGACCTCGGATTGCCGCACCACCTCGGTCGGCACCCTGGCGATCGAGCGGTTCCTGCGCCCGGTCTGCTATCAGGACCTGCCCGAGGCGCTGCTGCCGCCGCCCCTGCGCCCGGACAATCCCTGGCATCTCGCGCGCCGGATCGACGGCCTCCACGAACCGCAATCGGGCCACTGACGGGCCGCCGCGCGGTCTGCCTCGGCCGCGCATCGGGACGGCCCGCAGAGGCCGCCGAAGAAGAGACGCCCCGGGGGGGGGACTTTCGATGGGACGATCACTCCTACAATTCGAGTCCGCGGACGGGCAGCGCGGCATCGCCCTACTGGCGAATGGCGTGGCGCGGCCGGTGCCCGGCGTCCGGACCGTGTTGGAGCTGGCGCGGAAGGCCCTCGCGGCGGGGGACGATCTGGCCGTCACGGCGGAGCGGGCCGGGCTGTCCGAAGTCATTGATCTGGCGTCCGTTCGCCTGCTGCCACCGGTGGACCACGCGGATCCCGCACACCTGCTGCTCAGCGGCACCGGGCTGACCCATCTCGGCTCGGCCGAGGGCCGCGACAAGATGCATCGCGCCGCCGCCTCGGCCGATCCGGCGCCGACCGACTCGATGCGGATGTTCCGGATGGGCGTCGAGGGCGGCAAGCCGGCCCCCGGCGAGACCGGCGTCGAGCCCGAATGGTTCTACAAGGGCGATGGCAGCGCCATCGTGGGGACCGGCGAGCCGCTGGTCTCCCCCGCCTTCGCGCTCGACGGCGGCGAGGAGCCGGAGATCGCCGGGATCTACCTGATCGACGCCGACGGGACCCCGGTGCGCCTCGGCTTCGCCCTGGCCAACGAGTTCTCCGACCATGTGACCGAGCGCGGCAATTACCTCTGGCTCGCGCATTCGAAGCTCCGCCCGGCGGCGCTCGGTCCGGAACTCTGGCTCGGCGCGCTGCCGCCGGACGTGCGCGGCACGAGCCGCGTCCTGCGCGACGGCGCCGTGCTCTGGGAGAAGCCGTTCCTCTCCGGGGAGGCGAACATGTCCCACAGCCTCGACAACCTGGAGCGGCACCACTTCAAGTACGCGCTGTTCCGTCGGCCCGGCGACGTGCACGTGCATTTCTTCGGGACCGCCACCCTGTCGTTCAGCGACGGGATCGCGGCCCGGCCGGGCGACGTGTTCGAGATCGCGGCGGCGCCATTCTCGCTCCCCCTGCGCAATCCTCTGGCGGTCGCGCCGGCCGCCGACATCCCCGTGCGTGTGCTGTGAGATGACGAATCCGATCCGCATCGGGCTGGTGGGCGTCGGCAAGATCGCCCGGGACCAGCATCTGCCGGTGATCGGCGCCTCGCCGGACTACACACTTGTGGCGGTGGCGAGCCGCCATGGCGAATACGCGGGCGTGCCCAATTACCGGACGCTACCCGAGATGCTGGCGGGGCAGGGCGACCTCCAGGCCGTCGCCCTGTGCCAGCCGCCGCAGGCGCGGTTCGAGGCCGCCCTGGCGGCGATCGAGGCGGGGCTGCACGTCTTCCTGGAGAAGCCGCCGGGGGCGACCCTGGCCGAGGTCGGGCTCCTCGCCGAGGCCGCGCGCAAGCGGGGGGTGAGCCTGTTCGCGAGCTGGCATTCCCGGTTCGCGCCCGGGGTCGAGCCCGCGCGCGACTGGCTGTCCACGCGCCGGATCCGGTCGGTGTCGATCGCCTGGATGGAGGACGTGCGGCACTGGCATCCGGGCCAGGACTGGATCTGGGACGCCGGCGGGATGGGCGTGTTCGATCCGGGGATCAACGCCCTGTCGATCGCCACCCACATCCTGCCGCCGTTCTTCCTCACCGGCGCGACCCTGGAGGTTCCGGAGAACCGGCAGGCGCCGATCGCCGCCAACCTGCGCTTCACCGACGCCGCCGGCACCCCGATCCACGCCACGTTCGACTGGCGCCAGACCGGTCCGCAGACCTGGGACATCCGCGTCGAGACCGAGGACGGGCCCCTGGTCCTGTCGCGGGGCGGCGCGGCCCTGACCCTCGACGGTCGCGACCACGCGTTGCCACCCGAGGCCGAGTATCGCGGCCTCTACGACCGCTTCGCCGCCCTGGTCCGCTCCGGCGCCAGCGACGTCGACCTGAATCCACTGATCCACGCCGCCGACGCTTTTCTGCGCGGCGAGCGCCGCAGCGTGGAGGCCTTCACGGACTGACCGGGGAGGGCCCCTGCGGGGACACGAACGCGACAGAGCCCAGAAGGCCGCGCGGTTAAGGGGGAGTCATTATGGCAAGGAAGCAGACACGGTGGGCAGCGTTCGCGCTGTGCGCCGCAACGATGACGGCTGGCGTCAGCGCGGCCGAGGCTCAGGTCGCGGCTACGGCGCCGGACGGGGGGCCGCCTCTGGTCAATCCGGGGCCGAAGGCCAGCCCGGCACGCAAGGCGCAGTACCGGGCGAACCGCGCCCGGCGGCGGGTGATCCGTGAGGGTCGGAGCTTCGCGGGCGCGAGCAGCGCGGCGGCCTCGGGCATCGCGCAGGGCATCGCCGCGGCCCCGCCGTCGCTGCCGCCCGGCACCGTCGACCTCGGGCACGGGGTGACCGCGATCCTGAACTACACGGGCGAGTTCGCCGCCAATCCGTCCGGCGGCCGGCGCCAGGGCTCGGACTATGCCGGCCAGGTGTTCTTCGGCCTCGACGCCGATCTCGGCCGCCTCGCCGGGGTCGAGGGCGGCGCGGTGCACGCCATCGTGACCCAGCGCCACGGGCGCGGCATATCGAACGACTTCATCGCCAACACCACCAGCGTGCAGGAGATCCAGGGCGGTGGCCAGACCGCGCATCTCACTGCATTGTCCTATGAGCAGAAGCTGTTCGACAACCGCCTCGATATCGAGTTCGGCCGCGTCCTGGCCAACCCGAACTTCCTGGCCTCGCCGTTCTACTGCAACTTCCAGAACAACGGCATCTGCGGCGCGCCGAAGGGCGCGTTCAAGATGACGAACATCACGTGGTGGCCGATCGCCACCTGGGGTGCTCACGCCAAGGCCTGGGTCACCGACAAGGTGTTCGTGCATGCCGGCGTCTACGAGGTGAATCCACGCGATCAGCAGGACAACCAGAACGGGATCGACTGGTCGACCCGCGGCGCCACCGGCGTCGTGGTGCCGGTGGAGGTCGGCTACTCGACCAATTTCGGCAACGACCCGCTGCCGCGCAACTACGGCCTCGGCGCGATCATCGATCAATCGGACTACAAGGATCCGGTTCAGGACGTCCGCCGGACCTCCTATCTGCTCAGCGGCCTCGATCCGCTGACCCGGTTCGGCCGGTCGGCGATCTACGCCCGGTTCGACCAGATGGTGTGGCGTCCGGATCCGACCGGCGTCCAGGGCCTGACCCTGTTCGGGGCCTTCCTCGCCGGGACCGGCGGGCGGCAGTTCGAGGATTACTTCCTGAACGGCGGCGCCGTCCTCACCGGCACCTTCGCGGGCCGGCCCTACGACACGATCGGCTTCGGCTTCTCGTGGGAGCACTTCTCGCCGCTGGGTACCGCCAATCTCCGGGCGGCGCGCGCCAAGGTCGGCCTGGGCTACGGTGGTGTCTCCTCGTCGCAGACCATCCTGGAGGTGAACTACGGCATCCAGCTGACCCCGGCGATCCGGCTGATGCCGAACCTGCAATACGTCATCAACCCGCAATTGCAGGAGCGCTACTTCGCTCAGCCCAAGCGCGTTCCCGACGCCTTCGTGGTCGGCGCGAAGCTCTCGGTGGACCTGTTCACCCTGGCGGGCTTTGCCAAGGGCCCCGGCAGCCTCTGAGGCACCGCCCCCGCGGGCCGGCCCCGGCCGGCCCGCGGATCACCGACCGACACGGCCGCGCGGGTCCTCCGCGCGGCCGTTCTCGTTTCCAGTCGGCGGGAGCCGTGCACGAAAAAGGGCCAGCCGCGATGGCTGACCCCGATCGTCCGGCCTCCGCTGCGACGCGGAGGGTTCCGCAGGCCTCACTCGGCCGCGGTCATCTCGGCGGTGAAGTGGCCGCACCAATCGTTCGTGGACACCACCGGCCACAGGCCCTTGGACTCCGGCTCCGGCTGGCTGACCGGCGGATTGAACCGGCACAGGCCGGCATCGGCCTGGGGCGCCGGGCCATTGCCGGTGTGCTCGTCGAAGAACTTGCAGCTCTCGCAATGGGCGTTGGCCATGTTCCGTATCTCCCGATGAGGATCGGCTCCGCGCCGCTCTGTTGCGAATTAGAACAACTACAATCTGGAAGTCAAGGGTGAAGACCAGATCCGGGCCCCTGGCCGTCGGGCGGAATGGTCTGGCGCGAGGAGCCTGAAGCGACAGGTCTGGGGCTCGACGGGCCGGCCGATCCGGCGGTGGGGCCAGCCCGATTCCGCCCCGGAGGGCGCGGCCGGGCGCCCGCCGCGGACCGCGCGCATCCAAACGAGAACCTTCTCCGTAGGCCGCCTCGGACGATAAAATCGAACTCCTCTCCTGGCGATCGGTAGATCTGACCGGCGCCCAGGGTCTTGACCGGGCGTCATCGCCCGATCCACCGCGAAAAACTCCAGTCGATCGCGAGATAGAACTTCACCATCGCGCGCAGATTACGGGGAGAATGTTTTTCTCTACCCAATGAATAGGGAAAAGCGTTTCATTGACCTGCGACAGGCAGGCCATCAATTCTAGCGCTCCGTCCGGATGCCCGGCGGCGGCGCCGTCGCGTCCCGACCGGACCGTCGCACCGGCCCGCCACGGCAAGGCACCTGAGCAAGGCACCAGAGCATGACACGACCGAGACTCGTCGGGCTGAGCGCGAACGTGCAGCGGCCGTCCAAGACCCGCGCGCTGGTCGATGCGGTGCTGGGCGAAGCCAGCGCACAGGCCGCCCTCGACGTCCGCATCCTGGACTTCGTCGATGCCGGCCCCGGCCTCGGTGCCGCCTGGACCCGCGATCAGCTCCCGCCCGCCGCCCGGTCGGTGCTCGATGCGATCGAGGCGGCGGACGGGCTGGTGGTCGGCTCGCCGGTCTACAAGGGCGCCTATACCGGCCTGTTCAAGCACCTGTTCGACCTCGTCGATCCGGCGGCGCTGGCCGGCAAGCCGGTGGCCATCGTGGCGACGGGCGGCGGCGCGCGCCACGCCCTCGTGGTCGAGCACGCCTTCCGGCCGCTGTTCGGCTTCTTCGGCGCGCTCCAGATCCCCACCGCGGTCTACGCCTCGGACACGGATTTCCACGCGGGCGTGCTGACCGAGGCCGGCGTGCAGGCCCGGGCCGCGGAAGCCGGCGCCCAGCTCGCCGCGCTCCTCGTCCACCGCACCGCGACGGCCCCGCTCGCCCTCGCGGCCGCCGAGTGAGCCCCACGATGCTCGACCGCCGCGCCCTCCTCGCCGCCTTCGCCGCCCTTCCGGCGGCCCTTCCGGCGGGCTTCGCAGCCCGGGGCGCCCGCGCGGCCGAGCCGGGCGTGCTCCGGATCGGCTACCAGAAGAACGGCATCCTGGTGGTCGCCAGGCAGCAGGGGATCATCGAGCGCCGTTTGGCGCCCCTTGGCCACACGGTGCGCTGGGTCGAGTTCTCGTTCGGTCCGCCGCTGCTCGAGGCTCTGGCGCTGGATGGGATCGATTTCGGGCAGACCGGCGACGCGCCGCCGATCTTCGCGCAGGCCGCGCGGTCCAACCTCGTCTACGCGGCCGCCCAGGAGGCCGGCGGCTCCGGCGCTGGGATCCTGCTGCCGAAGGGCTCGGGCATCCGCAGCCTCGCCGACCTCAAGGGCAAGCGCGTCGCCTTCGCCAAGGCGTCGAGCGCCCACAACCTGACCATCGCGGCTCTGGAGAAGGCCGGGCTGACCTATGCCGATATCGAGCCCGTGACCCTGGCGCCCGCGGACGCGGCGGCGGCCTTCGCCCGGGGCAGCATCGACGCCTGGACGATCTGGGACCCGTACTTCGCCATCGCCGAGGCCGGGGAGGGGGTGCGCATCCTCGCCTCCGCCACCGAGATCGCCCCGCAGACCAACTTCTTCCTGGCAAGCCGCCCCTTCGCGGAGGGCCGGGCTCCCGTGCTCGCCGCCGCCATCGACGCCCTCGGCGAGGTGGCGACGTGGTGCACGCAGAATCGCGGCGCGGTCGCCGAGCTCCTGTCGCAGGGCACCGGCGTCCCCCTCGCCGCGACACGCCGGGCGGTGGACCGGACCGACTACGTGATCGGGCCGATGACCGAGCGCGTGATCGCCGCGCAGCAGCGGGTCGCCGACCGCTTCCACGCCCTGAAGCTGATCCCGAAACCGATCCGGATCGCCGACGCGGTCTGGGCCGCCCCCGCCCGCAACGGCTGAGACCCATGACCGACCGCCTGCCCCGTACCCTGCCTCTGCCGCACCCCGCCGGCCTCGCCCCGAACCGCCGCCTGCTCCTCTCGGCCGGGCTCGGCCTCGCGGCGGCCGCGGTGCTGCGCCCCGCGCGCGCCGCCGGCAGCATCCGGATCGGCTATCAGAAATACGGCTCCCTCGTGCTGCTGAAGGGCCGCGGCACCCTGGAGAAAGCGCTCCAGCCCCTGGGCACCACGGTGTCGTGGTCGGAATTCCCGTCCGGGCCGCCGCTCTTGGAGGCGCTGAATGCCGGGGCGATCGATTTCGGCTCGGCCGGGGAGGCCCCGCCGATCTTCGCGCAGGCCGCGAGCCCGGAGCTGCGCTACGTCGCCGCCGAGCCGCCGGCCCCCCGGGGCGAGGCGATCCTCGTGCCGAAGGACAGCCCGGTGACGCGCGTCGCCGACCTGCGCGGCAAGACCATCGCGCTCAACAAGGGCTCGAACGTCCACTTCCTGCTGGTGCGCGCCCTGGAGCAGGCGGGCATGCCCTACGATGCGGTGAAGCTCGCCTTCCTGGCCCCGGCCGACGCCAACGCCGCCTTCGTGCGCGGCTCGGTCGATGCCTGGGTGATCTGGGACCCGTTCCAGGCCGCCGCCGAGCGCGCCACCGGCGCCCGGGTCCTGGTCGACGGCAGAGGGGCAGACGGCAAGGGGCCCGACGGGACAGGAATCGCCCCCAACCGGCAGTTCTACCTGTCCCGACGCGGATTCATGGATCCGAATGCCGAGATCGTGTCGGCCGTGCTCAAGGCGCTCGGCGAGATCGAGGCCTGGGCCGAGGGCCATGCCGAGTCCGTGGCGGCGGAACTCGCCCCCTCGGTGGGCATCCCCGCCCCGGTCCTGAGCGTCGCGCTCGGCCGCCTGTCCTACGGCGTCGCGCCCCTCGACGCGGCGACGATCGCCGACCAGCAGAAGGTCACGGACGCATTCCACGACCTCGGCCTCCTGCCGAAGCCGATCCGGGTCGCCGACGCGGTCTGGACGCCGCCCGGGGGCAAGGCCGGAACCCAAGCGGAGGCCCGCTGATGCCCGCATCCAAGCACGAACGCCTGCGCGATGCCGCGATCCCCTGGCTGCTGCCGACCGTGATCCTCCTCGGCTGGCAGGCCGCGGTCTCGGTCGGGCTCGTCTCCAACCGGTTCATGCCGGCGCCCCTCGACGTGGCCCGGGCCGGCTGGGAGGCCGGTCGGACCGGGGAGCTCTGGACCAATCTCGGGGTCAGCACCCTGCGGGCGCTGGCGGGCTTCGTGGTCGGTGGCGGGATCGGCTTCGCGCTCGGCCTCGCCAACGGCCTGTCGCGCCTGTCGGAGCGGCTGACCGACACCTCGGTGCAGATGGTGCGCAACGTGCCCCACCTGTCGCTGATCCCGCTGGTGATCCTGTGGTTCGGCATCGGCGAGGAGGCCAAGCTGTTCCTCGTGGCGCTCGGCGTGTTCTTCCCGATCTACGCCAACACCCTGCACGGGATCCGCTCGGTGGATCCGGGCCTCGTCGAGATGGGCCGGGTCTACGGCATGTCGCGGACAGAGCTGTTCACCCGGGTGGTGCTGCCCGGCGCGCTGCCGTCGATCTTCGTGGGCCTGCGCTACGCGCTCGGCATCATGTGGCTGACCCTGATCGTCGCCGAGACGATCTCGGCCTCCTCGGGGCTCGGCTACATGGCCATGCAGGCCCGCGAGTTCATGCTGGTCAACGTCGTCGTACTGGCAATCCTGATCTACGCCGCCCTGGGCAAGCTCGCCGACGCCCTGACCCGCCAGTTCGAGCGCACCTGCCTCGCCTGGAACCCCGCCTACAGGAGCGCCTGATGCTGCTCGACGCCGTCCGCCGCGAGGCGCTCCCCGACGACGCGGTCCCCCGCGCCGATGCCCGGCCGGCGGGCAGCCCACCCCCGGCGGAGCGCGCCGGCCGCGGGATCGCCGTCACCGTCCGCGACCTGCACAAGAGCTTCGACGGCCATACGGTCATCGAAGGCCTGAACCTGTTCCTGCCGGCCGGCGGATTCACCGCGGTGGTCGGCCGGTCCGGTTGCGGCAAGAGCACCCTGCTGCGCCTGATCCTCGGGCTGGAGACGCCGACCGGCGGCCGGATCGACCTGGACGGGACGGCCGGCAGCCCGCGCCGGTCCGAGCCGCCGAAGCGGATCATGTTCCAGGAGCCGCGGCTCCTGCCCTGGGCGCGGGTCGTCGACAACGTCGCGGTCGGTCTCTCCGGCCACGGCACCCGGGCCGAGCGCCGGGAGCGGGCGCGGGCCGCGCTCGGCGAGGTCGGCCTCGCCGAGAAGGCGGGGCAATGGCCCGCGACCCTGTCGGGCGGCCAGCGGCAGCGCGTGGCGCTCGCCCGGGCGCTGGTGAGCCGGCCGGGCCTGCTCGCCCTCGACGAGCCGCTCGGGGCGCTGGACGCCCTGACCCGCATCGACATGCAGGATCTGATCGAGCGGATCTGGCAGGCGCAAGGGTTTACCGCGCTCCTCGTCACCCACGACGTCGCCGAGGCGGTGGCTTTGGCCGACCGGATCCTCGTGGTCGAGGCGGGCCGCATCGCCCTCGACCTGCGGGTCGAGGTGCCGCGCCCGCGCCGGCGCGGGGACCCGGATCTCGCACGCCTCGAAGGCCGTATTCTCGATCATCTGCTGGGTGGGTCCGAGACGCCCGTGTGACTGGGTTCCCAAAGGGCGAGCCCTTTGGCGGGGTGTCGGGGCGGAGCCCCGATATCGGGCAAAGCCCGACTGCAGGGCGCTGCCCTGCACCCGCAAAAGGTCTCGACCTTTTGAAACCTCTGACTTTCGATCAGCAAGGACAAACCCAATGACCGCACCGACTGACGGGCGCGCCGACGTCCTCTGGTTTCTGCCGACCCACGGCGACGGCCGCTATCTCGGCGCTCAGGAAGGGGCCCGGGAGGTCTCGCTCAACTATCTCCGGCAGATCGCGCAGGGCGCGGACGACCTCGGCTATTACGGCGTGCTGCTGCCCACCGGGCGCTCCTGCGAGGATTCCTGGATCGTCGCCTCGGCGCTGGCGCCGCTGACGAAGAACCTGCGCTTCCTCGTGGCCGTCCGGCCGGGCCTGATGGAGCCGTCTGCTGCGGCCCGCATGACCTCGACGCTCGACCGGATCTCGGATGGGCGCCTGCTGATCAACGTCGTCACCGGCGGCGACCCGGTGGAGCTGGCCGGCGACGGCGTGTTCCTGTCCCACGACGAACGCTACGCGGTCACCGACGAGTTCCTGACGATCTGGCGCGGCCTGCTGGCGGGCGAGACCGTGACCTTCCAGGGCGAGCACCTGCGCGCCGAGAACGGCCGGCTGATCTACCCGCCGGTGCAGAAGCCCTATCCGCCGCTCTATTTCGGCGGCTCCTCGCCGGCCGGCATCGCGGTGGCGGCCGACCATTGCGACGTCTACCTCACCTGGGGTGAGCCCCCGGCCCAGGTCGCGGAGAAGATTGCTTTGGCGCGTCAGGCCGCCGAGGCGAAGGGCAAGACTTTCTCGTACGGCATCCGCCTGCACGTGATCGCCCGGGAGACGGAGGCGCAAGCCTGGGAGGCGGCCGAGCGGCTGATCTCGAAGCTCGACGACGCCACCATCGCCAAGGCGCAGGAAACCCTGAAGCGGCAGGATTCCGTCGGACAGAGCCGGATGATGGCGCTCCACGGCGGCAGCCGCGACAAGCTCGTGGTCTCGCCGAACCTCTGGGCCGGTGTCGGCCTCGTGCGCGGCGGCGCCGGGACGGCCCTCGTCGGCTCGGCCGATCAGGTCGCCGACCGGATGAAGGCGTATATCGATCTCGGGATCGACCGCTTCATCCTCTCGGGCTACCCGCATCTGGAGGAGGCCTACCGCTTCGCCGAGCTGGTCTTCCCGAAGCTGCCCTTGCGCGCCACCACCGGCCGCCCTTCCACCAACGCACGCAACGACGGCCCGTTCGGCGAGATCATCGCCAACGACCTCGTGCCGGCCCGGCGCGCCGGGGCGCATTGACCCGGGAGATCAGCCATGCCCTTCAGTATCGGGCATGGCTGATCTGCATTCGCGTCACCCGAACGTCACGGTGACGCCATCCTTGGCGTCCATCCGCCTCGTCCATCGTCGCGCGACGCGTTCGCGCGTCTGGACGCGTGAAGGATGTCCATGACTTCGACCAAGACGGCCCTGTTGGCCATCGCCCTGTGCTTCGGCTCCGCCGCGGCCTTCGCCGAGTCTTCCCCCGCCCGGGACGCGCTCAAGCAGCACTGCACCGGCGATTACATGGATTACTGCAGCGCCTACGCGCCGGGTGGCCCGGAGGTCGAGGCCTGCTTCAAGACCAACCTCAAGAACCTCTCCCCCGGCTGCTCGGCGGCGATCACCGCCTACAAGAAGGAGCAGCGGACGACCAAGCGGGTCAGCGAGGCGCGCTGAGGGGCGGGCCCTCGGATCCCCTAGTGCTCTGACGCATTCACTTCGTTCATGCGAGTGAGCACGAGTTCTTTGGTTTTGCATCAATTTTTCCAGACTCGGCTGACGCCACCGTCTGGATCGATGCACTAGATCCCCGTCGGACAACAGGCGTGCGGCCCCGTCTCTCCCTCTGCCCTCGCGGAGGGACGGGGGCCGCGCGCCCGCGTCCTCGAACGGACGTCTGCCAAGCCCGGGGACCCGCGCGCCTGCGCTGACGGGCCAGCCCGCCGGGACCTCGACCCGGCGTCGCCGGAACGGCCGAAGGCGCATGGCGAGCGCGCGCCCTGAAGACCGCACGCCCCCGCCATCCGCCGGCAGGTCATCGCGAAGTGTTGGCGGCCGCCGTGATGCGCCGTCCGGAGCCCGGGTCAGGCTACGCCGCCGCACAGCCAGATGTCGTCCAGATGGCGCGGCCGGAATGTCTGGACCTCTCCCGCGATCAACACGAAATTTTAAGCGTGCGGCCGCGATGACGAGGCGCTACTTCAGGCTAGCCTGATTCCAACGGTCCCACGTGGATCGCGCGGCGGCGCCTGTGTCCCGGCCCCGTCCGAGTTTCTGAGATCCGGATTCCGCGCCGATGACCACACCCGACAGGATCCCCGCCGGACGCGCGATGCGCGCGGCGTCGGCGCGCGTGTCGCGGACGATCCTGGGTGGGTGCGTCGCCACCATGATGATCGTGCTCGATCTCATCGTGTACTCGCAGCTCATCTTCTCCGGCCCGCTCGCCGAGAGCCGCACCGCCGGAGTGGCGGCGATGCTCTCGGCCTACGTCCTGGGCGGCCTCGTCTTCGCGGTGCTCAAGCGGGACGTGGTGGTTTCCCTGTCGTTCTTCGGAGCGGCCGCGATCGTGCAGGCGGCGATCGCCGCCAGGGTCGCGGAGCAGCTGCACGCGGCGGGCGTGACCGATCCGGATGCGGTCGGCCAGATCGTCCTGCTCGCCTGCGGCGCGGCGACCCTGCTGACGGGCCTCGTCTTCGTGGCGCTCGGCACCCTGCGGGCCTCGCTGGTGATGCAGCTGCTGCCCTACCCGATCCTGACCGGCTTCCTCGCCGGCGTCGGCCTGCTGCTCCTGCGCAGCGGCGTGCAGATCGGCGCCCATATCGACGACGCGGTCGCGTCCGTGCTGGGCCTGTTCGATCCGGCAACGCCCAGCCTGCACGATCCCGGCACGCTCGGGCGCATCGCCCTGACGCTCGGCATCGGTGTCTGCGCCTTCTATCTCCCCCGGCGCGTCCCGCACTGGAGCACCTTCCCCGCCATCGTCATCGCCAGCTTCGCGCTGGTGCATCTCGGCGTGTCGATGCAGGGCCTCGACACCGCCGCCGCGCAGGCGGCCGGCTGGCTGATCGACCCGCTGCCGCCGGGCCCGCTGCTGCGCGCGCCGGCGATCGCCAGCCTCTCGGGCTTCGACCCCGCCCTGCTCCTGCCGGTCCTGCCGAAGATCGCCACCGAGATCCTGGTCGCGGTCATCATCCAGATCCTCTACGTCGTCAGCGTCGAGCTGGATCTGCGGCGCGAATTCGGCATCGACCGGCTCTTCGTCGCCTCGGGCTTCACGAACGTCCTCGGCAGCTTGTTCGGCAGCCCGGTGATGGGTTTCGACCGGACCTCGACGCTGTACCTGCACAATATCGGCGGCGGGCAGTGGCTCGGCCGGTGGCTGACGCTCGCCGTCACGGCAGCCCTGCTGCTGTTCGGCGCGAGCGCCCTGGGCCTGCTGCCGCGCCCGCTGGCCGGCGGTGCCCTGATCGCGATCGCGCTGGGGCACCTGTTCAACCTCTCCCGCGCCCACAGGACCCTGCTGCCCTGGGAGGTCGCGGTGGCGGCCTGCGTGTGCGCGGCGACCGCCCTGTTCGGGGCCACAATGGGCTTCCTGACCGGCATCCTGATGGCGATGCTGATCTTCGCGGTCCAGTACGCCCAGATCCCGACCATCCGCCGGGCGATCTCCGGGGCGGAGCGGCGCAGCAGCATCATCCGCGCGCCGGAGACCGCCGCCCGGCTGCGCGAGGCCGGAACCCGCACACGGATCTACACGCTGCAGGGCTTCCTGTTCTTCCTCAACGGCCAGGCGATCCACCGGCGGGTCGCCGCGGAGGCCCCGGCCCTGCGGGTGCTGATCCTGGACTTCCGGGACTGCGTCGGGCTGGACAGCTCGGCCCTCGTGGCGTTCCGCAAGATCGGGCAGCGCGCCGAGGCGCGCGGCTTCGACGTGCTCCTGGCCCATCTCGGGCCGACGATGCTCCGGCAGTTCGCGCGCAACGGCCTCACGGCCGGGCCGCGGATCCGCACCCTGCCGACCCTCGACGAGGCCCTGCGGGACGCGGAGGCGACGCTGCTGGCGGAGGCGGCGATCCCCGAGGCCGGCACGACCGCGCCTTTTGCCCGGCACCTGTCGGATCAGCTGGGCTGCACGATCGAGCCCGGCGAGCTGGCACCCTACCTGACCGTCCGCGATCTCGAGACCGGCGCGACGCTGATGCGCCAGGGCGAGGCGGCCGACGCCCTGTACTTCCTCGAACAGGGCCTCGTCTCGATCGAGATCGCGGTGCCGGGGCGCCCGCATATGCGCCTGCGCACCACGGCGGCCGGCACGGTGATCGGCGAGGTCGCGCTGGTGCAGGGCGGCCAGCGGACCGCCACGGCGGTGGCCGAAACCCCCTGCCGGGTCGTCGGCATCGACCGGGACGGCCTCGCCCGCATGGAGCGGGAGCGCCCCGACCTCGCGCTGCGCGTCCAGCGCTTCCTGATCCTCGAACTGGCCGGCAAGCTCACCGACACGAACCGGCTGCTCGAGGTCGAGCTGCACTGAGCCGCGTCCCGGTTTCGGTGTCCGGGCCGCCGCGCTCCAGTTCTGGTTTCGAAAGGTCGAGACCTTTCGCGGGTCCAGGGCAGGGCCCTGGTCGACGTCTCAAGGTCAAGCTCTCAGGGCTCCGCCCTGAGCACCCGCCAAAGGGCGAGGCCCTTTGGAAACCCGGGCCGAACAGGCCCTAAACGCGCCGTTAACCAAAATCGGTGATTTGCCAGATCTTGGTAACTTCGCGCCGGCTATAACGGCCGCCGCGCAAGGATGGCACGTGATGCGGCTGATCGTCGGCACATTGATCGTCTTCGCCTGCGTCTTCGGCAGCTACGCGGCGATGGGCGGCCACCTGGCCGTCCTGTGGCAGCCGTTCGAGTTCGTCATCATCCTCGGTGCAGCGATCGGTGCCTTCATCATCGGCAATACCGGGCCGGTGCTCAAGGCTGTGCCCGCCATGCTGGGCACATTGGTCAAGGGCCCCAAATACACGCAGCAATCCTATGTCGAACTGCTGGGAATGCAGTACTCGTTGTTCAAGCTGGCGAAGTCGAAGGGTGCGATGGCGCTCGAGCCGCACATCGAGGATCCGGGCGAGTCGACGCTGTTCAACGCCTTCCCGACCTTCGCGGCGAACCATCACGCGGTCGAGTTCGTCTGCGACTACATGCGCATGGTGACGCTGGGCGCCAACAACGTCCACGAGATCGACGCCCTCATGGATGAGGAACTGGAGACCCACCATCAGGAGCAGGAGCGTGTCGTTTCGGCCATGCAGGCGCTCGCCGACGGAACGCCGGCGCTTGGCATCGTGGCCGCCGTGCTCGGCGTGATCAAGACGATGGGGGCGATCAAGGAACCGCCGGAGGTGCTGGGGCATCTGATCGGCGGCGCGCTGGTCGGCACCTTCTTCGGCGTCTTCGTCGCTTATGGCTTCTTCGGGCCCATGGCGCAGTCGCTCAAGGGCCTCTTCGAGGCCGAATCCAAATACTACATTTCACTCAAGGCGGGCCTTCTCGCCCATATCGGCGGCCAGCCGCCGGTGATGGCGGTCGAATTCGCCCGCAAGTCGCTGATGAGCGACGTCCGCCCGACCTTCAACGAAGTGGAAGCGGCCACCGCCGCTCTGCCCGCCTAGACCTGACCCCGTCTCCAGCAGGGACTTGATGGCCACGCCCACCCCGCCGATCATCATCATCAAGAAGGTCAAGAAGGCCGCCCATGCCCACCACGGCGGGGCCTGGAAGATCGCCTATGCGGACTTCGTGACCGCCATGATGGCGTTCTTTCTGCTGATGTGGCTGATCAGCATGACGACGCAGGAGCAGAAGGTCGGTCTGGCGGAATACTTCGCGCCGGCGGCTTTGAGCCCAGCCACCAGCGGCGCTGGCGGAATCATGTATGGCAGAGCCCTGGACACGTCCGGCAACAAGCCGTCCACGCCCCGCGACGCGGAGCGGGGTTCCGCCGAGCAGGAGGACAAGGCACGCCCGAACAGTCCGGGCCGCGCCAGCGATCGCGAGGCCAGCCGCGCGGCCGCCGACGCGCAGGCCAATTACAGCGCCATCGCCAGCCTCCGGCAGGCCCTCCAGGAAATGCCCGACATCGCCGAGCTGTCGAAGAACATCGTGATCGAGCCGACCAAGGACGGCGTGGACGTGTCCCTGGTGGACCAGGACGGCCGCTCCATGTTCCGCGAGGGCGCCGTCGATCCCTACGAGCGCACCCGTCGCGTGCTGGAGGCGCTCGCGCCTACCCTGCGCCGGCTGCCCAACCGCCTGTCGGTCACCGGCCACACGGCCGCCGCGCGCCCGGGCTCGGCGCGGGCCGGCGAACCCTGGGCCCTCACGGCCGGGCGTGCGCTCGCCGTGCGCGAGATCCTGGCGGGCGCCGGGGTTCCCAACGACAACTTCGTCTCCGTGGTGGGCCGCGCCGACACCGAGCCGGTTTTCCCCGACAATCCCTACATCGCGCCGAACCGACGGGTGACGATCACGCTGCTCAATGCGAGCCCGCCGGTACCCGCGAACCTCTTCCGCTGACGACACGGCGCTGCGCCGCCCTGGAGCCGCGCCCGTGTCGTGTCGCGCCCGTGTCGTGACGCGCGCCCTTCCGCGCCGAACCGGTGTCCGCTTCGACTAAGAGCGCGCGCGACCACGACGGGCACAGCGCGGTCGATGCCGCCCCTCGGATCAGGCCACGGCCAGGATCGCCGCCAGCCCGATATGGGTCACCTGATGCAGGAACTGGTCGATGCCGATCAGCCACCAGAACCGGGTGTCGGTGGGCGGGAAGTGCGTGCGCTGGCCGATCAGGCCCTTGCCGCGGTCGACGGCCGTGTGCACGGCGAAATCCACCAGCGCCAGCCACCACAGGGCCGGCTTGACCGGCAGCGTGATCAGCAGCGTGCCCAGGCCGTGAAGGCCGGTATGGGCACAGAGGGGGAGGAGCCAGGCCGAGGCCCGGTCCTTGCCGTGCGCCATCCAGGTGTTCTGGAGCAGGAAATCCGCACCGAGTTGCTTTACCGCGAAGGCGAAGACCAGCAGCGCGAAGGCCCCGACCGAAACGGGCGTGTCGAAGGACGGCATCGCCGCACGGGCTCTCCTGTCACGCGCGCAGGCTGACGGTCCGCACGCGCAGCCCGCTCCGAATCGCGGGTCTTCAGCATACACGGCCGCCCGCCTCCTGGCGCGCCTGGATCGACCTGCGCGGGGCCGGCTGGCCGCCCGACATCAGATTTCGCTCACGGCTTCAGGTCATAAGATCAGTATTTTTGCTGATTTCGGATCGTATACTGCCACAAGTCGTATATTTTAATCGTTATAATTCAGATAAATAACCATTGTTGGGTCGATCCTGTGCATGATAGCCCCGGCTTCATTACGAGCACCACGAGGGCGAGATTGACGGTCCGGGATTGCAACCTGAGCAATACGCGGGCGGGGATGCCGCCGCAGCGCTCCCGTCGCCGTCTCGATCGCCCGGCGCAGGCCCGGGGCGGACCGGCCGCCTGACCATGCGGGATGGCGACCCGGCCTTCGAGGCCCTGCGCGACGCCCATGTGGCGGCCCTCACGGGATCCCTGATCGACGGCGTCGCGCACGGGCCCGGAGGCGCCGGCTACGTCTGGTCGCGGAGCATTCCGGACCCGACCCTGAACTTCGCCTACGGGGTGCGCCGGCCCGACCAGTTCGCCTGGGCGGGGGCGGCGGCCCTGGGGCGCGACCGGGCGCCGGCCTTCCTGGCCCGGGATGCCGAGGAGGTCGCCCTGCTGCGCGCCCTGTTCGAGCCCGCGATCCTCCGCCCGGCGCGCTGGATGGTGGCGCGGCCGCCGCCGGTGCCATCCCCGGCGGACGGTGCGATCACCCTCCAGGCCACCCCCGCGCCGGGACCGGAGTTCGAGGGCGTCTTCGCCAACCTGTCGGACGACCCGGCCGTGCGGACGCATCTGCGCCGCACCTACCTGCCGGCCCTGCGGGGGGCCAAGGCGCGGCCCGGCCTCGCGCCGCTCCACCTCGTCCTGCGCGACGTCGCCGGCCCGGCGGCTTGCGCGTGCCTCTACCTGCGCGGCGACATGGCCGGGCTGTACAACCTCGGCACCCGGGTCGATCGGCAGGGCCGGGGCCTGGGCACCGCCGTGACCCGCGCGGCCTTGAACGCGGCGCGGACGCGCGGGGCAACCCGGGTGTTCCTGCACGTCTTCCCGCACGGCCGGGCCGGTGGCGCCCTCGAGGCGCTCGCGACCCGGGCGGGCTTCCGGACGGTCTGCGCGCCGGTCCTGATGGGCACGAGCCCGCCGTGAGGCGGGCGTCTCACCCGGTGAGGATAAGGCTGCCCGCCTTGAGGCGGGCGTCTCACCCGGTGAGGATAAGGCTGCCCGCCGTGAGGCGGGCGTCTCACACGGTGAGGATGACGCTGCCCGTCGTGCGGCCCGCCGCCAGCGCCAAGCGCCGGCCCGGCCGTGCCCCGCCGCGGACGGGTCCCGAGGAGAGCGGGCAGGCGAAGATCTCCGCAAGGCCCCTCACGGGCGGCCGGTCCAGGCCGCGCGGAGAACCCGGAGATTGGCCACCGGGCTCGGCCCGGCCGGGCGGCGGGCGGGCCGAGCGGCCGGCAGCGGATCGATCACCACCAGCCGGGCGATCTCGGCGGCCAGACGGGTGTAATCGGCCATGTGCACGCCGTCCCGGTAGAGGCCCGATCCGGCGAGCCCCCCGGGGCCGTCGCGCAGGGCGACGAACGGATCGAAGTAGGCGTGGCCCCGCTCGGCACAGAGCGCCGCGAGCCGGTCCGAGAAGATCGCGACGGCGGCCGGATCCCGGCCGGTCGCCCAGGCGCCGACCGGCGGGACGGCGGCGACGAAGACCTGCCCCGACCACGCCTCCAGGAAGCTCAGGATGCGCCGGACCTCCGCGGCGAACCGATCGGCGCTCCGGGCCCGCTCCGGATGGCGCCCGCGCAGGATGTCGTTGGTGCCGATGATCAGCACGGAGGCTGCGCAGCGGACCGGCACGCGCCGGTCCGCGCGGTGCAGGACCGTCCGGTGCAGATCCGTGAGTAGCCGGGCACAATCGGCCGCGGTGCTGCCGCCGACCGCGATGTTGAGGCTGGGCCGGCCGCCGAGATCCGGGGTCCCGATGGACTCCGCGTGGGAATTGCCCACCAGAAGCACGCTGTCCGGTGTGGCGGCGCGCAGGGCGGCGCGGATCCCCGCGGACCGCGCCGCCCGGTGCCGCCCGACGAGCCGGCGATGACACCAGCGGCGGGCGACGGTCTCGAACCAGGGGGCGCGCATGAGCTGTCCTGTGCATGGCGTGAGGCATCGGCCGCCCGGCAGGTCGGGGCGGAGGGCTGGGCTTTCGGCGCGGCGGGTCGACGATGTTCGACCGAAACCACGGGCCGGAATGTTTTTCGAGTCTGTATCGACGCGCTGGAAACAGACGGAAATACAAACCAATACAGCGCTTCGATTGGTCGAACTGTATGTGGGAATTGTTCACACGTCAACTGTCGCGCCGACGCTCAGGGGCCGGTGCGGGCGGCTTCCGGCTCCCGCCGGAGCCCGCTTCGACGAAGCGGACACCGTTCGGCGCAAGAGTGCGCGTGACAGCACGAGCGCGCGTCACAGCACGAGCGCGCGTCACAACACGGGTTGAGAGCCGCACTCGATTGCAACGCGATCGGGCGCGGCTTTAGGTCGTGTCCGTCATCAGGGCCGGGCGCGCCGTGTGCGCGGCGGCTGGGATTATCGGGGGAGGCCGGAATGATTCAGGATCGCGTCTTCATCGTCACCGGGGCGGGCTCGGGCCTGGGCGAGGCGACGGCGCGCGGCCTCGTGGCGGCGGGCGCCCGGGTGGTGCTGGCCGACATCGCCCGGGAGGCCGGCGCCCGGGTGGCGGCGGAGCTCGGCGCGGCGGCGCGCTTCGCCGAGACCGACGTCACCCGCGAGGCGGACGGCGCGGCGGCGGTCCGGACGGCCCTGGACGCGTTCGGGCACCTGCACGGGCTGGTGAACTGCGCCGGGATCGCGCCGGGCGAGAAGGTGGTCGGCCGCGACGGGCCGCACCGCCTCGACAGCTTCGCCAGGGCGGTCACGGTCAACCTCGTGGGCACCTTCAACATGATCCGGCTGGCGGCCGACGCGATCGGCCGGGAGGCGCCGGACGAGACGGGCGCCCGGGGCGTGATCGTCAACACCGCCTCGATCGCGGCCTTCGACGGCCAGATCGGGCAGGCCGCCTACGCGGCCTCGAAGGGCGGGGTGGTGTCCATGACCCTGCCGATCGCCCGGGAACTCGCCCGGCACGGCATCCGGGTGGTGACGATCGCGCCCGGCATCTTCGAGACGCCCATGATGGCCGGGCTGCCGCAGGAGGTGCAGGACGGGCTCGGGCAGAGCGTGCCGTTCCCGCCGCGGCTCGGCCGGCCGGCCGAATACGCCGCCCTGGTCCGGCACATCTGCGAGAACCCGATGCTCAACGGCGAGACGATCCGCCTCGACGGGGCCTTGCGGATGCCGCCGCGCTGAAGGCGCGAACCAAGCGTCGGGGCGCTGCCCCGACACCCCGCCAAAGGGCTTGCCCTTTGGGATCCACCGACCGGTGACTAGCCGATCGACACGCTGGTCAGGACTCCGGCGGCCCGGCGGACCTCCTCGGCGATCATCTCCTCGCTCGGGCCGTCGATCGGCATGTCGGACAGGATCGCCGCCACGTCGCGCTTCACGTCCTCGCGGATCTCGGGATTCTCCTCCGACAGGCGCCCGATCAGGACGCCCAGCACGATCTCCAGGGCGGAGAGCTTGGCGTGCAGGCGCGTGAACTCGTCCAGCGGCTCGGGTTCGTGTCCGGTCATAGGCAGGTCCTCATAAGCAGGTCCTCATGGGCCGCTCCTCATACAGGCGGGGGACGGGGCGGCACCACCCCGGCCCCGGGCGGCTTTTTTTCCCTGTCCCGGGCAACCGGACTTGCGGCCTCGGCGTTTCACGCTCCCGTGAACGAACCCGCAAAAGGGACACCCGCCATGATCACCCGTCTCGCCGCCGCCGCCGGCCTGCTCGCGCTCTCCACGAGCCTCACGCTCGCCCAGACCGCCACCTCCACCCCCGCCGAGCCGGCCTCCAAGGCCGACAGCAACCTGAAGGAGTGGCAGGTCGCCAAGCTCGCCAAGGTCGGCCTCGCCCAGGCGCTCGCCACCGCCGAGACGCAGGGCGACGAGAAGGGCGGCCGCGCCATCGATGCCGACTTCGAGAAGGCCGACAGCAAGGACCCGGCCCATTACGCGATCAAGGTCGTCTACCCGAGCGGCAAGCTCGTCGAGTACGGCATCAACGCCGACACGGGCGCGCTCTACAAGACCGAGAACCAGCCGTTCGAGCGCTACTTCACCCGCCTGAAGGCCTCCGACTTCCAGAACGCCAAGACCTCCCTGAAGGACGCGCTGGCCATCGCCGAGCAGAAGGCCGGCGGCGGCAAGGCCTACGAGGCCGAGGTCGAGAAGGACGGCTCCGCGGTCCAGTACGAGATCAAGGTCGCGGGCGCCGACAAGGAGCAGGAGGTCAAGGTCGGCCCGGACGGGAAGGTCTTGAACTGAGCTGATCCCGGCCGCGCTGGTGCGCCATCAGCGCGGCCGCTGCATCCTGTCGCCCCACCGCCCGGGGAGCCGAACCGCCCCCGGGGCGCTTCCCTCCCTGCAGGCGGCCCGATGGCCGCGGACGGGGAGGGCGGCATGGATTCGCACGCTTTGAAATCCGGAGACCATCTCGGCCAGGCCCATACCCGGGTCGAGGGGCCCGACAAGGTCACGGGCCGGGCCCTCTACAGCTCCGACCGCCCCGGACCGGACCGGGGCACGGCCCACGCCGCCCTGGTGACCAGCCCCATCGCCCGGGGCCGGATCGCCGGGTTCGACTGCGACGCCGCGCGGGCGGTGCCGGGCCTGCTTGCCATCTTCACCCACCGGGATTTTTCCGGCGCGGTGGCCCCGGTGAAGCACCTGATGGCCGGCGGCTACGCCAACAGCTCGCAC
The DNA here is from genome assembly GCF_022829295.1 of Methylobacterium sp. J-088. GTDB lineage: Bacteria > Pseudomonadota > Alphaproteobacteria > Rhizobiales > Beijerinckiaceae > Methylobacterium. The sequence continues at coordinate 63,303 of NZ_JAKSYH010000279.1, forward strand.
CGGCCCCTCGACTCCGACACGGTGGCGTATGCCGGCCAGATCGTGGCGCTGGTCGTCGCCGAGACCCTGGAGGCCGCCGAGGCGGCGGCCGGTGCGGTCCGGGTCTCCTACGACGAGGAGCCCGCCGCCGGGGGTTTCGATGCGCCCGGCGCCGAGACCGTGCGCCTCGCCGACCTGAAACCCCACCACGAGGACATCAACCGGGGCGATGTCGAGGCCGGCTTGGCGGGCGCGGCCATCCGCGTCGAGGCCCGCTACGCGACCCCGGTCCAGCACCACAACCCGATCGAGTTGTTCACCACCCGGGCCGCCTGGGACGGCGACCGGCTCACCGTGCACGAGCCGACCCGCTATGTCGGCGCCGTCCAGCACGGGCTCGCGGCGCAGCTCGGCCTCGATCCCGCGAACGTGCGGGTGGTGGCGGGCCTGATCGGCGGCCATTTCGGCTCGAAATTCGCGCTGTCGCAACACACGGCGCTGATCGCGCTCGCGGCCAAGCGCCTCGGCCGGCCGGTCTCCCTGGTACCGAGCCGGCGGCACTGCTTCACCATCGCCAATTACCGGCCGGAATCGCGCCACAGGATCCGGCTCGGCGCCGACAGGTCGGGCCGGTTCACCGCCCTGGTGCACGAGGCCGAGACCGTGACGTCGCGCTTCGATCCCTTCGTGATGGAGGGGGCGGAGGTGACCGCGAGCCTCTATGCCTGCCCGAACATCCGCACCGAGGAGCGGGCCGTGCGGGTCGACCGCAACACGCCGGGGCCGATGCGGGCGCCCCCGGAGGTGCCGTTCCTGTTCGCCCTGGAGAGCGCCGTCGACGAGATGGCGGTGGCGCTCGGCATGGACCCGATCGAACTGCGCCGGCGCAACGACACGGCGGTCGATCCGGTCTCGGGAAAACCGTTCTCGACCCGGCCGCTGATGGCCTGCTTCGAGGCCGGGGCAAAGGCCTTCGGCTGGTCGCGCCGGGTGCCGCGCTTGGGCGCGATGCGGGATGGCCCCTGGCTGATCGGCCTCGGCTGCGCGGCCTCGGTGCGACCCGTAAAAATCGCCGCCGCGACGATGCGGGTCCGGCTCGGCCCGGACGGGTCGGCGGAGGTGGCCTGCGCGCATCACGAGATCGGCAACGGCATCACCACGCTGCTCGCCATGGGCGCGGCGGACGGGCTCGGGGTTCCGGTGGAGCGGGTGACGGTCCGGCTCGGCGACACCGACCTTCCGGCGGCCGGCATCTCGGGCGGATCGAGCACGACCACCAGCCTGATGAACGCCCTGGCGCTCGGCTGCCGGCAGATCCGCAAAACCCTGGCGCAGGCCGCGACCGGGCAAGGCGGACGCCTCGCCGGCCGGGATCCGGGCGCGTTGCGCCTCGCGGGCGGCCGGCTCGCGGCGCCGGACGGGACCGGGATCGCGCTTGGCGAGGCGGTCGGCCCCGCGGGCGTCGAGACCGTCGCGGAATTCGTGCCCGCAGGGGGCGACCGGGAGAAGGCGCTTCAGGGCCTGCGCGGCGGCCATATCGGCCTCAGCCTGGGCGGGGGCGGCAAGGCCGTCTCCTGGGGTTTTGGCGCGCAGTTCGCCGAGGTCCATATCCAGGCCGAGACCGGGGAGATCCGGGTGGCGCGGCTGACCGGCGCCTTCGCGGCGGGGCGGATCCTCAACCCGCTGACCGCCAAGAGCCAGCTCATGGGCGGGATGATCTGGGGGCTCGGCTCGGCGCTGCTCGAAGAGACGGTGCTCGACGGCGCCGCCTATCGCAATCCGGATCTCGCCGAGTACCTCGTCCCCACCGCGGCCGACGCGCCGGAGGTCGAGGCGCTGCTGGTGCCCGATCCCGACGATCAGGTCGACGCGCTGGGCCTGAAGGGCCTGGGCGAGCTCGGGATCATCGGGGTGAACGCGGCCATCGCCAACGCAATCCACCACGCCACCGGCCGCCGGATCCGCAGCCTGCCGATCCGGCTGGAGGATGTGGTGTGAGGGGGCATGCTCTCCTCCCCCTTGCGGGGAGGAGCCGGAGGTGGGGGTGGTGCCGGATTGAGCACAGCGGTGCCGTCTGAACCACCCCCACCCCTAACCCCTTCCCGCAAGGGGGAGGGGGGAGCGGCCGCTTCGGCGCAGAGACCCTTGACGCCTTACTCCATCGTCGGCGCGAGCTTCTTCACGCCCTGCACGTCGTCGCCGAGCCACGCCGCGTTCTTGGCGGTGCCGTCGAAGGTCGCGCTCGTCTTGAACAGCTCGTACTTGCCCTCCAGCGCGTAGGGCTTCGAGCGCGACAGCAACTCGGCCACCGTGGCCTTGTCCATCGGCGTGAAGGTTTTCACCGCCTCGAAGGCCTGGTCGAGGTCGCGCTGGTTCTGAATGCCGGTGATCACCACCGAGACCGGCAGGTTCAGCGAGAAGTGCAGGTACTCGATCGGCCGGATCGGCGCGTCCGCCTTCAGGATCACCCCGTCGCCGAACGTCTTCATGGCGAGCGGCGCGATGCCGTTCTGCACCAGATACGGCAGGACGAGGTGGCTGAACGAGCGGAAATGCGCGTCCATCACGTTGACGGGCATCTGCACGGAATCGAAGTGGAAGCCGCGCTCGGCCGCCACCTCCAGCATCTGCAGGTGGATGCGCGGGTCCTTGTGGCCGGTGAAGCCGATGTAGCGCAGCTTGCCCTGCTTCTTGGCCTCCAGGAACCCCTCCATGGCGCCGCCCTCGGCGAAGACCCGGTCGGGATCGTCGTAGCGCAGGATCTCATGGTGCTGGACGAGGTCGATCCGGTCGGTGCGCAGGCGCAGGAGCGACTGGTCGATCTGCTTGATCGCCTCTTCCTTGGTCCGCCCGTCCATCTTGGACATCAGGAAGACCTTGTCGCGGTAGCCGCCCTGGGCCAGCGCCGCGCCCATGCGCAGCTCGGAGCGCCCGTCGTTGTAGTCCCAGCAATTGTCCATGAAGGTGATGCCGCGGTCGATCCCGGCATGGATCAGCCGCGTCGCCTCGTCGTCCGTCACGGCGCTCTTGCCGAGGTGGAACCCACCCATGCCGATCGCCGAGATCTTTTCCGACGTCTTGCCGAAGGTCCGGTAGAGCATCTCGCCCCGGCGCTCGCCGGGATCGGTGACGAAGGGCAGGTCGGCCGGGTCCTGCGGGCGGTTGCCGGGCAGAGGGCTGGCGGGGGCGTTCACGGCCGCTCCTGCGCTGCCGGCGCCAGCCAAGCTCGCGCCGGAAAGTCCGGCGCCGAGCACGGCGCCCTGTAGGAAGCTGCGGCGTTCCATCGGCTGTCTCCGTTCGCGAATGGTCGGGTGCGGGGAGGTAATGCGTCGGGCCGGGTCATCGTTCGCGCTCCTCGGCGAGGCGTCCTGCCGCGTGGAGCAGGCGCAGGGCGGCGCAGGCGGCGCCGTAGCCGTTGTCGATGTTGACCACCGTGATGCCGGGCGCGCAGCTCGCCAGCACGGCATCGAGGGCGGCGCGCCCGCCGGCCGCGACGCCATAGCCCACGGAGGTCGGAACCGCGATCACCGCGCCCGCCACGAGGCCGCCGACGACGCTCGGCAGGGCCGCATCCATCCCGGCGGCGACGATCACCACCGGATGGGCCCGGATCTCCGCGATCCGCGTGGTCAGCCGCCACAGGCCGGCGACGCCGACATCGGCAAAGAGCGAGGCCGCCCGGCCGCCATAGGCCAGCACCCGCAGGGCCTCGCGGGCGACGGGCACGTCCGAGGTGCCGGCCGCCACCACGGCGACCCGGGCCGGGCCCGTGACCCGGGGGGCCTCGCCGAACACCGCCGTGCGCGAGACCGGGCAATAGTCGAGCCGCGCCCCATCCCTGAGCCGGTCGCGCTTCTCCGGGTCGAGACGGGTGAGCAGGAGCGAGGCGCCCCGCACCCGGGCGGCCTCCAGGATCGCGTCGATCTGCTCCGGGCTCTTGCCGGCGCAGAAGATCGCCTCCTCCAGGCCGATCCGCTCGGACCGGGCGAAATCGAGGGTGAATTCTTCCGCGATGCTCATGCCTGGGCCTCCGGCGGCTCGACCAGGAAGGCGCTGCCGACCCGGTAGGGGGCGAAGCGAACGAGGCCGGCGAGACGCGGCGGGGCGAGCGCCCGGATGCCGGCCCCGAGCGTTTCGCGCTCCGCGGCGTCGAGGGCCGCAAGGCTCCCGGGATCGAGTTCCACCACCACCCCCTCGGCGCGCACCCGGCAGCGGACCGCGCGCTTGGCGCCGGCCCCCGCGTCGAGTGCCCCGCCGACCAGCCGCTCGACCGCGTGGATGAAGCTCAAGGTTTCCGGCTCGATCGGAATGCCGGTCTCGACCCGGCTCGACAGGCAAGGCGCCGCCGGCAGTTCCGCCACCGTGCCGAGGCCGAGGTCGCGGGCGAGCGCCCGCACGGACGCCTTGTCGAACCCGGCCTCCACGTAGGGATGACGCACGCCGTGCTGCCGGGCGGCGTCGAGGCCGGGGCGGTACTCGCCGAGGTCGTCGCGATTGGCGCCCGACAGGATCTGCCGGTCGGTGACGGCCCGGACCGCGCCGTAGAGATTGGTCTTGCAGAAGAAGCAGCGGTTGACCGGGTTCGCCCGGTAGGCCGGATCGGCGAACTCGCCGGCCTCGATCACCCGCAGATCCCAGCCCTCGCGGGCACCCTCGGCGCGCACGCGGGCGGTCGCCTCCCCGGGCACGGCCGGCGAGACCGCGTGGACCATGAGGGCCGCCCCCGGCGCCAGCCGGTGGGCGAGGGTGGCGAGCGTCAGGCTGTCGACCCCGCCGCTCACCGCCACCGCGACGGGCCCGAGCCCGGCGAGGACCGTTTCGAGAGTCTTCCGGTGCGTCACCGCTCCTCCTCCGGCTGCTGGTCCAGGGCGAGACGCTCGGCCGCGCGGCGCAGGGCGGCCCGCGCGGCGTGGCCGGCATGGTCGCGGGAATCGTCGGCCTCGGCCTTGGCGGTGCGCCCGCCCGGCCGGTCCACGACCTTCACCCGGACCGGCCGGCCCGCCTGCTCGACCGTATGGGCTTCCCGATCCAGCACCGCGCCCTCCACAAGGTGGTAACGCAGGCCGATCGTGGTGGTCTCCCGGAAACAGGCCGCGATCGCCGCCTCCAGGCTCTCCGGGCGCACCAGGGCCTGGATATGGGCCATCATCCGGCCCTTCTTGCCGAGGACCGGCGCCTGCACGACGTCGAGGATCCCGGGCTCGGCGCGCAAGCAGTCGAGGCCCATGGCGAGGTCCTCGCCGGACTGGTCGTCGATCTCGAAGGCGATCACCGCGAGATCCCGCCGGCCCGGTCCGGCGGCGGCGCCCTCCTCCAGCACCAGGGCGCGCAGGCAGTTGCTCAGGCCCGGCAGCACCTTCGTGCCGAAGCCGATGCCGGTGCGCCCGAGGATCCCCCGGGGCCGGCCCCGCCCGGGATCGCCGCCGCAGAGATGGCGCAGGATCGCCGCCCCGGTGGGCGTGACGCGTTCGCCGGGGACGCCGTCGTCGAGGGTGGAGAAGCCGGCGAGCAGCAGCGTGGTGGCCGGCGCCGGGACGGGGAGGGGGCCGTGCTGGGTCTTCACCCGGCCGGAGCCGAGCGGCAGGGCCGAGACGCTCCAGCTCCGCACCTCCAGCGCGGCGATCAGGTGGGCGGCGGCCACGATGTCGGCGATCGAATCGAAGGCCCCGACCTCGTGGAACGCCACCGCATCGACCGCGATGCCGTGCACCCGGGCCTCCGCGTCGGCGAGGTGGCCGAAGATGCCGAGCGCCTGCGCCCGGACCGAAGGCGCGAGATCCGCTTCCGTCAGCGCGGCGCGGATCTCCGACCAGGGCCGGTGGCCGTGATCGTGCGTATGGCCGTGCGTATGGTCGTGATCGTGGTGTGGGTGATGATGGTGGCCGTGATCGTGCCGGTGATCGGGCTCGACCCCGGGTCCGGAAACGAAAAAACGCGCGCCGCGCAGGATGCCGTCGTTGTGCGGGTGCAGCGCGCAGGCGATGCGGGCATCGACCGCCCGGATGCTCGCGCTCACGCCGTCCTGATGCTCGGGGAAGGCGTCCAGCAGGGCGGCGGCGAACATGTCGCCGGCCACGCCGCCGAGTGCGTCGAGATGAATGTGCATCGTCTGCCGGTCGGCCTGCCACGGATTGGGCACGTCTGCTGAGATCGGCCGCATCGGCCCCAAGGCAAGGTTCGCCGCGGGACGCAAGGCCGACCGGTGCCGCGGCGTATCGCCCGCCGGCCTGCGCGCGACAGGACAGTCGTGCGCCTTCGCACTTGGCGAGCGCGACATGCCCCCTCTCCCGACCGGGAGAGGGTTGGGGTGAGGGAGGAGAACGATACGGACGAGGCGCACCCCCTGTCGTTGCGTTACCGACGCCCTCGATCCTGAAAATTCCCGCCTCGCGCGAAGCTTCTCGCCCCCCACCCTGCACCTATCCCGCCCGGGCGAGGGGACCCGCGTCTTGCTCGCCGGGTCCACTCCGGGGCGTAGCGG
>NZ_JAKSYH010000005.1 GCF_022829295.1 Methylobacterium sp. J-088
CGATTCTGTTGAAAAACTCGGGTGTTGCAGCGGCTGTGATGAGGTGATTCACTCCTGTCCAGAGACGGAGATCGAAGCAGATGATGGGACCTCGGCAAGTCGAGCAGGGTGCCCTGTTCTACGAGTTCTCGCTCGACACGCACGTTCCCACCGACCATCTACTTCGCTCCATCGACCGCTTCGTCGACCTGACCGGCCTGCGCCAGGAGCTGGCTCCGTTCTACGCCTCGACGGGCCGCCCTTCCGTCGATCCCGAGTTGATGATCCGCATGCTGATCGTCGGCTACTGCCTCGGCATCCGCTCCGAGCGTCGGCTTTGCGACGAGGTCCACCTCAACCTCGCCTACCGCTGGTTCTGCCGGCTCGGTCTCGACGGCCGGGTGCCGGATCATTCTACCTTCTCCAAGAACCGCCATGGCCGCTTCCGCGACTGTGATCTCCTGCGTCGCCTGTTCGAGACTGTGCTCGCCCGCTGCATCACCGAGGGGCTCGTCGGTGGCGAAGGCTTTGCCGTCGATGGCAGCCTGATCAAGGCCGATGCCAATCGGCAGAAGGGGGTGGAAGGCTCTGCCGGCCTGCCGCCTGAGGTCGTGAGCCGTGCTGCTCAGGAGTATCTGGCCGTCCTCGACGAGGCCGCCTTCGGGGCCGCAACGCCGGTGCCGCCCAAGTTCATCTCGCCCGCCGATCCGGCCGCGCGCTGGACCGGAGCGCACGGCGGGCAGGCGTTCTTCGCCTACACAGCCAACTATCTGATCGACCTCGACCACGCGATCATCGTCGACGTCGAGGCGACCACGGCCATCCGGCAAGCCGAGGTTACAGCGGCCAAACGCATGATCGAGCGTTCGCGCGAGCGCTTCGACCTCTATCCGGCCAAGCTGGCTGGCGACAGCGGTTACGGTTCGGCCGAGATGCTGGGTTGGCTCGTCTACGAGCAGGGCATCGAGCCGCACATCAGCGTATTCGACAAATCGACCCGCACCGACGGCACCTTCTCACGCGCCGACTTCACCTACGACCAGCCGGGCGACGTCTACCGCTGCCCGGCGGGCCAAGTGCTGACCACGACCGGCACCCTGGTCAACGACGGGGCGACGCTGCTGTACCGGGCGAGCAAGTTCGCCTGCGCGCCATGTCCGTTGAAGGCGCGGTGCTGCCCGAACGAGCCGGTGCGCAAGGTCCCGCGCTCGATCTACGAGGGCGCGCGGGACATGGCCCGCGACATCGCGCGGTCCGAGGAAGGCAAAACCTCACGACGCGAACGCAAGAAGGTCGAGATGCTGTTTGCCCACCTCAAGCGCATCCTGAAGCTGGACCGCCTCCGGTTACGAGGACCGAACGGAGCGAAGGACGAGTTCCACCTCGCAGCCGCCGCCCAGAACCTGAGGAAGCTCGCCAAGATCATCCCGGTCCCGCAGCCGAGCCCGGCTTGACCGGCAGGGGACACCCGGCTCGGGAACGAGAGCTCATCCCGCTCACGCTCCGATCTCGGACGAGAACGAGTTTTTCAACGAAATCG
>NZ_JAKSYH010000031.1 GCF_022829295.1 Methylobacterium sp. J-088
ACCCTGTCAGCGCCTTGAAGGTGCGCGCGATCCTGAACTTTCTCGACCCTCACCCCAACCCTCTCCCGCACGGGAGAGGGGGCATGTCGCGCTTGCCACCCGTGTTGGCAGACGCGTGTCGTGTACCGTGGGCAAGCCAACGCTTCATCCGCTTAGCTCTTTGTTATGTCGCAGGTTTTTGTCGCAAAACCGGTGGCCACTTTTGCGAAACCTGCTTAGAGCCGCCGGATGCGGGGTTCCGGCCGCACCTCCAGCATCAGATGCGTCAGCGCCCAGACCAGGGCGTCGAGCCGGTCGGGCGAGCCCCCACCGGACAGGCCGTCCGGCCCGAAATCGCACAGCTCGTCCTCCAGCGCCGGAAAAGCCCCGACATGGTGGACGAGGCCGCGGGCATAGAGCAGGGAGACCGGCTCGGCCCGCAGGTACTTGCCCCGCGTGGCATGGACCCGGGTCACCGGCACGGCGGGATCGCATTGCGCCAGCACGGCGGCCGCCATCTCACCGCCCTGGTTGACCTCGACCACGAGGGCGTCGGCCGCGAGCCGGTGGTAGAGCGCCAGCGCCGCCCCGGCCCAGGCCTGTGGCGTGGCGCGGGCCAGGCTCGCATCGGCCAGCACGTAGGCCCGCCCATGCGCGCGGCCCGCCGCCACGATCCCGCAGGCATCCGAACGGGCCCCCGAACTCGCGGGCGGATCGACCGCCACGACGATCCGCCCGAGATCGGGGGCGGCGGCGACCCGGCCGGCTTCGAGGCCGGCGCGGTCCCACAGGGCGTCGTCCCGGTCCTCGATCAACTCACCGTCGAGTTCCTGGCGGCCGAGGCGCGTGCCGGCGTAGCGGCCGACCACGCGCTCCAGGAAATCCGGCGCGAGGTGCTCGGCGTTGTCGCGGGTCCGGGCGCGGGTCACCACGGTGCGCGGGTCGTCGAGCAGGCGCCGGATCAGCGGCACCGGCCGCGGCGTGGTGGTGACGAGGTTGCGCGGCCGCGCGCCGAGGCGCAGGCCGAATTGCAGCATGTCGAAGGCCGCGTCCGGCCGGCGCCACTTGGCGGCCTCGTCGCACCATGCGGCCCCGAATTGGGGGCCGCGCAGGGCGTCCGGCTCCTCGGCCGAGAACGCCTGGGCCACGGCGCCGTTCGCCCATTCGAGGCGCCGTCGGCTCGGCGACCAGTCCGGCCGGCTCCGGCCGCGCCGGGGCAGGCCGAGGATCCCCGACGGGCCCTCGATCATCACCTCGCGCACGTCGTTATGCGTCTCCCCCACCAGCGCGATGCGCCCGACCGGCTCGGGCGTGAAGGCCGGATCGCCCCGCGCCTGGGCGTCGACCCACTCGGCCCCCGTGCGGGTCTTGCCGCTGCCGCGGCCGCCGATCACCGCCCAGGTCGTCCAAGGCTCGGCCCCGCTGAGCCCCGGATCGGCGGGCGGGAGCTGATCGGCGCGGGCCCGATGCAGCCAGTCGGCCTCAAGCGCCCGGATCAGTTCGGATGGCAGCGTGGCAAGAAAATCAGGCAGGCGCCCCGCCGCCGACAAAGCCATCATAGCGTCGCGCGATCTCCGCGCGGAGCGTGGGCAGGTCGCGATCGAGACCGTCATCGCCGCCCTCCCCCGTCGCGCCGTGGGCGCCCTCGGCATCGACCTCATCGAGCAGCCGCTTCAGGCCGCCGAGGTCGCGCAGGACCCGGGCGGATTCGGCGAAAGCCGCCCCCTCCCCGCTCAAAGCCGCATCAAAGGCGGCGATCTGCCGGGCGATGTGGCTGCGCAGATGCGCCCGCAGGGTCGCGGGATCGATCACCGACGCCGGATCGCGCGGCGCGCCGCGGCGTGTCGGCCGCACCAGCGGCGTCAGCTGGATCGCCGCGCTCAGCCAAGCCATCGAATTCTGCCCGAAGCCCAGGGCCGCCGCGACGTCGGAGGAATCGTTGCCCGGTTGGCTCAGAAGCCGGGCGACCGCAAGGCGCCGCGGCTCGGGCCATTTCGCGACGACGGAGCGCCAGTGCGGCGGCCGCGGCCAGCCGGCCCGGGCGTTCCAGGTCTTGATCGTACTCAGGTGGACCCCGGTGCGGGCTGCGATCTCGGGGATCGTCAGCTCAGTCTCGCGCAGGAGCTGCAACACCGCGATGCGCCGTTCCGCGGGGTGCGCAGCGCCTACCTGCATCGCCGCCTCTCCGCATACGTCTCGACCGTGCCTTGGTGATAGCCCGGCAGCGGGCCGGTGTCAAGCGCAAATTCCTAGGATGGGCATATTTTGAGGATTCTTGCATCCGTGGCAGGCCGTTGGCCGGCAAAGTCCCGCGCGATGGGAAAAGCGCTCCCACATGCCCGCCGGCACGGGCCGCCTCCACTCCGTGCGCCGCCTACGTCTCTGGCCGGTCGATCATCCCGCTCCCTGTGCATGAGCACTCCAAAGGCGGCTGAACACCGGAACGGCACCCGGGTCGGCACGTTGACCGGCGCTATCCACTCACACTTGACTCCTCACACACGCGCCAAAGCGAATCGGATCGAGAATGGTCGGACAGCCCCCAGGGTCCGGAACGGCTGAGCCGAAGGGCGATGGTCCTGCGGAGGCTTCCGAAATGGTGCCGACCCCGGGGACCGCCGAGGCGGCGGCCCTGAGCGACAGCTTCAGGCGTTTCGCCGATGTCGTGCCGCTGATGATGTGGCGTTCCGATGCGCACGGCCACGCGATCCACCACAACGAGTGCTGGCTGGAATTCACCGGGCGCCCGCTCGCAGCGGAACTCGGCCTCGGCTGGCGCGAGGGGCTGCACCCCGAGGATTTCGAGCGTCACGCCGGAATCGTCGCGGAGGCCTTCGGGTCTCGGGTGCCGTTCACGGTGGAATTCCGCCTGCGGCGTCACGACGGCGTCTATCGCTGGTTGCTGGATACCGCGCGCCCGCTGGTCGAGGACGGGCGATTCCAGGGCTATCTCGGCTCCTGCTTCGACATTACCGACCGCAAGCATGCCGAGGAGCATATCGAGCACGCGCTCGCCGAGAAGGAGACGCTGCTCGCCGAGGTCTACCACCGGGTCCGCAACAACCTTCAGGTAATGGTCAGCCTGATCGGCCTGTACGGGCGGGCGGCGCCGGATGCCTGCCGCGGCAGCTTCGAGGCGCTGGGCCAGCGGGTCCGGGCGATCGCCCTGGTGCAGCAGCACCTGCACGAGGCGCCGCACATCGCCTCCATCGACCTGCGGGATTACCTGCACCGCCTGGCCTCGGGCCTCGGCCAGCTCCGGCGGGCCGGACGCATCAGCGTTCAGGTCGAGGGCGCGGGCAACGGCCTCGTGGAGCCCCGCACCGCCAACGCGCTCGGCATGATCGTGGCCGAAATCGTGGCGGAGTGCCTGGACGCCACGGCCGAGCACGTCGCCTGCGCGATCAGCATCGGCCTGGACGCCGCGGCGGGCCAGCCGCTCTGCGTCTCGATCGTGTCCGGTGTCAGCGAGATGGCGGCCTCCGGTCGCCCCAATGTGCCGAAGCTCGGACCCCGCCTCATCGCGGCCTATGCGGCGCAGGCCGAGATCGCGGTGTCCGGGGATGCCAGCCCGACCGATCCCCTGAGGCTGACCCTGCCGCCGAGCGCCACGGCGCAATGACCCGCGGCGCAACGACTAGCCGCGTCGCCCGGCCCCGTCGCCATGGCCGCCGGACCGGCCTATAGCGGCACGGCCCCCTTCCGGATCCGGACGAGCATGCTGCCCCCGATCGACACCATCATCGAAAATTTTGAGATCGTCGAGGACGACGATATGCGGCTCGAATATCTGATCGAGCTCGGCCGCGCCCTGCCGCCGATGCCCGAATCCCTGCGCAGCGAGGCCAACCGGGTCCATGGCTGCGAGAGCCAGGTCTGGATCGAGACGGCCGCCGAGGGCTCGGGCGCGGAGCGGCACCTGCGGCTGCAGGGGTTCAGCGATTCGTTCATCGTCCGCGGCTTCGTCGCGCTGATGGTCGCGTTCTACACCGGCAAGACCCCGCGCGAGGCCGCTGAGACCGATGGGCTGGACCTGTTCCGGCAGCTCCGCTTCGGCTCCCACGTGACATCGAAGCGGTCGAACGGCGTGCGGGCGATGGCCGAGCGCATCCACCGGGACGCGACCCGGCTCGCCGCTGAGGCATAAGGCGCGCCTGACCTCACCCCCGCCATAGGCGCAGCCGCGCCCGCTCCGGCCCGGTCGCCTCCCGCTCCAGGCCGTAATGCTCGGCGAGCCGACCGAGGGCGATGCGTGCCACGACCTTGGCGGAGCGGGCCGGCCAGCGCCGCTCGACCTCGATCCGCTCCAGCCCTTTCAGGAAGCCGCAGAGATCGATCAGCAGGCCGGACAGGTCGCCGCCGACCGCATCGAGGGCGCCGCGCACCCGCTGCCGGGCCGCGATCACGTGGTCGGCCGCCGAGGCCGGGTCGCGCGGGCCGCCGCCATCGACCCGCGTGGCCCCGAACTCGCTGCCCATCCGGGGCAGCAGCGCGGCGGCGGTCATGTCCCGCCGCAGCCGCTCGCCGGCCTCGAAGCAGGCGGCGTCGATCAGCGGGACGCCGTCCCGGCCACGGCGGCGCACCATCCAGGCGAGCGGGTTCTCGGCGGCGTTGCGCAGGACGGGCTCCGCCATCCGGTCCTCCTGCTCCACGACCAAGTCACGGTGCTGCGCGGCGAACGCGGCCTCGCCCCCCGCCGCCTGCCGGCGGAGGCGCGACCGGCCGGCTGTGCTGATCGTCAGCCGCGTACCGGCGGCATCCCACTCCGCCAGATCGGCCGCCGCGAGGGCCCGGCCTGAAGCCGCCGCGAAGCGCCGGCTTCCCACCGAGATTCCGTCGCCCCCGCGCCGGACGATCAGCGAACCCTCGGCGAGCGGGTCGGGCCGGGCATAAGCACATGGCTCGCCCAGCCGAGTCAGCAGGCGGGCGGCCTCAGGGGGCAGATCGGTCGCTGGCTTCGCGCGTCGTTTCGACGGGGCGACGCTGCGGGGACCTTGCCCGACGCTTATGTTCATGATTTGTTCCTAAGTGGGTGAACGCGACAAGACGCACGCGCAGTGTCTCAGGAATTTCGAGAACCTCAAGGCTTTTTTGCCTATATCCCCAGCGATCAGTTCGGAGCTTGCCGAGCCGGGCGCGTCGGCGGCCGATGCAGGATCTCGGCGATCTCGTCTTCCGACTTGTCCCGCACGTCGTAGCCCATCGCCTCGAGTCGATCGATCAGCGCGGGGCTGCTGGTCGCCGAGCGCGCCGTCCATTGCGCCAGGACGTCGTTCACCTGCTCCAAGTCCGGCGTGGGGTGATCGGGCTGCGGATCGGGGGCTTTGGCCATGTCGGCACCTTCGATTCGGGTCGGCGACCGCCCGCGCGGATGCGCCGCGGCCAGCGGCTCAACGCCTGAGGTCGGAACGGGCTCCCGGCCGCTGCCGCGCCCCACGCAGGGCGCGGCGGCCCGGGACCAGCCCTGCACCGGGCCGTCTTGCCATCCCGCGCGCCAGCGCGACACATGCCTGGCCCGCAGGTGACGGGATCCAATGGGAGACACGATGACGGAGATCGGCCGAGGCTTCCCGGCGCACCAGACCGGGATGCCGATTGCCCACCCCATCGCCGAGGCGCGGCCCCGGCGGTTCAGCGTGCACGGGCAGGAGATCACAGATCCCTATGCGTGGCTCAAGGCCGAGAACTGGCAGACGGTCCTCAAGGACCCCGCTGCGCTGCCCGAAGACATCGCCGCCTACCTGAAGGCCGAGAACGCTTTCGCCGAATCGGCGCTCGCCCGGACAGCGGATCTTCGCAAGCAGCTGGTCGCCGAGATGCGTGGACGGATCCAGGAGGACGAGAGCGGCGTCCCGGATCCGGACGGACCGTTCGCCTACTACACACGCCACCGGGAGGGCGGGCAGCACCCGCTGATCTGCCGACGTCCGGCGACCTCGCCCGATGTGCCCGAATCCGGACCGGACCCGGTCGAGACGATCCTGATCGACGGCGACCAGGAGGGCGCCGGCCTGCCGTTCTTCGAGATTGCCGCAGCCGTCCATTCCGATGACCACGCGCGCCTCGCCTGGAGCGCCGACACCAAGGGATCGGAACTCTACACGATCCGGGTGCGCGACATAGCAACCGGTCTCGACCTCGACGACCGGGTCGAGGCGACCTCCGGCGAGGCGGTCTGGGCCGCGGACGGGGACAGCTTCTGGTACGTGGCGCTCGACGCCAACCACCGCCCCGCCAAGGTCCTGCGTCACCGCCTCGGCACGGCCCAGAGCGCGGACGAGACGGTCTATACCGAGCGGGATGCCGGCTATTTCGTCCATATCGGTAAAACCCAGTCCGGCGCCTTCCTCGACGTGACCGCAAGCGATCACGAGACATCCGAGGTCCGGCTTTTGGACCGGCAGGCGGCGGAGGCACCGTTGCGCCTCGTGCATCCGCGGGAGCCGCTCCTGATCTACGGCGTGGAGCACCGGGGCGACCGGCTGTTCATCCGGACCAACGCGGACGGCGCCGAGGATTTCAAGATCGTCACCGCGCCGCTCGACGATCCGGGCCGGGCCAGCTGGACCGACCTCGTACCCCATCGGCCGGGGGTGATGATCCGCCACCTGCACCTGCTCGCGGATCACCTGATCCGGCTGGAAATCGAGAATGCGCGGCCGCGGATCGTGGTGCGTGACCTCGCGGACGATTCCGAGCACACGGTCGCCTTCGACGAAGAGGCCTATTCCCTCGGCCTGCGCGCCGGACTCGCCTTCGACACGCAGACGATCCGTTTCGTCTACTCGTCGATGACGACCCCATCGGAGACCTGGGACTACGGGTGCCGGTCCAAGGCACGCACCCTGCGCAAGCGGCAGGCGGTGCCGAGCGGGCACGACCCGGCGGCCTACGTGACGCGGCGGCTGTTCGCCACCGCGCCGGACGGCGAGCGGGTGCCGATCTCGCTGCTGCACCGGCGGGATCTCGTCCTCGACGGCAGCGCGCCGCTGCTGCTCTACGGCTACGGCTCCTACGGCACGCTGATGCCGGCGGCGTTCCGGACCAGCCTGCTGGGTCTCGTCGACCGCGGCTTCGTCTACGCCATCGCGCATATCCGCGGCGGCACCGAGAAGGGCTGGCGCTGGTACCTCGACGGCAAGCGTGAGAAGAAGCCCAACACCTTCACGGACTTCATCGCCTGCGCGCAGGCGCTGATCGCGGCCCGCTACACCGCCGAGAAACGCATCGTCGCCCATGGTGGATCGGCGGGCGGCATGCTGATGGGGGCGGTGGCCAACATGGCGCCCGGGCTGTTCGCCGGCATCGTGGCCGATGTGCCCTTCGTCGACGTGCTCAACACGATGCTCGACGCCGAACTGCCGCTGACCCCGCCCGAATGGCCCGAATGGGGCAATCCGGCCGAGAGCGAGGCCGCCTTCCGGACGATCCTTTCGTACTCGCCATACGACAACGTCGCCGCGCAGGATTACCCGGCGATCCTGGCGCTCGGCGGCCTCACCGACCCGCGGGTGACCTACTGGGAGCCGGCCAAGTGGGTGGCGCGGTTGCGCGCCACCATGACGGGGGGCGGCCCGGTATTCCTGCGGATCAACATGGAGGCCGGCCACGGCGGCGCCGCCGGACGGTTCGACCGGCTGGAGGAGGTGGCGTTGATCTATGCGTTCGCGCTGATGGCGGTGGGAAAGGCTTGAGACCCGTCGTTCAAGGTTGAGCTTCGGCGGGTGCAGGCGGCTGGGCGGTTCCCTCACCGAGGATCCGCGCCCGGCGCGCCGCCTCCTCGGCGGCAGCTTTCTCCGCGGCGGCCTTGTCGGCGGCGGCCTTGTCGGCGGCGGCCTTGAGGGCCGCCGCGCGGGCCTTGTCCATCTCGATCCGGGCGCGGCGGCGCTGCCGCTCCACCTGATCGGCCTCCGTCAGCTCGATCGTCTCCAGCTCGCGCTGGAGCACGAAGGCGGCGAGCCCGTTCGACAGGGCGCCGACATCGAGCACCTGGTCGGGGGCCGCGAGCGGTCCCGCGAGGCCGAGCTGGATCGTCGACGATCCGGTGCTCCAGCCCCGGGGCACCGGACCGCCGGTCAACGTCCCCCGGGCGTCGAGGCGGGCGTTGCGCAGGTCGTAGCCGATCGTGCCGGCCCAGCGGGCGGACCCGAAATCGATGTCGTACGGGCCAGCCCGCAGGATCCCGCCCACGATCGTGGCGGCGGCGCGCGCGGGACCGGTGGCCTGGGCCGCCGCCTTGCCGAGTTCCTCCGCGACAAGGGCCTGCAGGCGCCCCTCACGCAGCGGGTCATCGATCTCCACTGCCCGGGCGAGCGCGCGCCCTGGCGCCCCCGGATCGGCCGCCGGGATGCGCAGGTCCTTGAGGATCAGCGTGCCGCTGCCCGAGAGCCCGTCGCCGAGGCCCGGGAGCGTCTCGGCGGCGGTCGAGAAGCGCAGATCCGCATCCAGACGGCCGCCGATCGGGCCGCCGCCGAGCCCGGCGATCGCCACATCCGCCAGGCTGCCGGAACCCGAGAGCGCCGCGCCGGCGCCCGCCCGGGTGATCGTGGCCGATCCCGCGATCCGCCCCCCACCGAGCTTGGCCGTCAGGTCGCGGAGGGTCAGGCTGGCTTCCGACAGGCCCAGCGCGACGGTGGCGTCGGTCGCCGCGAGACCGCGGCCGAGATCGAGCTTGGCGATGCGCGTATCGAGGGTGATGGCCGGGGGATGGCCCGGCGGCCCGAACCGCCCGTTCTCCTGCACCGGGAGCACGAGCGCGGCCGCCACCTGGGGCAGCGACAACCGATCGAGGGTAAGGCGTCCGCTCAGGGCGCCGCCGGGCGCGCGCATCAGCGTTCCGTTGACAGCGGATCCCGCGATCTGCCCGGTCAGCGCCGCGCTGCTGGCGCCCACCTCCTGGGACAGCGTGACGGTCAGGTCGGCAGGCCAGGCGCCGGGCTGCAGGCTCGCGGCCCCGGCCAGCGTCAGGAACGGCGCGAGGTCGGCCGTTTCGGCCCGGAGCGCGCCCCCGGTCGGCAGCGCGTCCGCGCCGATGAGGATCGGCCGGCCCGTCGCGATCCGTAACCCCGCCACCGTCCCGTCGGCCGTGATCGCGAGGGCGGACTCCTCCGGCCGCTCGGCGCTCAAGCGCAGCTCGGCGGGCCGCTGGAGGCCCGGGATATCCGCCCGCCCGAACCATGTGCCGGCCCGGGCGGCGCTCAAGGCGGCGGTGCCGCCCTCGATCCGCGCCCCGCGGCTCGCCAGCGTCAGGTCGAGGGTGCCGCCGCCCGCGTTGCCCTTCGCCTGCGTGCGCAGCGCCCCGGCGGTGCCCTCCCGGTCGAGGGTGACGGCGAGGTCGAGGGGCGCGTCCTTCAGGAACGGCGGCAGCAGGCGCAGCTCGCCGACCCAGACCCGTTCGAGCAGGCCGAGCAGCGGCGCCGCCACCGGGGCCTTCAGGCGGCCCGAGACGCGCCCGGTCCCATCCGCGCCGATCCGGCCGGACAGCGTGGCGCTCGCCCCCGCGAGATCGGTCACCGCGAGACTGTCGACCACGACGCTGGCGCCGTCCGTCTGGATGCTGGCCGCAATGGTGCCGTTGCCGGATCCGACGGTCCCGAAGCGAACGTCCCGAGCCTCCAAGGTCAGGGCGAGATCGAGGTCGCGCAGGGTCCCGAGCGTCGTCCCGAGGGGCGGCAGGGCCGCGATGTCGATGCCGTTCGCCCGGATCTGCGCATCGAACCGACCCCGGACCCCGTCCTCAGCGGCGGTGTAGCGCGCGTTCCCGGTGATCCGGGCGGGGCCGAGCCCGACGCGCAGGTTGCGCAGGGATAGGCTCGCGGGATCGGCGGACAGATCGGCCGCGGCTTCGATCCGGCGTCCGTCGAGCAGCGCGGTCAACGGCCCCTCCACGCCGAGGCGGCGCAGATAGCGGCCCAGCGCATCCGAATCGGGCGCGACGAGCGCCACCGGGCCGGTCAGGCGGAACGGCGCCGTTTCGACCTGCCCGCTCACGCTGAGGGTCGAGTCCGCCGGGCCGGTGACTGAGAGGCGGCGCAGCAGCAGGCCGCCGGCCCGCTCCACGGTGCCGGTCAGCGCGAGGTTCGACAATTCGTCGCCCCCGAGCACGGCGCTGCCCACCGAAAGGTCGAGGTCGATCATTGCCGGCAGTGCGCCGCCCCAATTGGGCAGGCCGCGGGCGATCAGGTTCTGGCCCTCGGTCGAGGTCAGGAAGGCGTCGAGGTCGAGGCGACGGGCTTCCAGGCTCAGGCCGGCGCGCCATTGGCGCAGGTCGAGCCGGCCGGTGCCTCCGAGCCGCAGGGTCCGCCCGCCGGGATCGATCGCGAGATCCACCCCCTCGAACCGCACCTGCGCGCCCCGGGCCTTGAAGGCGCCGCTCAAGGAGAACGGCAGGTAGGCGCCCGCGACCTGGGTGGGCGGGCCGACCACAAGGCGGGCGGTACCCTCGGACTCCACCTGAACAGCCCCGCCGCTCTCCTGGGGGGCAAGGCCGAACCGCGCGTCCGCCTCGAACCGGGGGTGAGCATCGCCGCCGCCCGAGATCTTCACGGCGACCCGCCCGTCCGGCCCCGGCGTGCCGCTGACAGCCCGGAACGGCACGCCGCCGCTCGTGCCCTCCACGCGCCACGGCCCGACGAGGGCCGGGGCCTGCAGGGTCAGATCCTGAGCGTAGAACTGATCGGTCCGGCCGGTCGCCGGGACCTGGGTGGTGACGAGGAATTGCTGGACGTGCAGCGCCTCGATCGCGAAATCGCGACCACGCAGGGATTCGCCGAGATCGGCCGGCAGCTTCAGGGCGTCGGGGCCGGCGAGCGGGAGCCTGATCTCGGCCCGGCCGACCCGGGTTTCGGTGAAGCGGAACTCGCCCTTCAGAAGCGGCGCCAGTGCGATCTCGGCCTTGACGAACCGGGCGTCGAGGCTCGGGCGCTCCGGATCGGTCCCGAGATGCAGGCGGTCGATGCGCAGCCGCGGCGAGGGCAGGAGCCGAACCTCGATCCGCCCGTCGGTCCGGGCCGGGACGCCGAGCGATTGGGCGATCGCCCGATCGACCAGGGCGCGGTGGGCCTGCCAATCCACGAAGGGTGGGACGGCCAGCGCCGCCACGAGAACCAGGATGACGGCGCCCGCCAGCGCGGTCAGAAGATCACGCACCGTTCCCGTTCCGCACTCGTGTCCGCGCGGGCAAACACCATAGCGATGTCGCCCCCCGCGTGCCCCCGCGGGCAAACCGCAACGGCCTTAGCACGATAAGGGGCCGGGGGCGCCAGCGCGGGATCTACGCGGTTGGAGACCCTGTCGCGCTGACGCGACCTACCTGTCCGCGGGGATGGAATGTTCATCGCTGAAAAAGAGAGGGTATGATTTACCTACCGATGTTGTTAAAAATTCAAGCTTTGGGATGAATCATCATACGGCGAAAGGCCTTAGATCCGGTATAAAGATCTAGTATGCTTGATGGGAAATTCGCAAAAGTTGTCAACTTGCCGCGAGGTGCGCAACGGGTTCGCCGCCAGGATGTTTGATGCCCGCCAAACAGGCACGTCGGCACAGGAAAACATCATGCCCCAGAAGGCTCATACCGAGGCTGCCGAGCACCACGAGAAGGCCGCCAAGTCGCATCGCGCAGCCGCCGAGCATCATGGCAAGGGCGACCACGCGGCAGGCCACAAGCACTCCACGGAAGCGCACGGCCACGCGGACAAGGCCAAGGAGCATTCGACCAAGGCGCATGGCAAGAGCGCCGAGAACCACAAGTAAGAAGCCGTTTCCGGGTCCGGCTCCCGCCCGAGGTCGGGCGGGGGTGGGATCCGGAACCCTTCGCCAGCGGGGCTGATCGGGACTTCGTTACGTCCCTCGCCGCGCCGGACGTAAGTGCCGTCTCGGGTACCCGGTTGGCAGCCGTTCGAACACTTGCGGACCGAGCTCGGCCCAGCGCTCAGGGTGCGCGGCGACGCCGCTGCCGACGGGCGAGGTCCACCACCCCGCCCAACACCCTCCGGTCGCATTCCCCCCGAACCACCTCGACGCCGTTCGCGATTTGGTCCAGGGAAGCAGGATGCAGAACCACCCGCATGCGCAGCCCGCCGGGGACGGCGCTCCGTCCTCCTCCATCGCCGCCCGCGCCATGGGCGCGCTCCGCCGCGACGCCGCCTCGTATCTCGAAGGCCTCAACCCCGAGCAGCGGCGCGCCGTCGAGACCACGGAGGGCCCCATCCTCGTGCTGGCCGGCGCCGGCACCGGCAAGACCCGGGTGCTGACCACCCGCATCGCCCACCTGATCTCCACCAACCGGGCGCGACCGTTCGACATCCTGGCGGTGACCTTCACCAACAAGGCCGCCCGGGAGATGAAGCACCGGATCGGTGCGCTGATCGGCCCCGCCGGCGAGGGCATGCCCTGGCTCGGCACCTTCCACGCCATCGGCACCAAGATCCTGCGCCGCCACGCCGAAATGGTCGGGCTCAAATCGGATTTCACCATCCTGGGCACCGACGACCAGCTCCGGCTGATGAAGCAGGTGATCGCCGACCAGAACGTCGACGAGAAGCGCTGGCCCGCGCGCGCCCTGTCCCACGCCATCGACGGCTGGAAGAACCGCGGCCTCTCCCCCGAGCAGGTGCCGCCCGGCGAGGCCTCGGCCTTCGCGTTCGGCAAGGGTGGTACGCTCTACACCGCCTATCAGGCCCGGCTCGCGACGCTGAACGCCGTCGATTTCGGCGATCTCTTGCTGCTCTGCCTCAAGCTCTGGCGCGAGAACCCGGATGTGCTCGCCAACTACCAGGACAGGTTCCGCTACATCCTGGTCGACGAGTATCAGGACACCAACGTCGCCCAGTACCTGTGGCTGAGATTGCTGGCGCAAAACCGGAAGAACATCGCTTGCGTGGGTGACGACGACCAGTCGATCTACGGCTGGCGCGGCGCCGAGGTCGACAACATCCTGCGCTTCGAGCACGACTTCCCCGGTGCCGTGGTGGTGCGGCTGGAGCGCAACTACCGCTCCACCGGCCACATCCTGGCCGCCGCCTCCGGGTTGATCGCCAAGAACGAGAGCCGCCTCGGCAAGACCCTGCGCACCGACGACGAGCCCGGCGAGCGCGTCACCGTGACGGGCGCCTGGGATTCGGAAGAGGAGGCGCGGATGCTCGCCGAATCGATCGAATCCCTGCAGGCCAAGCAGCACGCCTTGTCGGAGATCGCCGTTCTGGTGCGGATCTCCGCGCAGATGCGCGAGATCGAGGACCGGTTCGTCCAGCTCGGCCTGCCCTATCGGGTTATCGGCGGCCCCCGCTTCTACGAGCGGGCCGAGATCCGCGACGCGCTGGCGTATCTACGGGCCACCGTGAATGTCAGCGACGACCTCGCCTTCGAGCGGATCGTCAACACGCCCAAGCGCGGCCTCGGCGACGCCACGCTCCAGCAGCTCCACACCTACGGCCGGGCCAACCGCCTGCCCCTGCGGATCGCCGCCGAGCGCCTGTGCGAGACCGACGAGTTGAAGCCCCGGGTCCGCTCGACCGTGCGGGCGCTCACCGAGAGCTTTTCCCGCTGGGCGCGGCTCGTGGAATCGCAGCCGCACAGCGAGGTCGCGCAGACCATCCTGGAGGAATCCGGCTACACCGAGATGTGGCAGAAGGACCGCTCGGCCGACGCCGCAGGCCGCCTGGAGAACCTGAAGGAATTCGTCCGCTCGATGGAGGAGTTCCCCGACATGGCGGCGTTTCTCGAGCACGTTTCCCTGGTGATGGAAGCCTCCGAGACCGAGGGCGCCGACCGCGTCTCCCTGATGACGCTCCACGCCGCCAAGGGGCTCGAATTCGACACCGTGTTCCTCCCCGGCTGGGAGGACGGCTTGTTCCCGAGCCAGCGGGCGCTGGACGAGAGCGGGCGCGCGGGCCTGGAGGAGGAGCGGCGGCTCGCCCATGTCGGGCTGACCCGGGCGCGCAAGCGGGCGAAACTGTCCTTCGCGGTCAACCGGCGGATCCACGGGCTGTGGTCCTCGACCATCCCGTCCCGGTTCATCGACGAATTGCCCGAATCCGCGGTCGACGTGGTCGAGGCCCCGGCCCATTTCTCGGCCGGTGCCTCGCGGTTCGACCGCAACCCGACGCCGTTCGGATCGAGCTACGGCACGCCGGGCTGGCAGCGGGCGCAGGCCAATACGGCGCCTCAGGGCGGTCGCGGCTTCGGTTCGGCACCGGGCGGGCGATCCGGCGGACATGCCGGCGGCCCCCGCCAGATCGAGGGCGAGCTGATCGCCAAATCGACCGGTGCGCCGTCCGCGTTCGAGGGGGGCCAGCGGGTCTTCCACACCAAGTTCGGCCCAGGAACGATCGCCGGCGTGGATGGTAATAAGCTGACCGTTGACTTCGACAAGGCCGGCCGGAAAATGGTCCTCGACAGCTTCATCCAGGCCGGGTGAGGCAGGTCCCGCCGACCAAGCCCGGACGTTTCAGGGCGGCAGGGTCGGCCGGCTTCGCCCCCGCGGGCGGGGAGGTATCGTGATCGTGCCGGATGTGGCGTCTTCGCGTCTTCCCAATTCCGAGCCTCTCGTCGAGCCTGATGCATCCGTGCAAGCCCCACGACTTTTTCGCGGCGGCCGAGTCTACCGTCACCCCCTGGTCGCACCCTGTGCGCAATCGTGGAGCACGAATCACGCTGGTGCGACAGTTGCATCACGTATTCGGCCGCGCGCGGCATGTCGTGACGCTCTCCACAGGCGGACGCGCGCGGTGCGGAACCTTTGGGAAGGGGCCCGTATTAGTTCCGCGATAGACGTTGATCCGGGAGCAAGCAGGTAAACGGCAGTTCAAAAACAGATCCAGGTTGGCAAGTCCCGTTGGAGTGTACATCCATGAAGAGACGCCGCGCACGACTTGAACTGGTTGAAGACCGCACGTCCCGCATTCACCGCACACGCTTCGACGAAGAACGCAACCTCGCTCCCATCCAGCCCCTCACCGAACGCCAAGCCGAGTATCTCGACGCCCTCGCGCGCTCCCCGCAGGTCATCGTCCTCGGGCCGGCCGGCACCGGCAAGACCTTCATCGCCGGTACCCGTGCCGCGGATCAGCTCCGCCAGCGCCGCATCTCCAAAGTCGTCATCACCCGCCCGAACGTGCCCTCGGGCCGCTCCCTCGGGTTCTTCCCTGGAACCCTCGAGGAGAAGATCGCGCCCTGGGTCGCCCCGCTGACCGAGGCCATGAAGGAACGCATGGGCGCCGCAGCCTTCGAGATCGCCCTCAAGACCGGCGACATCGAGATCGTCCCGTTCGAGGTGATGCGCGGGCGCACCTTCAAGAACTGCCTCGTGATCCTCGACGAGGCGCAGAACACCACAGTCAACGAGATCAAGATGTTCCTGACCCGGATCGGCGACGATTGCCAGGTCATCATCAACGGAGACATCTCGCAGACCGATCTGCGCGAGACGTCTGGCCTGCGCACCGTGATGCATCTTGTCAAAAGCCGGATGATGCCGATACCGGTGGTTGAGTTTACGCGAAACGACATCGTACGATCCGGCATCTGCGCCGAATGGGTCAAGGCGTTCGAGGAAACGAATCTCTAACTCGGAAGTTGATGGCGGCGGGTCCTCGACGGCCCGCCGTGCCGTCCCGCGGCACGAGACGACTCTCCGTACCTCCCGTCCGGGAGGATGAACCGGGCGCCATACCCGGCCATCAGAGAATTGGAGTCTCCTCGTGAGGAAACTGACCTTCGCCTTCGCCGTCCTGGCTTCGCTGGGTGGTGCTGCCCTCGTCCAGCCCGCCTCCGCGGCCCCCGCCATGCCGGGCGCCGTCACGACGTCCGATGCCGTCACCCAGGTCCGGATGACGCCCATGGAGCGGCGCATGACGCACCGCCGCATGATGCGCCACCACATGCGTCGGCGGATGATGCAACACCGCATGCACCGTATGCACCGCATGTAATTCTGTTACGGAGCGGGGCCCGATCCGGCCCTGCTCCGCTTCCTGCGATCCGGGCGTTGCCCGGCTCTTCGAAGATTCCTATCTCGTGCTCTGGAATCGTGCCGTCAGGCGGCCGTCGCGGCAGCCGGCCGATCCGGGAGACCAGGATGCCCCCCTCCAATCGCCTGTTTGACGACCTCGCCCGCCTGATGACCGACGCGGCCGGCGCCGCGCAGGGGGTGCGCCGCGAGGCCGAGACCGTGGCCCGGGCCCAGCTCGAACGCGTCATCCGCGATCTCGACATCGCCTCGCGCGAAGAGCTCGACGTGCTTCGCGATCTCGTAACCAGCCTGCAGACGCAGAACACGGCTCTCACGGCCCGCGTCGCGGCCCTGGAGGCGAAATCCGGCGCCGCTGCTGCGGGTGCGGCGGGCCTGAGCGAGGTGGTCTGAGTCCGCGCGGCAACGCCCGGAGCTTTTACACAGGAAGCCGCGGCGACGATCCGGTTTCCTGTTCACTGCTAAGGGCCCGCACTTTGTGTCGCGAGTCAGGGCCGGTCTATAGTCGGGCAGTGGGTGATTCGAGCGCTGCGGGGCGATGTCCGCGGAGCTTCGACAGTCGATCGCATCACCACCGGCGCAGATCTGCCGGCTGTTCCAGGTCTCGGAGTGTTCTCGGCACTCCGGTTTCGCATCACCGCTCACGACGGACCGGACTTTTCGTCCGGGCCGTCATTTTGGATCGTCATGCCGCTGCTCAACGTCGATTTCCACGACCCGGACAGGAACGAGCATCCGCTCGACGTTGTCGAGCGTTTGGCGTCGTTGCGCGACTGGATCTTCGATCGGGCTGAGACCGACGAGATGTCGGTGACGAGCCCCGGCCGCTGGACCGACTACAACGTGGCCTTCACCTGGATCGAGGACGTCGAGGCGCTTCACGTCGCCTGCGCGTTCGATCTCAAGGTGCCGGATCGGCAGCGGACCGAGGTGATGCGCCTCATCGCGCTGATCAACGAGCAGCTTTGGGTTGGACATTTCGACCTGTGGTCGAGCGATGGCGTGGTGATGTTCCGCCATGCGCTGCTGCTGACGGGGGGCGCGGTCCCGACCCACCCGCAATGCGCCACCATGATGAAAACCGCGGTCGACGCCTGCGAGCGCTACTTCCAGGCGTTTCAATTCGTGCTCTGGGCCGGCAAGACCGCCCGCGAGGCACTGGACGCCGTGCTGTTCGAGACCGAAGGCGAGGCGTGACAGCCCAAGACCCTCGATCGGCATCGATGCCCGCCTCGCTGGTCCTGGCCGGGGCCGGCAAGATGGGTGGATCGATGCTGGCGGGCTGGCTCGCAGCGGGCCTCGATCCGCGCCGCACCACGCTGATCGATCCGGTGCCGAGCCGGGAGATCATCGACCTGTGCACGAAACGGAGCATCGCCCTCAACCCGCCGGACCCGGAGCCCGGCGCCGTCTTGGTGCTCGGCATCAAGCCGCAGGGGCTGGAGGCGGCCGCCTCCGGGCTCGACCGCTTGATCGGCCGCGACACGCTCCTCGTCTCGATCCTGGCCGGCAAGACGGTGGCTGACCTGACCGGCCGGCTGAAGCGGGCACGGGCCATCGTCCGGGCGATGCCGAACCTGCCGGCCAGCATCGGCCGCGGCGCGACCGGGGCCTATGCCAGCCCGGAGGTCACGCCCGGGCAGCGCACCGCGGCGGACGCCTTGCTGGCCGCGAACGGCACCGTCGCGTGGCTGGCCGACGAGGCACAGATCGACGCGGTGACGGCGGTCTCGGGTTCCGGACCAGCTTATGTCTTCCTCCTAACCGAGGCGCTGGCCGAGGCGGGGATCGCGGCCGGACTCGATTCGGAGGTGGCGCAGCGCCTCGCCCGGGCGACTGTTTCAGGATCGGGCGCACTGCTCGACGCCAATCCCGCCGAGGCGGCGGAACTGCGCCGCAACGTGACGTCCCCCGGCGGCACCACGGCGGCGGCCCTCGACGTGCTGATGCGCCCGGATGGGCTCGGCGCGCTGATGCGGGAGGCCGTAGCGGCAGCGCGGCGGCGGGCCGAAGAACTCGCCGGCTGACATCCGGTGCGCCCCGTGCGGCATGGCCGCGCGAAACCCCTGCCCTTCCGTGGCGGACTGCCTACATCAGGCAGTATGACCGACAGGAGCGGGCGACAGACCCATGACTGAGAGCAAAGGCCCTTCGAAGCGCCCCCGCAAGGCCGCGAGCCCAGCCAAGACGAGCCGTGCATCCGAGGGCATCGCGCCGGAAAACGGTGCGCCCGCGGCCTCGCCTCGGATCAGCACGGCCGCGCGTGAGAGCAGCGCACCGAAGCTCTCGCCCCGGGAGGCCGCCGTCGAGGCGCTGATGCGGCTCGCCGCCGAGCAGCCCTGGAACGACATCGAGATCGGCGACATCGCCCGGGAAGCCGGGCTGACACTTGCCGAGCTGCGCGATCTGTTTCCGTCGAAGGGTGCCGTCCTGGGCGGGCTCACCCGGATCATCGACCGCAAGGTTCTGGAGGGCGACCTCTCGGGCCTTGAGGAGGAGCCGACCCGCGAGCGCTTGTTCGACGTGCTGATGCGCCGCCTCGATGCGATGGAGCCCTACAAGCCGGCCCTACAGCGTATTGCCTACGCGCTGCGCGGCGAGCCGCTGTCGATGCTGGCGCTGAATAGCGTCATGCTCAACTCACACCGCTACATGCTGGCAGCGGCCGGGATCGACACCGAGGGGCCGCTCGGCCAATTGAAGCTCCAGGGCGTGGTAATCGCCTTCGCCCGCGTCACGCAGGTCTGGCTCGACGACGACGATCCGGCGCTGGCCCGGACGATGGCCCGGCTCGACAAGGAGATCCGCAGCGGCGAACGCATCATGGAGCGGGCCGAGGATGCCCGCCGGCTCACCGCGCCGCTGCGCGCGCTGGGCCGCGCGTTCCTCGACCGCCGGCCGCGCGGGCGACGCAGCCGCGACGGCGACGAGACGGATCCCGCCGCCGCGATCTGAGCCTGTGCGGCGCTCAGATCGCCGAATCACACGGCTTGGATGTCGCGCAGGAAGTTACTCACCTCCTGCTTGACCGCGCGGGACTGCTTGGACAGCTCGGCTGCCGAGCTCAGCACCTGCGAGGCGGCGCTGCCGGTCTCGCTGGCGGACGTCAGCACACGCGATACGTTGGTCGACACGTGCTGCGTTCCGTCGGCCGCCTCGCTGGCATTGCGCGAGATCTCGCTGGTCGCGGCCGTTTGCTCCACCACCGTCGAGGCGATGGCTCCGCTGATCTCGTTCACGCTCGTGATCGTGTGTGCGATCTGCTGCATTGCAGCGGCCGCCTGCGTCGTGGCCGCCTGGATCGCGGTGATCAGCCCGCCGATCTCGTCGGTGGCCTTGCCGGTCTGGCTGGCCAGTTCCTTCACCTCGGCAGCCACTACGGCGAAACCCCGTCCGGCCTCGCCGGCGCGGGCCGCCTCGATCGTGGCGTTGAGAGCCAGAAGGTTGGTCTGGGCCGCAATGCCCGAGATGGTCGTCACCGCCGCGCCGACCTGCTCGGAGGCTGCACGGAGGCTCGCCATGGCGGCGTTGCTCGCCTCGGCCTCGTAGGCGGCCAAGCCAGCCGCCTCGTTGGCGCGGAGCACCTGACGCTCGATCTCTTGGAGCGAAGAGACCATCTCTTCGGCCGCCGCCGCCACCGTCTCCACGTTCATGGACGCGAGATCGGC
Organism: Methylobacterium sp. J-088; assembly: GCF_022829295.1. Classification (GTDB taxonomy): domain Bacteria; phylum Pseudomonadota; class Alphaproteobacteria; order Rhizobiales; family Beijerinckiaceae; genus Methylobacterium. The sequence goes on from NZ_JAKSYH010000031.1 coordinate 19,618, forward strand.
GGCCGTGCTGGAGGCGACCGCTTGGTTGCCCGTGTCTTCGGCGATCTGCGTCATCGAGTGTGCCGTGGCATCGAGCTCGTCGGTGGCGAGGGTGACGATCTCCAGGGAAGCCGCCACCCTCTGATCGAAGATCTCGACGAGCTGTTCGCGACGCTCGGCCCGGCGCTGGCGGGCCTCCCGGTCGGCAGCCTGCGCGGCTTCCAGTTCGGCTCGGACGATGGCGATTTTCCGGAACACCTCCACCGCCTTGCCCATGGCGCCCAGCTCGCCCGCGGCATTCTGCGAGGGGACCGCGAGATCCGTGTCACCGTCGGCCAGGCGCGCCATGGCCTTCACCATACCGTCGATGGGCTTGATGATGCTGCGCGCGATGACGGAGGCCAGGGCGACGCCGATGATCAGGGTCAACGCGCCGAGGCCGATCTCGATGCGCCAAGCGCGCAGGGCCAGTTCCGCGGTCGACGCCTTGATCGCCGTCGACGCGATCAGGATGCGCTCACGAAGTTTGGCGCAGTTCAGCGCGATGTCGTCCGTATGCGGCTTGATGCCGGTCTCGAACGTCGCCGTCGAGGCGGCGGCCGCCTCGTGGTAGCTGTCGAGCTCCGCCTTGTAGGTGACGAGCGCATCCGCGAGTTCCTTGACCCGCCCGGCAATGGCCGCAAAATTAGAGCCTTCGAGTCCGTGGAGCGCGGCACGCGCCCGCTCGATCTTGTCCCGGAATTCCTCCCGGTAGAGTGGTTTCGGATCGATCAGAGAGCGCGCGGCGGCGAGACGCGCGGCGAGAACGGCATTCTCGAAGCGGGTGGCCTGTAGCTTCGCCCCATTGTCGCCGCCCTGGCTTGTCTCCGCGAGCGGGCCTTCGATGAGGCGGGTGAGGGTGGGGCCCGCCTTGATGAGGCGCAGCTTCGTGGCATCGAGCCGGGTGCCGGCTTCCGCGAGGTGGTCCAGATCCGCCTTCATCGCGGCCGCGCTGCCGACGATAGCGTCATAGTGTTGTCTCCCCGCCTCGGTCAGCGCCTTGGTCTTACGGTGTTCGGCGATCTCCTCCAGGGCGCCCCGCACGGTCTGCATGGGGGTGATCTGTGCCGCGTCCGGCGCCACGCGGTAATGCTCGGCTTTGGCGGAGAGCTGGGCGGCGAGACCGTCCATCGCGATGATCTGCTGCGCGCTTTCTCCAATGAAGGTCAGCCGCTCGTATTCTCGATTCAAGTTATCTTGCTGGTAGGTTGCAAATGCACCGATGAAGGCGGTGATCGCGACGAGAATAGCGAACCCCGCGTACAAACGGATACGAATTCCAATTTTCACGGCAACCTTCCCCTTGGCTGAGATGGTCTTCGATGGGACCAATCTCTACCAGCAAGCGAGATGCTCATGACAATATCGTGTCACATTAACGATGTTACCTGAAGTTTAATATTAGATATACAGCTTAGAGAAATGAATTATTTAGCCTGGGTCTCAAAAGTTTTTACGAACGGGCGTGGTGCGCACTCAACGGAGACTCTGAGATATCCAAGATGGGATCCAAAAAATGTGACCCGAATCCCATCATCTTGTTGCACAACTTGAACGAGACGACGAGGGTCACACTCAAAGACCTGGATATCGTGCTGTTGCGTGGCCCGATCCTCGGGTCTTGGCCGGAAGGGCCGTCCGGACTACGGCACGAGTTCCAGATCCACGAGCCATCGATCAATGATGATCCGCCGGTTCCGCACGGAACGGCATCGCTGGCCAGGTGGGAATCATGCCTCTCACAGGCGCCCGACGATTCGCATGGTGTCATGACGGGCTCGACACCGATCAGGGCTCCGATCGGCCCAGCGGCACACGCCTACGCGGGCCGTGAATACACCCGGGCAACGCGCACGATCAGGCGGCGCGATCGGCCAGCGCTTCGCGCATCAGGGTCGCCACCATCCCGTTCTGGAACTGGTCATGCCGCACCCACAGCGCGTCGGGGATGTGGGCCGGCGCCTCCGGCTCCCGATCGTCGCGCGCATCCCCCGCGAGCACGATGCGCAGCCCCGGACGCAGCGTCCGTGCCTCGACGGCCAACTGTGCGCAGCACAAGCCGCCCTGCAGGCCGGAATCCACCACCATCACGTCGACCGGCAAGCCGAGCGCCAGGACCGTCATGGCATCGACCCCGCGGTCGCAGGCGGTGACCTGATAGCCCAGTAAGCGAACCTGCGCGGCCACCTCGTCGCGCCAGCGCTTGTGGCGGCCGACGACCAGAACCTGGATCCGGTAGCAGCCCCCCTGGGGCATCGTGCTGGAGGCAGTCCCGATGTCGGCTGTGGACATTCCGCACTCGACTTCGCGCTGGCTTTGCGATGCAGCATGCTATGCCGGGATGCAATCCTGGCGCAAGCCTGCCGCCGCGAAGGCGCCGCATTCCGCGCCGGAGTCGCCCAAAACAATGGCAGCCGGGATCCCTGATCAATGGTCGGGCATACGGTTGACGCAGCCGAGGTCCTGCGCTCAACACCGGGCCGCCCGCAAAACACCACCGCGCGCTGCCGGAGCCCGAGCCGATGTCGTCCGCGAAATCCCCGCCCGTCTCCCCGCTGGCGCCCACCGCCCTGCCGGAGCTGCCACCCCTGCCGGGGGTGCGAATCGCCACCGCCCAGGCCGGGATCCGCTACAGCGGCCGCACCGACGTGCTTTACATGGCGCTCGACGCCGGGACCCAGGCGGCCGGCGTCTTCACCCGCTCCAAATGCCCGTCCGCGCCGGTCGACTGGTGCCGGGAGGCGCTGGCCGACGGTTCGGCTCGGGCGCTGGTGGTCAATTCCGGCAACGCCAACGCCTTCACGGGCCGCCTCGGCCGGGAGGCGGTGGCCCGCACGGTCGAGATCGCCGCGCAGGCGGCGGTCTGCGGTGCGCGCGAGGTCTACGTCGCCTCGACCGGCGTGATCGGCGAGCCGCTGCCGGCCGAGCGCTTCGAGGGCGTGCTGGCCGATTGCGCGGCCCGGGCCACGGACGGCTCGCCCGCCTGGGCCGAGGCGGCGCGCGCCATCATGACGACCGACACCTTCCCGAAGCTCGCGACACGCACGGCCACGATCGCCGGCGTGACGGTGACGCTCAACGGCATCGCCAAGGGCGCCGGCATGATCGCCCCCGACATGGCGACGATGCTGTCCTTCGTGTTCACCGACGCCGCGCTGCCCCAGGCGGTGCTCCAGACGCTCCTGTCCGCGGGCACCAAGACCAGCTTCAACTGCGTGACGGTGGACGGCGACACCTCCACCTCCGACACGCTGCTGCTGTTCGCGACCGCCAAGGCCGGCAACGCCGAGATCTCGGACCCGGCCGATCCGCGTCTCGTGGGTTTTCGCGAGGCGCTGGACAGCCTGCTGATCGAGCTGGCGCAGCTCGTCGCCAAGGACGGCGAGGGCGCGCGCAAGTTCGTCACCGTGCGGGTCACGGGGGCCGAGAGCGACGCCTCGGCGCATCGCATCGCGATGTCGATCGCCAATTCGCCCCTGGTGAAGACCGCGGTGGCGGGTGAGGACGCCAATTGGGGGCGGGTGGTGATGGCGGTGGGCAAGGCCGGCGAGCCCGCCGACCGCGACCGGCTCGCGATCTGGTTCGGCGACGTGCGTGTGGCCGTCGAGGGCGCCCGCGACCCGGATTACAGCGAGGCGGCGGCAAGCGCCGTGATGCGCGAGCCGGAGATCGGCATCCGGGTGGATCTCGGCCTGGGCGAAGGTCAGGCCCGCGTCTGGACCTGCGATCTGACCAAGGGCTACATCGAGATCAACGGGGATTATCGGTCGTGAGGCTCGGCCTGGCCGGCGCCATCCTGCTCATTGCGCTGGCTCCCGACGCCCGGGCCGACGATTCGGCCTGTTCCCGCAACATCAGCGTGGTCGGCCGCGCCGCCGAGGCGCGGGCGCCGGATTTCGCCGAGGTGACGGTAGGTATCGAGGCGCGCGCGCCGACCGCGGCGGCGGCCCTGGACGCGGCCTCGAAGGCCGTGGCGGGCGTCACGGCGCAGGCCCGCGCCCTCGGGGTCCCGGCGGCCGACATCGGCACCGCCGCGGTATCGCTGCAGGCCGCCACGCGGTCCGTATCCCGGCCGGGCGGCCTCACCGAGGAGCCGGACGGCTACCGGGCAAGCAACCTCGTGAGCGTCCGCCTCGCCGATATGGGCCGGCTCGGCGACCTGCTACGCCAAGCCCTCGATGCCGGAGCGAACCGGATCGACGGCGTCAGCTTCGGCCTGCGCGATCCTGATCGGCTCGACGCCGCCCTGCGGGTGGCCGCGGCCCGGGACGCACGCGGCCGGGCCGTGGCGCTCGCCGAAGCCCTCGGCGTCAAGCTCGGCCCGCTGTGCACGCTGGGCCCGGCGGGCGGCGCGCCCTACCCGCTCGCGAACCGCACCCTCGCGGCGCCGATGGCCGCCAAGGGCCGGGGTGTGCCGATCGAGGCCGGCACGATCCAGATGTCGTCCGAGGTCGCCGCCACCTTCGCGGTTTCGCCATGAGCGCGCCCGAACGGGCTCCGCTTCGCCTCCTGCTGGTGGTTGCGGTCGCCCTCATCGATGTCGACGGCCGGGTGCTGGTGAGCGAGCGCCCGGCGGGCAAGCAGCTCGCCGGCCTCTGGGAGTTCCCCGGAGGCAAGGTCGAGGCCGGCGAGCGGCCGGAGGAGACCTTGATCCGCGAACTGGCGGAGGAACTGGGCATCCGGGTCGAGGAGCCGTGCCTGGCGCCGCTGACCTTCGCCAGCCACGCCTATCCGGACTTCCACCTCCTGATGCCGCTCTATGTCTGCCGGCGCTGGACCGGCACGCCGCGCTCGATGGAGGGGCAGGCGCTGAAATGGGTCCGGCCGAAGGCCCTCCGCGATCTCGCGATGCCGCCGGCCGACGCGCCGCTGATCCCGTTCCTGATCGATCTTCTGGAGGTGTGAGGGCGCCGCCTCAGAGCGCCAGGATCGCCTCGACCGCCTCCTGCACGGCGAGCGCCTCCGCGAAGGTGGCGAGGTGGTGGGGCTCGCCCCGCGCCATCCGGACGACGCCGTCGAGCTGGCGCCGCAGGGTGATCGGACGGAGCCGCGCGTTGGGGATCGCGTCGGGCGCCGGCTCGAAGCGGCCATCGGCGGCGCGGCGCTCGGCAATGGCCCAGTCGCGCAGCCGGACGGCGCCGGCATCGCCCTCCAGCGTCCAGGTGTTGTGATCGTCCTTGTCGGTGCCGCCGACCCGGCCGGTCAGCGTCACGGGGATGCCGGCCGCCGTCAGCGCCACGGTGATCGCCCGCTCGGACAGGCCGGGCTCTGGGACTTCGACGCGGCCGCTGATCCCTTCGAGGGGGCCGAGCAGGCGTCGGGCGAGGAACAGGAAGTGCGAGACCACCTCGCGGGTGAAGCCGCCCTCCGACCGGGCGTCGAGCCAGCGCGCCGCGTCTGCCTGCCAGGGGCGCGGCCAGCGGGCGAACTCCACCGCAATGGCGACCCGCCGCGGCGTGCCGACCACGCCCTCGGCGATCCAGCGCTGAAGCGCAGCCACGCCGGGCGACGAGGCGAAGGGAAAGTTCACCGCGCCGGCCTGCCCGGCCTCCGCCACGAAGGCGCGGGCATCGGCGAGGTCGATCGCAAGCGGCTTCTCGCAGAAGACGCTCCGGCCCGCCGCCAGGGCTGCCCGCGCGTAACCGAGATGCGAGGCCGGCGGCGAGGCGATGTAGAGACAGGCGCTCGCCGCCACGACGGCTTCGGCATCGGCGACCCGCGGCACAGCCGGGAAGGCTGAACCGATCCGGGCCAGGGCCTCCGGCGACGGATCCCAGATCGCCGCGACCCGGACGGGCGACTCCGATGCCCCGTGAATGGCACCGAGCAGGCGCTCGCCCATGATTCCCGCACCGATGATCCCGAGGGCGAGCGTGGCGTCGGTGGCCGGCATGGAAGGTCCCGCGTGTCGGACGGCGCGGATGCGCATCCCGGTCGCAGGCTTACGGAACCGAACCGGTGCGGGAAAGCCAGCCGAGCCACATAGTGTCAGGCGCGACCCCGCCGGGCATCGAGGCTGAACGGGCCGGCGCCGAAAGCCGCGACCTGCAGCAGGCCGCCGGCGACGGCGAGGTTCTTCAGGAAGTGGAACATCTGGTTCTGGTCCCCCAGAGCCGCGTGAAAGGTCACCGCGGTGGCGACCGCGAAGAGGGTAAGCGCCAGAGCTACGAGCCGGGTGCGATAGCCGGCGATCAGCAACAGGCCACCGCCGATCTCCACCAGCGTCGCCACCCCATACGAGAGCGTGGGCAGCGGCAGGCCGGCGGCTTCGATGGTAGCGAGCGTCGTGGCGGGCGCGGCGAGCTTGCCGACCCCACTCGCGAGGAAGAGCGCGCTCATCAGGACCCGGCCGGTCACCGGCAGCAGGGCCGCGACGGAGGCTCCGGTGGCGGTCGGAACGGGGGCGATCGAGGAGGCCATGGGCGTAGTCCTTTCGTGGGGTGAAAGTGCGGGCGACTCAGGCGGCGTGCGGGATAGCGAGCTCGCGGAGCCAGTCCGCCGCGCGGTCGAGATCGGCCTGCGATAGGCCATGGCCGGCGGGCAGGATGCGGTGCTCGACCTGCGCGCCGGCGGCGGTGAGTTGCGCGGCGAGGCGGCGGGCGTTCTCCACCGGCACGATCGGGTCCATGGCGCCGGACAGGATCAGGACCGGACGTCCCGCAATGTCGGCCGCCGGGGGCTCGGCGAAGGGCACCATCGGACGGATCAGCACGGCGCCCTCCAGGGTCTGCGGCCGCAGCATCAGAAGCGCGGCGGCGATGTTGGCGCCGTTGGAGAACCCCAGCGCCAACGGCGCGCCGCGCCCGTAGTGATCACGTGCCCCTGCCACGAAGCCCGCGAGGTCGCCCGTGCGTCGGCGCAAATCGGCCTCGTCGAACACGCCCTCCGCCAGTCGGCGAAAGAAGCGCGGCATGCCGTTCTCGGACACCGCACCCCGGGGCGAGAGGAGCGCGGCGTCCGGCGCGAGCATCCGGCCGAGCGGCAGGAGGTCGTTCTCGTCGCCGCCGGTCCCATGCAGGAGCAGCAGCGGGTGCGCGGCATCGGAGCCGGGCTCGAAACGATGGATGAAACCGAGGGATCCGTCAGTCATGGCAACCTCGCGCGAGTCTAGATCCCGCCCCGCGCTGTCGCGGGGCGGGCCGTGAGGGTTCAGGCCACCTTGGGCAGCACCGCCTCGATCTCGGCCCGATGTGGCTCCAGCCCAGCGGGCAGCTTCAGGGCGGACCCAAGGGTCTCGATCGGCTCGTCGACCGCGAAGCCGGGGGCGTCCGTGGCGATCTCGAACAGCACGCCGCCGGGCTCGCGGAAGTAGATCGAACGGAAGTACTGGCGGTCGCGCTGCTCGGTGACGTGGAGACCCCGCTCAGCCAGCGCGGCCCCCATTGCGGCCTGTGCGGCGTCGTCCGCCGCCCGGAACGCGATATGGTGGACCGAGCCGGCGCCGGGCCGGCCGGGCAGAAACCCACCCACGGCCCGCAGGGTCACGAAGCCGCCGAGCGCAGCGCTGCCCGCGAAACGGATCAGGTTGCCCTCGCGGCCAGCCTCGCCCAGGCCCAGCACCTCCGTGAGGATCGCGGCGGTCGGCTCCGCCTTGTCGAGGAGCAGCGTGACCCCGTGCAGGCCGCGGATGGCGTGCTCGGCCGGTACCTCGCCGGAGGCCCAGGCCTCGGCCCCGGTCTCCTCGACGCCCACCAGCGCGAGCATCATGCCGTCCGGGTCGCGGAAGCGCAGGGTCGGCTCGCCGAAGACCTGGACCAGCGGCTCGTGGGCGACGCCCTTCTCGATCAGGCGATGGGTCCACCAGCCGATGGAGGCGCGGGGGATCCGGAACGCGGTCTCCTGCGTCTCGCCGAGCCCGACGCGGCCGGGAGCCGCCCGCTCGATGGGGAAGAAGGTCAGGATCGTGCCAGGACGCCCGGCCGCGTCGCCGTAATAGAGGTGGTAGGTGCCCGGATCGTCGAAGTTGACGGTCTTCTTCACCAGCCGCAGCCCGAGCACCCGGGTGTGGAAGTCGAGGTTGCGCAGGGCAGGCCCGGAGAAGGCCGTGACGTGATGGAGGCCGGTCTGGGTCATGGCGCTGTCTCCTCAGGCTGCCGCGCTGAGCGCGGGGCGTTGTGCGATGACCACAATCTGCCCCTTGCCAATGCTCCTGAAAATAGAAACGATGGAAACTCATCGTTTCCGGAATTGACCCATGAGACTGCCGGATTTCGAGGCCTGGGCGGTGTTCGCCAAGGTGGTGGAGACCGGCTCCTTCGGCCGGGCCGCCGCGGATCTGGGGCTCTCGAAGGGCACCGTCTCGAAGGCTGTCGGCCGGCTGGAGATCCGGATCGGTGCGCGGCTGTTCAACCGCACCTCGCGCAAGCTCGCGCTCACCGAGGCGGGGCAGGCCGCCAAGGCGAGCGCGGCGCGCATCCTGGCGGAGGGCGAGGCGGCCGAGGCCCAGGCCATGGCGGGCGCCGCGGAGCCGCGGGGGCTGGTGCGGCTCGCGGCCCCGATGACCTTCGGGGTGATTCACGTGGCGCCGCTTCTGCCGGAGTTTCTCCGTCAGCACCCGGCGGTGTCGGTGGACCTGCACCTCTCGGACGCGGTGGTCGATCTCGTGGGCGGGGGATTCGATATCGGGCTGCGCATCGCGGCCCTGCCGGATTCATCGCTGCGCGCCCGTCGCCTCTGCGCGATAAGGCGCTCCCTCGTGGCGACCCCCGCCTATCTCGACCGGAATGGTCGCCCCCGGCATCCGGACGACCTCGCCCACCACGCCTGCCTCGGCTACGCCTACCTGCCGACCCCGGACCGGTGGCGTTTCGCGGATGCGACCGGTGCGGAGGCCGTCGTGACGCCCGGCGGGGCGCTGCGGGCCAACAACGCCGAGGCGCTGGCGCCGGCGCTCCGGGCGGGACTCGGCCTCGCGCTCCAACCCGATTTCATGATCTGGAACGACTTGGAGGCCGGCCGCCTGGAGCGGGTCCTGCCCGACTGGTCATCGCCGCCGATCGCGTTGCACTTGGTGACGCCCCCCGGCGACCCCCGGCCGGCACGCGTCACGGCCCTCGTGGCCCATCTGGCGCAAGGGCTCGCGCATGCCCCATGGGCAGCCCCCCACATACCAACTGCAACGCGAGATCCCGCCCTCTTGGCATAACCTGATGCATTTGAGGGCGATGCGTCCTCCGGGAGGCTACCGGTCAGCGAAAAATCAGTACCGGCTGCGACGCCCGGACCGGGCGCATTATCCTGCTTATGAACATTTCGAACGCATTCTGCATCGTGCGGCGCAGACCCCGGCCTATACGATGCCTAGAGACCGATAAGACTGGCCAGCCTGACGGAAATCGCTCCGTCAGGTTAATCTTTTACTTGCACGGCAACCTGACGTATGTAAGGACTATAGTCCAAGCCGACGCAGCGCGACTCCGCTGCGCAAGATGTTATGTCTGAGGGTATACAGTCCTGTCGAGGCCTCGATGTTCATAGCGGTTCCCGGGCGGCGTTCGCCTGACCGACTGCAGCACAAGACGGTCGCGGCAGCCGTGGCCGATTCGCTGCGGCAGCGAATCCTGAACGGGGAATTGCGCCCGGGCGTCCAGCTCCGCCAGGATGCGCTGGCGGAGGAGTTCGGGATCAGCCGGATCCCGATCCGGGAAGCGCTCCTGCAACTGGAGGCCGTCAACCTCGTCAAGATCGTGCCGCATCGCGGTGCCGTGGTGACGGGCCTGTCCCTGGAAGAGGTGGAGGATATCTTCAGGCTGCGCGTCCAGCTCGAGCCGCAGCTCCTGCCGCTCTCTGTCCCCCACCTCACGGACGAGGATTTTCAGGATCTGCGCGCCGTGCAGAAGGCGTATGGCGAGGCGCTGAGCGGCGGCGAAATCATGCGCTGGGGCGAGTTGAACCGGCGCTTTCACTTCGACCTGCTGCGCCACGCGGACCGGCCACGCTCCCTGACGATCGTGTCGGGCCTGCTGCAGGATTGCGACCGCCCGACGCGCCTGCAGCTCCAGGCCACCGGAGACATTGCCCGCGCGCACGCGGAACACGCGCAAATCCTCGATTTGTGCGAGGCCCGCAGGATCGAGGAGGCTGCGGAGGCCCTGCGCGGCCATATCGTGTCCGTCGGCGTCTGCCTCGTGGCTATCTATCGGGACGGGCTGGCCCGGCTCTGACCGGTTGCGCACCGCCGTCGCGCCTGACCGGCAGCCTCAGTCCCAAAACCTCAGTCCCCCTTGTCGGCCCGGCCGCCGCGGCGGGTCAGCCGATCCTTCATCTCCAGCACCTTCTGGACTTTCGTGCCGAGGGTGAGGAGTTGAACGAGGCGGTCGGTCTCGAGCCGGCGCATGTCGTCGTACCAGCCGGTGAAGAGCTCGAACAGGTCGTGCATCTCCCCGAGGCGGGCCTGGGCATGACGCTCGGCGTCGGTCTCGACGCGCTGCATCAGCAACTCGCGCAGGATCGTCAAGGTCGGATCGATCTCGCGCTTCTTGCGCTCTTCGACCAGCGTACGGACGATCTGCCAGACATCCTCGGGGGTGGCGAAGTAGTCCCGCCGGTCCCCGGGCCTGTGCTGGAGGCGCACGAGGTTCCAGGCCTGCAGCTCCTTCAGGCCCATGCTGACGTTGGAGCGCGACACGCCGAGCCGCTCGACGATCTCGTCGGCGTTGAGCGGTCGCTCCGCCACGAACAGCACCGCGTAGATCTGGCCCACCGTCCGGTTGATCCCCCACCGGGATCCCATCTCGCCGAAATGAAGCACGAAGGTCTGGACGAGGGGGGGCAGTTGCACGGGGCGTTCCGACGGGGCCTGGATCCGCAGCCTATCAGGTCCTGAGCCAGAACCGCAGCAGCGTCGCGATGGATCCAAGCGCCACGATGCTGAGCGCCCAGATCGCCACGAACCAGGCGAGACGCTTCCACAGGGGCAGCGGCGATGCAGCGGCCATCAGTGATATCCGTGCGTGTCGACCTTGCCGCGGAACACCCAGTACGAATACGCGGTGTAGGCCAGGATGATCGGGATCAGCGCCGCGGCGCCGACCAGCAGGAACACTTGGCTCGCCTCGGGGGCGGCCGCCTGCCAGATGGTGATCCGCCCCGGCACCACATCGGGGTAGATGCTGATCCCGAGCCCTAAGAACGACAGGGCGAACAGCCCCAGCGCAATCAGGAACGGCGCCCGCTCGGCCCCGTTCCGCAGGGTCCGCCACAGCGCGTAGGCCGCGAGCGCCACGAGGAGCGGCACCTGCGCGGTGACGAGCACGTTCGGCATCGCCAACCAGCGCTCGAAATAGCGCCCCTGCAGGAACAGTGTGGCGGCGCTCACCAGGGCGACCGCCGCCACGGTCCCGAGGGTGAGGCGCTCGGCAAGGCGCCGGGCCTGGATCTGGAGCAGGCCCTCGGTGCGCATCACCAGCCACGTGGCCCCCAAGAGCGCGTAGGCGATCGCGAGGCTCACGCCGACCAGCAGGCTGAACGGCGTGAGCCAGTCCCACCAGCCGCCCGCATAGGCGCGGCCCTCCACGGCGATGCCCTGGAGCAGCGCCCCCAGGGTGATCCCCTGGGCCAGGGCCGCGACCACCGAACCTACCGTGAAGGCCACGTCCCAGACGGCCCGGTGGCCGGGATCGCGCCAGCGGAACTCGAAGGCGACGCCCCGGAAGACCAGTCCCAGCAGCATCGCGAGGATCGGCGCGTAGAGCGCCGGCAGGATGACCGCGTAGGCGAGCGGGAAGACGGCGAACAGCCCGCCCCCGCCCATCACCAGCCAGGTCTCGTTGCCGTCCCAGACCGGAGCGATCGAGTTCATCGCGGTGTCCCGGTCGGGTCCCGGCCGCAGGGTCGGGAACAGGATGCCGATGCCGAGATCGAAGCCGTCCATGACGATGTAGGCGAAGACCGCGAAGGCGATGACGAACGCCCAGACCACGGTGAGATCGACACTGTACAGCATGGCTGCCTCACTCGGCCCGCTGAAGATGACGGTCGGGATCGACCGCGGGGGCGGGCGTGATGCCCGCGGTCCGGATCGGCGCGCCGGGCTGAAGCCCGGGCTCGCCGGCCTGCGGGGGCTTGGCCATGAGGCGCAGGATGTAGAGCGTCCCCATGGCGAAGACCAAAAGGTAGACCACCACGAAGGCGGTGAGCGAGGCGGCCACCGCCGGCCCGGCGAGCGGCGAAGCCGAGTCCGCCGTGCGCAGCAGACCGTAAACCGTGTAGGGCTGGCGCCCGACCTCGGTGGTGATCCAGCCGGCCAGCACGGCCACGAAGCCGGCCGGCCCCATGGCCAGGGCGAAGCGGTGGAGCGGCGCCCATGCGTAGAGCCGGCCCTTGATGCGGGCGAGCAGGCTGAGGCAGCCCAGCAGAAGCATCAGCAGCCCCAGGCTCACCATCACCCGGAACGACCAGAACACGACCGGCACCGGCGGCCAATCCGTGCGGGGCAGGCTGTCGAGGCCGGCGAGCGGCGCATCGAGGGCGTGCTTCAGCACCAGCGAGGACAGCTTCGGGATCTCCACCGCGTAGCGGATCGTGCCGGCCTCCTGATCGGGCAGGCCGAACAGGACGAGCGGCGCCCCGTCGGGATGGCTCTGGTAATGGCCCTCCATGGCCATGACCTTGGCGGGCTGGTGCTCCAGGGTGTTGAGCCCATGCGCGTCGCCGGCCAGAATCTGGGCGGGGGCCACCAGGGCCGCCATCCACATCGCCATCGAGAACATCGTCCGGGCGGCCGGATTGGTCCGATCGCGCAGCAGGTGCCACGCGCCCACCGCGCCCACGACCAGAGACGTCGTGAGGTAGGCCGCCAGCACCATGTGGACGAGGCGGAACGGGAAGGACGGGTTGAACACCACCGCCCACCAGTCCAGCGGCACGAACTGGCCCTGCGGGTTGGTGCCGTAGCCGGACGGCGTCTGCATCCACGAGTTCACCGCCAGGATCCAGAAGGCGGAGAAGAAGGTCCCGATCGCCACCATCAGGGTCGCGGCGAAGTGGAGCCGCGGGCCGACTTTCGTCATGCCGAACAGCATCACCCCGAGGAAGCCGGCCTCCAGGAAGAAGGCGGACAGCACCTCGTAGGCCATCATCGGCCCCAGCACCGGCCCGGTCTTGTCGGAGAAGACCGACCAGTTGGTGCCGAACTGGTAGGACATCACCAGCCCGGACACGACGCCCATCGCAAAGGCGATGGCGAAGATCTTCAGCCAGTACCGGAACAGATCCATGTAGACCTGCCGCCCGGTGGCGAACCACAGGCCTTCCAGCACGGCGAGGTAACTCGCCAGCCCGATCGAGAAGGACGGGAACACGATGTGGAACGCCACGGTGAACCCGAACTGCGCGCGTGCGAGGATCAGCGGATCGAGATGGGCGAGCACGGCAGGCCTCCAGCCAAGCGACGGCGACTCACGGTATGGCAATTTCAGAAATTTCTGAAAAGACTATAACTTCTGCGTGTCGGTTAGGGCTGGTGCGCCACGCAGGGTCTCTGGACGCGTGATCCGGAACGCGGCAGATTCAGTCCCTCACTCACGATCGGGACGCTGCAGGCCCGGCGGCGCATCGGGCCACAGGGCCGCGAGGCGCCCCCTGCCGGCCGCGCCCGGACCTCACGAGAGCCCCCGCGCCCAATGGCCGATTCCCTTGCTGACGCCGCTCCAGCCGATCTCGCCGCGCTCCTGTCGGACCGGATCCGCGGCATCGGCACGAGCCAGATCGGCCTCGTGGCGGATCGCGGGCGCGACGATCCGGAGGTGGTGAAGCTCTGGATCGGCGAGGGCGATCTGCCGACGCCGCCCTTCATCATCGAGGCGGCGCACCGGGCGATGCTCGCCGGGCATACCCGCTACACGACGTCGCTCGGCCTTCCGGCCCTGCGCGAGGCGCTGGGCGCCTACCACGCCCGCCACTGGGGCGTTGAGATCCCGCCCGACCGGTTCGCCGTCACGGCCGGCGGCATGAACGCGATCATGCAGGCCGCCCAGGTGCTGCTGGAGCCCGGCGACGAGATCATCATCCCCTCCCCCGCCTGGCCGAACCTGCGCGAGGCCGTGCGCATCACCGGCGGCGTGCCGGTGGCGGTGCCCTACCGGCGGCAGCCGGACGGGCGCTTCGCCCTGCCGCTCGCCGATATCGAGGCCGCGCTGACGCCGCGCACCCGGGTGATCATGATCAACTCGCCCTCGAACCCGACGGGCTGGACCATGCCGCTCGCCGAGATGACGGCCCTGCGCGACCTCGCCCGCGCCCGCGGCCTGTGGATCCTGTCGGACGAGGTCTACGCGCACTTCACCTACGGCAACCGGATCGCTCCGTCTTTCCTGCAGGTCTGCGAGCCGGACGACCGGTTGATCGTCACCAACACCTTCTCGAAGAACTGGGCGATGACCGGCTGGCGCGCCGGCTGGGTCGTCTATCCGCGCGGGCTGGCGCCGACCTTCGCCAAGCTCGGGCAGTACAGCACCACCTCGATCTCGACTTTCGTGCAGCACGCCTGCATCGCGGCGCTGAACGAGGGCGACAGCTTCATCCGCACCATGGTCGACCGCTGCGCCGAGGCGCGCGCGATCCTGGTGGACGGCCTGTCCCGGCTGCCGGGCGTCACCGCCGCCCCGCCCGAGGGCGCCTTCTACCTGATGGCCCGGATGGGCGGCGACGAGCCGAGCCTCGACCTCGCGCTGCGCCTGCTGCGGGAGGCCAAGGTCGGCGTGGCCCCCGGCACCGCCTTCGGGCCGGAGGGCGAGGGTCTGGTGCGGATCTGCTTCGCCATCAGCCCGGAACTGGCGCGGGAAGCAGTGGCGCGCCTCTCCGCCGTGCTCGGCCGCGCGGGCTGAACCAAGCCTACCGTCCCCAGCGCAGCACCAGCGCGTCGTTCCGGCGGGCAAGCTCGATCAGCCCAGCCCGGGTCGCCGGGTGGAGTGGCTGGACCGGCAGGCGCGCGGTCTCGTGGGCGATCACCCCGCCCTCCTGCATCAGCGCCTTGCAGGCGAGCAGCCCGCATTGCCGGTTCTCGTAGTTGATCAGCGGCAGCCAGCGTTCGTAGGCGTCGAGAGCCTCCTCGCGGCGCCCGGCCGCGAAGGCGTCGGTGATCTGGCGGATCCCGTCCGGATAGGCGCCGCCGGTCATCGCCCCGGTGGCACCTGCGTCGAGATCGGCCATCAGGGTGATCGCCTCCTCGCCGTCCCAGGGGCCGACCACGGCGTCGCCACCGAGGGCGATCAACTCGCGCAGCTTCGCGGCCGCCTGGGCGGTCTCGATCTTGAAATAGCTGACGTTGGCGATCTCCCGGGCCATGCGCGCGAGGAACGCAGCCGAGAGCGGCGTGCCCGAGACCGGCGCGTCCTGGATCATGATCGGGATGGAGATCGCGTCCGAGACCGCGCGGAAGAAGTCGTAGACGCCGATCTCGGGCACGCGGATCGTGGCGCCGTGATAGGGCGGCATGATCATCACCATGGCGGCCCCGGCGTCCTGCGCCCGGCGCGAGCGCTCGGCACAGACCTGCGTGGCGAAGTGCGTGGTCGTGACGATCACCGGCACGCGGCCCGCCACATGCTCCAGCACGGCGCGCATCACGCGCTCGCGCTCGTCGTCGGTGAGAACGAACTGCTCGGAAAAGTTCGCGAGGATGCAGATGCCGTGGCTGCCGGCGTCGATCATGAAATCGATCGCCCGGCGCTGCCCGTCGAGATCGAGGGTGCCTGAGGCGTCGAACACCGTGGGGGCGACCGGGAAGACGCCGCGATAGGCGTGAGCGAGCGAAGTCATGAGCGGTCCTTCTGCGGCGGGGCCAGGAGTCCACCCCGCGAATCGTTCGATGCCCGGGGCGGGCCGCCTCCTATCACGAACGTCCTGCGGCATCGTCGCGGGGCGCAGCCGACGGTGTGACAGGATGGCCAGCTTAGTTTCAGCCCGTGATCCAGAACAATCCCGACGCGGCCGAATAGACCGGCGCGAAGGAGTTCGGCTTCACCACCACTGATCCGCTCGCTTGCCTTGACGGCCTGGCTCGATTCATTGACGAAATAAACGCGCAGGGCCGGATCGACTTCGACGGCCGCGAGAGAACATTGTTATCGGCGTGAGGTATTTTCGGATGCGACTTTTCTCGACCGGTCTGGCCGCGGTGCTGGCTGTCTCGGCACTCCTCCTGGGCGCGCCCGCCCGGGCCGATGACCTCGACACGATCCGGGCGGCCAAGACCCTGCGCATCGGCACCGAGGGCACCTACGCGCCCTTCACGTTTCACGACGCCTCCGGGGCGCTCGTCGGCTTCGACGTGGAGATCGGTCGCAAGGTCGCCGAGAAGCTCGGCGTCACGCCCCAGTTTCTCGAGGGCAAGTGGGACGGGCTGATCGCAGGGCTCGACGGCGGGCGCTACGACGTGGTGATCAACCAAGTCGGCATCACCAAGGAGCGGCAGGCGAAGTTCGACTTCTCGGAGCCCTATATCCGGGCTCGCGCCGTGCTGATCACCAAGTCTGACCGGCCCGACATCACATCCTTCGCCGATCTGAAGGGCAAGAGGGCCGCGCAGAGCCTGACCAGCAACTTCGCCCGCCTGGCCGAGCAGTCCGGGGCGCAGATCATCGGCACGGACGGGTTCGATCAGTCGATCCAGTTGGTGATCACCGGACGGGCCGACGCCACCGTCAACGACAACCTGTCGTTCCTCGACTTCCGCAAGCAGAAGCCGAACGCCCCCGTGAAGATCGCCGCCGAGCAGGCCGACGCGGACGCCTCCGGGATCATCCTGCGCAAGAACAACCCCGGGCTGAAGGCCGCCCTCGACAAGGCGCTCGACGAGATCAAAGCCGATGGCAGCTACGCGGCGATCGCGCAGACATATTTCGGGGCCGATGTGTCGAAGTAGATGTTCTGAGAGGGAATGCCGTCACGCCGCCCGCTTCGGGTTACGGCGATGAGGGCCGCCCGGCGAGAAGGCGGACGCGCCAACGCTTCTCTCGCCCACAGAAGCGACCGGACTTACGCATCGTGTGCAGGACAACAGCAGCAGGATGAAGCGTGGGTCCCCTCTCCCGTGCGGGCTTGCGAATTCACACATCGAGTTCGGGATCATCATGCGGTTGCCAAGTGAGGCGGCACGGCTGGCACATGCGCCCTCCCTCCCCCCTCTGCGGGGGCGGGAGAGGCGCGGAGCCGCCTTCGCATCTCCCAAACCCGATATGTGCATCCGTTAGCCCGCTCGGGAGAGGGAGCCGGTCGCGCTCCGTCATCAATCGCTTGCCTCCAGCTTGTGTGGCTCCTCTGCGGGGAGGGAGCACGCGCGAATGTGGCCCATTCTCCGATACAGCTGTGTCAAGAACCCCGTTCCCCCGGAAGGAGACGCCGCCCCGTGCCGCACTGGCTCGACCTCATGCTCCAATCGCTCGAGCCGCTGCTCGCCGCCGGACTACGCTTCACCGTTCCGCTGACGCTGATCGCCTTCACGCTGGGGCTCGCCCTCGGTCTCGGAACCGCCCTCCTGCGCCTGTTCGCCCCCCGCCCCCTGGCGGCCCTGGCGTGGCTCTACGTGTGGATCTTCCGGGGCACCCCGCTGCTCGTCCAGCTGTTCGTGATCTTCTACGGCCTGCCGAGCCTCGGGATCCTGATCGACGCCTTCCCGGCCGCGGTGATCGGGTTCACGCTGAACGTCGGCGCCTACACGTCCGAGATCATCCGCGCCGCCATCGCGTCCATCCCGAAGGGCCAGTGGGAGGCGTCCTACGCGATCGGCATGACACCGGCCCAGGCCCTGCGCCGCACGATCCTGCCGCAGGCGGCACGGGTGGCGGTGCCCTCCCTCGCCAACACCTTCATCGCCCTGGTGAAGGACACCTCGCTCGCCGCCGCCATCACGGTGCCCGAGCTGTTCCAGGCGGCCCAGCGCATCGTCGCGGTCACCTACGAGCCGCTGATCCTCTATATCGAGGCCGCCCTGATCTACCTCGTCCTGTCCTCGCTCCTGTCCTGGCTGCAGACGCTCCTGGAACGGCGCCTCGGGCGCTATGGCGGCTATCTGGAGGCGCGCGCGTGATCGCCCTGTCGGCCATCGAGAAACGCTTCGGCGCCAACCCGGTCCTGCGGGGCGTCGATCTCGCCATTCCGGAGGGGCGGGTGACGGCGCTGATCGGCCCGTCGGGCTCGGGCAAGTCGACGCTGCTGCGCTGCGTGAACCTGCTGGAGATCCCGCAAGCCGGCACGCTCACCCTCGGCGACCTCCGTCTCGAATTCCGACCGGGACACCCGCCGGCCCGGCGGGACGTGCTCGCCGTGCGCCGCCAGACCGGCATGGTGTTCCAGAACTTCCAGCTCTTCCCCCACCGCACCGTGATCGAGAACGTCATGGAGGGGCTCGTCACCGTAGCGAAGTGGCCGCGCGCGAAGGCGCGGGCCCGGGCGCTGGACCTGCTGGAGCGCGTCGGCCTCGCCCAGAAAGCGGCGGATTGGCCCGCCAGCCTGTCGGGCGGCCAGCAGCAGCGGGTGGCGATCGCCCGGGCGCTCGCGCCGTCCCCGCGCCTCCTGCTCTGTGACGAGCCGACCTCGGCCCTCGATCCCGAACTCGCCGCCGAAGTGGTGGACGTGCTGGCCGGGCTGGCGGGCGAGGGCATGACCATGGTGCTGGCGACCCACGACCTGCGCCTCGCGCGCCGCGTCGCCGACACGGTGGTGTTCCTAGAGGGCGGCACCATCGTCGAGCAGGGCGCCGCCGCCGACCTGTTCGGGAAGCCAGGGGATCCGCGCACGCAGCGCTTCGTCCGGACGCTGCTCGGCGAGGCGGCGGGCGCCTGACCGGCGGCCGCGCGGCTCAGCGCGGCAGGCAGCGCAGGTTCAGGAGATCCTCGATCGACACAGCGGTCTCGAAGAGAAGCGGTCGCCACGCCGGCAGTGTGGCGAGGATCAGGCCGGCCGCCAGGGCGAGCCAGGGTACGGCGGCCCGGAGGCCGGGCGCGGCAGCCCTCATGTCGGCCCGCGCGCCGTCGCGGCGTCCTCCGTCCTGCCGACCTGCACGAGGCCGAGGCCCACCGCCAACATGGCGCCGCCCCAGAGCAGGAAGCCGAGATCCCAGTAGAGCCAGTGCGCCCGCGGCATCAGCTCGTTGACGTGATGGACGCCGAGCACCTCGTGGTCGATCACGCCCTCAACGAGGTTGAACACGCCCCAGCCGATCAGCACCGACCCGCCGAGGAGCTTGCCGGACCAGACGAGATGCGTGCGGTGCGCCGCGCGCCAGAGGACGAACAATCCAAGCACGACGAACACGTAGGTCGCGCTGTGGAAAATGCCGTCCCATCGGGTGTTCAGCTCGAGATTGGCGATCGAATCGATTGGATACCAGCTGCTCACCATGTGGTGCCATTGGAGCACCTGATGCAGCACGATCCCATCGAAGAAGCCGCCGAGCCCGAGCCCGAACAGGAGGCCGGCGCTCAAGGGAAATTCCCGCGTGTTGGCCGCGTCCATGCTCATGGCCGGGGCTCAGGGCGGCCCGGAGTCGAAACCATCCGAAAGTAGACCGCCAAAGCTGCCAGGAACACCGCGAGCCCGAGCCCGGCCGCGTAGGGCGCGAAGCCTTTTCCGGCGAGCGCCAGCGACGCGCTGTGCCCCGCCATAAGATCGGCACCGGCGAGCAGGACGCCGACGCAGCTCTCCCCGACCAAAAAGCCGGAGGCGAGGAGGACGCCGCGGCGGCGGGCGGCGCCCACCGCCGTGTCGGCCTTCTTGTCGCCCTTGGCCCCGATCCGGGCGCTCAACCGGCGCTCGGCCACCCAGCCGAGCACGCCGCCGATGGCGATCGTCATCTCGACGGAGAGCGGCAGGTACATGCCGATCCCGACCGTCAGCGCCGGGAAGGTGAAGGCGCGCCGCTTCAGCCACGTCTCCATGGCGACCAGCACCACTCCGAGCCCGGCACCGATCAGCACCATGCGCCAGGGCAGTTCGCTGTGGACGATGCCGTTAGCGATCTGGGTCATCAGGGCGGCCTGGGGCGCCGGCATGGCGCTCGCCGCATCCTGGCCCTCGCGCAGCGGCGCGCCGACGAAGCCGTAGGCCTCATAGAGCAGCGACAGGATCGGGGCGATCACCACGGCCCCGATCCCGACGCCGAGGATCAGGGCGACCTGCTGGTGCCAGGGCGTGGCGCCGAGCACCTGCCCGGTCTTCAGGTCCTGCAGGTTGTCGTTGGCGATCGAGGAGGTCGTGACGATGACGGCCGTCAGCAGCAGGGTCATGCCGGTGACGAACCGGTCGCCCTCCGGCCCGGCGGAATGGCCGAGGATCAGCGGCAGCAGCAGCGCGGTCGCCATCGTGGTCAGGATGCCGATCCCGGAGATCGGGCTCGACGACGAGCCCAGCAGCCCCGCGAGGTAGCCGCAGGCCGCCGCCATCAGGAAGCCGAACAGGATCGTGAACAAAGTCGCGGACAGGGCCAGCACGATCAGCACGCCGCCGAGATCGGCAGGCTTGGCGAACACCCAGAACAGGCCCGCCAGCGGCACCCCCAGCGCCACCGTCCCGGCGGCGACCCAGGTGATCGGCAGGTCACGCTCCTCGCGGGGATGGTCCCTGCCGAGGCCGCCGGCGCCGGACAGGGCCGCGCGGATGCTGCCCAGGATCGGTTTCGCCAGCGAGCCGACCGTCCACACGCCGCCGACCGCGATGATCCCAGCCCCCATGAGCCGCACGTGGCTCGACCAGACCGCCTCGGCCGCCGCCCCGGCGGACTGGCTCGGATCGGGCGACAGGGCGGTGAGCACGGGAACTGCGATCCCCCAGGCGATCACGACCCCGGTCAGCAGCGCGAGGCAGGCCCCGATCCCCACGAGGTAGCCGACGCCGACCAGTGCCAGCGAGAAGCCGGTCCCGGTGCGGAACACCGCCCCGCCGAGGCTGATCGCCCCGTTCAGGCCTTCGCCCAGGACCTTCAACCCGGTGGTGGCGAACCCGATCGCCCCGGCCACGCCTGCGGCTGCCATGAGATCGCGCAGGCCGTGGCCGCCCTCCTCCTCCTGGCCGGTCCGGAGCACCTCGGCGGCGGCGATCCCCTCCGGATAGGGAAGGTCGCTGCCGGCCACGAGGGCGCGGCGCAGGGGGATCGAGAACGCGACGCCGAGCAGACCCCCGAGCAGGCAGACCGCGGTGGTCTGCCAGAACGGGAAACCCTGCCAGTGCCCGATAAGGACGAGGCCGGGCAGCGCCAGGATGACGTTGCACAACGTGCCGGCGGCCGAAGCCTGCGTCTGCACGATGTTGTTCTCGAGGATGCCGGCGCCGCCCATCAGCCGGAACGCGCCCATCGAGATCATCGCGGCCGGGATCGACGACGAGAACGTCATCCCGGTCTTCAACCCCATGTAGAGGTTGGCGGCCATGAAGACGATCGTGATAGCCGCGCCGAGGGCGATGCCGCGAAGCGTCAACTCGACGGGACTCTGCTGCGTCTTGGGCGGCGTCGGGCTGCGCGCGTCCATCAGTCCCTCTGGCTGTCATAAGCAAACAGCGCGAGGGTACAAAACTTTCCCGAGACGGTGTTTGCGGCCTTTCGACCAAGCGTTGCAGGTCCCGTTGCCGGCCCCTGGGGCGATCTGACCCGGGTCGTCCCGCCGGTGAGATGCAGTCATCCGCCGCCCCGGCGGGTTTGGCAGCAGACCGACTGCGCCGTCGGATCCGCTCCGAGACAACCCAGACGCCCCCATGTGGTATCTCTACGGCCTTGCGCTGCTGGCCGGCGTCGCGAACGCCATCGAGCCGGGCCAGAATGCGACGCTGGCCAAGGCCACGGGTCAGCCGATGCTGGCCGGAATCTTCTGCTTCGCCCTGGCGACCGCCTGCTTCGCAATCATCGTGGTGGTGGCCCGGCGCTTAGACCGGCCGGGCGCCGGGCAGGTGGGCGCCGAGGCTATCGCCGCCGTCCCCTGGTGGGCTTGGCCCGGGGGTGTCCTCGGTGCCGCCATCGTCCTGGCGCAGCTCTACGTCTCGGAACAGATCGGCGCCGCGCCTTTCCTGAGCTGCGTGATCACGGCGGGCGTTATCGGCTCGATCGCCCTCGATCATTACGGGCTTGTCGGGTTCGATCGCCACCCTGCCGGCCGCTGGCGCCTCGCCGGCGGCATCCTGATGGTCGTCGGCGTCGCCCTGGTGGCGGCGTTCTGACGGCCCCACGCATCCCCGCTCCGTCATCAAGGTCTCGGCATGTTGTTCCTCTACGGGTTCGCGCTGCTGGCCGGCCTCGCCAGCGCGGTCGCGCCGGGCCAGAACGCCACCCTCGCCAAGTCGTTCGCGCGGCCCCTCCCGGCGGGCGTGGTCAGCCTGCTGGTGAGCCTCGCGACCGTCGGGGTGATCGTGCTGATGACCGGGCAGTTCGGCCTGCCGCGGGCGGACCGCCTCGCCGAGGTTCCCTGGTGGGCGTGGTTCGGCGGACTGATGAGCGCGGGCCTGATGATGGCGCAGCTCTTCATCGCCAAGAAGATCGGCGCTGCAACCTTCCTCGGGCTGATCGTCACCGCGGGGGTGATCACCTCGACCCTGCTCGACCATTTCGGTCTCGTCGGATTCAAGGTCCACCCGGCAAGCCTGTGGCGCATCCTCGGCGGCGCCCTGATGATCGGCGGCGTGGGACTCGTCGCGCGGTTCTGAGGGGGGCGTAAGGGATCCCTGTCCATCACTGCGGCGTTTTACCCGATCGCCACCCCTGCCCGGAGCATACCGTGGGGCTCGCCGCTTTCGCTTTCTTCGTGATCCCCTGGATGGCCGTCGCCGTCTGGCTGTTCCTAAGGCCCGGGGGCTTCCGCCAGGGCGTCCCAGCGGCGCCCTGGCGCCCGCTCGCGGATTACCCGCCACCGGCGCGGGATCAGCAGCACGCGGCCGAGACGCAGAGCCTCGAATCGGGTTCAGCCCACGATGGCAAGCACGCGCCGATCGAAGTGGTCTGACGCCGGGATCAGTCGTCAGGATCAGTCCTCGGCCTGCAACAGATGCAGGTTGAAGCTGCCGCCTTTGGCCTGCCAGAGGGCGCGCGGCTGCCAGCCGGCCGCGCGGGCGAGCGCCTGGAACGCGTCCGCCGTGTACTTATGCGAGGTGTCGGTCCGGATGCTCTCGGAGGCCGCGAACGCGATGGCGTTCCCGCCGAGCCGATAGGTTCCGGGCTGCGTCGCCACGAGATGCGCCTCGACGCGGAACGGATCCGGCAGAAGCCGGATTTGATGCCGGAAATTCTCG
The DNA here is from genome assembly GCF_022829295.1 of Methylobacterium sp. J-088. Taxonomy (GTDB): domain Bacteria; phylum Pseudomonadota; class Alphaproteobacteria; order Rhizobiales; family Beijerinckiaceae; genus Methylobacterium. The sequence continues at coordinate 42,847 of NZ_JAKSYH010000031.1, forward strand.
CTGTCGAACTCCGCCCCGCATTCGCGATTGAGCCGGCTGAGGATGTTGCGGTGGAACGCCGCCATCAACCCGTCGGCGGCGCCGTAGGCGCGCTGCAGGCGCTTGGGGTCGGTGGTCCCGTCCGCACCCACCAGGAACAGGCTGGGACCAAGCGTTTTGCGCGCCCGTTCCAGGAACCGGCCAGCCTCGGTTGGATCGAAATTGCCGATGCTCGTGCCTGGATAGAAGCCCAGGATACCCCCCGGACCGGCCTGAACCGGCAACGCAACCGGCTTCGAGTAATCGGCGCAGACCGGCATCATGGCGATGCCCGGATAGTCCGGCGCGAGCCGCCGGATCGCCGCCTCAAGATACGCACCCGAGATGTCGATGGCGACGTAGGCCGCGGGTTCGGGGAGCGCGTCGAGCAGCGTGCGGATCTTGCGGCTCGCGCCACTACCGAACTCGACCACGGTAACGCCCGGCCGGACCTGCCGCGCCACATCGGCGGAGGCCTGGGGCAGGAGCGCGGTCTCCTGGGCGGTCGGGTAGTAGTCGGCGCTGTGGCAGATCCGGTCGAACAGATCGGAGCCGGTCTCGTCCCAGAGGTATTTTCCGGGCAGCGTCTTCGGCACGGCGGTCAGGCCCGCGAGGGCGTCTCGGAGGAACGCGTCGCTCATGGCCGCGACCCCGGGCGCGTGGCCGTGAGGACGACCAGGGCGAGGCGCTCCACCGCGTCGTAGGCCTCGGTCGCCAGTTCCTCGCCGTACGCGTCGGGATCGAACTCGCGATAGGCCCAGTCCAGGCCCGCGCCGGTGCACAGCTCGGCTACGGCGTCGCGGAACGGGTCCTTCCCTTCGACGATGGCCGCGCCGGTGAACAGGACCAGAGTACCACCGGGCGCGAGACGCTCCACCGCCTGCTCGGCCACGGCGAGCGACAGGCCGGCCCCGAACGGGCCGCCGCCATCCCGATAGGCCCGCGCGGCGGGGTCGATCATGAAGGGCGGGTTCGACACGATCAGGTCGAACGAACCCTCGACATCGCGCAGCATGTCGCTGCGGCGGACCACGACGCTTTCGGTCCCGGCGAGGCGAGCGTTGACCTGGGCCGCCCGCATGGCGGCAGGGTTGATGTCGACCAGCACGATTTCGGCGCCCGGTTTGCGCTTGGCGATGCAGATCCCGGCGGCGCCCGAGCCACAGCCGAGATCGGCTGCCCGGCGCACCGGCGCGGTTCGACCCTCGACGTAGGCGATCACCGCGCCCACGAAGCGCATCGTGTCGGGGCCGAAGAACACCGCGTCGGCGGCGCTCGGCGGGTAGGCGGAATGGACGAAGAGTTCGTCGTCGAGGCTGGAGAACCGGAGCGTGGGCCGCAGGAGCGGACCGTCCTCCACCACGGCGCCGGCTTCGCGCATCAGACGCAGGATCGGCTCGGGGAGCAGCCCGGCCCGGAACGGCCGGCTCCAGCCGAACACGTCGCGCAGGGCCTGCGCCTCGGCGTTGCGCGGCCGCATGTTGACGTGGGCGTGGCTCGCCGGGGTCACCGTGGTGAAGCTGTAGCCCGTGTCGCGCACGGCGCGCGCCAGGTCCAGTACGGCCGCCTCGTCGGCGGGGAACACGTGTTGGGGAAACGGTTCGGATCGCGTCATCGGCCGGTCCTCAGCTGTCCATCTGGCGCGCCCGGCAGGCGCCGAACCAGAGGGTCTCGGCCGCCTGCCGGGCGTTCCAGGGTGCGGTCGCCGACCCGCGGGTACGGGCAGGTCCTGTCGTCGGGCGCGGTCGCACCTACCGCCGGCCGAATGGCCGCGGTCTGGCATTTGATAGAATGCCAGGAAAACCGACCACTCCAGGTGTTGTTTCAACTGAGAAACCGGCAATTTCTATAATTAATCTATGTTAATACAGTGTTGTTGGGTGAAAAAACGCCTTTATTTTTTCGTCTGCATGAAGTGATCTTGGATGGACCTGCCGACCCTCCGCAGCACTGCCATGATCACTCTTCCATCAATCCGCAGGAGACGGGTTCCTACGGCCCTCCCCCGCCGAAGGGCGAGCGGGTTCGACATTGGGTCCGGAAAGGCCGCAGCCAGGGGCGAGCGCGGATCGTGTTCTCAGCAGGCGCCTGCGGATCCACACCCACAGAGACCGAAAGACCACGCTCACGCTGTCGTGTCCCCGCCATGGGGCGGCATTAACGATCCGCTCACCATGAAAATCTAGCGCATCCGACAGAAACGGCGCATCCGCGCCGGTCGGGCGCTGATGATGAACGCCGTCGATTCCTTGTCTATCTGGGCGGTCTCGGCCGCGGCCCATCTCGATCTGTTCGGATCGCTGGGCCTGTGCCTGGGCTTTACGGCCGGCATCATGCCGCGGCGGGACCGGATCCTGCTGGCCTCTGCCGCCTGCGCGGCCGCCTTCGGCGTCCACTATCTGACGCTCGGGGCGCTCACCGGCACCGCCATGTGCGCCATCTCGGTGCTACAGAGCCTCGTCGCGCTGACCTGCCTCGGCCGTCCGGGCCGGAGCGTCTGGGTGCCGCCCCTGTTCGCGGCAACCACCCTCGCAGCGGCCTGCCTGACGGCTGCCACCTGGAACGGCTGGCCCTCGGCCTGCGCGGCCCTCGGCACGCTGCTCGCCACGGGGGCTCGCCTCCATGCGGCACCGCAGCCCATGCGCCTGTTCTTCCTCGGTGCCTCCCTGTGCTGGGCCGGGCACAACCTCCTGGTCGGCTCGGTCTTCGGCCTGACCTGCGACCTGCTGACGATTTCCGGCCTGACGATCGCCCTGCTGCGTGCCCTTCCGGCTCGCCCGGCCACGCCGGTCGGCCTGCGGGCGTAACTCGATCGCTCTCAGCCGACGTGGACACCTGTTCGGCACAAGAGAGCGGGTGACAACAACGGCTTAGAGCCATGCGCGTTTGCAACGTGATCGGGCACGGCTCTCAGGATACGCTGCCCCTGCGGCGATCCACCCCGGAAACTCCGCAGGCCTTCAGCGTTCCGGTAAAGCCAATCCTGGCGCGCGAGGCCGCCGGCCTTCGAACGGAGATCCCGTTTGTCAAAGGCCACCTACCCCCCGCTCGACGTACTCAAGCCGGTGGCCGAGGGCGTCTGGATCGTCGACAGCGGACCGCTGCGCGCCCTCGGCATCCCGCTGCCCGTCCGGATGACGATCATCCGACTTCGCGATGGCGCGCTCTGGCTGCACTCGCCGACGCGCTACGACCCACGCCTGCACCGGGACATCGCGTCGCTGGGGCCGATCCGCCATCTGGTCGCGCCGAACATCGCGCATTGGACCTACCTGAAAGCGTGGCAGGACCATTGCCCGGATGCGCTGACCTGGGCGGCCCCGAACCTGCGCCAGCGCGGGCAGGTCCGGCGCTCCGGCCTTCGGGTCGACCGGGTGCTGGAGGATGCGGCGCCGTCCGAATGGGCCTCGGACCTGCGCCAGACCATTGTCCCCGGCGGCCTCCGGTTTCGGGAAGTCGGCTTCTTCCACGGGCCGAGCCGGACCCTGATCCTAACCGACCTCGTCCTCAACCTCGAACCGGCCAAGATGCCGGCGCTGCTGCGGCCGTTCCTGCGGCTGGCCCGCATGACCACGCCCCACGGCCAGCCGCCACCCTATCTGCGCCTCGTCGTCAAACTGCGTCGACAGGCGGCCGCACGGGCGGCTGCGGAACTCGTCGCGCTGAAGCCGGAACGGGTCATCTTCGCACATGGATTGTGGTTCGCGGGGGATGCGACCGCGCGCCTGTGCCACGCCCTGCGCTGGCTCGGACGGTTCACCTGAGAGCGCGCCGGACCGCGACCCGCTTCAGGAGTCGGTAGCGAGCTGCCGCAGGATCCAGGCCTGCGCGGCGGCGAGATCCGCGAAGGTCGGCGGACAGATCGGGTCGACCGGACCGAACCCGGCTTCCAAGAACCACTTGCCCGCATCGGCCCCGTGCTGCTGCGAGAGACGGACCAGCACCGCCACGAGGAAACCATCCGCGAAAACGAGCTGGCTTTCGGCATCGTCGCTCTTCGTCGCGACCTGCGCGGGTTGCAGGTTCAGGATCATGGGGCGCCCGGCTTTCCATCGCGCGTCCGGCGAGCGGATGTGCAGCGACGGGACGTGCTCCGCAGCGTTCCGCGCCTACCTGTCCAATCAGCCCCCCACACCGAAGTTCCTGACCGGCACCGCCCCGGAACACCGCTGACACCGCCTGGTTTGCCGGGCATGGCCGGCTGCCGACCCCGGACCAATGGACCGGACGCGCGGAGCAGGGTGTCTCATGAACGATCGGACAATGGCCCGCGGGCTAGCTTGGTTCGGGATCGGTCTCGGTCTCGCCGAGACCTTCGCACCGCGGCGCGTCGCCGCGGCGACGGGGCTGCAGGGGCACGAAGGCCTCGTCCAACTCTACGGGCTGCGCGAGATCGCCTCGGGCGCGGCCATCCTGGCATCCGCCCAGCCGGAGCGGCATCTGGGCGTGCGCATGGCGGGCGACCTTCTCGACGCTGGCCTGCTGGCGGCCCGGGCCACCCCCGCCAATCCGCAGCGCGGCCGCACCCTGGCGGCGGCCCTGGCGGTGGCGCCGGTGGTCCTGTTGGACGCCGTCTACTGGTTGAAGCCCCGCAACCGGCCGGATCAGGCCCCGCCGAGCCCGGCCCAACTCTACTAAAACGCGTCACAACAAAGGCTTAGAGCCGCGTTTGATCGCAACGCGATCGGGCACAGATCTCGGAAGGCGACTGGAACCCGGGCCGATACCGCGGCATCAGCCGCCGGTCGGCCCCATCACAACGGTGCCGTCCGCCCGGTTGATAGCGCTCACCCGAGGCCCGCGGATCTCGGGGCTGCGTTGTTCCAGGGCGTCGAGAACCGTGTTGGCTGCCGTGATGATCGCGCCGGGCGAGCCGCCCGGGATCTCCGGCTGGATGGCCTCGACCAACCGGGCGAGCACCGTCTGCTCGATCTGCGGATGGTCCGCGCCCTGCGCCTGCCGCCAATACGCTGCGTAGACTTTCTCGGCGATCGTTCGCGCGGTCTGATCGACCTCCGGCGTGTCCTGATTCATCGCGCACCCTTTCGTCCCGCTTATCCGGGAAACAAGGGTGGCTCTTGGCGCCACGCCTTCAAGGGCCGTCGCCCTCCTCCGGGCTCGGATCGCCGCTCTCGAGGGACTTGGCGAGTTCGGTCAGCACCTCCTCGACCATGGGGGGCCAGGTTGCGTGCTCCGCATCCATCAGGCGCGCGGCGCTGACCAGAGCGGTGATCTGCGCATCGTAGACCGGCCGCCCAACGAGCTGCGCGTAGCGCACCCGGGCGGCGAGCGCCGTCGCCAGACGCTGGACCTCCGCGAGTTTCCCGTTCGGCGCGCGGATGCCCTCGCCGTTGCCCATCCCTGCGCCCCCTTCACGTCCGCGCGCGATCCCTTCCGGTTGTCATAGGCCATGACCGTCGCGCCGTCAGCGGGTCGGGCGACGTCCGCGGGAACTTCCGCCGTCCGCGAGCGTCGATTTCGCAAATCGTCGCTTGTCGTTTCAGGAGCTTCCCATGCGTACGCCGCTGATCCTCGCACTGACTGCCTCCCTCGCCTTCGCCGTCCCCGCCTTCGCGGATCCGGTGAGCGAAACCGGCACGGGCGGCGGCCCGACCACCGCCGCGAAAGCCCCGCACACCGCCGCGACGGGCCAGACCGTGCCGAACCCGGGCGCCCTCAACCCGAAGGAGACCGGAAGCATCGATCAGCGCAATGCCAACGAGCAGCGCAACGACGCCATCACCAGCGGCATCTGCATCGGCTGCGCACGCTGAAGGGGAAACGGCCCGAAGCGGAGCGCGATCCGCTTCGGGCCGTTTCAAGGCAGCCATCGCGCAAAGTGACTTGAACGGCCGCACAGCATCGGCCACATCATCGCTCCCCGACCCACCACGAACAGGAGTTGACGCGTGGCAAACGAGGCTGTCGATCAGACGACAGAGAAGACCTATTACGGCCTGACTCTGTCCCAGCTCGCAGAGCGGATCAGGAAACTGGCGACCGAGCGCGGCCTGACCGGCGAGGTCTTCGACCGTGTGACCGCCAAGGCCGTCGCGATGATCCCGACCATCCGGCTGAACGACAACGCTCAGCGGTAGAGCGGCGCCGGCTTAACGCTCGGCGCGCAGGCTCTTGATGATGCGGCTTGCGATCTTGCGGACGGCCGCATCGTCTCGCGATTCGCTATCGCCGGTATCCCAGAGGTGTTCGAGGCTGCCGTCGAGTTCGTCCAGCAGTTCCGGATCGCGCTGGGCGAGGAAGCGGATCGTCCCGAACAGCAGGTGCTCGGTTGCCATTTCGCGGCGACGCGCCTCGACGATCGGGTCGTGGGGCGAGGTGGGGGTTTGCTCTGTCATGCGGGCCCAACGAGCGGCCCGCGCGCTGGTTCGGCGCGTCCGGCGCGGTGCGGTGCCGCGGAGACCCGGCCGGAACGGCGCTGATGCATGTCGACCGTCATGCCCAACTGAGCAGAGGTCCCCACATCAAGCACGTTTGGTCGGCATCCTGATGCGATGCCCCGACGCTCAGCGCCGCAAGCCACCGATCCAGGCCGTCAGCGGTTCCACGAAAGCCGCCCAGGTCCGTGACCAGACTGTCCCACTCCGGCCGTCCTCGGGGCGGCGGCTGGCCATGAGCGCGGACACCAGGGCGTCCTCCCGCGGCTTGCACTCGTCCAGGGCGTTGCGCTCGTCCCCGGCGCGGCTTTGTCCTGAAGGCTGATGCGCGGACGCTTCGCGTAGGCAACGGTGCCAAGCCAGTTCCAGGGCGCGCGGATCAACTGCCTCAGCCGACGGGCCGGCACGCACCGGGACGGTGGCCAGGGTCAGGATCGCACAAAAGCCGAGGAGTGCCCCCGGGCGCGTCAGCTCCGGAAGCCTTTTCGGACCTGGGTCGCAACGCGCTTCCCACCGCCGGATCAAGTCCCACGGATAGCGCTCAGGCAACGGCATGCGCATGCCCGTCCTATGCCCCAAGGCCAAGCCTCTGAATAGAACGGATCGGCAACAGTGCGGCGTGTTCGGCGCCGCCGCTCAACTGCCCCGGCCGGTACGGGTGACCCGGCAGGTGTGGTCCATCAACGCTTCGGCGCTCGCCTCCGGCATCCTGTAAGCAAGGACGATCATGCCCGCGCCGGGATCGTCCGGATCGGCCGCGACCGCGGCGAAGCTCGCATCGTGGAGCTTCCCCTGCCAGCCCGGCACGTGGGCCAGCGCCGCGAACGGGTTGAAGTGCTCCACCGCGTCGGCCGGTACCCGCAGGGCGAGGTATTGATCCTCATCCAGCAGGACGGGGAACGGTGCCCAGCTCTCGCCGATGGCAGAGCCATGTGCCTTCAGGGCCGCCATGACGCCGCGATGCATGCAATCGAGGTGGATGTGGAGTTGGTCCTGGCTGCGTCCATCGACGGAGTTCACCCCCAAACCCACCGCGGCAGCCGGCAAGCGCCCCTGGAGGGCGTCCGACACGAAGTGCCGCGCGCGGAGCGCAGCCTGCCAGTATGCGACGCCGCGCGGCCCTTGGAGCACGGGGGCCTCGATCCCCGATACGTTGTCGGTGGGCATCACGACGACGTGGGTCGGCTCGCCCGGGGCGCGCAGCACCGCAGAACCCGGCCGCTCGCCGTCGCCGAGATCGACGGACAGGCACGGGAAACTCCGGCCCGCGGCCTTCTTGGCCAGGACACAGCCCTGCAGCGCGACCCACAGCACGTCCCGCGCCGGATTGGCCGCGTCGGCGACCGGGATCAGTGTGAATGCGAGCAGCGTCCCGATGGCCAGCATACGGCGCATGATCAGACCGTCCGATCCTCGTCGGCCGTTCAGCAACAGGCAACGGCCGGAAAACAGTGTATCCTCAAGCCGTCAGCACGAGGTTACGGACCGCCAATGCTTGAATCAGACACGCGGCACCTGCGTCTGGTGCGGATCGCGGCCTGGATCCTGGTGGCCTTCATCGTGGTCGTGACCCTCGTGCCGATCGGCCTCCGGCCGGTGGTGACCCATAATCCGAGCATCGAGCGGATCGCCGCCTACGCGCTTGCCGGCCTGCTGATGATGGTGGGCTACCCGCAGCATCGGCTTCAGATCCTGATCGGCAGCGTCCTCATGGCCGGCGGCCTCGAGGCCGCGCAGACCCTGACCAGCACGCGCCACGGCCGGTTCGCCGATTTTCTGATCAAGGCGGGTGCCGCGCTGGCCGGCGCGGTGACGGGTCTTGTGGTCGCGGCCGTTGCGGCCCGACGCCCGACACGCCTTTCGGACCGATAGCGCCGCGGGCCTCGACGGCGGAGGCACAACCTCACGAGGAAGGCGGCGCGAATTTCGGCGCACCGCGGCGGTTCCGACTGGCAACCGCCGCGCAACCCACGCATTGTTTCACGGGGGCGTGACGAGGTTCATGCACGCGAGGATGTCATGTTCGACGCGGCCAAGCTCACGGGACGGTTCTGGTTTCGCAAGACGTGGACGGGCAAGCTGGTCCTGCTCGTCGAGGAGGAGAAGCCACGCTGGTTCAGCCGCGGCCGACTCACCAAGCTGCGCTGGCGGGACGCGCGGCTGCTCGATCTGGCTGAGGCGCCGATGCGCGCGCTGATGACCCTCGAACGGACGTATCGGGCAGATTACGGATCGAGCGCCGCGCGGATGCTTCAGGCAGTCGTCCCGTCCGGGACGCGGGGCGCGATCGCCACGCCGCACGGGACGGCAGCCAACGCCTGACGGCGGCGGCGGAGCGGTGAGCCGCGGCGTTCGAGCCGCGACAGCCATGCTGTCTCTGGCGGGCTTGAATATTCGCACATTTCAGGCGGAAGCACGGGTTCCCCCGCGCCCCGCTTATGGGAGAGCGCTTCTCGGACGCTCGGTGGGCGGTTGGGCTGCCCGACATTGCATGAATTCGGTCCCCTGCACAGAAGTGGGACTCATGCCCCTTCAACCTCACACGTCACCCGCAAGGGCATCCCAGCGTAAGCCCGCAGGCCGAGCGCAAAGGGGAGGCGCGAAGATGTCTTCGACCCGAATGCATCGACACAGGGCCCGCAAAGGGGCCTACGCAGGATTGTAACTGAACGTCTCCGGCAACGAGCGCCGCGATTGATCCATGTTGTTATTTGCCGCGCAACCGGTAGATAACAACCGTGATTGGTTATATTCGATCAGACGAGCCCTTGACGGATGGCAGAGAAAGCCACGTTCATGGCGCATTCCCGCGAGAGAGGCGTCGATGGAAGATAACATTTCAGCCCCGCACCAAGACACGATCGATTTCGTCGAGCTGACCGCCGATATCGTCTCGGCTTATGTAGCCAACAACTCCGTTCCTATGCCCGACCTGCCGACGCTTCTGTCCGGCGTCCATGCTGCGCTGTCGAGCCTTGGCCAAGGTTCGACACCTGCGGAGCCGGACTTCAAGAAGGCGACACCCGCGCAGATCAAGAAGTCGATTACGCCGGACGCGCTGGTCAGCTTCATCGACGGCAAGCCGTACAAGACGCTCAAGCGCCACCTGACCGGGAACGGCATGACGATCGAGCAGTACCGGCAGCGCTATGGCCTGCCGCCCGATTACCCGACGACGGCGTCGACCTACTCGGCAATGCGCGCCGAGTTCGCCCGCAATGCCGGCCTCGGTCACAAGCGTCGGGGCCCGGCAGCGAAGAACGCGGCCTCGGCCGAGACCGTCGCGGCGGCACCGGAGCCCGCCAAGCCGACCCGGGGTCGCAAGAAGGCCGACGCGTAGGCCTGACCTCGACGGTCCGGCGGTCCCGAGCGACGCGCTCCTGCGCTCGCCCGGGCCGGAACGACGCGTGCGGCCGACCATTGCCCCTCGAGCAGCCCGGAGCAGACCTTGAATCGATCGATCCTCGCCCTTCTCATCGTCGCCACGACCCTCACCGACCTGTCGGCGGCTCGGGCGCAGGATCGGACCGGGGCGGATCCCAAGGCCGAGACCGCGACCAAGCCGGCAGCCGATACGCGGGATCCGGGCAAGACGGCGACGGAGGCCGTGACCAACCCCGCCACCGTACCGCCGACTGAAGGCGCCGTCGGCAGCGGCAAGCCGCCGGTGGCCGGCACGCCCCCCACCACGGGCCGATAGAGAGCCCGGCCCCACTGGCAGGGCCGGACCTTGCGTCCGCGGGCGAACCATTGCGGCCCTCGTGCGTCTGCCCGGTGCGGTCACGCCTTGGCCGCGGGGTGAGCAGAGCCGGATGATATCTCACGAGCAGGTCGGGGCAGCCCGACCCTGGGCCGACGCTCACGTTGCGGGTACGTGCCGTTCTTGGTCGCGTGGGCTTCGCCGGTTCGCCACGGGAATCGCCGCCCCCGATCCCCGACTCTGGGCGCTGAGCCTCGCGCTTATCGGGATCGACGCCGTCTGGATGCGGGCGGCCGGCATGACGGCCGCGCCGACCGGCTTCGTCGTGGCTGCCGCCATCGTGGTAGTCCTGCTGGTCGCGGCGGCCTGCTTCGCGACCGTGAAATCGGATCCGCCCCTGCGAGGCATGGCGCTCGCGAGCGCATTTCTGATCACCTTCACCATACCGGTGGCGGTTCTGCACTTCCTTGTCGCGGGCCTGGGGCTGCCCTTCATTGACGACGCGCTGGCTGGGTTCGAGGCACGGCTCGGTTTCGACTGGACGGCTTACGTGGCCTTCCTGGCGCGCCATCCCACCCTGTCGTGGTGGCTGGCGCTCGCCTATCATTCCAGCGGGCCGCAGGTCGGCGTCGTGGTCATCGCGTTGAGCGCGACCCGCCGGCTCGGACGGCTCTGGGCCTACATCCGGCTGTTCTCAGTCACACTGCTGTGCGTGATCGTCCTCGCCGCCCTGTTGCCGGCGCTGGGCCCTTACGCCCATTACGCGCCGCGCGTTGTTCCGTCGGACCATCTGGAGACGATCGGCGCGCTCTGGCATCTGGAGCCGGTGGCACGGCTGCGGGCGGGCACGCTCGACACGCTGGCGCTCGGCGACCTGCGGGGGCTGGCGACCTTCCCGTCCTTCCACGTGTGCCTCGCGCTCCTGACCGCCTGGGCGCTGGCACCCTTGCCCGTCCTTGGCCCGCTCGCGATCCTCCTCAACGCAGTCGTGATCGTGGCGACGCTGGGCGCGGGCGGTCACTACCTGCCGGACGTGCTGGCCGGGGCGACCCTGGCGATCGCGGCCCTGGCGGTTCGAGAGCGGGTCCTTCGGCGCACGCCGTCCGCCGCCCCGGCCTGTCCGGTCCCCGGGGCGATCAGCCGTGCCGATGCCTGAGCGCGTTGAGCCGCGAACTATCCCACCGCCGGTGGATTAGTCCGACAGTGGAGGTCCGACAGACTATGCCCGAGACCCAGTGGACGAGGCGCGCCCAGCCGGACAGCTGGCGATCGTCCCGGGCGCCGCGGCGGAGGAGTTCTGGTCTCTCTCGAAGACGCGGACCGGAACCGCGCCTGCACGGTCCCGGCCGAAACCCGCCCCGCTTGCCCACGCCAACGCCGCTCCATAGAAGCCCCCGATGATGGCACTTCCCTTCGACAACAGCTACACCCGCCTGCCCGAGCGCTTCTACGCGCGCCGCCCCGCGACCCCCGTGGAGGCTCCGCGCCTGATCCACCTAAATCGGGCCTTGGCGGGGGAACTTGGGCTCGACGCCGACTGGCTCGCAGGTCCGGACGGGGTTGCGGCGCTGGCGGGGAACACGGTTCCGGAGGGTGCCGATCCGATCGCGGCGGCCTATGCCGGGCACCAGTTCGGCCAGTTCGTGCCGCAACTCGGCGACGGGCGCGCGGTCCTGCTCGGCGAAGTGATCGACCGGACCGGCATCCGCCGCGACATCCAGCTCAAGGGCTCCGGCCCGACCCCGTTCTCCCGGCGCGGGGACGGCCGGGCGGCCCTCGGACCGGTGCTGCGCGAGTACCTCGTCAGCGAGGCGATGGCGGCGCTGGGCATTCCGACCACCCGGGCGCTCGCCGCCGTCGCCACCGGCGAGCCCGTGGTGCGCGAGACCCTGCTGCCCGGGGCCGTGCTCACGCGGGTCGCAGCGAGCCACATCCGGGTCGGCACCTTCCAGTTCTTCGCGGTCCGGGGTGACGTCGAGGCCCTGCGGGCCCTGGCCGACCATGTCGTGGCCCGGCACTATCCCGAGGCGGCGGAGGCGGAAAATCGCTACCGGGCGCTGCTCGACGCGGTCATCGCCGCCCAGGCAGGGCTGGTGGCGCGATGGCTGCTCGTGGGCTTCGTCCACGGGGTGATGAACACCGACAACATGGCGGTGGCCGGCGAGACGATCGACTACGGCCCCTGCGCCTTCCTCGACGCCTACGATCCCGGCACGGTGTTCAGTTCGATCGATCAGAACGGACGCTACGCCTACGGCCAGCAGCCGCGCATCGCGCTTTGGAACCTGACCCGGTTCGCCGAAACCCTGCTGCCCTTGCTCGCCGATGACGAAGAGCAGGCGGTCCGTGAGGCCGAAGCGGCGCTCTCCGGCAACGCACCTGCTTTCGAAGACGCCTATCACGGCGGCCTCAATCGAAAGCTCGGGCTCGGCGCGGTCCGGGACGGCGACCCCGCGCTGGCGGGCGACCTCCTGACACGGATGGGCGAGAACCAAGCCGACTTCACCCTGACCTTCCGGACCCTGTGCGGAGCCGTTGAGGGCGACGGATCCGTGCGCGACCTGTTCGTCGACCCGACCGCGTACGACGGGTGGGCGGTTCGCTGGCGGGCGCGCCTCGCCGAGGAAACCCGCGCCCCGGCCGAGATAGCCGCCGCGATGCGGACGGCGAATCCGGCCTTCATCCCTCGCAACCATCAGGTCGAGGCGATGATCGCGGCCGCCGTGGAGCGAAACGATTTCGCGCCCTTCGAAACCTTGTTGGCGGTGCTGGCACGGCCCTACGCCGACCAGCCGGAGCACGCCCGCTACGCGCAGGCGCCGGAGGGCGGCGGGGTCGGCTACCGGACCTTCTGCGGCACGTAAGGCCCGTTCAGGCCTGCGGCCAGGTGTAAATCTCGTGCACGGTGCCCGCGGCACGGAACCAATGCACCCGCGTGGCCGGGTTGAACCCGTGATCCCGGTACGAGGTTGCGATCACCGACACGAGGGAGGCTGCCAGGGAGCGGTCTTGGATGTCATAGGCCAGGAGCTGCGGTGTACGCCCGTCGTCATGGGCAAGATCACGGACGAAGATCGAATACGACATGTGTCAGACTCGGCTCCACCAGGAACAACCTATACGTGCATATACCGCCTGGATCGCTTGGGTTCATTGTAAGTTCATGTCAAGGTTAAGTAGTCTTAACTGGATTTCGGAGACTTGATGGAGTCTTTGCGAACCAGCGTGCCTCAGGCCGACCGATACGGCCCCGCAGCGCGATCCGGCTCCGATGCCTGAAGCAGGGTCAGCAACAGCGTCATCGCCGCCGCGGCGGCGACGCGGTCGACTCGGAATGAGCAGGTGAACAGGATCGCCCGATGATTCTGCCACGGGGTCGTATACCGTGATCCGGCCCGGCGCCGATCCTGAGCGGCGGCGCGGACAGGAGAACCCGGATCGATGGGCAAGCGGATCCTGGCCGGACTTGTCGGGTTGCTGATCGGCCTGTCGGCCGCGCAGGCGGCGCCCGTCGTGGTCAGCTCCAAGCTCGACACGGAGGGCGGGGTTCTCGGCGCCATCATCCTGCAGGCGCTCGGGGCCAAGGGCATTTCGACGGTGGACAAGACCCAACTCGGGTCGACATCGATCGTGCGCCAGGCCCTGCTGGAGGGCCAGATCGACATCTACCCGGAATACACCGGCAACGCGGCGTTCTTCTTCGGACGGCAGGATCTCCCGGTCTGGAAGGACGCACAGGCCGCCTACGAGACCGCCCGGCGCCTCGACCGCGCGGCCAACGACCTCGTTTGGCTGGCGCCCGCCTCGGCCAACAACACCTGGGCGATCGCGGTGCGCGACGACATCGCCAAGGCCAATGCCCTCGAGACGATGAGCGATTTCGGCCGCTACGTGGCCGGTGGCGGCTCGATCAAGCTCGCGGCCTCGTCGGAATTCGTCTCCGCGCCCGCCGCGCTCCCGGCCTTCGGCCGGGCCTACGGCTTCGGCTTCAGGCCGGACCAGCTCGTCATCCTCGCCGGCGGAGACACCGCCGCCACGATCGCGGCGGCGGCGCGGGGTACCTCCGGAACCAACGCCGCCATGGTGTTCGGGACCGATGGCAGTCTCGCCGCCGCCCGCCTCATGGTGATGGCGGATGACCGCGGCGTCCAACCGGTCTACCAGCCGGCACCCGTGGTCCGCGGAGCCGTCCTCAGGGCGCGTCCTGAGATCGCGACGGTGCTCGATCCGATCTTCCGCCAGCTCGACCTCGCCACGCTGCGCGACCTCAACGGACGGGTTCAGATCGGCGGCGAACCCGCCTCCACGGTAGCGGCGGATTTCCTGAAGGCGGCGGGGTTCGTGCATTAAGGCCGGCGCGCGCTCTGCGCCGAACCGGTGTCCACTTCGGCGCAGAGCGCGCTAAGTCCAGGCGACGCGCAGCCACGCTCCTGCGGCCGCGCGCGGAGCCTCCGGATGGGCCAATTCCCTGCACCCGGGACGCATGCCGATGCCCGCCCGAGCGGCCGGATCGTCTCCGGCCTCGATCCCCTGGGCGCGACCCTCGCGACCCTGCTGACTCTGGGCCTCGTCGTGCTGCCGCTGATGGTCGTGCGGCCGAACCGGATCGCCGAAGGCACCGCGCTGATGGCATGGTCGGCGCTGCCGGCCGGTCCGGCGCTCGCACTGCTTTGCGGCTCCGGGCTCGCCGCGCCGCTGCTGGCCCTGCGGATCCCCCCGTTCCTGCGGCTTGCCGCGGGCGCAGCCGCGTTGCTGCTCCTCGGCCTCACGGCCGGATGGGCGGCCGATCACCTGACGCCGCCCGGCGACCGCTACAGCCGGGTCTCGCCGGAGGCCGGCTGGTGGCTGGCCTTCGGCGCCGCCGGCCTCGCCACCGGCGACGGGCTGGCGCGCCTGCGGCCCGGCCCCGGGATGCGGGTCACGGCGCTGGCGACCGTTGCGATCCTGGCGGGGCTCGCCCTCCGGTCCGGGTTCTGGGACAACCTCTCGGTGATGCGGGAATATGCCGGTCACGCGGATACGTTCGGCCGGGAGGTCCGGACCCATCTCGGCCTTGCCCTCGCGTCGGTGGCGGCGGCCGCCCTGGTCGGGATCCCGGCCGCGATCCTGGCACGTCCGAAGCCGGCCCTGTGGCGGGCGCTGCTCGCGATTCTCAACGTGGTCCAGACCATCCCCTCCCTGGCGCTGTTCGGGATGCTGATCGCGCCGCTGGCCTGGATCGGCCGGACGATCCCCGGGGCCGCGGAATCCGGGATCGCGGGGATCGGCCCCGCCCCGGCCGTCGTGGCCCTGTGGGCCTACGCGCTCCTGCCTGTCGCGGCCGCCACCGTCGCGGGGCTCGACGCCGTGCCTGCACCGGTGCGCGACGCGGCACGCGGCGTCGGGATGACCGGCCGCCAGCGCCTCCTCCAGGTAGAGCTGCCGCTGGCGCTCCCGAGTCTCCTCACCGGGATCCGCATCGTGCTGGTCCAGAACATCGGCCTTGCGGTGATCGCGGGCCTCGTGGGCGGCGGCGGGCTCGGCGTGTTCGTCTTCCAGGGCATCAGCCAGAACGCGGGCGACCTCGTCCTGCTCGGGGCGCTGCCGACCGTCGCCCTGGCGAGCAGCGCCGCCGTGCTGTTCGATGCCGCCATCGCAGTGAGCCGCGGCCGGGTGGCGGAACGGCACCCGTGATGCCTGATCCGATGATCGAACTCGCCGGGATCAGCCGCGTCTTCGGGGAGCGGGCGGTCGTGTCCGACGTCAGCCTGCGGGTCGAGGCGGGCGCGGTGCTGACGGTCGTGGGCACCTCGGGCTCCGGTAAGACGACCCTGCTGCGGATGATCAACCGCCTCGTCGAGCCGAGCGCCGGCACGGTCCGGATCGCGGGCCGGGACATCCGGGCGGTCGCCCCGCATGTCCTGCGCCGGGGGATCGGCTACGCGATCCAGGGCCACGGCCTGTTCCCCCATCGGACGGTGGCGGAGAACATCGCGGTGGTGCCGCGGCTGCTGGGCTGGGACCGTCGGCGGATCGACGCGCGGGTCGACGCGCTGCTCGGCCTGTTCAACCTCGATCCGGCCGCCTACCGGGACCGGCTCCCGGCGGCGCTGTCGGGCGGCGAGCAGCAGCGGATCGGGGTCGCCCGGGCGCTGGCCGCCGAGCCGCCGATCCTGCTGATGGACGAGCCCTTCGGCGCCCTCGATCCGATCATCCGCCGCCAGGCTCAGGCGGATCTGCGGGCGATCCAGCGGCGCACCGGCACCACCATCGTGCTGGTGACCCACGACATGGACGAGGCGCTGCGGCTCGGCGACCGGATCGCCGTGATGGACCGGGGCCGCCTCGTGCAGGAGGCCGATCCGGCGGCGCTGATCGGTGCGCCGGCCACCGCGTTCGTCGGCGCCCTCCTCGGCGGCGGCGACCGGGCCTTCCAGCTCATGGCGCTGCGCGTCGTGGACGATCTCGTGGAGCCCGGGGCGGCGCCGGGCACGCCGATCCCGGCGGGCACCTCGGTGCGCGCGGCGCTGGCTGAGAGCCTGTGGTCGCAGCGCCCGGCCCTGCCTGTCAGCCGAGACGGCGTGCTGCTCGGCCGGGTGACGCGCGCCGCGCTCGAGGCGCAGGGCGCCCGCCCGTGAGCCGTGCGGGATATCTAGCGCATCTCGCGCTGCTCGCCCTGCTCGGCACCTTCCTGCTCGCGCCGCAGAGCTTCGCGGGCCTGTTGCGCCCTTTCGCCCCCGGCGACACCGCGCCGATCTACGCACAGACCCCGCTGCTTGCGCTCACTATCAACCACCTCCTGCTGGTCGCCGCCGCAACCCTGACGGCGAGCGTGCTGGCGATCGGCTTCGCGGTCGCGGCGACCCGTCCGGCGGGACGCGACGTCCTGCCCTTCGCCCGGGCGGTGGCCAATCTCGGCCAGACATTCCCGCCGGTGGCGGTGCTGGCCTTAGCCGTGCCGATCTTCGGGTTCGGGCCGCTGCCGACCCTCGTCGCCCTCGTGCTGTACGGGCTGCTGCCGATCTTCGAGACCACGCTCACTGGCCTCGAAGGCCTCGATCCGGCGCTGATGGAGGCGGCGCGCGGCATGGGGCTGACCGACAGCCAGCGGCTCGTCCAAGTGGAACTGCCGCTCGCGCTGCCAATGATCCTGGCCGGGATCCGGCTGTCGGCCGTCATCGGCCTCGCGACCGCAACGATCGGCTCGACGGTAGCGGCCAGCACGCTGGGCGAGGTCATCATCTCGGGCCTGCTCACGGGCAACACCGCCTATGTCCTGCAAGGCGGCCTCGTCGTTTCGGCGCTGGCGATCCTGATCGACGCGGCTTTCCACATCCTCGAGCAAAGTGCAGCGCGGCGAACTGGATTCCGTTCCTAGAACCGACTATAAGTCCGGCGGGCCCGTACGCGCGGGCCTGGGGCGTGGAACCCCCTGTCTGATGGTTGGTGCCGACCAGAACGGCACCCGCACCTTGACCAAACGGTCGGGGAGCCTGCGACGTATGTCCAGGCGTTCCGGCGCTAAAGGTCGTAGGGACCGTTCAGACACGGTTTTCCAACTCCCCGACTCGGGATGGTCGAAGGCTTGTTCGCGGGGGCGTACCGCGGACCAAAGCCGGCCGGGAGGACGGGTCATGGCTCCCATCGATCCCGAACTGCGGATGCGCCAGCTCGCCGAGTTGCGCGCGGCCTACGACGCGAGCCCGTGCCCAACGGTCGACCACAGCGAGACCCGGATCGCACGACATTCGCGGGTGCTGCTGGGACGGATCCTCGTCGTCCTGAGCGACCCGGACGGCGGCGCAGGTGCGCGGGAGACACGGCCGGGCGGCAAGGCCTGCGCCGACTTGTGAGGCTCCCATCCGTCGCGCGCCGGCTCACGCAGCCAGCTGCGCGGTGACGAGCCCAATGCCGTTCCAGGCGTCGTCGATGACGTCCACCAGCTCGGCGCCGGGCTTCCGCTGAACGGCCCTGGTGGACGCGGGCGCGCGGTGAGGACGGCGCGCCTGGGTGGGCTGCCCTCTGCCGAGTCGCTCCGACCCGGCCAGGCGCCTCAGATTTGTGACGACGCCTGATCGCGCAACTTGCAGTCAAGTCGTCCGTGATTGTTCGATGAAGGTTTCGGATTTTCCGCTTCAGGACTGGGAGTCTTATCTTTATTCGCACGAGAGTCTGCCGATGCAAAATTCCAGTTTATACTTATGAACAACATTCGTGATTTCGAGCACGGTCGATATTTTGCATCGAATGGATGATCAAGTATCTCAAGAGATCATAAACAGCAGTCGTTGGCGCTGATCGCTTCGGCGTCACCTACAATAACGCGATCGTGTCATGCACGAGACCGCCGATCGAATACAATATCTTAGAGGTACGCTTGAATGAAGATCGCACTGAGAACAATATTTGCTCGGCGCCAACGATTCGGCCGGCCTGAGATGAACACTCGGACCGAAGCCGACCCGTCTCGCATGCGCCAGACTGGGAGGTCGTCATGATGGGCAAAGAAATTGCGTTCGCATCACCCGCGACATGTTCGGCGGCGGCATTCGGCCTGCTGCTCCTCGGCTCCACCACGGCCGGCGCCGACGACATGCCGCGGCAGGGTGATTTCCGGATCACCTACACGTCGACGGTGCTGGCAGCGCCGAAGCCCGTCACCATCGGCGAGAACCGCGTGGCCTCCGCCTCGATCGCCATGATGACCGCGGTCAACGAATCCGGCGGCAAGCTCCTGCACAACATGGCCGGGCGCTGCACCTCCGCGCCGACGATCGACAACGGCGCCAAGACCGTGGAGAACCACGGCTATTGCGACTACGTCGATGCCGATGGCGACCACGTGTTCGAGAAGTGGGACTACCCGCTCCAGCCGCTCGCGGCGGTGAACGAGGGGACGGGCCAGTGGATCGGCGGCACCGGCAAGTTCGCGGGCCTGGCGGGCATGATGACGATCCGCTCGCGCCGGCTGAACACCCTGACGGACGGCGCGGTCCAAGTGGTCGGCGAGAAGCTCGGCAGCTACAGCTTCACCGGCACGGTGGCGAGCGCCAAGCCGGATTGAGAACCAGCGGGACGGCGGGCCGTCCGGGCGCTATACGCGCCCGATGACACCCGCCGACCGAGACAGGTTCGAGAAGTGCCTCGCGCTCGCCGCACAGGGCGCGACCATGGGCGAGCGCGCGGCCGCGCAGGCTGCCGCCGCGCGTATCGCTGCGAGCGCCGGCCTGACCCTCGCCGAGGCGATGCGCGCGGCCCGTCCCGCGCGGACAGAATCCGCGCCCCGGCCGCCGCCCCGGCGCGCCTACGCCTGGGCTCAGCCGAAGGAGCCGGTGAAACCCATCACGGTCGAGGAATTGCTGCGCCAGAAGGCCGAGACCGAGGAATGGCGCAAGCGTGCGGCCGCCCGGGCCAAGCGCCAGAGCCGGCAGGCGCAGCCGGATCAGGACGCCTATGCGGCGGAGCAACGTGCCCGGCAGGCCGAGCGCGACTGCGCCTGGGCGCAGGCCCGGACTGAAGCGGCGCCCGACGACGTGTAGGGTCCGGCCTCACTTCTTCACGAGGCTGCAGGTGCTCTCCGACAGGGGCTGGAACGCCTGCTCGCCCGGGATGGTCTTCAGGATCTTGTAGAAATCCCACGGCCCCTTGGAGTCCGCGGGCGTCTTGACCTGCGCCAAGTACATGTCGTGGACCATCCGGCCGTCGACGCGCAGGCTGGCGTTATGGGCGAAAAAGTCCTGAATCGGCAGTTCGCGCATCTTGGCCATGACTTTCAGCCCGTTATCCGTCCCGGCGGCCTCGGTGGCCTTGAGGAAGTGGAGCACGGCCGAGTAATCGCCGGCCTGCACCATGGTGGGCATCCGTCCGCCCATCCGCTCGCCGAAGCGTCGGGCGAAGGCCCGGGTCTGGTCGTCCAGGTCCCAGTAGAAACCGGTTGTCAGGATCATCCCCTGGGCGTCCTTGAGACCGACGGAGTGGATGTCGGTCAGGAAAATGTTGAGCCCGCCGAGCGTCTGGCCGCCCTGCGGGATGCCGAACTCGCTCGCCTGCTTGATCGTGTTGATCGTGTCGGCGCCCGCATTGGCCATGCCGATGATCTTGGCGCCCGACCCTTGAGCCTGCAGCAGGTAGGACGAGAAATCCGGATTCGGGAACGGGTGCTTGACCGAGCCGAGCACCTGGCCGCCCTTCGCCTTCACGACGCGGGTGACCTGCTTCTCCAGATCGTGCCCGAACGTATAATCGGCGGTGATGAAGAACCACGTGTTCTTGGGGTCGTCCGCCAGGGCCGTGGCGGTGCCGGCCGCCAGCGAATAGGTGTCCCAGGTCCAGTGGGCGCCGGTCGGCGAGCAGGCGGCGTTGGTCAGCGCCATCGAGCCGGCGCCGGAATTGATGTCGATCTTGCCCTTGGCGCGCGCGACTTCACGGACGGCCAAGCCCGCCACCGAGGAGTTGGTGTCGAAGATCGCGTCGACGCCCTCGGTGTCGAACCAGCGGCGGGCGATCGCGGAGGCGATATCGGCCTTGTTCTGATGGTCGGCGAAGATCAGCTCGACCTTGCGGCCGTTGATCGGCCGGCCAAAGTCCTCCACGGCGAGTTGCGCGGCCGTCACCGAGCCGCGCCCGGCGAGGTCCGAATAGCCGCCCGACATGTCGGTCAGCACACCGATCTTGATGCCGCCATCGGCGTATTGTGCGCGGGCCGGTGCGGCGGCGAGGCAGGCCGCGGCGAAGGCCACGACCCCATGTCGGGCGAGCGTCCGCCCCGAGATCCGATCGGACATGGATTTCCTCCCCATTTGTTGATCGGCCTTTGTTTTCTTGAGGCCGCGGGCCGTTCCGGCCCGCGGCCGGCCGAGTTTTCGCCGGCTCTACGACGCGCGCGTTTCGCCGAAGAGCGTCAGCACGGCCTCGTTGAAGCGCTGGACATCCTCGAGATTCGTCAAATGGGCGCCGCTGAGCTCACGGTACTGCGCGCCAGGGATGTGGTCCGCCAGGAAGCGGCCTTCCGCCGGCGGCGTCGCGAGGTCGTGCGTCCCGGCGATCACCAGCGTCGGCGCGGTGATCCGCGGAAGCGCGCCGCGGAAATCGGCGTCGCGCACCGCGAGGCAGGCCGCCGCGTAGCCCTCCGGCGCCGTGGCAGCCAGCATTCGCCGCAGGCTGGCCGCCAGCTCGGGTTGGGCAACCGCATAGTCCGCCGTCAGCCAGCGCGACGCCACGGCATCGGCGATGCTGCCGACGCCGTCCGCGCGGACCTTCTCGGCCCGGCTGGTCCAGTTCTCCGGCGGCCCGATATACGCGGCCGTGTTGCACAGGGCGAGGCGCGCCAGCCGCTCCGGATGGTTCAGGGCGAGCCACTGCCCGGTCAGGCCACCCATCGACACGCCGGCGAAATGCACCCGCTCCAGGCCGAGGCGATCCAAGAGGCCGACCACGTCCCGGCCGAGTTGGGCGATCGTGTAGGGTCCGGGCGTGACCTCCGACTGACCGTGGCCGCGCGTGTCGTAGCGGATCAGGTGGACATGGCGCGCCAAGGGTTCGATCTGCGGCGCCCACATGTCCAGCGCCGCGCCCAGCGAGTTGGACAGCACGAGCGTGGGGTTCGCGGGATCGCCATCCGCCCTGTAGTGCAGCCGCACGTCATCGAGTTCGGCGAAAGCCATATGCGCCCCTCCCTCAGAGATAGCTTCTGCCGTCGAGATAGGCCTTGCGCCAGCGCTTGATCGCGACGCGGTCGAACAGGCCCGCCGTGTGGAACGGATCCGCCTGGATCAGCGCCTCGGCCTCCGCGCGGGTCTCGACATCGACGACATAGAGGCCGCCGCCCGCATCGCTGCCGTCGTCGTTCAGCTTGGCGCCGCAGGCCAGGAGGCTTTTCTTGATCCGGTCGAGATAAGCCAGATGCTCGGCGCGATGCGCCCTGCGGATCTCGAGGCTGCCCGGCTTGTCGAAGGTCTCGATGATGAAGGGCATGGTTCGACCTGTCAGTTGGCCGCGATGGCGGAGGGATGCTGGGCCAGCGGCGTGACGTGGATCGTCATGTACGGGTAGAGCGGCAGCGCCGTCAGGATGTCGTGCAGTGCGTCGTTCCCGTCGACATCGAAGACGCTGTAATTCGCGTATTGCCCGGCGATCCGCCACAGGTGCCGCCACGTGCCGTCCTGCTGAAGTTTCTGCGAGAACGCCTTCTCCTCGGCTTTCAGACGGTCCGCTTCCGCCTTCGGCAGGGTGGCGGGGATGTCGACCTGCATGTGGACCATGTAGAGCATCGTGTCTGTCCTATGCCGACCGGATGTCCGTGCTGGCCGCGACGCTTATCATCCCGAGACAGGCTGTCGATGCTGTCGCCACGGGGCTCGAGCGCGGGATCGGCGACGGTCGGGGGCGATTGTCCCCGATTCCGCCCCATCGTTGCGGCCATCTGGATGCACGCCTATTCAGCCGCCCCATAAACCGAAGCTCACAGGGGGTGGATGCGTCCGACGATGACCGCACAGTCGACCAACGAGGTGGTGTTCGAGGTGCGCGGCCCCCTCGGCCTCGTCACGCTCAGCCGGCCCAAGGCCCTGAACGCGCTGACGCTCGGCATGATCCGGGCGATGCAGGCTCAGCTCCGGGACTGGGCCGCCGACGACCGCGTAACGCGGGTGGTGGTGCAGGGCAGCGGCGGACGGGCCTTCTGCGCGGGCGGCGATGTCCGGCGCATATACGAAGCCGCCAAGGCCGGACAGACGGAGGCGATGTTTGAGATCTGGCGCGGCGAGTACGAACTCGTCGCCGCGATGGCCCTCTACCCCAAACCGATCGTCGCGCTGATCGACGGCATCGTCATGGGCGGCGGCGTCGGCATCTCTGTGCACGGGCCGTACCGGGTGGCGTCCGAATCCTACGCCTTCGCGATGCCGGAGGTCGGGATCGGCTTCGTTCCGGATGTCGGCACCACCGCAATCCTGCCGCGTCTGGCGGGTCGCAGCGGCACCTACTTGGCGCTGACCGGATCGAAGATCGGCGCGGGCGACGCCCTCCCGCTCGGGCTGGCGACCCATGCGGCGCGCGCCGCCGATTTCCCGGCGATCCTCGACGCGTTGGCGGAAGGTGGCCCGATCGAGCCGGCCCTGGCCGCCCACGCCGCGCCTCCGCCGCCGACCGGGCCGGTGACCCAAGAGGCGGCCCTCATCGATGCGTGCTTCTCGGCGGAGAGCGTCCCGGCCATCCTGGCGCGGCTCGACGCGGTCGCGCAGTCGGATTTCGCCACCGAGACGGCCCGCACCCTCCGCAGCCGGTCGCCGACCAGCCTCTGCCTTGCCTTCGAGCAGATGCGGCGCGGGCCCGATCTGGACGTGATCGCGGCCATCCGGACGGAGTACCGACTGGTGACGCGCATCATGCGGGGGCACGATTTCTACGAGGGCGTGCGCGCGGTGCTGGTCGAGAAGGACAACCGGCCCGCTTGGCAACCGGCCACGCTCGACGCCGTCGACCCGGACGCTATCCGGGAGGCCTTCGAGCCGACGGAGGAGCCGGAGCCAAGCTTCATCTGAGGGATATGGACCATCGGCTACGCGCACCCACCCGCAGCGACTGCCGGTTCTGGATCGGGCTGAGCCGCGTCAGATCCGGACTGCGATTTGTGAACTCGCAGCCTGTGCGGGAGAGTAAGCCAGCGTCGCCGCCCCGGAAAGCGTGGCCGAGGCCAGGGTGATGACGCCGTGCAAGGGGCGCTGGAACCAAGGCGGTGAGCGCGCAACCCTCCACGTGCGCTCATCGCCGGGTCGAACGCGGGTGCCGACCCCTCCGATGAGGTCGGCGATGGGCTCGGGGCGGCGGCGCGATTATCGGCGCCGCGGCGGGCGGCGGTGCGGCAACCCCGTCATGGGCCGCGATCACCCGACGGGCCTCCTCGACGCTCATGTCGCAGGCGCTCGTCATCCCCTGCAGCGCCCCGAGGGCGCGATTGTATTCGGGCAGATTGGTGCAGCCGGGAACGCCCCAGGCCCAAGCCGGGGCCGCACCCATCATCGCCAGCGCCAAGCCGGCCAGCCCCATCCTGAACGACACGTCCGTCCTCCCGCGGCCAGGGTCTGGATCTCCCGATCCCACCGCGTGCCAAGCAACGAGGCCCCCGATCAGTTCACCCAGCCCGCCCGCGATGCGGCGTTTTTCCAGCACACCGATGCGGAAGGCGTCCATGCGGCAGCCGGCGGAGGGCCGACGTTCAGGCGGCCTGAAGCAGCGTCCGGGGCTGGGAAAAGACGAACTCGCGCTTGTAGAAGTATACGCCGCCGTTCCGCATGGCTTTATGAGCGTCATCTACATCGAAGCCGAACGGTCGGTCGCGTGCGGTGTCGATGCAGGTCACGTAACGCCACTGCACGCCGTCGATCATCCGGGGGATCGGCTGATCCTGACGGACGGCACAGAAAAGCTGGCCATCGGAGGACTTGGCGAAAATATAGAAGGTCTTCCGCGCGCACATCAGAACCTCCAAAGCCCTTTGGGGTGTATCCATGACGCAACAATCAAGTTTAAAACTGATTCGACGGCAATAGTCAAGCTTCTGCCACATTCTCGTCACCGATCGGGCAGGGGCTCACTCAGCGGCCTCCTGGAGGGGCTTGCCCTTGTCGACGACGTAAACCGACAGGATCTTCACGGTCCTGTCGCCGACCACCGTGTAGCCGGCATGGGGAACGCCGCGCCGGTTGATGCCGCGCTCGCCGGCCGGCCGCTCCTTCGGCGCCTGTCCCTGTACCTGCGCGAGGCCACCCTCCAGCACGTAGTAGGCTTCCTCGCCGTTGTGAAAATGCCGGCGCGAGGTCGCCCCCGGCGGGATCTCGACCAGTTGCATGACGATCTCGCGGCTCTCGTCACTCGAGACCGGCTGACGACCGAGCTCGGTCCGCTTGAGCTCCTGAGCCGCGGCTGCGCCCGTGATGACCAAGGCGCCCACCGCGATCAGGTATCTCCCAGCCGATGGGCGGCGCGCCATGTCGTTCTCCCGGATCTTGTCTGTTTCCGAGATCATGACATCGCCCGCTCCGACCGGGAATAGCTGGCCGTGTCGTCGCGTTACAGTCTTGCCGCCTGCTTCACGCCAGCCGGTTCCAGCGTGAAGCTCTCAGCTCTCGCTGTAACGCGCTCTCCTGCGCCGACCCGGCGTCCACTACGGCGGAGAGCGTTCTATAAACAACCGATACGGCGCAGGGCACCGATCAGCTTGCGGCCGACGCGGTAGCCGTTGAGGGATTCGGATCCGAGGATCTGAACGGTCTCGGTTTCGGCGGTACGGCCGTAGAGGAACAGGTGGAAGCTCGGTGCCGCCTGTTCTGGCGGCGTCGCGCTGACCTGGCCGCAGAACGCGATGTCGTGGCCGGTCTCGCCCGGCATCGGCCTGATCTTCCGGAACCGGACGAGGAGCGCATCCGGGAATTCAGCGGCGACCCTGGCGCGCATCCCCGTCTCGAACGGCGCGCCGAATTCGGGTGCGTCCGGGGCGATCAGCCCGAGCGTGTCCTGCCCGCGGACGGCGGACGGCGCGAGCAGAAGCACGAGCAACGGCGCGGCCCACAGGCCAGTGCGTCCCGCGCCCGCGAAGGCGCGAGGCGGGGCCCATGGCCGAGACCAGGCCGCGGCCGGCACTCCGGCCTGTCGATGCGAGGACAGGGGATCCGCTCCCTGAAGAGACTTCGCACTGCACGAAGATTGTATTGGATCACGAAGCTCGATCGAGAGAAAGCGGCCGGCCCCGCGGCGCGCCGACCGGTGTCGCGCGCAATCCGGAACCCACCGGCCACCTCCCCACGTTGACTCCGCAGAATGTATGAGTATTTCTTATTTGTATGCGTTTCCGCGGGAGCTCATGATGAATCGGCAGGATGTAAATCCGTCCCCACCCGATTTTCGGCACGCGATAAATGAGTTCGCGGTGCGCGTCGTCGCGGCGTATCTCTCGCGCAATGCCGTCGCGCCGACCGGCCTGCCGGAGATCCTGACCGGCGTGCACGCAGCGCTGATGGCACTCGTGCCACCGGCCGATAGCCTGCCGGCGCCTGTGCAGCCGACGCCAGCCGAGATCCGCGACTCGGTCCAGCGGGACGGTCTGATCAGCTTCATCGATGGCCGCTCCTACAAAACACTGAAACGCCACCTCAAAGCCCACGGCCTGACGCCCGAGCGGTACCGCGCGCGCTACGGCCTGCCGAACGATTACCCGATGGCGGCCCCCGGTTACGTCGCGCGGCGCGCGGAGATCGCGCGGGCGATCCAGTTCGGCCACGAGCCGACCCGAACCCACACGTGAGTCCACCTCACGCAACGCGTGCGAATCTCTGAATTGTCCGGTCCCCACCACGGCGATACGCTCGGTCCGGGGGCAGAGGACGGGGTTTGGGCGACATGGACGCCGAGACGGACTTGCATGCCGGCCGGTGCCATTGCGGCGCGGTGCGGTTCGACGTGGCGCTCAGCGACGGCTTCCGGTCGATCCGGCGCTGCACCTGCTCGTACTGCCGCATGCGCGGCGCCGTCGTGGCGATGGCGGAGGCGGGCGGGATCCGGATCCGGCAGGGCGCGGAGGTGCTGACGAGCTACCGGTTCCATACCGGCACGGCAGAGCACTTCTTCTGTTCCCGCTGCGGGATCTATACGCACCATCAGCGGCGCTCGGACAGCACGCTCTACGCGGTCAACGTGGCCTGCCTGGAGGGCATCAGCCCGTTCGATTTCCCTGCCGTACCCGTGATGGACGGCGTCAACCACACGAACGACACCGGCCAGCTGACGCGCCGCGCAGGGACGCTGCGCTACGAGCCCGCCGATTGATCCTGCGCCGTGCTCAGCCGATCGCGAGGCCGCAAATGAGCAGGACCGCGATCGCCAGGAGCACGAGGAGCGAGGTGGTGACCGCCAGCGTCACCCGACCGCCGACCTAGGCAGCGGTGCGCCGCTTCATCAACGCCCCCGCGAAGGACGACCTCGTCTTCCTGCGCGGGACTACGGACGCGATCGACCTCGTGGCCGCCTCGTTCGGCGAGGCCAATATCGGGCCGAGCGACGAGATCATCGTCTCGACCACCGAGCACCACGCCAACATCGTCCCCTGGCAGCTGCTGGCGCAGCGGATCGGGGCGACGCTCCGGGTGATTCCGGTCAACGACCGGGGCGAGATCATCGTCGAGCAATACGCAGCCCTGCTCTCGGGCCGGACGAAGATCGGCTCGGTGACGCATGTCGCCAACGCCCTCGGCACCGTGAACCCGATCCGGGAGATCATCGCGTTGGCCTACGCCTACGGCGTGCCGGTGCTGGTCGATGCGGCGCAATCCTCGCCGCACATGCCGCTCGACGTGCAGGCGCTCGATGCCGATTTCCCGGTCTTCTCGGGCCACAAGGTGTTCGGGCCGACGGGGATCGGCGCCCTCGACGGCAAGACCGCCCTGCTCGAAGCGATGCCGCCCTGGCAGGGCGGCGGCCACATGATCGAGGACGTCACCTTCGCCCGGACGGTCTACAAGGGCGCCCCGGACAAGTTCAAGGCCGGCACCCCGGACATCGCGGGTGCGGTCGGCCTTGGCGCGACGCTGGATTACCTGGAGAGCATCGGCCTGCCGGCGATCGCCGCCTACGAGCACGATCTGCTGGACTATGCGCAGAGCGGACTGGCCGAGGTGAAGCGCCTGCGCCTCATCGGCACGGCGCACGAGAAGGCGAGCGTGATGCCCTTCGTAATCGAGGGGCAGGAGAACCACGCGGTGGCCCACCACCTCGACGCGCACGGCATCGCGGTGTTCTCGGGCCATCACTGCGCGCTGCCGGCCCTGCGCCGGTTCGGCGTCGACCAGTCGGTGCGGGCCTCGCTCGCATTCTACAACACCCGCGCGGATGTGGACGTCTTCCTGAAGGCGCCCCACACCCTGCCGCGGCACTAAGCCGAAGCGCGCCGGTCTCGGAGGCCGGCGCGCCAAGCCGCACGCATCGCGTCCGCCTATTGCTCTCCGGGCTTGAACGGCGGTTCCTTGCCGGGCGGCACGCCCTCCTCGGCCATGCTCAGCAGCATGGCGACCGTCACGTAGGTGCCGGTCAGCGCAGTCAGGTCGACCACGCCCTGCTCGCCCAGCACCGCCTTCGCCCGCGCGAAGGTCCCGTCCGAGACCGCGTGCTGCGTGGAGAGTTCCATGCAGAAATCGTACACGGCGGCTTCGTCCGGTTTCATGCCCTCCGGTCGCTTGTTCGCCTTGAGGTCGGCCGCAACCTGCTCGGAGAGGCCGGCCTTGATGGCGAGCGGATAGTGGGCGAACCACTCCACCTGCGAGCGCCAGAGCCGCCCCTGGATCAGGATGGCGAACTCGTTCAGCCGCGTCGGCACGGAGGTGTGCCAGCGTAGATAGTCGAGCAGGTCATACATCCGCTGCGCCATCTCGGGGCTGCGGATCATCGGGTTGTAGGGGCCGGCCAGCCCGACGCTCGAGACCTTAAGGATCTTCTCGCCAACCGGGCGTTGCGCAGGTGTGAGCTGCTCCAGGGTCAGTTGCGGAAAGCGCGGCGCGTGCGCGACCGCCCCACGCGTCCCCTGCGCCGCCAGCCAGCCCCCGCCCGCCGCGAGGACGGCCACCGCCGCACTGCCCCAGATCCCGAGCCTGCCCATCGCCGATCCCTCCGCCGTGCGGGCGCGCGTCTCCACGCCTTTGCACCGGCAATGTCGGCGGGTCTGACGCCGGGGTCCAGCGGTTTCGAGGGGGTTCGCGGTGCCGTCGCAGCGCTTGCCCGACCGGGCACACCGGCCAGGATCGATCCGGCGGGCGAAGGGTTGGCGACCCCGGTAGGGCTCGAACCTACGACCTGCCGCTTAGAAGGCGGCTGCTCTATCCAGCTGAGCTACGGAGTCTCGGGTGCCAGGCAGCTCAAAAGCCACGGCTCTAGGCCGGGGTCAAGCATTTCTGCCACCACGGACTTTCCGCTCGGAGAACGGGGGCTGGAAGGCCAACCTATTGGACTGAACGCATCATTTATGGGGAAAACTAACTCGTGGAAGGTTCCGGAGAGCCACATCTCATGGCCGTCCGAATACCGTCCGAGTTATGGAATTGGACCGCGGGCGAAACTCGGACGGCCAGGGCATGGGCGG
The DNA here is from genome assembly GCF_022829295.1 of Methylobacterium sp. J-088. Lineage (GTDB taxonomy): Bacteria > Pseudomonadota > Alphaproteobacteria > Rhizobiales > Beijerinckiaceae > Methylobacterium. The sequence continues at coordinate 72,062 of NZ_JAKSYH010000031.1, forward strand.
TAAGCGGAAGACGGATGGCGGCGTGGCCTACACGGGCAGCGTCTGGGGTGGCGAAGGCCCGGCCCGGACAGTCAACCGCAGAGAGGAGATCTCCGTCGGCCTGATCGAAACCCTCACGTCCCTCTGGAAGAGTGCTGGGCTCAAGGCGACGTTCGAGATCTCTGACACCATCCAGCGCGGGCTGCGCTTACGCGTCCAGCCGCGGGGTCCAACCTTCTTCGCCCGCGTACAGTACCAGGGCAAGGAATCCCGCGTCCGGATTGGCCGCATCGATGCCTGGGGCCTCGCGCACGCCCGGCATGCCTGCGCCGCCATCGTCCGCCACGTCTCGACTGGCAACGGCATCCCATCGGACAACTGGATCGAGCTTCAGCGCCAGTCCCTCCTCCATGCCGACGCGAGGAAGAAGGGTCGGACCAACCTCGCGGCACTCTACGTCCCGGAGGTGATGCCGAGGCAGACGCCGGCGGCGACCTGGACATATGCCGAGGCCCGGGACGCCTATCTCGCCTGGCTCCAGTCCGAGTGCGACGAGGGCGTCTACGCGCAGCCGACCGTCGAAAATTACAGGAAGACGCTCCGGTGCCCGGCGCTGCGGGCCTTCGACGCCATGCCGGTCGTCCACATCGCGCCCGCCAGCATTGCACAGGCGGTAGAAGAACTCCGCAAAGCGGGCAAGCGGACGCAGGCAGCCGACGTCGTCCGCAAGGCGCGGATGCTCTGGCGCTGGATGCGCAGCCCTGATCGGGAGCGCGCCTCGGGCATCACCACGACCGACATGGACCGCCTTAAGGGACCGAAACTCGTCGGCGTGAAGGAGCGGCAGCACTTCCCGCCAGTGGAGGAGTGCGGCCTCATCCTGGCGACGGCGCGATGCGGCGTCCTCAATCCCGCTATCGGTGCCGCGATTCAACTCGCGGCCTGGACCGGGCAGCGGCGCCTGTCCGTCGTGATGGCCTACCGCGACGATTTCGAGGCATGGGACGGCAGCCCGGGCTGGGGCTTATGGCGTTGCTGGCACCGCAAGCCGTCGGGCAAGAAGGGCAAAGAGCACGTCATCCCCCTGCCGCCGGCGGCCTGGGCGCCGTTCTCGGCCTACCTCGCTTGGCACCGGCTGAAATACTGCGAGGATCAGCGCTGGGCTTTCCCGCAGCAGCGCCCGGCCAAGGCCGATGCTCCCGGCGAGATGGCGCGCATCGCCGAGGACACGCTGACGCACACCGTTCGAGCCATCCCGGGTTCGGAGAGCTCGCCCCATGACCTGCGCCGCGGCCTGTCGTCGACCGTGCAGGAGAAAGGCAACGTGCACGTCGCCTTGGTCGGCTACATCCTCGATCATGGCGACGAAGCCGAAACCGTCCGCCAGTCGAACGGGACGACGAGGCGCTACACGGAGGCCGAGCTACTCGGGTTCAAGCGCCCAGTCATGGAGGCGTGGGAGCGGTTCCTGGAGCCGGCCGCGGTAGCCGCGGTTCTCCTCCCGCGCGAGGAGCTTAAAGCCGAGCTCGTCAAGCGACGGGCCGAACAGCGGGGCGTCGACCTGGAGAAAGAATACGCGCGCCTGCGCCTAGTGTCGGCCAAGGCGTACACGAAGAAGCGCAGGCGGGCCGAGGCAGTGGTCTGATGGGTTAATTACAACCTTAGAGTCCGTCCGAGAAGTCAGGGTGATCGGGCGAGGCGTCTGACGAGGATCATGACGGCTGCGGCGTAGAGGAAGGCTTTAGCGGAGGCGAGGGTCGCTTCCGGGTCCTTCCAGAGGCGTCGGTTGCGACTGATCCAGGCGAAGAACCGCTCAACGACCCACCGGCGCGGATGCACAGCGAAGCCGACCTGATCCGGCGGCTTGCGCACGATCTCGACGGCGATGATCGTGGCGGTCGCGGGCTTGTCGCCGGCATAGCCGGCGTCGGCGAAGGCCTTGACGATGAACGAGAAGCTCCGGCGTGACAGGCGAAGGACCGGCACGGCTCCGTCCCGGTCCTGCATGTCGGCAGGCTGCGGATCGAGGACGAGCGCACGCCCGTCCGTATCGACCAGCGCTTGGCGCTTGCGACCCTTGACCTTCTTACCGGCGTCGTAGCCGCGCGGCCCGCCGCTCTCCGTGGTTTTAACGCTCTGGCTGTCGAGCACTGCGGCGGACGGCGAGGCTTCGCGTCCGACACGCTCGCGATCAGCCAGGACGAGGTGGTGATTGATCCGGCCGAACAGCCCTGTGTCGCGCCAGCGGCTGAAGTAGCCAAACGTGGTCGAGCGCGGCGGCAGATCCTTGGGGATCATCCGCCAAGAGATCCCACCTCTCAGAACGTAGAAGATGGCGTTCAGGACCTCCCGTGTCGTCCAGAGCGGAGGCCGGCCACAGGGCGCCGGCCTCGGCATCAGTGGCGCGATCACCGCCCACTCGGCATCAGTCAGATCAGTTTCATAGCGAAGGCCCGCGCGGCTATGCTGCCGGCGGGTGGTCGGGGTCCACATGGCGCTTCCAAGTCAGGCTTCAGCACCCGCCTGGAAGCATCGCCATCCCGACCACTCAACCCCGCCTCAGTCCCTTATCGGACAGATGGGGTGATTGGGGTCACGCTGTGGGTCCGCTGAAGGCGGCTGCTCCTATCGAGATGTGAGATCGTGGTCGATGTCGGATCGCCACAGCATCAGGAAGGAGCAGCCATGACCTACTTTGCCGGACTCGACGTCTCCCTGGAAAAGACGGCGATCTGTGTGGTCGACGCGACGGGTCGGATCATCAAGGAGATGCGAGCCGCTAGCGAGCCCTCCGATCTCATCGCTGCCCTGACGGGGCTCGGCCTGCCCCTGGAGCGTGTCGGCCTGGAAGCGTGTTCGCTGACAGCCTGGCTGCACGATGAGCTTCGGGCGGCGGGTTTGCCGGCCATCTGCATCGAGACGCGGTCCGCCAACGCAGCCATGAAGACGATGCCCAACAAGACAGACCGCAACGATGCCCGTGCGCTCGCCCAGATCATGCGGACAGGCTGGTACCGGCAGGTTCACGTCAAGTCGCGTCAGTCCCGGCTCTGGCGTTCGCTGCTGGTGGCGCGGCGCACCGTGCTCAACGAGATGCGCTCCATCGAGAACGTGGTGCGGGCGATCCTGCGCGAGGGCGGGATCAAGCTCGGCACCCCGGCCCGCGCCGCCTTTGCCGGGCGCGTGCGAGAGTTAGCCGGCGACGATCCCCTGATCCTACCGCTCGTCACGCCCCTGCTGGCGATCCTGGCGACCATGCTGGAGCAACTCGACCGGCTGACCCGTCAGGTTCTCGTCATCGTGCGCGGCGAGGCGGTCTGCCGGCGGCTGATGAGCGTGCCGGGTGTCGGCCCGATCACCGCGCTGGCCTTCCGCGCCACCATCGACCGGCCGGAGCGGTTCCGGCACTCCCGGGACGTGGGTGCCCACCTTGGCCTGACGCCATCCCGTTACCAGTCAGGCGAGACCGACATCCAGGGCAAGGTCAGCCGCTGCGGCGACGAACTCGCTCGCACCGCGCTCTACGAGGCCGCGCACTCGCTGCTGACGCGCTCACGCAAATGGTCGAGCCTGCGCGCCTGGGGGACGCAGGTTGCCAAGCATCGTGGCATGGCGCGGGCCCGCGTGGCGGTCGCGCGCAAGCTCGCCGTCGTCCTGCACCGGATGTGGAGCGACGGGACTGAGTTCCGCTTTGGCAAGGAGCCGACGGCCTTCGTCGCTGCCCTCGCATGACCGAGACACGCCTGCCCCGTCGAACGGAACGACGGCAGGCCAGACTTCACCCGCGAGGGTGACCCGGATCGTTCCCGTGGGGACGATGGGCGAGGCGATCTCGTTGAGAGTCCCGAACCGGTCCGCGTCAGCAGACCAGGTCGTGAAACAGATTGAGACGCCTTGCTCTCCTGACCCCATCATGCGGCGGCCTCGCGCCGACCGCGAAGAGAAGCGCGTGACCCGCGGGAGCGACACACCGGGACAAGGAACATCGATGAGGAGATGCTTGCCTCACGAACCCCAATCAGAGAGGGCTCTTAGTGTTGCGGCCATAGTTGCGGGGCCCGAAGTAGTTACAACCGGCGATGTCCGTTTCGAAGAATTTGCTCGCGACCTTTGAATGACTGGGTTGGGCGTAAAACAGAATATCGGCTTTGCGCATCACCGGCGACGCGTCGGCCTTCCGCTTGGCCGATCCGGCGTCTCTTGCACTGGGACCGGCGTGCGGGCGCTGACGTGTCGTGTGACGCATCCGTTTTCGATGGTCGTCCGGACGGGCTCGATGACGGGTGTTTCGGGTTCGATCGATACGACCTCGCTTTCCGGTCCGCTCTCGCGCGGGTTCCTGGGCGAGATGCTGTCGCGACTTCTTCTTTCGAGCGGTCTGGCGCGGTTCAGCCAGTCCGTAAGGTGGTGCAAGGCATAGCTCGTCGCATCGACCTGATCGTCGTGGCGGCCATTCGGGAAGGCCAGTAGCTCCTTCTCATAAAGCGCGAGCCAGGGCGCCTCGTCAGGGAGAAATATGCGTCCCTCCGCAAAGCGATCCGATTGCGCCTCGCAACGCGTGATCTTGTCGAACTTCGGCGGGAGCAAGAGTGGCCTCAGTCTGGTCGTGCGACAGATATCCTGCTTCAAGGCGATCCCGAGCCCGGTCTTCTCGATCAGCGTAGCGTCGGCCTTCCAGTCCGCATGAAGTTTAAGCACAGCTTCCTTCAACTGCGGGAACTCGAGGCGATTACGGACCACGTCGAGTAGATAGAAGTTTTGATCGTGCACGCCCCAGACGAGGCCGGCCGACCAGTCGCTGGTGTCTCCCTGGGTCGAAGCCGTGTCCCAGGAGACGACAATGCGCTCGAAGGTCCTCGGCCGATCGCGATAGTACTGCAGCCACTCCCGTTTGATGAGGTTGCCGCCGGCCGGCGTCGGTGCCTGCTGGTACTGGGCTTCGAAGGTCCGCGAGCCGAGTTCACGCTTGAGGTTTTCGAGAATCTCGCGCGGCTCACGGTCGGGTTGGAGGGCGTCGTCGCAGATGCGCCGATGCACGGGGCCGGGACGGTCGCTGAGCTGGAACGCGCCGTCCTCTATGGCGATGGCCGGGAGGTGAACGACCTCCCAGTCCTCACGAGATCGCTCGAGCAGATGGCCGCAGAGATCGTCTTCGTGCAAGCGCTGCATCACGAGGACGATAGCGCCGCGCTGCTTGTCGTTCAGCCGCGAGACCAGCGTCCCCTCGTAATACTCGATCGCCCGGCGACGGTCGGCCTCCGAGGTGGCGCTCGCGGCCTTCATCGGATCGTCGAGGATGATGACGTCTGCACCGCGCCCGGTGAGCGCCCCCCCGAGCCCGAAGGCCAGACCTCCGCCCTTTTGCGAGGTCACGAGCTCGGTATCGCGCTGACGCCGCGCGACCAGCTCGCAGCGCGGAAACAGCTCGCGGTACCAGTCGCTCTCCATGATGATGCGGGTGTCGATCGAATGCTTGCGCGCGAGATCGGCTGCGTAGGAGGCGCACAGGATGCGCTTGGTCGGATCGTGACCCAGGAGCCAGGCGGTGAAGGCGACCGAGACCGTGATCGACTTCATCGAGCGCGGCGGCACGTTGATGATCAGGCGGCGGACCTCACCCCGGGCCACCCGTCCAAGTTGCCATGCGAGATGCTCGAGGTGCCAGCTGTGACAGTACGGCGTCCCTGGATCGAGGGACTGAAAAGTCTTCTGGGCGAAGGCGGCGAGGTTCTGGCGCAACAGTGCCCGCAGGCGACGGCGAAGATCACTCACGATCGCCTCCCTCGTCGTCGCAGGGGACATCGGCAGCGTGCTCGGCGCTGTCACGTGCTTCAAAATCATGCGTGCGTAGAATCGCGAGATCTTCGGCGGTCGTTTCCTGATCCCTGTGCGCTTCACGGACATCGCCGAGCATACGAAAGACAACATCGAGGCAATCCTTGATCGCCTTGCGGTCGCCCTTGAACGCGAGCTCGGCCTGTTTCTTCAGGAGGGCCTCGAGGCGGGGGATGTGCCGCTGGCGCCCGCCCTCACCGATCTTCATCGTTTCCTCGAGCCACAGCGTCGTCACCATGGCTCGAATGGTTGCGCGGTTGAGGCTCCCCTTTGGCCGTCCCGCTGGATTGCCGCTCTGACCTTTGACAAATTGAGACCGCTTCGGAGGACGGCCGTAGCCGACACGCTCATCCTCGTCAGTGATATCGGATTGCGGGCCGCTATGTGCGGGATCCACGGGCAGGATGTCGTCGTCATCGTGGCGGGACATGGCAACCTCCAGCGACGCGTCACGGCTTTCCATTGAGAAAGGACGTGACTGCGCCGGAATGCCGTTCCGCTGGAGAACGATGACGATGAACCCGCCAGAATGGCGGCTCGTCTTCCCGGGCATGTCTCGAATACAAAATCGCAACGACTTGCTGCGATGAGACGAAAATGCCCACTCGATCGCTTCTTGTCAATCATAAGAGCGGCTGATCGGCAAATTTATTTCATTTTTTGATTTTTATATTTGATAATGCGATCGATAAGACATGACTGTGCTATAGACCGGAGAGATTCAATCTGGGCCATAGCATCTGGTCGGCGACGGTCGAGTCGGGCGCAAAGCGTGGCGCGCGTCGTGCGGCTACGAGCTGGGTCGGTTCAGTTGTTCCCGCACCCGCGGTCTGGCCGCCGCGAGCGGTGGCGTCGGCTCCGGGGACTGATCGACCGTCGCACTCGACTGCTCCTGCGCGGGGCGGCGCTCGGTCAGCTGGGCGAGCGTCAAACCAGTCTCGATGTGCCGGGCGTTCTGGCCGGTGATCGCCTCGAAGCGCCGGATCGCGATCTGGGCGTAGCGTAGCTCATACTCCACCGCCCGCACACGGCGACCGATCCGCTCGCCGGCAAGGATCGTGGTGCCCGAGCCCACGAAAGTGTAGAGGACCACGGCGTCGCGTCGGCTGACGTCCTTGAGCGCATCGATGACCAACTGGATCGGCTTGACCGTCGGATGGTCGTTGAGGTCATCCATGCGCCCAGAACGGAAGGTGTTAGCGCCGGCATAGGTCCATACATTCGAGCGGTTGCGCCCGAACCGGCCCATCTGAACGTTGTCGCGATGTGGCGCTTCCCCGACCCGGAATACGCCGATCAACTCATGCTGGTTGCGATACAGGCCGCCTTGGCCTGCGTTGGTCTTCACCCATGTGACGAGGTTGAGATAAGCGCCATAGACACGCTCGCCGGCGTCGATGAGGTCGCGGCAATGCTTCCAGTCAATACACACGAAGTGCACCGCCCCAGGTACCGAGACCCGGGCGGCGTTGCCGAGAGCCGCCTCCAGGAAGGCGACGAACTCTGCCCGGCTCATCTCGCCCGAGGCGAAGGCGAACTCGGGATGCCGGCTGCGACCACGCCCGCCGATCGAGCGGACCGGCACGTTGTACGGGGGGTCGACAAAGGCGACCTCGGCCTTCTCACCGGACATGAGTCGATCGAGCAGGCCGGCGTCGCGGGCATCGCCGACGGCGAGGCGATGGTCGCCCAGAGCGAAGACGTCGCCTTGCCGAAGCACGATCGCACCGGCGGCGAGCATTGGATCGATAGCATCGTCGGGTTCGGGGCCGCTATCTTCGAAGTCGATCACCAGGGTGTCGATCTCGGCGACCTCGAAGCCGGTGTCGCTGAAGGTGAGACCGGCATCCTCGAACAACAGGGTCAGCTCGGGGATTTGGGCGGCCAGTGTCTTGCGATCAAGGCGGGCATCGAGGCCGACGCGATTGTCGCTCAGCAAGAAGGCGCGCTTCTGTACCTGCGACAGGTGGAAGACCTGAACCACCGGCATGCTCGCGTGACCCAGCGCCTTGGCCGCCGCGAGTCGGGCGTGACCCGCGAGGACCATGTATTGCTCGTCAATGATCGCGGGAGCCAGTTGCCCTGTGACCTCGATCGCGCGGCTCAGCTTACTCAGCTGCCGCGGCGAGTGGACCTGCACACGGTGTGGGTTCTCGAGGAGGGCGCTCAAGGGGGCGAGCCCGTAGCGGCCTTCGAGCCCGGGACCGATGGCTACGCGTGGCGCCTCGTCGAGGGCGATCGCGTTCACGGCACGGGATGAGAGATCCGCTACCGCGGTGGCTGGGTCAAGTTTTTCTCTGCGTGACATCGAAGCCTCCAAGCCCGTTACAAGGTTGGAGACCGAAGCTCGGAGAGGTGATCGTCAGCGCGCAGTCATCAGTTGGCGAACGACCGACAGGGGTCGTGCGTGCCAAACCGATGCTGCCTAGGGCTGATGCGCCCCGCGCTGCTTCAAGTTCGTGATGTCCGCGGGCAGACGACCACCATCTCGTGGCGATCAGTCCCCGGGACCGCGATAATCGGGAACGGGACCCGACCGCGGCAACGAGCTGAATGCCGGATCGCCGCGGGAAACGCAACCCGATCGTGTTGCCCAGCTCGGAATGAACAGGTCATCGAGGTCGGCCGTGTCTGCGCCCTCGGGTAAACGATCCCAACAGACCCCTAGCAAAAAGGTCGAGGACGACGAGGGCGGATCGATAGGGTCCGCTGGCTCGGCGCTTCAGTGTCTCAGATCTTTCAACCCACGGCACCAGCGGAAATACAAGATTTTGTATTCCACGGAGCGCCAATTCGAACCGACCGAGCCGAACGCGCCAGACCCATGGAAATCGAAAAAATCGCTGTATTTTTCCCTGGTGCAGGGATCTGCGCCAGTTGGAGACTGGTTCGCGCCTGACTACCCGCACCACCACTTATTTTTTGCAAAAAAATAAGTGAGTGGCATCAATGATTTAACTCGGCGGACATCCCCGCGAAATCCCCATTCATCCCCAAGCCGGGCTCCGTCCCATCCCCGCCGGGATGCGATTTCGCCTTCGCCCGGATCCCATTTCCGCGACGCGAACCGTCCATCCCACGCGGCCGCCACGCCCTGCGCGGACGGCCGTCCGCAAGCGCCGGAACCGGACGCGGCATTGCGATCCCGTCCTCGCGGCGCTTCCCGGGATCCCGAATGCCGAACTCCAGAGACCCGGCTCGCACCGACTCCCGGGACGTCCCTTCGCGGGTCGGGTCCGTCACCGCGTCGATCGCCCGATGCCGGACGGCCCGCGATGCGCCGGCACCGTCCACGGACGGTCGACGCGAGCGTGCATGGTCCCGTCGACGAAGCCGGTGGGCACGACCGCTCCGCGGCGCACCAGCCCGACGTTAGCGCCATTCCATCCGGCCATGGTCCCCGTCGTCCGCCGATCGCGGATCTCAGAGCGGTGGCGGGTCCCGCAGCGCGAGGTCGAGTTGGCCGCTCGCCGTGTCCCGACCGCTGCGGTGATCGAGGAACCGCAGCACCGGCGTGACGGTGATCCCGTGCATGACGATGGACACCAGCACGGCGAGGCCGACGGTCGCCCACAGCAGGTCCGGCGCCTCGAACGGGGCGTGCCCGAGCGCGTAGGCGAGGTAGTACGCCGTCCCGAGCCCACGGATGCCGAAGAACGCGATCACCGCCCGTTCGTCGGAGGGTAGCCCGGAGCCGGCGAAACCGACCCATCCGCACACGGGACGGACGACGAGCAGGGCCAGCGCCACGAACGCGACGGCCGGCCATGTCAGTCCGGAGAGGAGACCTCCGCCGCCGAGGGTGACCCCGAAGCCGATGAGCAGGACCATCATCAGCAGGCGTTCGAGCTCCTCGGCGTAATCGTGCATCTTGCGATGGTAGTCGTGGCCGCTGTTCGACGCCCGCAAGGCCAACGCCGCCGCGAAGACCCCGACGAAGCCGTAGCCGTCGACCGCCTGGACGATGCCGTAGGCGAGGCAGGTCACCCCCAGCGCCACGAAGCCGTCCCCGGTGCGCGACAGCTTCGAGACGTTGGGCAGGTGGAAGGTCAGCCAGCCGAGGCCCCGGCCGACCAGCGCCCCGAGGACCGCCCCGACGGCGACCTTCCACACCACGTCGACGGCGAGCCAGTGACCAAGGGACGGGCCGCCGCCGGCCAGCGCGATGGCGAGGTTTACGAAGGGGAAGGCGAGGCCGTCGTTCAGGCCGGCCTCGGACGTGAGGGCGAAGCGCATCTCGTCCTCCCGGCCCTCGGACGGATGGCCGACCTGGACGTCGGAAGCCAGCACCGGGTCGGTCGGGGCGAGCGACGCGCCGAGCAGCAGGGCGGAGGCGATCCCGAGCCCGAGGAGGGTGGTGGCGAGCGCCGCCAGGGCGGCGATGGTCAACGGCATCGCGAGGCCGAGGAGCCGCCACGTCGTCGCCCAGCGCGTCCATCCGATAAGCCGGTCGATCTTCAGGCCGGCGCCCATTAGCGAGATGACGACCACGGCCTCGGTGGCGTGCTCGACCAGCTTGAGGTGCTCGCCCGGGTGCGGAGCCAGCCCGGCGAGGAACGGGACGAGGGACAGCGCGGCGCCGAGGCCGACGCAGCATATCGGGAGGGACAACGGCAGCGCCCGCAGCACCATCGGCAGCCAAGCCGTCAGCAGGACCAGCGCACCGAATCCGGTGACGACGTAGACGTAGGGTTCCATCGCGGGTGGAACCGTCCATGCCCCGGCCCGTTCCCGGGCCGGACGGCGGCTTGTGCCCCGGCGGCAAAGCCCGCGACGGGCCCGGGCACTCCGACATGCGAGCGATGTCGGGCGGTTGACCGCGGTCCGGAATGGCCTTCGCCCCCTCGCCCCATGTCGGACGCATTCGCAGGGGCACGCCGGCGAGGCTACGCCGAGTGAGCGCAACGGCATCCATGCCGTCATCACCGTTCGCACTATCGTGTCCCGCGGAACCCGCCTCGCTTCCGAAGCGGGTGAAAGCCCGTTCCGACGCGTCCGCCGTCTCTACCCGTCCGCCGGCCGGACCGTGCCGGAGGCGTCCCCGTCCCGTGCGACGGGATCCGCCAGGTGCGTGTCGCGGTCGTCGCCGACAAGGGCCGGCTCCCATGGGGATCTCCGGTGGATCGTGCCGACGAGAGGTGCCCCTCCTCGCCTGCCGGACGAAGTGACATCGGCTCGGGCCCGGCCGGGGCGGACGCGGACGTCGCCCTCGGTGGCGCCCCGGGATACGGGATCGCGTCGTTCCCCGTGCGCGGCTCGACGGAGGCCCATGAGGTTCGGGCGAACGGAGGTGCGACAATTCAGTCGCACGGCCCTGAAGCAGGCAAATCTTAAGTTGGCCGGACTCCTAATGCGCAGGAGTGGAACATCGTCGACGGAGCGAGGCCGGATCGGAGGGCTCATGTCGACGGGACGGGGCCAGGAATGTGTGAGCTCGTCATATTGAGCGATGACACCGCTCGGTCCGAACGGCGTTTCCGAGGCCTGAGAGGCCTCGTCGCGATCGCCCTTTGCGATCTTTACGACCCACCCGAGCTCTCGGTCCAGCCGCTCATCATCGTCAGCGACGTGCGCGAGCTCTCCGCCGATGCCGTCTCGCGCCTGCGGGCCCTCCTGGGGAGGATGCGGCCTCCGGACGGTCGCCTCGTCCTCGTCGCGCACGGGGACGGTCCCCGCTCACGCGCCTACGCCCGGGTCCTGGGGGCGACGGAGACCGTCCCGGCGTCGGACCTGGACGCGCTGCCGGCCCTGATCGAACGTCTTGTCGTGGAAACCGGCCGGGTGCCGCTCTCGGCGATGGCGCACGCGGAGCGGGCCCGACAGTTCCTGAGCGACACCTTCAACAAGGGCATCCTGACCCAAGCCGAGGTACAGAACGGGACCGAGGCCGTGGCGCGAGCCATCGGCGCCGCCGGCATCTTAGACTGGATCCGGGTGGTCCGGGAGTTCGACGATGCTACGCACCAGCACATCCTGTTGGTGGCGGGGCTCGCCGCGGCCTTCGCCGGGACCCTGGGCTTGGCGGCGCCGGATCGGCATCGCCTGACCAAGGCGGCTCTGCTCCACGACGTCGGCAAGACGAAGGTCCCGGCGGCGATCCTGACCAAGCCCGGCAGGCTCGACGCCGCCGAGATGGCCATCATGCGTACCCACGCCGCCGCGGGTCATGCGATGCTCCTCGGCCAGGGATTCGAGGCCCCCGTGCTGGCCGTCGCCCGCTCCCACCACGAGATGCTCGACGGATCCGGCTACCCGGACGGGCTGGACGGCAGGGACATCCCCGACCTGGTGCGTCTGGTCACCGTCTGCGACGTCTACGGGGCGCTGATCGAGCGCCGCCCGTACCGGGCGCCGCTGGGAAGCGCCGAGGCGTTCGGCATCCTGGATGGGATGGCGGGTCGACTGGACCGGGTCCTGATCGGGGCGTTCAAGCCGGTCGTCATCGCGCCGGTCATCGTACTCGAAGGCAAGCCGTCCTCGACACGGGACCGGGCAGGGTTGCGCGCGCCTGCCTGATCGCGGGGCGGAGGCCCATCGCCCCCGACGGGCGACCGACCAGAAGAATTGGACGCTTTGGCTTCACGGCCCGCGAACGACCGGGTGTTATCGGCCTCGTCCATCCGAGGAGAGCCATCAGGCATGGTCGATCGAGCCCCTAGTCCCGACGTCGTGGAGGCGGCGCTGTCGCGGCCCCGACATCGGCTCGCGATGCCACCCGAACTGGAGGCCCGCTTCGAACGGTCGACGGCGCAGGCCCGCACGGCAATGCTCAGGAACTTCCTCGCGTTCGCCATGTGCGCGGACCTGCTGGCCATCGCGTTGGACGCCTGGCACGGCGCATTGCTTCTCGGGCTGGCCATCCGGCTTGGCGTCGTCGCCCCCGTCCTCCTCGCCGGCATCCTGTCGCTCTCGCCGCGCCGGCCGGCGTGGCAGCAAGGCCTCGTGGCCGGCGTGCCGGTCCTGTGCGGCCTCGCCAGCATAGCGCTGATCGGCCTGCTGCTCGGTGGGCGTTACACGGAACTCTATCTCTCCGCGGCCGGAATGGCGGCCTTCTTCGTCAACGCGGCCATGCCGCTGCGCCTCCCGCACGCGGCCGCTCTCGCCGCCGCCACCATCGCCGTGAACGTGGTCCTGGCCATTCGGTTGTCCGCTCCCGGAGACCTCGTGGAGATCCTCGCCACGCTGGGTTTTAACGCCATCGTCACCGTCCTGACGCTGTCCATGACGTTCGGCCGGGAGCGGAGGGACCGCGACGCCTTCCTCCAAGGGCTACGGGAGCGGTCGCAGGGAGAGGCCCTCGTCGCGGCGAACGCCGAACTCCTGAGGTTGTCCACGACCGATGCCCTCACCGGGCTGGCTAACCGCCGAGCCTTCCACGCCAGGTTGGAGGAGGCCACCCGGGCGAGCCTGCGGGAGCGGGCCTGCTTCGGCGTGCTGATGCTAGACATCGACCACTTCAAGGCCTTCAACGACAGCGCCGGCCACGCTGCCGGGGACGAGTGCCTGCGCATGGTGGCCCACACCCTGGCGGCCCATCCCGCTGTCTCGGGCGGGACGGTCGCGCGCCTAGGAGGCGAGGAGTTCGCCGTCCTGATACCGGGCGCCGACGGAGACGTCGCCCGCCAGACCGCCGAATCGTTGCGGCGTGCCGTCGAGGGGCGGGCCCTTCCGCACCCCGGGTTCAAGTATCGCGGGCATGTGACCGTGAGCGTCGGCGCCTCCGCCATGCGGGCCGTCGGCGATGTCGATGCCGGCCTGCGGGCGCTCAAGCTCGCGGACGACGCGCTGTATGCCGCCAAGGCCTCGGGCCGCAACACGGTCTCGTACGCCTCCCGCCCCGCGGGCGGAACGCCAGGCCTGGATGTCGACGTGGCGGCCTAGCGGCCGAAACGCGGCGATCGGCAGCTGTCGCTGATGGCTGCCTCTGCCACGATGCGAAGGATGGAAAAGTCCCTTTCCGGACGCGGGGCGGGGGGCCTTCAATCTGGACAAGGTGGTCTACGGTCGCGAACAGAGCCACCCTTGGTTTCCGTTGCCCCTCACAAGCAGTACGACACCGCGTGCAGCCGTGACAGGTTCTCGCAATCCCAAGGCGTCCGATGCATCGAATACTCATCACCGGCGGGAGTATCGCCGGCAATGCCGCCGCCTGGTGGCTGGGACGTTCCGGCTTCGACGTGACGGTGGTGGAGCGCGCACCCGCATTCCGCGATGGCGGACAGAATGTCGATGTGCGCGGGGTCGGGCGCGAGGTGCTTCGGCGCATGGGGCTGGAACAGGCGGCGCTCGATGCAGGCACCGGCGAGGAGGGCCTCGCATGGGTCGACGAACGGGGTAGGACCGCGGCTAAGGTGGTCGCGGAGCCGGGCACCGATGGGCCTACCGCGGAGATGGAGATCCTGCGCGGCGATCTTGCGCGGCTGATCTACGAACCCGCGAGCCAGCGGGTCGCCTATCGTTTCGATGAGCGGATCACGGCGATCGATGACCGGGGCGGCGACGTCGCCGTCACCTTCGCCGGCGGTCGCACGGAAACGTTCGACGCGGTCGTGGTGGCCGAAGGGGTCGGCTCGGCAACCCGCGAGCTCGTCTTCCCGGGTGAGAACGATCCGCGCTGGATGGGCATGCTGTGCGCGTACTTCACCATCCCGCGTGCTGACGGCGACGGCCGGATGTGGCGCTGGTACAATGCTCCCGAACGGCGCAGCGTCACGACCCGACCGGACCGCAAAGGGACGACGCGTGCAACCCTGACGATCGTGCAACCGCCAGGCGGCGAGCACGACTGGGACGCCGGGCGGCAGAAGGCCTACCTACATGAGCGCTTCGCCGACGCCGGCTGGCAGACGCCGCGCGTCCTAGCCGCCATGGACGGCACGAAGGATTTCTATTTCGACGCGCTGCGCCAGGTGCGGATGCCTTGCTGGTCGAAGGGGCGCGTGGTCTTGGTGGGCGACGCCGCTTGGTGCGTCACGCCGTTGGGGGGCATCGGCGCCACGCTGGCGATCGCGGGCGCCTACGTACTCGCGGGCGAACTGGCGCTTCACGACGATCCCGCGGCGGCATTCATCGCCTACGAGCGAGCCATGCGGCCGATGGTAACGCAGGGCCAGGCTGTCCCGAGTTTTCTCCCGCGACTAGCCCATCCCCGGACACGGCTGGGCATCGCGCTAGCTCATGGTGTGCTGGCCATTCTGACGAGGCCGGTCTTGAGCAGGCTGGCGGCACGCCTCTTTACATCCAATCCGAAGGAGCCCGACCTGTCGCGCTATCCACGGATCGGCACGGCCTAGAGTATCGCTCGGCGCTTGATCGGCCGGCGAGGATGCCGAGCCCGGGCGCTCGAAGGCAAAATCGGTCTCACCCCTGGATCCGGACATCGACGGGCGAGATCCAAACTTCCCGGTCCGGTCGGAGGCCGAACGTCCGTTTCCGAAACGAGGGGCCGGTCTTCGGTCGTCGCATTCCCGCATGACCGCATCGGGTACCCAAGTCCGGGGCGTTGCCGTCGGACCCGAAAATCCCCTCGCTCCCGCCCGCCGTTCGTTCGCCCGGAGATCCTTGATCCGAACAGGAGGCCACGTTCGATGCCCGGCACGACGGACACACCGCGGGCGACGGCCGGTGTTCGAGGTCTGAGGGCACACGGGCCGTTTACCCGTCTATGTTCCTCCTTGTGGTGGACGTGCCCGTGGGGCGACGTAGGCCGCGCCGCTTGGACTCCCGGTACGACGATGACGTTGAGAACGCTCGCTCGCATCGCCGCGCTGACGCTCGGCCTCGGCGTCCCAGCCTTCGTCGCTGTCACGCTTAATCGGCAGCACGCCCAGGAGCTCGCGAACGCCGAGGTCCGCGCGGCGAACACCGCCCATGCCCTCGAACAGCATGCCGCCCGGACCTTCGAGATCATCGACACCTACCTGCGCGCCGTCGCCCCCCTCGTCGGGCAACGCGAGGGTGGCCTCGCCCCCGAGGCCATCCACGCCGCGTTGCGCGAGCAAGCGCTGCGGTCACGATTGAACAACATCATCATCGTAGACCGCCTCGGTCGCACCGTCGTGGAGGCGGACGCGTTCCCGGCCCGCAGCCTTGACGTGCGCGACCGCGACTACTTCCAGGCGTTGCGCGACCGGCCGGGCACGGGTCTCACCATCGGAAACCCGATCACGGGACGTTTGACCGGCAAGTTGCTGATCCCGGTCGCGCGCCGCATCGACGGCCCGGACGGGACGTTCGCCGGCATCGTCCAGGCGACGGTCGATCCGCGGATGTTCGAGGCGGTGTACGGGGCCATCGATAACGGGCCCGGGGCGGGTCTTAGCCTGTGGAGGACCGACGGGACGCTGCTGGTGCGCACGCCGCCGCTCCCTGGCATGATCGGCAGGAACTTCGCCGACGGCGAGAACTACCGTCAGCACGTACCGTCCAGGGACGAGAAGCCGTACTGGTCGGCCACCATGACGGACGGCGTCGAACGCGTCGTGGCGCTCGGTTTTCTCGACGACTACCCTCTCTACGTCGGCGCGGCGCTGGCACGGACCGACGCGCTGGCAGACTGGTGGCGCTCGGCGCTCCTGCAGGCATCCATGGCGGGGGGCCTGACGCTCGTGCTCGTCGCCGCGCTGCTGCTGCTCGCCCGCGAGATCGACAGGCGGGGGGTATCCGACGCGCGCATCCGCGCGAGCGAGGAACGCCATCGCCTGCTCGCCGAGAACACGAGCGACCTCATCGTGCTCAAGCCGTCGATGGCGGAGCGCGCCTACGTATCCCCGGCCGTCCGCGCGGTTCTCGGCTGGGAACCGGAGGAGTACGCCGCGCTGCCGCCCGCCGAGCTCATCCATCCCGATGAGATGGCGGAGGTGTCGGCGATCTACGTGTCCCTGTCGCCGGACCGCCCGCAAGCGTCCCACGTGCATCGGTTGCGCCACAAGGACGGGCACTACGTCTGGATCGAATCGATGTTCAAGCTGGTGGGCCGAGACGCGGGGGACCCGGCCGTGGTCGTCTCCGGCCGGGACGTCACCGCGCGGGTCGAGGCGGACCGGGCCCTGCGCGAGAGCGAGGCGCGCCTGCGGCTGGTGTCGGAGGCGACGGCCGACATGGTCACGCACATGGACCTGTCGGGCCGCCGCCTCTACGTCTCGCCCGCCAGTCGCGACCTGCTCGGATACGAGCCCGGCGAACTCCTCGGACACAGTCCACAGCGCATGATCCATCCCGACGATGCGGCCGCCTTCGAGGCCCTCCTCTCGGACATGGTCGGGGGGGCCGAGGACCGCGGCGTCATCGTCAACAGGCTGCGCCACCGCGACGGCCGCTGGATCTGGATCGAGGCCTCGCTGAGGCGGTTGCGGGACGCGGCCGGGAGGACGACCGGGGTCGTGTCCTCGGTGCGCAACATCGAGGCCCGCAAGGCGGACGAGGCCGCCCTGGTCGCCGCGCGCGAGGAGGCCGAACGCGCCAGCGCGGCCAAGGGCGATTTCCTCTCCACGATGAGCCACGAGATCAGGACCCCGCTGAACTCGGTGATCGGTTACAGCGACCTGTTGCTCGACGAGCCGGGCCTGGCGCCGGCCGTCCGGTTGCACGCCGAGCGCATCCGTTCCGCCGGCTCGGCCCTGCTGACCGTGGTCAACGACGTGCTCGACTTCTCGAAGATCGAGGCCGGGCGGATCGAGATCGCGCCGCGCCCGTTCGCGCTGTCCGACCTGGTCGACCAAGCCCTGGCGATGATGCGCGGGTCCACGCAGGCCAAGGGCCTCGCCCTGGACGTCTCCGTCGCCGGGAACCTGCCCGAATGGCTGCTGGGCGACCGGGACCGCCTGACCCAGGTCCTGCTCAACCTGTTGGGGAACGCCTGCAAGTTCACGGCCGAGGGCCGGGTCGCCCTGGACATCGCCGCGACCGACGCGGCCGACGGGTGCGCGCGGCTGCGCTTTTCCGTCACCGATACCGGCATCGGGGTTCCGGCGGCGCGGCGGGACCGCCTGTTCCGACGCTTCTCCCAGGCCGACGAGTCGATAGGCCGGACCTTCGGCGGGACCGGCCTCGGCCTGGCCATCTGCAAGACGCTGGTCGAGTTGATGGGCGGGACCATCGGCTTCGAGAGCGTGGAGGGCCATGGCTCGACGTTCTGGTTCGAGATCGTCCTGCCGGTGGCGACACCGGAAGCCGCGCAGGCCATGCCAGGGCATCCCGGCGCCGAGCGCGCCGGACGGCGCCTGCTCCTCGCCGACGACGTCGCGCTGAACCGCGAGCTCGCGCGCGAGATTCTGTGCCGGGCGGGACACGCGGTGGACGTGGTCTGCGACGGCGAGGCCGCGGTCGCCGCCGCCTGCTCGACGTCCTATGACCTGGTCCTGATGGACGTTCAGATGCCCGTGCTCGACGGGCTATCCGCCACGCGGCGGATCCGGGCGCTGGACGGCCCGGTCGGGCGGGTGCCCATCGTGGCGATGACCGCCAACGTCCTCCCGAAACAGGTCGAGGGCTTCCTCGCCGCGGGCATGGACGCCCATGTCGGGAAACCGTTCCGGGCCGCCGAGCTGCTCGACGTTATCGAGCGACTGACCGCCGCCGCCCCGCGGGCCATCGAGGACACCGTCGACGTCGACCTGCTCGACGACATGGTGGCGACGGTCGGACGGGACCGGACGTCCCGCATGCTTTCGATGCTGGCCCAGGAACTCACCGAGCGGTTCGGGCGGGAAACGACGCCGGACGTCCGGCAACTCGCATACGATGCGCACGCGATGGTCTCGGCGGCCGGGGCCATGGGGTTCGCGGGGTTGGCGCAGGCCTGTCGCGAGGTCGAGGCGGCGTGCCACGCCGGTGGCGATCACGCGGCGGCGCTGGCTGTCCTGCGAGCCATCAGCTCCAGGACGTTGGCCGAGATCGACAGGCTTCGCGCGGCTTGAGCGGCAGCCCGTCGACCGCCTCGGGCAACGCCGTACCGGCACGAACCGACAGCTTACCCCGCGCCGGGGTCGGGCGTCCGGGCTCCGGCCCAGGTCGGGCATGCGAAAGGCACCCGGGCATACCGCGGACGGTGGTACGTCGGCGGCCGTTCGGGATCCGTTCGGGGAGGTTCGAGGGTGCCGCGCGGGCCCTCGCCCGGAATTCCCCGCTTAGAACGCGGCGGAGACGGCGTCGCGCCGAGGCGCACGGCCGCGTCGGGCCGCGACCAACCCGAGGCGGCGGATGGATCGGGACGACCGACGCAACGGCCCGTCGGCGCGATCGTGTTCGCCGATCCCGCCGGCTCGTGCGCCGGACATCGAACGATTCCGCGATCGAGGCGCGTACTCCGGCCACGGCGAACGGCCGTGGTCGCCGGCATCCCGCATCGACGAAGGCGATCGTCCGGCGCCGGCGCACCGGCCCGGCCAGCGTCGCGCGCCGGGCGGCACCCGTCACTTGGCGGCTGCGCGCAGGACCATGTCCTCCTTGATCTCGCTTCCGTCGAGGGGCGGCAGCTTGATGCGCGCGATCGCCCGGCGGGCCGCCCGCATCTTCGGACCCTCGCTGTAGACGTCGAGAGCCATCGACCCCCTCTTATGGCCGACGACGGCCGAGATCATCGGGTCCGCCACCCCCGCCTGCTCCATCCGCGAGATGAACCAACGGCGGAACGAGTGGAAGTTCACGCGCGCGCGCCTGTTGCCCGCGATCCGTTCGTCGACCCCGGCCAACCGACGGTAGGCGGTGAAATGGTTCGAGGTCTTGAAGCTGCGCTCGCGCATGGACCCCGCCTTCCTCACCGGCGGCCATTCCGGGGCCCTGCGAAACCTCCTGACGACCGTCGACCTGTTCACGGTCGGGGCCATCGGCTGGCGGGGGCTGCTGCGCTTCAACCGAAGAATACTGACGCACCGGGCCAGCGTGCTGGCCGACCTCCTCGCCGAACGCTGGGGCGTCACCGGCCGCGTGCGGGACCTGCCCGAGAAGCCCGCCTGGCTCATCAACACGACGTCCCTCCAAAGCGGCAAGTGCTGGAGGTTCTCCGCAAGGGAAATGGGGGACTGGGTGTTCGGGCGCCACTACGCCCCGGACATCCGATTGGCGGATGCCGCGGCAGCCTCGGCGGCCGTGCCGTACGTCCTGGGCGCACTCTGGATCGACCTGCCCAAGGAGGGGTGGTTCCAGACGGATCCCGCCACCCGCAAGCCGATGAAGAGGACGCAACCCGACGTAACCAGGATCGGGCTGTGGGACGGTGGCGTCTACGAGAACCTGGGTCTCGAAGCGGTCTACAAGCCCGGAAAGGCGCCGGACCCGGCTGCGTTCATCATCTGCAGCGACGCCTCCGGCCCCGTTCCGGCCTACGGCTCGGCCTCCCCGCTAAGCATCTTCAAGGGACGCCTCGCCGGCCCCCGCCTCTTCGACATCGCGAGCGACCAGATCCGAGCCCTCAGGTCCAGGATGTTCATCAGGGACGTCGCAGCGAAAATCGTCACCGGCGCCCTCTTCAAGATGGGCGTGTCGGTCCGGGACGTGGACATCAAGGAAGGACGCTCGCGCGACGAGCGCGAATACGACGGCTTCCTGAACGATGAGGAGGTCCGCGCGGCGCTCGGCCACCCCACCGACCTCAAGGCCATGACGCCTGCCGCGTTCGAACGCATCGCACGGCACGGCTTCGAGGTGGCCGACACGGTCCTCACGACGCATTCGGCCGCCCTGTTCCCCAGGACGCTTCGCTGGCGGCCCTCGACGGATCGCATGCCCTGAACCCATCGGACCGAGGAGACTTCGAGATGACCGCCTACGCGACCTTCTATCCGCTCGGAAACGCCGACAGCACCCTACTTGAGCTCGCGAACAAGCAGTTGCTCCTCATCGACTTCGGCAACCAGCACAATCCCGACGACCCGTACGAGCAGCGCTGCGACCTCGCGAAGGAGTTGCGGGCGGTCCTCCGCAAGGTGGGTCGAAACCGATTCGACGTGGTCTGCTTCACGCACCTCGACGATGACCATTGCCAGCGCATGGGCGAGTTCTTCTGGCTCCGGCACTCGACCGCGTACCAGGGCGGGGACCGCGTCGAGATCGACGAGCTCTGGGTGCCGGCCTGTGCGCTGACAGAAACCAACCTCGATGGCGATGCCCGCCTCATCCGGCAGGAGGCGCGCCACCGCCTGCGCGAGAAAAAGGGCATCCGCATCTTCTCTCGCGCCGACCGCCTCAAGTCGTGGATGGAAGCGGAAGGCATGGATTTCGAGAGCCGGAAGCACCTGTTCGTCGACGCAGGCAAGCTCGTGCCCGGCTTCGCCAAGGACGGGCCGGAGGCGGTAGAATTCTTCGTCCACAGCCCCTTCGCCTGGCGACAGGACGAGACCGTGGTCCACGACCGCAACGGCGACAGCATCGTCTTCCAGGCCGTCTTCGTGGATGGCGGGGAGGAATCGTATGCGCTGTTCGGCTCGGACGTCGACCATGCCGTGCTGACCGAGATCGTGAACATCACGCGCGGGTACGGGAACGACGACCGACTGCGCTGGGACCTCCTGAAGCTGTTCCACCACTGCTCGTACCTGTCCCTCGGGCCGGACCGCGGAGTGACCGAGACCGAGGCAGTGCCCGCGGTGAAGTGGCTCTTCGAGACCCAGGGCCGGAACCGCGGCACCATCGTGTCGCCGAGCAAGCCCATCCCGTCGCCTGGATCGCCCGAGGACAAGTCCACCCAGCCGCCCCATCGCCAGGCCGCCAACCACCATCGCCGCGTCGTCGGGGACAAGCTCGGGACCTTCATGGTGACGATGGACCAGACCGCGCCCCCCCTGAAGCCCCTGCGCTTCGAGATCGACCGCTACGGCATCGGCCTGGTGCTCGCGGCACCGAACGTCGCGACGGCCGCCACCTCCAAGCCCGCACGGCAGGGCTGACCGTCATGGTGTCAAAAGGCGTTGGAACGGGGTTCTTCCGCAGGTTCGGTGCTGAGGGCTTTTTGAGGCGTTGATCCTTGGAGCGTCCGAGGGTCCACACGATGGCGATCTCGAATTCGTCGCTGCCCTCGGTTCCGGCAGGCGTGCATGTCGACGAACTGGTGCTGGACG
>NZ_JAKSYH010000033.1 GCF_022829295.1 Methylobacterium sp. J-088
GGGGTGGCAGTGTGCGCCGGCGGTGAGAGGCACGGGCGGGGGTGCGCGGGTGGAGGGCGTCGGGGCGGCGGCGGCGCTACCCAGGCGCCGCACCCGGGTGGGGCCGGGGACGGGGCTCGCGGGGGCGCCGCCCCCACCGGCGGAGGGCGCGTTCGGCCAGTGGGGCGCGGGCCGTGCCGCCCGGGGGGGGGGGGGGGGGGGGGATTTCGGCACCGGAGACGCTGACCGTTGAGACGCAACGATCAGGTTCCGCCGCGGAACGCGCGCAGCCATGCGGGATAAATCACCCCCCTCGCTGGAGGGCGCGTGGCGCGACCCGTTCGCCGAAGCAGGCCTACTCGGCGGGGTGCAGGCCGCCGACGAAGCCGTTCGCCGGAGCCTCCTCGGTGATCGGCTCCTGAATCATCGTCCAGTACCCGAAGGCCGCCACCAGGGCGATCACCGCGCCGGTGATGAACGCCATGGAAAAGTGGCCCGTCCCGCCGACGATGAACCCGGTCACCATCGGCGCCAGGGCGCCGCCGATGTAGCCGCCGAAATTCTGCATCGCGCCCAGCGAGGCGGTGCAACTCGCCGGCGCCGCCACCGACGCCATCGCCCAGGCAGCCGACGAACTCATGTAGACCAGGAACAGCGAGGCCGAGATGCTTGCGATGGCCAGCGTGTCGCTCGGTGTCAGGGCCGCCACCACGGTGAAGAACGCCGTCGCCACCAGGGACGCGGCCATCGGGATCTTGCGGCTGCGGATCGGATCGACGCCGCGGCGCACCAGCATGTCCACGACGCGGCCGCCCAGGATGCCGCCCATCACGCCGAACGCGAACGGGATCGAGCCGACGAGCCCGGTCTTCTGCAGGGTGAAGTGGCGCTCGATCTCCAGGTAGCTCGGCAGCCACGCGGTGTAGAGCCACGTCATGTAGATGCAGCCGAAGTAGCCGACGATCATCCCCCAGCTGGTGCGGAAGCCGAACAGCCGGCGCCATGCGCTCCAGGTGACGGAGCGGCTCGCATTCGGAGCGTCGCCCTCCTCCAAGAAGGCGCGCTCGGCCGGGGTCAGGTTCGACTCGCGCGGGTTGCGGAACACCGCGTAGACAAGAGCCGCGAGCACGAGCCCCGCCGCGCCCATGATCACGAACATCGCGCGCCAGCCGAAGCTGACCATCAGGAAGGTCAGCAGCGGCAGGGCCAGGAAGGTGCCGAGAGAGGAGGCACAGTTCCAGATCCCCGTGGCGGTGCCGCGCTGGCGGATGTTGAACCAGTCGCGGGAGACCCGGGCGCAGGTCGGGAAATGCGGCGCCTCGCCGAGTCCGAGCACGATGCGCGCGCTCACGAACTGCCAGAACGAGGTCACGGCGCCGCCCAGCATCTGGCCCAGCGACCAGCAGGTCAGGCCGAGGGTGAGCGTCAGGCGCGGGCCGAGCCGGTCCGCCAGGGCACCGGCCGGAAGCTGCGCGAAGGCGTAGGCCCACAGGAAGGCCGAGAGAAGCAGGCCCATATCGGGGATCGACAGGCCGAGATCCGCCCGGATCAGCGGATTGGCGACCGCCAGCGTCGCGCGGTCGACGTAGTTGACGACCCCGGCCGTCACCAGCAGCGCGAGCGAGACGGTCTGGATGCGCTTGACGCGCGGTGAAGCGGCCAGGGCCATGGCGTTTCTCCCGAATGACGGGCCCGTTCGGGGCTCCGGGACCGTCCGGTCATTTGCGACTCAATGACGGCCCACACGCATTCTGCACCGAACGCCGCCGGACGGAAGAGCCGTCGCCCCTCGCCTCCGGGGCTCCGCCGTCGTAGACCGTCCTCCTCCGTCACCGTCCGAGACAGCTCCGCGTGCGCCTGACCCAGATCACCCATCACGACCTCGACGGCTACGGCGCCTCGACGGTGGCGGCCGCCTGCGCCACGGTCGAGCGCGTCATCCATGTGCCGCGCTACAGCGATGTCGGCCCGGTCCTCGAGGACGAGGTCAAGCGCCTCGGCCGGGCGGCCGAGGGCGAGACCCTGCTGATGACCGACCTCGGCCTAGAGGAACAGACCATCGCGGGCCTCAAGAAGTTCGCCGCATTGAATCGGCGCCGCGATGAGGGTCGCAAGCACCGCCTCGTCGTCCTGGACCACCACGCCTCGTCCCTGGATCAGTTGCGTCGCCTCGGGCTGGACCCGTCCGCCGACGCGGCACGGCCCGGCCTCAACCGGGTCGACATGGAGGATCCGGAGATCGCGATCCTGATCGAGGAGGACATCTGCGCCACGCGGATGACCTTCGAGCATCGGGCCCTGTTCGCGACGCATGAGCCCCAGACCGACCTGACCAGCTTGCTCGCCGCGATCGACGCCGTCGATATCTGGCGCAAGGAAAGCCCCGCCTTCCGGGGCGGCCTGGCGCTCGACGAGATGTTCTGGGAGGCGGTGTCGAGCTTCGTGCCGGTGGGGCATCCCTGGCACGACCGGTTCGTGTCCGACATCCTGCTCGCCGCAGCCGAGACCCTGCGGACGGGGGCGAGCCCGGCCGCGCTCGAACAGCGCGCCACCGCGATCCGCACCGGGGTGGTCGAGGCCCTGTTGCGCGACGCGCCGGACGACGATCCCGCGCTCACCACGCGCATGCGCCTCGCCCGGGCGCTCGCCCGCTCGGACGCGCTGTTCCGCCCGCTGAAGGACGGCACGCTCCTGTCCTTCGCCCTCGATTCCGGGACCTTCCAGCGGGTGTCCGACCTGATCATGGATGCCGGCCGGGCGACGCGCGTTGTGAACGTCCAGCGGATGGGCACGCTGTCGTTCCGCTCCAACAACGGCACGGCGCTCGACGGCGCCCGGCTGTTCCGCGGCGGCGGCCACCGGGACGCCGCGGGCGGCCGGCTCCAGAACGGCTCGGCTTTCTCGATGGCCGATGCCATCGCGCAGGTGGAACCGGTGCTGAACCCGGAGAAGCCCGCGGGCTCGGATAGCCCGTTCGCGGCGCTGAAGAACTGGAAGGGGTGATGTCGGCCGCGTTGGCCACCCATCCGGAGGAGCGCTTGCCGCTTGCGTCATGAGGGTGGGCGGAACGCCGCAGAGAAGGGGCGCTTCGCGATCGGCTCACGCCGCGTGAGGCTGATCCAGCACAGCCCCGGGCGCCACCTGCTCGCTGGCGTCGAGGATCTCGACGCCGACCATGCGGCCGTCCGCATCCAGATCCGTAACGAAACCGGGGCGGATTTCCTCGCTCTCGACCACGCACCTCTCGGCGAGGCGAATGTACAGCGCGTCAACGACGGGGCCGTACGCGGATTTCATCGCGTCTTCCTCCCGTCGCGCGTACGACCTCGATCGAGCAAAGCCGTCATGATCAAGGCTTCCGCGCCGTCCTGAAGCGGCTCGTATACCACGCGCAGCACATGCTTCCTCGCATTCGGGTACGCGGACCGTTTCCACGGCCATTCCCCTCGCACCGCGAACACGGTTCCGCGGCCTTCCGACATTCTCTTGTCGCGCGCCAATGCGGACGTATCCTCAGCCCTCGCTGAGCGTGGCCGCTGTCCGGACCAAGAGACACCATCGCCCATGCGCCCCGCCCGCACGCGTATCCGCGTCCTCGCCATGGGCCAGATCGTCGGCTGGGGCAGCGTCGGCCTCACGGCGGTCGTCGCACCCCTAGTGGCGGCCGATCTCGGGATGGACCTGGCCGCAGTCTTTGCCGGAAACGCAATTGTCTACGCCACCATGGGCGTGTCCGCGCCGATCCTCGGGCATGCCTTTGTCCGATACGGCGCGCGGACTGTCATGACGGCCGGAAGCGCGCTGGCGGGTCCGGGCTTCGTCGCGCTGGCCCTGGCGGCTGGTCCGGTCTCGTATTGTGCGGCCTGGGCCGTCCTCGGCGTGGCCGGAAGCGCGATGCTGACCAATGCGGCCAACATCCTGCTGAACGAGATTGCCGGGCCCAGCGCCCGGCGGGCGATCGCGGCGCTGATGCTGGCGACCGGCCTGTCGAGCAGCCTGTTCTGGCCAACCACGGCCTTCCTGACCGGTCTCGGTGGCTGGCGGGGCATCTGTCTCGTCTACGCGGCGGCGATGTGGTTCCTCTGCCTGCCCCTGTATCGGTGGGGCCTGCCGCCGCGCGCGGAGCCCGCTGGCGGAATCGATCCGACGCCGGCTGCGTCCGAGCCGCAGCGGCCGACAAGCACGTTCCTGCTGATCGCCTGCGGGATCACCCTCGACGCGTTCGTCACGTTCGGTCTCAGCGCCACGCTGATCGAGTTGCTCGTCGCCGAGGGCTTGAGCCGGCCCGACGCCGTCGGCTACGGCTCGATGCTGGGTATCGTCCAGGTCGGTGCGCGGGGCATCGACTTCCTGGGCGGCGGCCGGTGGGACGGACTGACCAGCGGCGTGTTCGCCGGCGTCCTCGTGGTGACGGCGCTGCTCCTGCTCGCCGCAGGCGGCGGGACCGCAGGCGCGGTCATGATGTTCATCCTGATCTACGGTCTCGGCAGCGGCGTCCTGGCGGTCGTACGTGCGACCCTGCCGCTCGCCTTCTACGACAAGTCCGCCTATGCGCGCGCCGCCTCGCGGATCGCGCTTCCCCTCAACCTCGTGACGGCGGCCGCCCCGCCGATCCTGGCGACGGTCCTCACGACGTTCGGCCGGGAGGCCGTCCTCCTGCTGACGGCCGGATGCGTGCTGATGGCGACGGCGACGTTCCTGGCGCTGACACGCCGCCGCCCCGGCGCAGGCGTGCGGGCCGTCAGAGTTTGAAGTCCTCGCCGAGATACAGCCGCCGCGCCTCGGGGTTCGCCACGATCTCCTCGGGCGTGCCCTCGGTGAGGATGCGGCCGGAATGGGCGATGTAGGCGCGGTCGATCAGGCCCAGCGTCTCGCGGACGTTGTGGTCGGTGATCAGCACGCCGATGCCGCGCTGCTTCAGGTGCTTCACCAGATCCTGGATGTCGCCCACCGCGATCGGGTCGATGCCGGCAAAGGGCTCATCCAGCAGCATGAAGGTCGGCGAGGAGGCGAGCGCCCGGGCGATCTCGCAGCGCCGCCGCTCGCCGCCCGAGAGCGCGATCGAGGGCGACTTGCGCAGGCGGGCGATGTCGAACTCCTCCAGCAGGGAATCGAGCTTGCGTGCCCGCTCCTTGCGATCGGGCTCGGCCACCTCCAGCACGGCGCGGATGTTGTCCTCGACGCTCAGGCCCCGGAAGATCGAGGCCTCCTGCGGCAGGTAGCCGATGCCGAGACGCGCCCGCTGGTACATGGGCAGATGGGTGATCGGGAGGCCGTCCAGGGTGATGTCGCCGCGATCGGCCGCCACCAGCCCGGTGATCATGTAGAAGATCGTGGTCTTGCCGGCGCCGTTCGGTCCGAGCAGCCCGACCGCCTCGCCGGTGCGGACGGTGAGTCCCGCCTCGTGGACCACGGTTCGGGCACCGTAGCTCTTGCGCAGGCCGCGCACGCAGAGGATGCCGGGGCCGCCGTCATCCGCCGCGGACAGGTCCGCAGGCCCGGCGCCCTCCGGCTGGCGCGCCTGTCGGCCGAACAGGCGCCCGAGCCAGCCTGCCCGGGTCGCCGGTTCCTGCGGACCGGCCTGGAACGCCACGGCGCCGCTCAATCGACCTGCGCCTTCGGCTTGGGCGGCGGCTGGGCGCAGCCCTTCGCCTTGCCGTCCTTGCCATCGGCCTTCTCGCCCGGCACGAACAGGGCCGAGACGCGACCGCCCGCGACCGGGTCCATGTTGGCCCGGCCGCTATTCATGTCGTAGACCAGCCGCTGGCCGCGGGTGACGTTTTGGCACTGGCTCAGCACGACATTGCCGGTCAGCACGATACGCTTGGCATCCTGATCGAACACCGCGTGGTCGCCGGTGGCGACCTGATCCTTCTGCACCACCGTCACCGGGCCGGCGCAGTCGACCTTCTGGATGCCGTTCTCGGCCGGGTTCCGCGGGGCTGCCGCCTCGGCGCTTTCGTCCTTGACCGCGCCCTTGGCGTCCTTGACCGCGCCCTTGGCGTCCTTGCCGGGCGTATCCTTGCCGCGCTTGTACGTGACCGTCATGGTTGAGCATCGGATCGTGCTGTCGCCCTGAACGGCCACGACGTTGCCGGCGAAGACCGCCTTGTTCTCGCGGTCGAACACATCGAGTCGGTCGGCGTCGATCTTGATCGGATCCTTGCCGCTGCCGCCGATATTGCCGAACGGCGAATCCTTGCGCGCCACCGGCTTCTCGGCCAGCGCCGGACCGCCCAGGACCAGCCCGGACGCCAGGACGGCGAAGAGGATGCGGAGCACGCTCACCGGGCATCCTCCGCCGGCCGCGCGTCCGAGGTCTGAATGCGCAGGGCGGCCTTATCGGCCTGATCCTCGTTCACGATGACCACATGGACGTTGCCGACGAACGAGATCCGCTTGCCGCTCTCGACCACGTCGAGGGTGTCGGCGTTCACGGTGGCGCGCGAACTCGACACGGTCACCGGCTCCAGCGACGTGATCGCTCCGGTCTTGAACGTCACGGCGGCCGAGCGCAGCCGCGCCTCCTCGCCCTTGTCGGTCCAGATCCGGATGTCGTCCTTGAGGTCGAGGGCCTCGCGGGCGCTGTCGAACAGGCCAGAGGCGGCCGACAGGCGGGCGATGCCGCCCTGGTCGTCGGTGGCGATGTGGCCGCGCATGTGCTGCAGCTCGATCAGGCTCGGCTTGCGCACATCCTGCAGGGCGGCGTCCGCCGTCACCTCGTAGCCGCGGGTGCCCTGGCGGAACCCCGCGAGCCGCGGATTCTCCATGCGTACCTTCGAGCCGGCGAGCGTCACGGCGCCGACCGTGACACCGGGCAGATGGGCCGCGAAGGGATTGAACAGGTAGGCCAGCAGAAGCGCCACCGCGCCGCCGGCGGCCACCGGGATCAGCCGGCGCATCGTGCGCACGCGACCGCTGTGGCGGTACGCCCGGGCGTGAGCCCGGGTTCGCGCCGCCGCGACCGCCTGTCTGGTGCCGGCTTCAGCCTCGACCGGGTTCATGCAGCGTCCGTGAGGCGCGGCGGGCCGCGCGCGAAAGGGATCGGATCAGACGCCTGCGGCCCCCACCGCGCCCGCGCCAGCGACCGGGCAATGCTCCCGGCCAGTGGCGAAGTTATGGCTTGACCATTTCCGTTTGATCAACCGAACTTATCACCGTCCTCGCGGCATGTGCGTAGACACACGCCGCGAGGCCCGCTGTTTGTCCCGCCGCACCTACGCGGAGTGGGCTGCCGCCAGCGCCGCCGCCACCGTGCGGGCGAAGGCCGCCGGGTCGCGCGGGCTGTCGCCATCCTGGATGCGGGCGAGGTCGAGCAACGTGCCGGCGGCCTGCGGCACCTCCGATTCGGGCGCGGCGGCCAGGGCGCGAATCAGCGGGTGGCGCGGATTGATCTCCAGCACCGGTTGACCGGCGCCGGTGCGTCCCGCCCGGCGCATCAAGCGCTGCATCTGCAGATCGGGCCCACTGGTACCGGCCGAGAGCACCACGGCCGAATCGACCAGTCGGTCGGTGGTGCGCACGTCCGAGACCTCGGTGCCGAGCGCCGTCTTCACGGCGGCGACGAAGGTATCGATGCCCTCGGGCGCCTCCGGCTGCTCACCTTCGAGCGCGAACTTTGAGAGGTCGAGCCCTCCCTTGGTGATGGAGCGGAGCGGCTTCTCGTCGAACGTGCCGAGTTGGTCCGGCCAGAAGGCGTCGACGTGGTCGGAGAGGAGCAGCACCTCAAGGCCGCGGGCCTTGAAGCCCTCAAGCTGGGGCGAGGATTTCAGCGCCTCGGCATCGTCGGCGACGAGGTAGTAGATCGCCTCCTGCCCGTCCTTCATCCGGGACACGTAGTCGGCGAGCGAGGTCCAGCCCTCTACCGCCGAGGAGCGGAAGCGCAGCAGCGGGGCGATCTCGCCCCGGCGCTCGAAGTCCTCGTAGATGCCCTCCTTCAGGACGGGACCGAAATTCTCCCAGAACGGCTGGTAGCCTTCGGCGTCCTTGGCCCGGTTGACGAGTTCGGACACGACGCGGCCGGTGACAGCCCGCCGGATCCGGGCGAGCGCCGGGGTCGATTGCAGCATCTCGCGCGAGACGTTGAGCGGCAGGTCCTCGGTATCGACCACGCCCTGAACGAAGCGCAGCCACGGCGGCAGCAATTCGGCCTCGTCGGTGATGAACATCCGCCGGACATGCAGGCGGACCTTGCTCTGCCGCTCGTTCTCGAGCGCCTGGAACGGCTTGGAACCCGGGATGAACAGCAACGCGGAGAAGTCGAGCTGCCCCTCGGCGCGCCAGTGCAGCGTCGCCCAGGGCTTGTCGAAGTTCATGCCCAGCGAGCGGTAGAACTCCTCGTACTGCTCCTCGGTCACCTCGGATTTCGGCTTGCGCCAGAGGGCAGTGCCCTGGTTGGCCGATTCGTCTTTGCCGTCGCGCACGATCGCGATCGGCACGGTGATGAAGTCGGCCCATTTCCGCACGAGGTGGTCGAGCCGGTAAGGCTCCAGATACTCGTCGGCATCCGCCTTGAGGTGTAGGACAATATCGGTGCCGGGCTCGGATCGCGTGGCCGGCTCCAGCGTGTAATTGCCCTGCCCTTCCGAGGCCCAGGTCCAGGCCTCGTCGCTGCCGGCGCGGCGCGACGTGACCGTGACCCGGTCGGCCACCATGAAGGCCGAGTAGAAGCCGACGCCGAACTGGCCGATCAGGCTCGGCCGGTCCTCGGCCTTGGCGGATTCGAGCGTCTGCGAGAACGCCCGCGTGCCGGAGCGCGCGATGGTGCCGAGGTTGGCGGCGAGATCCTCCTTGGTCATGCCGATGCCGGCATCCGAGACCGTCAGGGTCCGCGCCTCCTTGTCGGGCGCGATGCGGACCTTGGCGTCCGGCGGCAGGGCGCTCGCCGCGGAGGTCAGGGCCTCGAACCGCCGCCGGTCCATGGCGTCGGCCGCGTTGGCGACCAGTTCGCGCAGGAAGATCTCGCGGTCGGAGTAGAGCGCGTGCACGACGAGGTCGAGGAGGCGTCCCACCTCAGCCCCGAATTCATGCCGCTCGATCGTCTCGCTCACGTGTGATGCCTCCGCTGTAGGGAAAACGCGCGGTGGCGATATGCTGGCGAACGCGGCCGTTTTCAATGCGAGGGGCGCGTGCAGCGCCGCGCTATCACGCGGTTCAGGACCGGCCTCGCCCACCCACGGCTCGGCCAGCCGAGGGACTGTCGTCGGCCCGGCTTCCAGATGTTAGAATTTGGTCCAGCTGCCGGCAGGCCAGCGCGATGTAGCGCGGGATCTCCCGGTCCTTGGTGAAATAGGCGACGCGGCGGCGGGCGATCCCGAGTTGGGCCGCTGCCGCATCGAGCGTCAGGTCGTTGCGCCGTAGGAAATTTGAGAACTCCGCGTTCGTCATCGCTGCGGCTGCCAGATCCTCGATCGTCTCGGCACCGATCTTAAGGTCGTCGTGGCCGTCCCATCGGATCGATCCCCCCCAGGCGCCGAGCCGCACCGCGTCGAACGCGACAGTCCCGTCCCGGAGGGGGCGGAAGACCTTGAAGGTGAAAATGACCGGTGCGAGATCGACTTTGTCGGTGCATCCGAGCCGGGTACCGCCCGCCCAGGTCACCATCACCGTATAGGGACCATCCGCGACGGTTACGCTCGCCAGCTTGGGCAAGGGCTCTCCCACGGTTACGATCGCGTCGGCCTCATCCACGCTCATTGAGGCGCCTTCACTCCGCCATCAGGGCTTCGGTCTATCCAGCTGCCCAATCCACGACTTCGGCGAGGGCACGTCGCGTGTAGGTTCCCCGGATGACCTGCAACGTGCAGATATCGATCAACGCGTGGAAGTCGGTACCGATCATGTGAAAGTGCGGCGGGCTATGATCGCGCGAGCGCACTTCGATCCGAAAAGCATCGAAGCGGTAGAACGTGGGCACGGCCTATCAACCGGACTTCGACCCTTGGAGAGTAGTGCACGACGTGCACTCGATCAACGGCGGGGCATGTGCCTCCGATCAGATTTCGATCTCCGTCCCCACCTCGACGATCTGTCGGGTCGGCAGGCCGAAATGGGCGCCGGTGCGCTCGGCGTTGCGCTTCATGAAGGCGAACAGGCCCTCCCGCCACGGCGCCATACCGGGTTGGGTCGGCGATGGGATCACCACCTCGTGGCCCACGAAATACGTCATGTCCTCCAGATATTCCGGCGGCAGCAGGCCGCTCGCCACGGCGCAGTGCAGCCCCTCGGGGATCGAGGCGGTCTGCATGAAGCCGTAGCGCAGCACGACGCGCTCCATCCCGGGCGTGTATTTCGAGATCGCCTTGCGGATCCCCTGCGCCACCAGGGTCACCTGCGCCCGCTCGCGCGCGGGAATGACCGGCTCCTCCTCGTAGATCACGGTGATCAGCAGGATTCGCTCATGCAGGCACCGGCTGCGCTCGATCAGCCGGCCGAGCGCCATCGGGATGCCCTCGGTGGCGGCGGTGAGGAAGGCAGCGGTCCCGGGCAGCGTCACCGGCGGGTGCGAGCCGAGGCGGGACAGGAACGTCGCCTCCGACATGCGCATGGTCTGCCGGACAGTTTCGAGGACGTGGTTGCCCTTCATCCAGGTCAGCATCAGGAAAGCGACCGCGCCGGCGAGCAGCAGCGGAAACCAGCCGCCCTCGAACAGCTTCACGCTGTTGGCGGCGAAGAAGATCGCGTCGATGACGAGGAAGAAACCGTTCACCGCGAAGACCAGAACGGGATTGTAGCCCCAGCGCAGCGCGATCAACGCGGCGAGCAGCGTGGTGATGCCCATCAGCGCCGAGACCGCGATGCCGTAGGCCCCGGCCAGCGCGTCGGAAGAGCCGAACACCACGACGGCGGTGAGCGTCGCGACGGCGAGCAGCCAGTTCACCGCCGGCACGTAGATCTGGCCGCGCTCGTCCTGATCGGTGTGGACCACCCGCATCATCGGCATGAAGCCGAGCTGGATCGATTGCTGGGTCAGCGAATAGACGCCCGAGATCACGGCCTGCGAGGCGATCACGGTCGCCATGGTGGCGAGCGCAACCAATGGATAATGCGCCCAATCCGGCGCCAGCAGATAGAACGGGTTCTCGATCGCACCCGGATCCGCGATGAGCAGGGCGCCTTGGCCGCAATAGTGGATCAGCAGCGCGGGCAGGACCAGCGCGAACCACGCGAAGCGGATCGCAGGCGCACCGAAATGGCCCAGATCGGCGTACATCGCCTCGCCGCCCGTCACCGCCAGGAACGCCGCGCCGAGCATCAGGAAGCTGACGTGCCAGCCCGCGTGGATCAGGAAATCGACGGCCCGCCAGGGATTGGCCGCGGCGAGGATCTGCGGGGCGTGCAGGATGCTCGGGATGGCGAGCAGCACCAGCACCACGAACCAGACCAGCATGACCGGCCCGAACACCCGGCCGATGGCGGCCACGCCCTTGTGCTGGACCATAAACAGCCCAACCAGAATCACGAGCGTGATCGGCACCACATACGGCCCGAGCGACGGCGCATCGACCTTCAACCCCTCGACGGCCGAAAGCACCGAGATCGCCGGCGTGATCGCCCCGTCGCCGTAGAGCAGCGCCGCCCCGACCAGCCCGACCACGAGAAGCAGCGCCTTCCACGAGCCCGGCCGGGCATGCCGTGCGCCGAGCAGCGCCAGCATGGCGACGATGCCGCCCTCGCCGCGGTTGTCGGCGCGCAGGATCAGCACCGCGTATTTGAGCGAGACGATCAGGATCAGCGACCAC
>NZ_JAKSYH010000038.1 GCF_022829295.1 Methylobacterium sp. J-088
CTCCATCTTGGAATGCAGCTCTGGGTAGGCCTTCATCCGCGGCAGTTCGTTCTGAATGGTGCCGATAGCCTGGGTCTCGACCGCATGCTGGTTACGCAATCCGTTCAAGTAGGTGTCCATCGCCTGCTTTACGTTGCTCACGCTTTAATCCTTGGGGTTGTAGATCCGATCCTATCGGTCCGAATGCCCAGGCAGGTCGCGCCAAACCGACATTGTTCAAGCGGATGAGTTGACGCGGGCGCTCGAGGATCCCGCTAAAACCAGGAAAAGGACCGTTCAAAGTGAGGGTCGATTATTCGCTCGTTCCCTTCCGCTCCCGGAACCGGATCCCGGCGCCGCCGCCGTTCTCGGGAATGAATTCGAGACCTGCCGCCTCGAACGCCGCGATTACGGCCCGCATGTTCGCGCCCATCATGCGCGCGCTTTCGGGCTTCGCCTCGAACGCCTCAATCGTCGGGGCCGGCACCTTCGATGCCTCGAACAGATCCGCCTGCCGCCATCCCAACATGGCACGCGCAGCACGGCAGAGCCGAGGCGTGAGGCGGATCGGTTGCTGAGGCATCGGGCACAATCTCCGACCGGAATAATACGAGCGCGGACCGAAAAACTCAATGGCTGAGCCATAGGTCTATTGACAGGCCCCAGGCACCTGCTAAACCTATGGCTGTTCCCTAGTTCGAGGGCTTAGCCATGGCTCACCGCACTGTCTCCTGGAACCGGATCTCACGCTCGCTGCACGACAGCCGCCCTACGATCCCCGCCGGCCTCCTGTCCGCCACGGCCCGCATCGACATGACGGTGCGCACCACCCGCCGTCCGCTCTACGCCGCCGGCAAGTTCGACCGCACCGCCATCATGTCGGCCGCCGCCAAGGCCGCCCATGCCCATCAGGAGCGCTTCGGCGGCACCTGGGCCGAGGCGATGTCCGTCTGCCTCACCGCCGCGTGGCGGTCCGCCAAGCTCGCCCGCCACATGGCCGCGCACTGAGGAGCCGCACCTATGCTCGCCGCCCTCGCCGCCTTCAGCATCGCCGGCCTCTGCACCGGGACCGCGTTCCTCGCCGCGTACATCGAGGAGAACGGGTTCCCCGAGCTGCCGACCCTGCGCCGCGTGGCCCTTGAGCCCGTAAATATTCCGGCCGGGAATGTTTTCGCCCCGACGTGGTGCGAGCGCACCCGGCGCTGGCGTCACCCCGTGACCCGCGCTTTCGTCAAAGCGCCGACGCGCTGACGCCCGCGCCGGGCTGAGCCCCGGCCGCACTCCTTAACCACCACCAAGCCCACCCCCACGAGCCCCATTAGGAGCGCGAACGATGTCCTATGCCCGCATCCCGAATTTCAGCCAGCCCGCCCCGGTCCGCAGCGATAGCGCCCGCACGGGCCGCCGCCGCCTCTCGGCCGATGGCCGCTACCTCAACCTGCCCAACGAGCCCGTGCCGGGCGAGATCGAACCCTGGCAGGCCGTGGCGCCCGTCCGCCCCGACACCGCGCACAGCCGGTCCCTGCGCTTCCTCGACATCGCCGGCGAGCTGCTGGCCGCTGTCGCCATCATCGGCGGCGGCATGGTCCTGACCGGCCTCGCCTCCCTGCTCTGACTCCAGCCCGCAATCCGAGCGGGCCGGCTGCCCGCGCCCCTCATCTGAGGATCCCGCGATGTCCCTGCGCACCACCCTGCAGAAGCTGATCCGTCGAGACCCAGGCGCCGCCCTGCGTGATCGCGCCACTGAGCTGCGCGGCAGCCTGAGCCGCCGGACTATCGTGGCCGGATCGGTCGCTGCTGCCGTACCGCTGCCGGCGCTCGCTGCGCCCATCGCGCCGGCCTCCGTTCAGCCGCACCCTGACGCCGAGCTGCTGGCGCTCGCCGAGCGGTGGCTGGAAGCCCGCGACGCTGAGGAAGCGGCGAGGGAGGCGTGGGGCGTCGCCTCCAACCAAGTTTACGCCGTCATCGTCACCTGTCCGTCCGAGCTGTTCACGAACCGCGACGATCGGATGTGCACCGGCGCCGGCTGGCGTTGGCCGACGCTGCTCGGTGTGAGCCTTCGGCACGTCGCTCTCGGTTGGGGGACACCCGAAGGCCACACCGAGCAGGCCTGGACCGGCAAGGCGCTGCGTATCGCCATCGCGCGCGCCGTCCCGATGTTCGGCCGAGGCGGCAAGACGCCCGGCCGGATCCGTCGATGGAAGGGCCTGCTGCCGATCGCCGACGCCTTCGACGTCCGGGTAGAGGCAATTGAGGCTGCGACGGATTACCGGCGCCTTCAACGAGCCCGCCGGGTCGCGGAAGACGAGTTCCGAGACCTCAACCGCGAGATCGGCCGGCGTGTCGCCACAACCCCCGAGGGGATGGCCGCGCTGGTTCGGGTGATCGGCCGCTACTCATGGAAGGACACAGGCGGCGCGTGGCCGAACCTGCTGCGCAGCGCAGCCACCGTCGCCGGCATCGATCCCGGCAGCCTCGAACACGAACACGCCTCCACGCGTGCAGATCGCGCCTGACGCCGCCACGGCGCGGCGCTCACCCCGTCGCGCCTCCTGTCATCCTCTGACCCTTGGAGGCCGCCCGTGCCCGCACTCAAGCTGTCCAATCCGTTCCGTCGCACCGACGCTACCCCGTCGCTCAAGCGCCGTGCGGCTGCCCTGAAATCCGACCTCCTCAACCTCACGGCTCAACCTGCGATGCAGACCCCGCTGATCGCGCCCGGTTCGGATGAGGCTATCGCGGCGTGGGACAGGGCGCGCAGCGAGTTCGACCGCCTGACGAACCTGTCCGAGGCCGAGTATGCGGCCCTGCGCATCGGCGACAGCCTCACGCTCTGGACCACGGAATGGGTGAAGGCCGCGCAGCGCGGCGACTTCAGCCGGTTTACGGTCCGCGAGATGCCGGCCGCCCGCGCCAAGACCGCCGCGGAGCTGGCCGACCTTCTCGTCATCACCGCCCGCCGGGATCTACAGTTCGCTGAAGCGCAGCGACGGACATCCGTGCGCGAACTGTACGCCTTGGCTTATCCTGACGGCGAGGATCCCGAGCCCGAACTCGAACCAGACCCGATCCATGCCGCGGTCGCCGAGAGCTACCGCGCCGAGGCCGAGATGAAGGCGTTTGGAGAGGATCCGGCCTCGACCTCACGACCGCGCTGGTTCCTGCGCGAGCGGGCGCTGACGGAAGCGCAGACCGAGGCACGGAATACGGTGTGGCGGACTACGCCGACCACCCAAGCCGGTCGCCTCGCGCTCATCGACTACGCCCGGTTCCAGGTCGCCTTGTTCACCGGCAGCAGCGTCCAGGATCCCGACTGCCCGGCCTACCTGTTCCGGGAGATCATGGGTGCCGTCACCGCGGCGTTCGAGGCTGACTGCGCCGTGGCGAACGGTAGCGCAACGCACGACCTGTCCGGCTGCGACCATCCCCAGCTCGCCCGCCTCTACGAGACATGGGAGAGCGTGTTCCACCACCTGACGGGCGCCAGCGAGATCCCGTGCTTCACCGCCGATCGGTACAGCGGGCACACGCCGGCTGGCGAGGTGCTGGACCGCGAGTATGAACGGGCGAGCGCCTTGCTCAACGGCATCGCGGCCGAGATCAGGGGTCGCACAGCGACCACCGCCGACGAGCGCAACGAGCGCCTGGGCGTGCTCATCCGGCACGAGCTGAACACGAACGGCCGCCCGGTCGATGCCGCCCTGCTCGACGAGCTGAACGCCCAGCACAAGCGCTGAGCCTTCCCTTCGTAGCCGTGCGTACCGCCCCGGCCGGATCCCGCCGGGCCTTCCCATCACATCCCGAGACCTGACCCATGGGCGATGTCCTGACATTCACCCCGCGGCCAAAGCCGATCACTGGTAACATTGCCAGTGAGCCGCTGACTGGCCCTGCACTCCGCGCCAGCCTGGAGGAGGCGGCTCAGATCGCGCTGGACGCCGCGGACCGCATCATCGCTGTGCTGGACCACTTGGACGGCGACGCGGACCTGGAGGGCGGTGGGGACGCGGAGCCGTCCCTGGCGGCGCCCGAGAACCACACCGGCAGTCAGGTGGTCTGGATGCGGGGCAACGACCAGGACCGCGAGGCAGAGGCTCCCACCGCCTTCTTGCCGGAGGTGGCCACCGTGATCGAGGTAGAGCCCCTGCGCTGGGGCGGCCGCGGGAACGTCATCGCGGCGGCTGGCGCGGCCCTCCTCGACCTCGCGGGGATGCGCTGATGCCGATCAGTGCGTACTCAACACTCGCCATCAAGCCACTTTGCTACGCGTCACGAGCGTCGTCATCGCCTGCTCAAGCTTGGCAGCCTGGTTAGCGAGGTCACGCGCGATGCCCTGCATTTCGCTGGCGGCGCTACCTGCTGTCCGAGCTGCATCGCTGACTCCGGTGATGCTGCCAGCAACCTCTTGCGTTCCGGAGGCCGCCCGGCTGACGTTGCCCGCGATCTCATGCGTAGCGGCGCGCTGCTGATCGACTGCGGCGGCCATCGTGGCTGCAACCTGATCCATCTCCCCGATCATGGCGGCGATGCGTTCGATCGCTGCGACCGCCGAACTGGTCGCACCCTGCATAGCTGCCACCTGAGCCGAGATCTCTGAGGTGGCCTTCGCGGTTTGACCGGCCAGATCCTTGACCTCGGCGGCCACCACTGCGAAGCCGCGGCCCGCCTCTCCGGCCCGTGCGGCCTCGATGGTTGCGTTTAGCGCTAGTAGGTTGGTCTGGGAGGCGATCGAAGAGATGAGCGAGACGACATCGCCAATCTTAGCGGCAGAGCCTGACAGGCTCTGAACTGTCGTATCGGTTTGGTGGGCGGCCAGATTGGCAGCCTGTGCGATCTCAGCGGCCCGCGTGACCTGCTGCGAGACTTCGCTCAAGGAGGCTGACAGCTCCTCTGCCGCGGCTGCGACCCCATCCACGTTCTGGGAAGCCTCTTGAGAGGCACCCATGACGGTCTGAGCCAATCTGGTGGTATCAGTTGTTGCCTTCACCGTCGTCACAGCACGGCTGCTGACCGTATCGGCACCCTGCGCCACGCTCGTGACTATAGCCTGAACCTGTTGCTGGAAGCCTTCAAGCTGAGTCGCGATTTCGCTCCGGCGTTCATCCTCAACGCGCGCGTATGTCTCCAGCAAAAGCTCAAGATCGAACCATGCCAATCGGCTGATTACGCCGGCGAGAGCGCTCTGCTCGCGTAGCTGCTTCATCCTGCCGGGCGATCCGAACCTATCATCAATCGGGTTCGAGAGACCGAGTTCGGCAATAAGCGCGCGTGACACGACCGAGTGGCAGATGACGATGGCGTACGCTGGCACTTTGTGACGGTGGAATGCCGTGGCCAAGCGTTCCACGGATGTGTCGAACTCCGATCCGATTTCGCCCGTGGCCACGAGCGTCCAGTGGGCGAGGCGTGCCGCATAGACCTCTGGGGCCTGCAGGGCCGGATCAATTTCTGGCCACTTCGCGAACGTGTCTTGCAGTTTGCTGAGCAGCGCAGGCATTATCTGCCTAACGACGCCTGCATGCGTGCGCAACATCGTCATGTCGGCCGCTGTGACGCCAAAGACACCAAGGCTCTTCTTGTGCTTGGTGTTCGTCGGCATGGCAGTCTCACGTTGATGCAGTAAATCCTCCGAACGGTACGCGTCGCTCGCGAAGCCCAGGTTAACGGCGTCGGGGAATTAGGGCGACGTGAGCAGTTCGGTCCGAGGTGAACGACATCACGGCTGCCGGCACGTTTCTCGTAGACCTGCTGGAGCGGGCGTGATGCAGTTGGACACCGGAAGTCCGGTAACTCCAAGGAGTGTCCGGTATGCACCTTGAAGCAGACGATCCTGTCGCTCGGACGCTACCGCTTGGCTTCCCCACCTGCCTCGATCAGCGAGCGGATGCGGGCCGCCATCTCATGCATCGCGAACGGCTTCGTCATCACCGTCATCCCCGGCGCGAGGCGCCCGTTGCCCAGGATCGCGTTCTCCGCGTAGCCGGTGATGAACATTACCTTGAGGTCCGGGCGGGACACGCGACCCGCATCAGCCATCTGGCGCCCGTTCATACCCCCCGGCAGGCCTACATCCGTCACCAACAGGTCGATGCGCACATCCGATTGCAGGATCTTCAACCCCGCCGCGCTATCACCCGCCTCGATCGCGAGGCAACCGAGGTCCTCCAGGATGTCGGTGATCAGCATGCGCACAGTCGGCTCGTCGTCTACGACCAGCACCGTCGCCCCCTGCTCAGACCGCGGCAGCACGTCGAGTTTGATCGCGCCGTCCTCGTCGGTCGCTTCGCCGTAGTGGCGCGGGAGGTAGATGCAGATGGTCGAGCCCTGGCCAACCTCAGAGTAAATGCGCACCTGCCCGCCGGATTGCTGGGCAAACCCGTAGATCATGCTGAGCCCGAGCCCCGTGCCCTCGCCGATGGGCTTGGTCGTGAAGAACGGCTCGAACACCCGGGCGATCACCTCGGGAGGCATGCCGGTGCCGATGTCTGTCACGCACACCGAGAGGTACTGCCCCTCAGGCATATCGAGTTTGTGAGATGCGCGTTCGTCGATCCACTTGTTATGGGTCTCGACCGTGATGCGCCCGCCGTCCGGCATGGCGTCGCGGGCGTTGATGCAGAGGTTCAGCAGCGCGTTCTCAAGTTGCGGCGGATCCACCAGCGCGGTCCAAAGACCTGATGCACCGACCATCTCGACCAAGATGCCGGGGCCGACCGTGCGCTGGATCATCTCCTGCATGCCGTAGACGAGCCGGTTCACGTCGGTCGGCTTGGGGGCCAGCGTCTGGCGTCGGGAGAAAGCGAGTAGGCGGTGCGTCAGGGCGGCGGCGCGCTTCGAGGCCCCCTGCGCGGCCGCCATATATCGCTCGACATCGTTGAACCGACCCTGCTGCATCCGGGTCTGTATCAGCTCCAGCGATCCGGAGATGCCCGCGAGGAGGTTGTTGAAGTCGTGCGCAAGACCGCCCGTGAGTTGGCCGATCGCCTCCATTTTCTGCGCCTGCCGTAGCGCCTCCTCGA
This sequence comes from Methylobacterium sp. J-088, assembly GCF_022829295.1. Taxonomy (GTDB): domain Bacteria; phylum Pseudomonadota; class Alphaproteobacteria; order Rhizobiales; family Beijerinckiaceae; genus Methylobacterium. Next base: position 6,999 of record NZ_JAKSYH010000038.1, read on the forward strand.
TCCGCTCGCGCTCCTCGCCCTCTGCCTTCAGCCGGGCGTTGGCCTCGGCCAGCTCGTGCAGATGTTGCCGCTGTTCGGTCAGGTCGGTGAGGACGCCGCATAGCAGGGCGGCGCCGTCACCGCGCTGCAGGCGGCTCAGCGACACGTGCGCTGGCAGGCGTGATCCGGCGGCCGACCGGAGGCGGACCTCGCCACGAGCCGTGCCTGCCCTGTCGGCCTCCTCCAACAGCCGCGCCAGCACCGGACGCTCCTTCGCGTCGATGAAGTCATACAGCGGCCGCCCGATCAGCTGTTCCGGGATGCTCGCGAGCATCACCGCGATCCGGGGGTTGCCGTACAACAGCACCCCGTCTGCACCGAGCGTGAACGCACCCTCCTGGATCTGCTCGATCAACACACGGTAGGGTCGGTCGGCGTTCTCCAGCGTGTAGACCTGCCGCTCTCCGCCGGGTCCCTGGACGACGACAGCGTCGAAATCGCCCCGCTGGATCGCGCCGAGCGTTTCCTCGCTCTCCTCCAGTTTGGCTTCAAGCTCGCGGATGCGGGCCTGAGCCGCGGCGAGGGCGACCCGGTCAGATACTGGATCCATCGTCGCCTCTGGGGAGTGGGTAGACACCCAGCCCGCGCAGCACGCGAGCCTCGTCCGAGAGGTCGCCGACGATCCGGCGCAAGGGCTCGGGGGTCAATTTGAGCAGGGTCGGCGCTGCCACAACCTGAGCGGCCTCGGCAAGCTCTGGCTGCTGATAGATGTCGACGATTACGAGGCTGTGGCGGTCAGCGAGGTGCTCGCGGCAGATCCGGCGCAGGTTCTCAATCGTACGCTGCGAGCGTGGGCTCGTGCCGGCGATGAAGAGGCGCAGCTGGTACTCGGCCGGGTCTGGGGCGTTTGCCCCGCCACCGCTCAAGGCTTGCCCGGCGCGGACGGATCGCGCGGGCGGATGTCGAGGCCGACCAGCACCTTCTCGGTGTTCGACAGGTCGCCGATGATCCGCTTGAGCGGGGCGGGCAACCGGCGGACCAGGGTCGGGATCGCCAGGATCTGGTCGCCCGCGGCAAGTTGCGGGTTCTTCAGCAGATCGACCACCTCAATGTCGTAGCGGCCGGCGAGGTGCTGCTCACACACGCGCTTGAGGTTGGCTAAAGCAGCCATCGACTTCTGTGTCTGGCCGGCCACGTAGAGGCGAAGATGATATTGCCCCGGATCACCGTCTTCTTCCGAGATGGGATCGCCGGCGTGTGAAATCTGCTCGCTCATTCCGCTGCGCTCCGGCGACGGGCGATGTCGGTGCGCTCGATCGTCAGCAACGTCTCGCGCTGGGTATCTTCGTCGAGGAGCAGCGTCTCCTCCTCCTCTGCGGTTTCTAGGCTGTCCCGTAGCTCGGCGATCTGACGCTCGATCGACTGCCGCCGCCGGGTCACGTCCCGCTTGCGCCGCTCGCTGTCCTGCTGACGACGCAGCGCGGCGGCCTCTTCCTGCGCCTCCTGCACGATGCGCGCGGTCCCGGTCAGAACCCCGGCCGGGCCAATGTAGGCGTCCACGAGCTTCAGCCCGGCCGCCGACATCTGGAACTCGCGCACCTGGTTCGAATGGCTCATGCCTCGGGCCTTGATCACGTAGAGCGTGCGCGAGCGCTCGCCGTTGGCCTCGACGTCCTGGAGCTTGATCCACACGTCCATCAGGGAGGATAGGCCCAGATCGCTTGATTGTCCGAATGCGCCGTCAGTGCGCAGGCTGGTGAACACCGCGGTGATGCCGCGGGCCTTGAGCATGTCCACCATGCGCAACAGTGTCGCCTGCAGCTCGACCTCAGGTCCGCGCAGGGCTGAGATCGGATCGATCACGACGACGCTCGGCCTGAACTGCTCGATGTCCCGGTGCATCCGGGCGAGATGCATCTCCAATCCGTAAAGGCTCGGCCGAGCCGCCTCAAAGCGCAACAGGCCAGTGTCGAGGTGGCGCCGGAGATCGAGCCCGACCGAGTGGGCGTTGCGGCAGATCTGTTCGCCGCTCTCCTCGAACACGAAGGACATGCAGCGCTCGCCGTGGGCGCAGGCGGCGTCGATCGTGTGGCTGCTGATCGTCGTCTTGCCGGTGCCGGCCGAACCGGAGATCAGCACGCTGGAGCCGCGGAACAGGCCACCGGGGCCGAACATCGCGTCCAGGCTCTCGACCCCGGTCGAGACGATCTCATCCGACACCTTGTAGCTTAGGTCGGCGGCCGTCACCGGCAGGACGCTGATGCCTTGCTCATCGATCAGGAACGGGTACTCGTTGGTGCCGTGGGCCGAGCCGCGGTACTTGACGATGCGCAGGCGGCGGGTTGTGATCTGATCCTCGACACGGTTGTCGAGCAGCACGACACAGTCCGAGACGTACTCTTCCAGGCCCTGACGGGTGAGCTGCCCCTCGCCGCGCTCGCCAGTGATGATCGCGGTCAGCCCGCGCTCCTTGAGCCAGCCGAACAGGCGGCGCAGCTCGGAGCGCAGTACAGCCGCGTCGCTCAGACCCGCGAACAGGGTCTCGATCGTGTCGAGCACCACCCGCTTGGCCTTGATCGTGTCGACGGCGTAGCCGAGGCGGATGAACAAGCCTTCGAGGTCGTACTCGCCGGTCTCTTCGATCTCACTGCGCTCGACCTTGACGTGATCGACAGCGATCTTGCCCGCCGCCACTAGGCCGTCGAGGTCGTAGCCTAGCGAGGCGACGTTGGCGGAGAGGTCGTCTGCGCGCTCCTCGAAGCTCATGAACACGCCGGGCTCGTCGTAGAGTGTGGCGCCATTCACGAGGAAGGTGGTGGCAAACAGCGTCTTGCCGCAGCCGGCGGCACCACAGACGAGAGAAGGCCGGCCCGCGGGCAGACCGCCGAAGGTGACGTCGTCGAACCCGTCGATGCCGGTGCGCGCCTTCGGCAGGGACGCTGTGGTGTGTTCAGAGGTCACGCGGTCGTTCCCTGCTCTGCTGGGTGCAGTCCCGTCCGCGTGCGACGAGGGCTGACGTCGTCTCGGCGATGCGTTGGCGCAGCGCGGTCTCAATGAAATTGGTGAGCGTGCGATTGTCCTGACGCGCGCACTCGCGAGCAGCGGCCAGCACCTCTGGATCGATCCGCAGAGCGAGCGGGGTCTTCATCGCCACGATCTCCTAAATCCACCAGCACGAAGGTCGCTTACAGTCCCGTATTGAAGAGGGCAATACGACCTGAGATCGACGGCGGTGAGGTGGGTGGTCCGAAGGGAGCATAGCACCGGATGGGGCGGCCCTAAGCTGTCGCCCTTAATCCTCTGCGAGAGACCGCAGATCGTCTTGCACCGCCAGAAGCTCGCACAGGTGCTGTTCGTAGAGGTCGATGCTGGCCTGCCAGCGGATCCTGTCGTCTGCCGGTAGGCTGGGGTCGGCCAACGCCAACTGCGCGATCCGGATGCTTCCCCGCAGCGTGGCGATGTCGCCCTCGACTCTCTCAAGCTCGGTCATCGTCGGGCTCCCAACGTTGACTTAACCGTGCCGCCCAGCCGACATGGACCGTTCCGGCCCGGCAGCCCCTGGCGAGTCGTGGCCGCCATTCAGGAGAGATCGCCGCGAGATAGACCCTGAAAAGCCAACAGCCCCTTCCCGGCAAGGAAGAGGCTGCTGAAAACCTGAGGCGCTGTGAGGCGCGTACCGAATACCCCTCACAAGCCATAGCTCCCCACCGGGAGTCAAGCCGGAACGGCAATTCCGGCAACAGGGAAGGCTTGCCCGGATCCGACCGCGGCCCGTGAGGGACCGTGAACGATGACCTATGCCAATGAGATCCGCCGACAGGTGGAGGTGGCTCCGCGCGCCGCGTTGCCGACTGTCACAGCGTTGCTCTGGCACGCCTACGGGGAAGGGCAGGTGACAGAGGCCGAGGCCGAAGCGTTGTCCGGCCTGATCGAGTCGCGGCAGGTCAAAAGCGCCACGTTGGCGGGTTTGCCGCTGACCGACACCCCGCAGGATCACCAGAGCAGCCCCAAGAGGCCGGGCATCGGGTCCAGGCCACGCACGGATGCCTCAATGGAGCGCCGCCGCCGCTGGGCAGCCTCGGGGCGCCTCCCGCCGGGCATTGCGGCCCGGTTCACGCTGGCCGAGCAGGCGGTTCTCGCCCTCGTGGCGGCCGAGACGGTGCGCCGGAAGGACTGCCGCCTGTCGATCGAGAACATGGCCGCTGTCACCGGCGTGTGCCGCTCGACCGTGAAGAACGCGATCCGCGAGGCGCGGCAGTTCGGGCTCCTGAGCGTCGAGGAGCGCCAGATCACCGGCTTCCGCAACGACACGAACGTGGTTCGCATCATCAGCCCGGAGTGGCTGGCCTGGATCCGGCTAGCGCGGAAAGGGGGTCGCGAACAGCTACCCCCCTCGCAAAGGCAGGGTCATCACGGCCCTACCTCTCAAGGGGGAGGGGTCAAAAGCGTAACCAGCACGTCTACTGAGGTTCTAGATCTGGGAAAATCGAGGCCCGCGGAGCCGAAAGAAGGCTGCCGAGGGGCAGCGGGCGACCTTGGCCGAAGCGACCCCGTGAGAATTCGCGCGGGCGGTAGAACGGGCCGAGCCATGCGGTGACGGTCTGTGGGCGTTCGACAGAATGGACAATGGCGGGAGGCTCGACAGTTGCCGCACCGCTCGCCATCTTGAGGGGATGGAACGCGGCCGACACTACACGATAGACGCGAGGCCCAGTCGCCGGCCGGGCATGTCGCTCGCAGTTTCTCGCCTTGGGCTCGCGATCGCGATCCCTTTGCTGATCCTCGCGGGCTGGCTGGCCTATGGCAGCCGGAAGGCAGCTCAACCGCTCGCGCCGTGCGTCGGTGTCGTTCGAGATGCTGAGCCGATCCTGTCGGAGTGGCGCCCCGCTTGCCTTGGAGCGCTTCGCTACGATGGATCTCACAGAACGCATGCCGATTACACGGAAGCGGAGATGAATGGCCGCTCGGCCGACTACACGGGGGCTGTGATGGCGCTCATACTCGCCGTGACTGGCTACATCATCTGCGCTGCGACTGGCTGGGTCGGACGGGGGGCAGGGACAAACTAGCCTCCTGGCAACGCATATCGAGCAGCCTCACCAGCGCCGCTGCCAATCCGCTGAAGGTCTATCGTTGGAGGCGGCGCCACAGCTTGCGGCGCACCGCTTGAGAACGAGCGCGAGGCCATGAAGGCGCCAGGTCCGCCGATGACAGCCCTCTGCCCGACCTTGCCCGTGAACGGCGCTGCGGCTGCGGCCGTCGAGCCGGTAGCCTTGAAGGCCACGGCCCCGAGGATCCCGTTCAGCAGATGGGCCACCGTCGAGCGCCGCCCGCTATCCGGCGATGCCAGCCCGTTCGGCAGAACCGTCGAGCGCAGGGCCGCCCCATAGCGCATCAGCCGGGCACGCTCCTCACCGTCGAACAGGTGCTCAGCAAACTTGGCGCCGTCGCCTTGGACGAACGCGCGGATCCGGTCAGCCTCTTGGACGGGCGACAGATCCCGACCGTCCGGCCGCAGCAGCCGCGAAACAGCAGCCTGCCGCACGTTGGACCATGCCTCGCTACCCTCGCCCAAGAAGCCCTTGAGCGCCCGCGCGTAGGAGGCCGAGCCGACCCGAGCCCCCGGCACCCCGGAACCGAACAGATCGGCCGTGATCGCGTTCGGGTCGAAGTCCTTCCGGGCCAAGCCTGTCAGCCAATCGGGGAGGGCCTGCCGGCGCCGTTCCGTCTCGTACAGAGCTGCACGAAAGGCCCCGAGGGCGCCGCGCTGATCCGGCGTCAGGATCGCGTTGGCAGCCGCCTTTCCCTCGTTGCGCAACAGCACGTCGAGGCGCCGGCCAACATCACCCGTCCCGTTGCCGTCAAGGGCATGCGCGATGAGACCCTGCTGAACCGCCCCGAGGACAGGGCTGTCGCTGCCCAAAGCCTCGCGAAGTCGGCTCGCGAACCGAACAGACAACCCGCGCTCACCAGGTCTCGTCGCTGAGCCGAACATGCTGGCCGCGATCTCGGCCGGCGTCATGTCGCGCTCGACAATCTTCTGCATGAGCTGGCCGGCATCGTCGCCAGGGCCGCGCGGTTTGAAGGCCTGGACATGCTGGCGGAACAGGCCGCGAGCGTTCCGCAGGGCGTCACCCAATTCGGTTGAGCCACCTGGCAGCGCCGAAGACGCGGCCTGCGCGGTCGGGCCGTCGAAAGGCACGAAGTCGGAGGACGAGACGACGGGACGACCAGCCGCTCCACCGTCGCGTGCCATCACGGCAGCCTCGAAAGCGTCAGCGCCGGTCTCGTGCTCGCGCCGATAAAGACGACCTGCGGCGTCATCCAAGTGTGCCGGGCTCACGTCGCGAGCCTGGATCCCAGACGCCGCGAGATCATCGACGACCTGCTGCCGGAAGGGTGCCAGTCGCTCAGCATAGGCGGCATTCTCGCCCGCGAGACTATCGGCGGCACGGCGGTCTCCGATCCCGCCCTCCTCGCCCATCCGCACGACTGGACGCCCCCCGGTCCGTTCGGCCTGGACCGCGTTGCGAACCCAATCCGCCACGTCGCGTGAGGAAGCTGCGCCATCCATGCCGGGCGGCAGAAAGCCCTCCTCGTTAAGCCGGACCCTGATTTGATCCCATGTCGGCGCATCGTTGCGGGCAAGCGTGCCCTGCCCCGGGGTGTAGGCTCGATGTAGATCCGCGGCCCGAGCCTCTGCATCAAGCGGGATCCCGCCGGATCGACCGAGGAAGCGCGTCAGCGTTTCAGGCTCGCCCGCGCGCGTAGCAGCCCCGCTAGCGGCAGGAGCGGCAGCGGGGCCGGCAGGAGTAGCCATCATGCCGGGGAAGCCGTCAGCGGCCGAATTTGGCGCTCCTGCGGCCTGCCGAGGACCGAACAGCCCTGCCCCCTCGGCGCCTTCCAGGTGGTTCGTGTAGGTTCGGATCGCGCTATCGACGCCCATCCGGTCTGTCGCGTTGCGCGGATCCACGGCCGAGCGGCGAGCCAGCAGACGCCGCCGGAACGTCTCGGCATCGGCCGGCGTAGGGCCGGAGCCGTCAGGCTTGGCGAGAAGCCGCGGCAGGTTGTCGAGATCTTCGAGGGCCTTTGCGGTCTGCGGCGTCACCACCGGGTCAATCGGCACACTCGGCCCAAGATCGGCGCGCGCACGCTCGCCCACCCGGTCAAAGGCACCGGGTCGGAACTCGCCGGGGATTGCACCCACGGCGGAATAGGCGTCGCGATATCCTTGCCGGCTCTGCCCTGCGGCCTCACGGATCCCAGCCTGTGCCGCCGTCGCGGCGTCGAGGGCATCGCCGGTCCCGCGGCCACGAGCTGCACGCAGGGCCTCATCCTCGGCACGCTGCGCCGCCGCCACGCTGAACGTGTTGTCGGCCACGGCCTGCCGCGCACGATCCGATATCGCTTCCGAAGCTGCGGCCGGGTTTTCCAGAATAGGCGTGCCACGTGCGGCCATGCCCTGGATGTCGCCACGAGCCGCGTCGAAGGCCGCGTTCTGCCGGGCCGTGAAGTTCTGTGCGATCTCCTGCGCCTTGGCACCACGGGTGCCGCCGGCCGCCGCCTGTTCAAGCGTCGCCGCGCGAGGGTCGAGCGTCGCCTGTGCTCGGCTTAGCGGGATGTTGAACTCACCGGCCAGAGCCTCGCGCGCAACAGCAGGCGACGCCCCCTTTGTCGCGAACGCCTGCTCGATCTGAGCCATGACATCCTGCGGGATCTGCGCGGCGTCGACCCCGACTTCTCGAAGCGCCGCCTGACCCTCAGCAGTCACGTTGCCAGCAGCATCGCGAAACGGCACGCCGCGCCCCAGGAGGCGCGAGACCACCGGAGCGACCACCGGCAGCAACTTCTCAATGCCATAGCCGAGAGTGGCACCCGCCGCGCCACCAGCAAGACTAGCAGCCCCCGCGCGCGCCGCATCGCCGCTGTCGAAAGCCTCCGATAGGCCGCCGTAACCTGCGCCCGTCACCATAGCCTGACCGACCCGGCCAGCGAGAGAGGCAGCCGGCGCACCAGCGAGACCCGGTAGGGCGAGCCCACCACCGACGATGCCCGCAGCAGTGCCGACACCTCCAGCCACTGGATGCTGCCGAGCGAACGCCGCGCGCTGATCGTCAAACCGGGTCCGGTTCGCCGCGAAGTCGGGGCTGTACCCCTCGGCGCCAAACTTACCCGCGATGGTCGCGATACCCGCCGCAGCATTACCTGCGAGGTTGAGGCTGGCGCCGGAGCCCGCATTGTAGAGCGCGGCCAGCGTGGCGTTCCTAGCGGACGGCGGCCCGACAAGTTGCTCATCTGCCCGTGCCCGCAGGCCGTGACCGAGAGGCGTGTCCTGCGCGGCCGTGTTCGAGGCAAAGATCTGCTGATCCGAGCCGTCGCCAGCAATGCGCCCCGCAAAATCCTCGCGCGTGACCGGACCGGCGGGTGTAGGAGTCGCAGCCTTCCGAGCCGCAGCAAGCTGGCTCATCAGGTCGTCATCGCTGAGGTGCGACAGGCCTGGTCCGGCTGGCTGATCCGCGAGGACGCTCCCGGCATTGTTCGGCCGGACGCGGATCGGCAGAGCGCCGGCGTCGCCCGTGAACGATGCCCCGGCCGGAGGCGCTGCGGGCGCAGGGTTGAACGGCGGATTGCCCCCAGCGCGCGCCGCCGCGAGCATCTGCATCAGATTGGCGTCGGAAATGTCCGCGAGACCACCGCTCATCGAATAAGCCCCCGGCGCCGCGCTTCAGCTTCAAGGTCCATGACGCCGGGCGCCGCCTGCTGCGGGGCTGGCGCTGGCGCAGGAGGTACCTGCTGCGGCATCGGCGCCTCTGCGGCCGGCGCCTGTCTCGGACGGCCGCCAGGGGTCAGCGGGTTCGCTTCCGCCCACTGCGCCAGCGCGTCGTCAAACCCTGGATCCAGCTTGCGGCCGTTGTTCTTGTAGTATTCGCGGGCGAACTTCGCCACGTCCTGCTGACGCTGCGCAAGGGCGCGAGCATAGGTTAGAAGCTGCGCGTTGCCCTGCGGGGTCTTGGCGAGATCCGGCGCGGTGCGCTGGATGAAATCACGGTCGCCGTTTGAGATGCCGGCCCCGAGCGAGCCGCCCAACCCGTCGAGGATGACCTTGTTGGACAGCGCGTCGAACAGTTCGCCCGGCGCGGCAGCCTTCGAGTCCTTGACCCCGAGCGAGACCAGCCCGCGATTGAAGGCGAGGTGCGCCGCGCCGCCGGAGCCGCTGTAGAAGCCCGGCGCATTCATGGCCCGTTCCATGGCCCCGATGGTCGAGAGCTGGCCGGTTGCCGCCGCGCCCGCCCGGTTCATCTCGGCGAAACGCTTGCCGTAGTCGGCCCCGATCGCCTGTTCCTGCGCCTTCTCGCCCGTGTTCACGTTGATCACCTGGCCCGCGAGCGTCTGCGGCTTGCCATCCGGGCCGATGAATAGCGGAACGTCGTCCTTGACCTTGTAGGCGGCCCGCTCGTCGGACGTGGCCGCGCGGAACCCCTGAGGCATGTCGGCCGGCGTGACATCACGGGTCGTGCCGGTGTCAGGGTCCGCCATGACGAGGCGCCCGTTCATCTGCACGAACGACGGCGCGCCGGACTTCTCCGGAGCCGTGTAGATCCCCTGCCGCGTGGTCGGATCGTAGAGCGTGGCGCCAGGGGCAACAGAAACCGGCTTGTTCGGCGCGGCATAGACCTCCCGGCCGGTGCTCGGGTCAACCAGCCGCGAGCCTTCGGCGACGGTCTCGGGCTTGGCGGGGGCCGCGAAGATCGGCCGCCCCGTGACCTGATCCACCAAGGTCTGGCCCTGGCTGATCGTCGTCGTCTGCGGCTTCGTCACACCGGGGACGAGTTCAACCGCACCAGTACGCTTGTTCGTGCGGTAAAACTGGTCGCCAACCGCCGTGAAACCGAAATCATCCCCCGACTTGAACTGTGACGAGAGCGCGGCTTGCGCGATCGGCGCCGTGTACCTGTTGCCGAGGGCGCGGGCCAGCAAAGCGGGGTCAAGGCCGCGCTGCACGCCATTGATCCCAGGAAGGCCCATCGGTGCGGTTGCCGCCCTGTTCTGAGCCGCAGCGTCGGCAAGCTGTAGGTAAGACGGCTGCGGCGCGGCCGGCACGGGCTGATCGGCCCCCACGAGGTGGTCCAAGGGGAAAGTGAGTGCACGGTGGGCCGCTCCGCCGCGAGTAGCCTGGCCGGCGGAGCTGGACGGGCGAGTGCAGCCGGCCAAGCGGAGAAGGCTGGCAAGAAAACCTGCGGGGCCGGCGGCCGGTATCCCAACGCGGCATGCCGTCGCACGCCGGTGTTGTGACGTCGCCAGCTTTCGATGCAGACCTGCGCTGTCCTGAGTGAGTAGAATCTCGCGACGATCAGTAGTTCGTCACGA
>NZ_JAKSYH010000043.1 GCF_022829295.1 Methylobacterium sp. J-088
CGGTTTGAGCCAGGGCCGTTTTTACGAACTCCTCGCCTGGGCCCGCATGAGCGGAGCCTGCCAATGTCGGGACCGCGCCCGTAACCGCCTCCTTTAGCAGCGACTTCTTAGATCCGTGCTTCTCAAGAAGGTTATCGGGGCGGGCAGCTTGCGTGAACGAACGCTCATGGTTCGTCTCCATCTTTGAATGCAGGTCTGGGTAGGCCTTCATCCGCGGCAGTTCGTTCTGAATTGTGCCGATAGCCTGGGTCTCGACCGCATGCTGGTTACGCAATCCGTTCAAGTAGGTGTCCATCGCCTGCTTTACGTTGCTCACGCTTTAATCCTTGGGGTTGTGGATCCGATCCTACCGGTCCGAATGCCCAGGCAGGTCGCGCCAAGCCGACATTGTTCAAGCGGATGAGTTGACGCGGGCGCTCGAGGAGCCCGCTAGAACCAGAACAGGGACCGTTTAAAGTGAGGGGCGATTATTCGCTCGTTCCCTTCCGTTCCCCGAACCAGATCCCGCACCGCCCCCGTTCTCGGGAATGCACTCAAGGTCGGCGGCTACGATAGGTAGGAAAACGCTAAGGTTATCGACAACAATCTGAGGATCCTTTGTCGTTTAGCCTGGACCTGCTTCCTGCCGAGTGATTCAAAGAGGATGGCCAGGTGGGTGAGTGTCCAGCCAGGAGCCTGCAAAGCTCCGCACGTCCGGTTCGACTCCGGACCCCGGCCTCCAATGGGTGTGGGCTAGTGCTCTGACGCATTCACTTCGTTCATGCGAGTGAGCACTAGTTCTTTGGTTTTGCATCAATTTTTCCAGACTCGGCTGACGCCTCCGTCTGGATCGATGCACTAGGCTCCGATCGTTCAACCGGAGGCCGACCATGAACCCTTCCGAACCAAATCGCCTGATTTACGCCAGCCCGAACGGCGACCACTGGCACCTGCTGTTTGATCCCACGACCGGACGCAGCTTCGTCCGGCATACCGGCAACGTCGCCTCGGGCGGGCACGTGACGGATATCAGTCTCGCGGCATTCCTCGCCTCTGGCCGCAACGGACCTGAGCATCAGGAGCTCTGGCGGTTGATCGGCACGCTCAGCGGCGAGGAGCAAGCGTCGTCATCCGTCGCCACGGGGTAGGCTACCTGATCTCGTTGAGAGACGCCTGTAGATCGGCCCGACAAGCCGTCCCGAACTCAGTCAGGAAGTTGAGCTTCCCCTCGCGCGCAAGCTCACGGATTTCGTGCAGGCTCTGATTGGGTCCAAGGTAAGTGTCGATCACACGGTCAATGACAGACCCTGCTGCATCGACGGTGGCCTGCGAGGCAGTGAGCTGCATCTTTGCCAACAGAGCGTAGAGCAAGACCAAGTCGCCGACATCGTCTCGCTCATGGCTGAGCGCATCGCCGTAGAGGCGAACGGCCTCGGTGATGAACTCGTTGAACAGTTCAATGCGCCTCGCCCGTTCGGCCTCGCGAATTTTATCTTGGAACTGGCTCCGGTGCGTCATCCATGTCGTCATGAACGACGCCAGGGCACCTATGGTGGCCCCACCCAGGCCGAACATCGCCGAGATGTAAGCCGCGTCCAAATCTGCCTCCTTAGGAAGGGCGAGAATGCGAAGCCTGTACCGCAGCATCGCTCAGATCCACGATCCCCGTGCCTTACCCCTTCCGCTCTCGGAACCGGATCCCGGCACCGCCGGCGTTCTCAAAGATGAATTCTAGGCCCGCGGTTAGGTCGTGTCATCGCTTGAGCCCGTCGAGGGCTGCGGCGAGGGCAAGGACGCCCATGAAGCTGGCGGCGGTTTTCTCGTAGCGGGTTGCGATGGCACGCCATTCCTTGAGCCGCGCCCAGAGGCGCTCGACCTGATTGCGGTTGTCGTAGATCCAGTCCGGGCAGGCGACGGGGGCCTCGTGGCGCCGAGGCGGGATCGCGGGGCGCGCATCCCTGTCCCAGATGTGCTCACGGAAGGCGTGACTGGTGTAGCCGCGGTCTCCGACGACCCACTTGGGCACGCCGGGCAGCGGGTCGAGCAGCGGAACCGCATCGGGCAGTTCGTGCGCCTGCCCCGGTGCCAGCTGGAAGGCGATGGCGCGGCCCTGCCCGTCGGCGATCACGCAAGCCTTGGTGCCATAGCCGCCACGCGAGCGGCCAAGAGCCTCACGAGTGTCTCGCTCGGCCCCAGATCCCCCCTTTTGGCGGCACCAGCCGCCTTCTGGTGCGCGCGTATGGTCGTGCCGTCGAGGAACACCATCCCGCGCTGGAGCCCACGCTCGTGCACGAGGCTGAGGAGCCGTTCCCAGACGGCCAGCACGGGACCAGCGGATGAAGATCCGTGCGGCCCGCCACCAAGGACCCAGATCCTCCGGAATGGCCCGCCATTTCGCCCCGTTCTGATGCCGCCAGAGAATGGCCGAGAGCGTGCGTTGCAGGTCCTGCGGTGGCGTCCTGGCCTTCGGACGGCACGCCTCGACCGGCGGCTCCAGCTCAGACCATTGCGCGTCGCTCAGCATCATCCCTCCTGTCTTGGAGAGAGGAAAACGCAAGCCCCGCCAGTCCGTTTTTGAACGCTGCTCAATTCGACTGTCTGCGAATGCATATTAGAATGCAGCCTTTGCCGCATGCGGCGGAACAGCTGCGAGATCCAGGCCCTTGACATGGACTTGTCCGACCTTGGGTTCTCGGCCTTCCTCGCCATCGCGATCGTGGTTCTGTTCCTGCCGGTCATCGTCGTCTGGTGGAAAGGGCGCCCCATCGTCCCGATAGCCCTCCTCAGCCTCGTGTTCTGGCCTGGAGCGCTGATCCTGGCATTCCGGCTGCGTCGCGAGCGCGATTTGTAATCACAGCCATGACAAGTGCCTGAACGGTAGCTGCCAGGCTGACGTTCAGATTTGAACTGGTCGAACCGATCCGTCTGGAGGAAACGCCATGATGAAGACCCTCGCGCTTGCCGCAGTGCTATCGTTCGCGGTTGCAGACGCGGCTCTCGCGCAGACCCCAGCCGGCGGTGGCAGCGCCGAAGGCAACATGAACAACCCGGGCAGCGTGAAGAGCAACTCCGAGAAGCGGATGGAGGGTGGGAGTAGCTCGATGGGCACGGGTACGATGAGCACGGGCACGGGGCCTGGTACCAGCGGCGGTCCGCCCGTCAGCACGCCCGGCGCACCCGCCGGTAGCGGGTCGGGCAATGGTGCCACCGGAAGCGGAGCTGCCCCCAGCGGCAAGTAGGCTCGTCACGCCTCGCGGTTGCGACGCTGTCCAGGGTCTTGGCGGCGTCGCAATCAAGCCCGAGGCCATAGCGCCACAGGGCCGGACCTCTCCTATCGGCGACCCGTTGCTTATACGCGCTCGCATCATGGAGCGAACGAGGTTCAACGGTGGCAGAACAACTTTCTGGGCAAGATGGTCGGCAAGGCAAGCGCGGCCGACCGGCCCTCTACGTCCTGATCGTCAGCGTGAGTTTGATGCTGGCAGCGCTGGCTGGGCTCATGATTTGGCAGGGTGGAAGCTCCCCGCCCGATTACGCGAGCCAGAGCCAGAGCGCATCGCGCAAGCAGATCACCGGAACCGAGGACGGGAAGGGCAGCGCGACGTCGCCCTCCAACAGCACTGCTGTACCCGGCGGAAATCCATCCTATCCGCAGCCGGCAGCTCGTAGCGCCAATCCGTAGGAGGGCGCTGTGGCCAACCGGACATCTGACCCAACCCGCCTGCTGATCGTCTACTACTCACGCAGCGGTGCTGCTGAAGCGCTCGCAGTCGCTGCAGCCGAAGCTGCGCGGGGCGCTGGCGCGGAAGTGCGCGTGCGTCGACCACGAGAAGTGGCTGATGCCGCCGCCATGGCGAAGGTCGAAGGCTGGACTGAGAGTGCGGCTCGCCAGAACGACCTCTACCAGGCTCCCACCCACGAAGATGCCGAATGGGCTGACGCGATCCTGTTCGGCACGCCGAGCTACTTTGGGGCAATGGCGACGGAGTTGAAGAACTTTCTCGATCTGCTCGGCCCCCAGTGGAAGCGGGGCGCCCTGGCTGGCAAGGTTGGAGGTGCCTTCGCGACGGCGTCTTGGCCGCATGGCGGATCCGAAGTCGTCACACTGTCGCTGTACGCACCAATGGCGCACCTGGGCATGGTGATCCTGCCGACCGGCTACACCGACGAGGCGATGTTGGAGGCGGGCTCACCCTACGGCGCGTCCGCGATCGTCGGCAAAGAGAACCAGCCACCACGGCCCGAGGATTTGGACGCTGCGCGTCATCAAGGGCGGCGGATGGTGGCGATTGCAGGTGCGTTAATTGCAGCCGGCGAGATGCCATGTCGCCGACAGGGTGCCGCTTAGCAGCCGCGCCGATCGACAGGATCCGTTAACACTAGACGCCACCATGCCTGCAGCGATCGGCTCCGGCCGCGCGACGGAAGAGCCGCACCGGGGTCGTCTTGAGACGGCGGGCCTCGGTGCGGCCTCGCCGACGCAGTCGCGATGATCGGACGCGATTGCGGCCAAGCTTGAGCCCAGCTAGACGCGCTGCCTTGCGGCGACGAGGAGCCTGGATGAGCAATGACCTGGCTGCGCTTCTCCTCGCCCTGGCGACCGAGAACGCCGAATTGCGCCAGCAGCTCGCCACCGCCCAAGACATGCTGATGGAGACAGCCATCGACGCCGGTCACCTACATGCCCGCATTGAGGCAGTGCGGGACGAGCGGGATGCGTGGCGGGAGGAGGCCGAGATGCTGCGGGCACAGTCGGCGCGCAGGGCCTAAGAAGCGCCAGCCCTCGACCTCCCGCACCCCGGTATTCCGTAGCGCCCCGCAGAACTTTCCTGGGTCGAGCATCGCTCGGGCCTGCTTGAGGCGAATGGGCCGCGTGGCACAGCCAGGATCGTTGGATCTCTGGCTACTGTTATAGGTCGAGTGGCATTGAGGAGGGATGGCTGTGAGGTTCAGGAAAGGCTTAGCGGGTATCGCCCTTATCGCCGGGTTGGTTGCATCCGCTCCGGCTTGGGCTTGGACCTCACCAGGCTGCACCAATCTCCCCGAATACGAGCGGGCCCTCGGCGCCCTCCAAGGTATGACGAGCGCATGCGATATGAGCATCGAAAAGGCGACTAGGATCGTGGCCGCTGAAGGATACAGACCTGGGGGCTTATTCGGTGCGCTCCTAAGCGGTCCGACCCGGCCGGTAGCCGAAGCAGTTCCGATATCGGGCTCCTCTGAGAGCCGCGCACCCCGGCTCCACCACCGCAGCGCTCACCATGACGCCGCTCATCGCCGCAAAGTCGTCGTTCGCTGAACTGCACCCGTCTATGCAGCAGGACCGCATGCACGCCCTAGTCGAGGCCATGAGGACCAAGCGGGATGCGTGGTAGGAAGAAGCCGAGATGCTGCGGATACAGTCGATGCGCCGGGTCTGAGAGGCACTGGCCCGAGACCCCCCCCCGCAACCCGGCATTCCGCAACGTACTGTGGAACCGGCCGGAGTGGAACATGCACGGGCCGATCAACGTCAACAGCAGCGCCGGCAACACAGACGACCTGATCGGCGACCTGAAGCAGAGCCTCCGCGGCAGAGCCTACGCTATGGCGGGCAAAAGCAGGCAGGCTTGATCCACGCGGGCGCTGCGGAACGCGCGGTCAGCTCCGGTGTAAAGCCACGCGGGAGCGGTCACTATCAGGGCGCGTAGCTGGAGAACGCCATTGTCGCCGTCGACGGTTACATCCGCAATGGCGGTGCTGTTAAACCGCTCGGCAAGCGATCTGCAACTCAAGTCCACGCCTCATTTTTTGTCGGCGGTGACAGCGTCCGTCCTGGTTAGATGGTTGCCGCGTGCGGTCCATGACACTACCTGCCGTCTCTGCGAGGTAGATCATGACTGCGTCGGCAAAGTTTCTGTCTGCGGTCGCCGTCGCCTTTGTGGCTGGGGTAGCCAGCACGAGCGCGTACATGTCCCGTGGTGACGTCCAAGCAGACGCCCCGGAAGTGCAGCACGGCTCCGCGCCTTCTCTGACGGAGCGATTGCAGGCCGAAGCCCAAGGACGGTCACTGCCCTGGTCGGATCCGACCAAGGCTACTATTTCGAAACCACCCTCTCCGAAGCTTCGGTTCACCCCTGGCCCTACTGATGCATCTGCGGAGGGCTCCACCTCCGACACCAGTGGAAAAAGAGGGCCCATCCCACAAGCCTTGCCGGTGTCCACACCTATGCAGCCGATGGATGACGGTGGCAAACGTCGCCAGATCAGACTTGCGGATAGGGACAAACAAGCCCTGCCCGCGTTGGGCGTCGAAAGGATCCGGCCAGAGCCACAGGAGCCTTCTCAGCGCGCCCTTAGCGAGGAAAGAGGGAGTTCCCGCCCTCAGATCGCCAACATAGCTCGCACCGCTCCGAAGCCACATTCCGCCCCGTCCCGGAACCTGCCCTCGCTCAATGCCGTCGGCGAGGCTCGACTGACCGCCCGACGACCTCAGCCCAGTCAATTGCGCTCCCCAAGCCCTTACAGAACGGTGCGACTAGCGGGTCGCGATGGGCTTGGTGTGGACGCCCCCCCACCGGGCAGCTCGCGTGAGTTTCACGTAGAAGCATCCAACTGGCCGTCCGAAAATCAGCGGCGTGCAGGACCACGTCGGAGCGTCGCTGCTTCGGATGGTCTGATGCGCTGGCTCTCCGGACCCGACGGCCGTTTCTAAGGGTTTCCCGCATTCGCACAGGAGTCGCGTCTATGCCGAGGCCGTTCCTCCCGCTGCTGTGTGCCTGCCTCGCACTATGTTCGTCGCAGGCGCTGGCATTATCGGGGGCTGACATGCAGCGCCGCACGGCTACCATCGCCGAGCGCTACCTGGCGATCTGGTCGTCCAACGACGGCGGCGCAGTCGCAGGCGTACCGTACATGTACGGACCGACGGTGGAGTTCTACGGTCGTCCCTACACGCAGGGGCAGCTCGTCAACGAGAAGCGGGCCGCCATTCGGCAGTGGCCGCTGCGCCGGTACGCTATTCGACCCGGGACCCTGCGTGTGGTCTGCAACGTGGCCCAGTCGAAGTGTGCAGCGCGCTCAGTCATCGACTTCGAGGTAGCCAACCCAGCCAGGGGCACGCGCAAAGCGGGCTCCGCACGATTCGACCTCGGCGTTAGCTACGCGGGTCGGCAGCCCCGTATACTGTACGAGGGCGGAAGCCTAGGTCGTCGCCGCGAGGGTTGAGGTAAGGACGGCCGCCATCCTAACCCGAAGCCGGGTTGCTTGTCGGCCCAGCTCACACGCTGGTGAGATCGGACGCTCCCCCGCCCCGTGAGCAGAACGGGGTGGGTCCAATCAGGTGGCGCGCAGATGCGACAGACAGATCAAGCTTCAGCTATCGATCTGTCCGGCGGTTACTTCTACAATCTGACCGCTTTCGTCGAGCACCTGAAAGGCTGCCTCAGTGGAGCGGAGCTGGAGTTCTAACACTCGAGCGGTTCCCGCGTCCCAAGCCTCGCGCACGCTGGCAAAGGGGGCGTCCAACTGTTCGGCCGGGGGCGTCTCGCCCTGGTTCAGGAACACCATGCGGACGGTGTAGGTCATGCCTCACCTTGCCATGGTCCTGTCCCGCTTCAAAGGGCTGACGTCGTGCAGGCCCACAGGCGACAGATGGCGAAGGCGGATCGGCGCTTCGGCTCACCCGGTTAGCGCTGCACCGCCTCGATGTCGTCCTCGTAGATCGAGTCCGACTGGCAGGCGTGCCATTCCTTCTTCTGGTCGGCCTGCCCCTTGCGGCCCCAGCAGTAGCCGGCCTGGGCCAGGCGGCCGCTCAGCCGATCGTGGAGCCTGCACTGCTCATGGGTCATGGCCGGGTCCCCGGCGGCTTCACAGGCCTGCGATGCCTTCAGCTCGGCGGTTAGCAACTCGGGAACGGTCGGAAGCTGCTGCTGAGCCTGCACTCCACCGGCAGCGACGATGAGAGCGAGGGCGGCGAGAGCTGGGCGCATGGCGAGAGAATAGTTACCGGGGTAGCGGTGTCGAGAGGCAGCGATCTTGGCCCTTAAGGATCGGGTGCCGGCCATGGCTGAACTTACCCTCAGCTTAACCCCAGAAACCCTTATCCTGCCCCACGACTGCTATTCCATTGTGAGATGCCTGCCAAGCGACCACGGCCCCAGAAACATGCGACTCTTCAGCGATTCTCTTGCCGCAAAATGGAGAACGCAGCCTATTGGATGCTCTCGCGCGAATGATGTCTATGGGGACGAGTCCTTCGGCAGAAAATAT
Organism: Methylobacterium sp. J-088; assembly: GCF_022829295.1. Lineage (GTDB taxonomy): Bacteria > Pseudomonadota > Alphaproteobacteria > Rhizobiales > Beijerinckiaceae > Methylobacterium. The sequence continues at coordinate 8,230 of NZ_JAKSYH010000043.1, forward strand.
ACGGCCGGCTTGATGATCTGGCTCACGAGCGCGCGCGACTAGATGGTCTCCATCAGAATTTTGCGCCCAGGCAATGTAACAAGCACGTGTTGCATCAAATCCCCTTGCCGCGATCTGCTTCCAGATCAAATCGAACTGCAAGCGATTTGCGAAAACCTTAGTGATTCGTGCAAGACGGGCTCCTCCGCCTCGACAATGCCTTCCCGGCCATAGACGTTTGGCTGCAGATTGAATGCTGAGAGAAAAGCTTCGCCCCCTTGCGGATCATGTGAACTAATGCGCAACTGGTCTCGTACCGCTTGCGCAGCATTTAACGCCGCACGCTTCGGAGACCGCTCACCTCTGCTATGCATGCGGAATAATCTGCTCAAGTCAATGTGTGGTTCCGCCTCTAAAGCATCCAAAGTCGGGCGCATATCGGCGGCCGCCTCAAGCAGAATGCCGTACCCTGCTCCCCGAACGCTGCCATAGACCGGCTTGAACCAAATTGGGTCTTCAATCAGTGCTGGGAGCGGACCTCCTAAGCCACACCCCCGGCCCTTCGCCGTTCTCCTCGCTGAAGATGACGCCGGCGGGTTCGAGCCTAGTGCGATGCTGAACCCGCACGACGTCGCAGCCTCCTGGAGTGCGATTCGGATCAGAGGTCAGGAACCTCCGCGTCGAGCCAATCCGCCGCAGCCTTCAGGGTCCCGAACTTGTGCGTCTCTTGCATGAATGGGGCTGGGTAAGGCGGGCTCTCGGTGAGCGTCTCGGCCGTCCAGTCGCCCTCGTATCCATCCTTAGACACGTCGCGGACGAGGCTGCCTACGACCTTGCCGTCGAGGATGAGATCGAAACTGCCCGGGGCAAGGCGTTGAAGAGTGTAGGCCATTAGGTTTCCAGATCGTACATCGCGGCACGCGACATCAGCGCGGCAACGCCGGCCGAGGATGTCAGTTCGCCCCCTTAGGATCCTCGCGGTGCCGCACGGAGCCTTGGCCGGCGAGCCTCTTAGGTTTCGGCGTTCTCACGTGCCAACCGCATCGCTTTGAGCCGCTCGGTGCGTTCCTCGATCTCCTGGCGTTCAGCCTCAATCTCGCTCCGAATTTCGATCGACGTAGCCTCGCGGGTCTCCGCTTTCAGTTGCGCACTTGTGCGATCGGAATGGCGGGAAGCCTGGAAGTGAGACATTCACCTTCTCGTTGACCAACGCTGGCCGAGATAGGGCGCTTATCCGTGCCGTCATCATCGGTTCGCCACCAGCGCCGCATCCACGAGGCAAGATCGCAGCATGGTCATGGGTGGCAGGGATCACCACTGGCCTACACGCGTTCGCCCTTGGTCTGAGCCAGGGATCGACAATGGAAGCCAGCGACCTGAAGTGCCGTCCGCCCTTTCGGGTGCTCACCTTCCGCGACAATCAAGAGGTAATCTCCGAGGACGTCGAAACCGAGATTGCCGCTCAGACCCGCTTCGCTTCGGCAATCGACCTGTGCAAGACGCGGGACGATGCGCACAGCCACCGGGTGGAGTTGCGTGCCGGTGGTGATGTCGTCGCGACGTGGCCGACGACCGAGCAATAGGGAGGAGGCTCTTGGTGAACAGCCTGCTGCCGAAGGCCGAACGGATCGGCGCCGTTCTGACCGAGCAAGGTCAAACCATCGCGGTGGCGGAGTCCTCCTCCGGCGGCCTAATCTCGGCGGCTCTGCTGTCAGTTCCTGGCGCCAGCGCATACTTCCTCGGCGGCGCCGTGGTCTACACGGCGGCCGCGCGGTCGGCCCTCCTCGGCATCGGCGAAGCTGAGATGGCCGGTCTGCGGTCGGCCTCCGTGCCGTATGCGCTACTCCTCGCCCGAGCAGCCCGCGAGCGCCATGGCGCCACCTGGGGCATCGCGGAGACCGGCGCGGCCGGCCCAAGCGGCAATCGCTACGGTGATGCTGCCGGACACACCTGCATCGCGGTCAGCGGCCCGGTCGAGCGGGTCACAACAATCGAGACCGGCGAGGCTGACCGCGTGACGAATATGCGGTCGTTCGCCGCCGACTTGCTCGAACTGCTGGCCGAAGCGTTAGCTCAGGAGACGTCTGCGATCTAACACTGCTGCCGGTCATAGTTACGGGATGCGCAAGCCCGTCGCCTGATCGATCGCGGCCCCTTCACGGCCGCTGGAGGTCCAGCGGTACGGTGGGTCAACCCAGATCCTGCCGGCGCCCTTGGAGGATGGGGTTGCAGCCCCGACCTGGGCCTCAATTTGATCGGCCGTCTTGCTCGCGGCCGTGCCTTTACCTTTCGGCGCAATTGAGCCGGTTTGGACAGGCTCGACCGAAGCTCCTTCCACTAGCGGGGGCGTCATGGTCGAGGCAGGCAGTTTTGGCGCTTGGCCCATTACTGCCGCAGCCAGCCCAATGCCAGCCAGAACGAACGCGAGGCCATCAACGATTAGGTGGCTGACCCTGGCCATCGCCCATGCTCCAGTCTTGGAGGGCGATGGCTAGCGCCGAACCTTTAACGATCCGGCGGCCGGAAACGAAAAACTCATCTCGGCTTGCGTCGGGCGGCTTCAGCCCGTGACTCTTCACACGACCACGCGTGCATAAGGTGGCCGCCGGCCAGGACGACGACGATGAGGGTCATCGCCGAGAGGGCGACCTTCTGTGCCGATCCAGACGAACGGTCTGCGGGACGACGATGGGCGGTGCGTGGCTTGAAAGCGACGACCTTGGGATCCGACAAATGCTGGGTCAGGCTGTCCGGTAGTCTGCGCTTCGGTCGCCCCCTGGGCATGCTCACAATCCTGCGTCTGCCTCGCCTCCCGCGCCACTACCACGGGGCGTCAGCCGCGGTCAGCGCGGCCTGCCCCGCAGAACCTCCGCCGTGCCGCGCGCAGCCCGAGATTGTCAGTGGGCCGCTCAGGGCGCGACCGCATCGCCGCCGAACCCATGAACGTCGAAGATCCTCCGGACGACGCCGGTCCGCTTCGCATCATCCAGCCATGCCGTGACCGCGGCGAGGGCGCCGGAACGGCCCTTCGGAACAGCGACGGCAACGTGTGTCTGCTGGAAGCCGCCCGTGACGATCCGTGAGCCCGGGACCTGCCGCACCACCGGCCGCAGGGTATCGCGCGACAGGGCGAAAGCATCCGCCCGCCCGGCGCGCATCCGCTCCACCGCCTCGGCCACGGTCGGGACGGCGACAGGTTGCGTGTGTGTCAGCGTGCGCGCGGAGGCGCGGAACGTCGTCGTACCGTCGATCGCCAGCACGCGGACGCCCGGCCGGTCCACCTGCGTCGCGTCGGTGATCCCCGAAGCCGCGCTGGCGAGATATGTGCTCTCTAGGTTGTAGTAGCCCGGACCGAAATCGAGCGCCTGCCGCCGGGTTGCGTCGACCGGCATGAAGCTCACGTCGATGGTTGTCGACTGAAGCGCCGCAGCTGCGGCACCCGAGTTCGGGAACAGGGTGACGGCGAGCGGCAACCCGATCGTCCGCGCCAGGTCGGCAGCCAAATCCGCCGTGACGCCCTCGGGCTTCCCATCGGCGGCGCGACTGACGAAGATGAGCCCGGGGGAGGGGGCTTCGATCAGGCCGATCCGCAATGTGCCGGTCGGAGCAAGCTCGGCGTTCGTGCCGACGCCCTGGCCAAAGCTGACGGGCGTCATGATGCCGATCACCGTTGCCGCGGATAGGGAGGTGCGAAGGGGCGTCAGGACAAGCGCCAGAGAGCCGCCATGGTGCCACCCCGGTGACACCAGCTGCCGAGCCACAACGGCGAGGCCCCACCAAGTCATTGAGAAAATTGGCGCACCCGACACGATTCGAACGTGTGACCTTTGCCTTCGGAGGGCAGACGACTGAGATTCCTGCAGGTTGTCTGATGGCGGAACACTATACGATTTCCCCACGATCGATGTGGAACGGGGTATTCTCAAGTTACTTTCGAGTTCCTATCTAGGCTCTGAAGTTCCCGGCGGAAAGTCCCCCGGAAGTCCCCCGCGCCCAGAGCCCGCCATGACCGACCCGTCTCCTGAGGCCGTCGAGACCGCACTGGCCAGGACCAAGCGCAAAAGCGTCAAGCTCACTAAGCGCGTGGTGGATGCGCTGCCCACAACCCGTGATGACATGTTCTTCGATGCCGAGCTGAAGGGCTTCGGCGTGCGGGTGAAGCCATCGGGCTCGAAGACTTTCCTCGTGAAGTACGCCGTCGCCGGCCAGACGCGGCGGGTATCGATCGGTTCCTATGGCGCCGTAACCGCCGAAGAGGCGCGCATCCGGGCCAGAGACATCCTAGGTCGCATCGCAAGGGGTGAAGACCCGGCATCAGATAAGCGAAGCGAGCGCGAGGCTCCCACCGTCGCCGAGCTGTGCCGGCAATACCTTGCGGCGTGTGAGAAGGGGGAGCCGCTTGGCAAAGGCGGACGCCCCAAGAAGACCGGGGCTCTGTATGTCGATCGCGGCCGGATCGAGCGGCACATCCTGCCTTTGCTCGGCGACAGGAAGGTCCGAGATGTGACGACGCCCGACCTTAACCGGTTCGTGCGTGACGTGACTGCTGGCAAGACGGCTACCGACGTTAAGACCGGCTTGCGGGGGAGGGCGATTGTCGAGGGAGGGAAGGGGACCGCGGCCCGCACAATGGGCCTCCTAGGCGGCATCCTGTCCTTTGCCGTGGCAGAGGGCATAATCGCGGCGAATCCGGCGCGCGGGGTGCGCCGGCCTGCCTACGAACCCCGCCAAGTCCGCCTGTCGGCATCGGCCTACGCCGCACTCGGGAATGCACTCGCGCAGGCGGACCAACTGCCCTGGCAAGCTGTAGCCGCAATCAAGCTCATTGCGCTCACCGGTCTGCGACGCTCCGAATGCACGGACCTGCGGTGGGAGTGGGTGGACCTCGACGGGCGGTGCCTGCGGCTGGCCGACAGCAAGACGGGCGCGAGCGTGCGACCGCTCGGGGCGTCCGCGGCGGCGCTTCTCGAAGGGCTGCCACGTCTCGCTGGCTCGCCATTTGTCTTTCCAGGCCAGCGAGGGGAGGGGCCTTATGGTGGCCTGCCGAAGGCTTGGGATCGCGTCACATCGCTTGCGGGCGGCGCGCTCGACGGTGTGACACCCCACGGACTGCGGCATGGTTTTGCGGCCGTTGCGGACGATCTAGGCTGCACGCTGCCGACCATCAGCGGGCTTCTCGGGCACAGCGCGGGCTCTGTGACGGCGCGCTACGTCTCGAAGGTGGACAGCGCACTTGTCGGCGCGGCCGACCTAGTGTCGGGGCGCGTCGCAGCCATGCTTTGCCAAAGCGCGGGCGAGGTTCAAGAGGCGACCGTACGGATACACGCCCTGACTTGATCTATTCGGGATCAAATCCGCATAGAGATCAGGGCATTTTAATTCCGTGGAACAAATCAGCGTAAGCCGACCGCACCATTCGGACGGCAGCCTTCACTCAAGATTTATGCGATTTGCAGCAGAAAATTTTCGGCCATCAGACACTCGAACAGCCCGAAAACGTTCAATGAATATTCATAGTTTACTTGTTGCTTTCTTAATGTTATTATAATGTTCTGGAGGCCGTTATGATTTCTGATTTTATGAACGAGGAACAGGCCCGCGACTATATCAAGAGTCGTGTAGGTCACCCAATGAGCCGATCACATCTCAGAAAATTGCGCTGCGTTGGTGGCGGCCCTGAGTTCGAGAAGTGGGGCCGCTTCGTTACATACCCTCGCGAAGCCTTGGATGCCTGGATTGAGGGGCGCTTTTCGGGCCGTAGACGCAGCACATCCGATAAAGGTGCCCAGAAGGACGCAAGCTTTCAAGTTGAACCGTCCGACTCACAAGCAGCCTGACTTACTGCAATAATTCCCCGGAACTATTTTAGCACCACAGCTCCACCGAGCGAATCCATCATCCACACCAAGGACCAAAACGCGAAAAGCCCGCGCGGCCTAGACCACCACGCGGGCTTAGTCGAAAACAACGCGTCTGCTAGGACGCGCTCAGATCTTGGAATGTGTGATGAAGACGTACAGCAGAAGTGCGCCCGGCGCAAGCGATGGCAGCGATACTATCGATTTGATCGTCTGGTATCACTACAGAGTGTTTGTGAGGCAGCTATTAATCGACAGGCCACGGTTCATCATTGCCCTCGCCCAAGAAGTTGTTAAGGGCACGCAATTAGATACCCCCGAAACACAAAGCCTACTTCGGCGGATAGGTCCGTCACCGCAATCCAGCGACGTTCAAGAGGCAAAGAAATATTATGAGATCGCCTCTGAGAACTATCAGAGGATAAATGGCTATATGCCGTCCCGCTCCGATGTAGCCGCGGACCTGATACGCGTACTGCATGAGGGAGGCGTGCAGTGAACGCCCACTCCGCTCCCCCTCAGAGCGCCAAACCGATTTGTCTGCACAATCGGAAGCAGGCACAAGCCTTCCTCAATCTGATCGGGCCCGGCGAGCCGTTCCTGTTCGCCCTGAAACCTGATCCACAGGGCACAGACTGGCCTCGCGGCTGTCCCGCGCATGTCTATGGATCACTCGATGATGCATGGCCACTGATAGAGCGGTTCAACACCGAACAGCATCGCGTCGGTGTGTTCGTGGTCGTCAACCGTCATGCTCTCGAACGCGACGAGAAGGGCAGGCCGCGCCGGAGCGGCGAGCTTGTGACAGGCGTCCGCAGCGTGTTCATCGACGCGGACGGCCCTGATGAGGTCTCGCGGGTCGAGGCTGCCTTGCAGAACGGACCGCTGCCCAACGCAAAAATCACTACGGCACGGGGCGCGCATTTCTATTGGTTAGTGGACAGTCTCGCGCCAGAACGCTTCCGATCGGTCCAGAGCGCGCTTGCCGCTCAGTTTGGGACCGACACGGCGGTATGCGACCGCGCGCGCATCATGCGACTGCCGGGAACGCGACATGTCAAAAGCACCCCTCGCCCGGTTACGTTCCGTGTCGTTCACCGAAATAGGATCGGTGCGGATGCCCTAGCGGCCGGCTTGGGTTTGGCCCTCGACGCGCCGCGCGCGGAACGTCCGCGCACCCACGCCTCAGATCCTCTGCCCGAGAATTTTGCCCCCCCACGGGCGCCGCTCATTAGCAAGCAGATCGGCCAGAGCGACTTGGCAGCAGGCATCGTAGAGAACCAGATCGCGGACATGCGCGGCGCCGCCCTGGCGCTCACCCGTGCCGGCAAGCTCAACGAGCGCGACGCGTGGCGCGATCTAGTGTTGTTCCCGTTCACGGCTTTTGCCCACGAGAACCCCAACCACGCGACCGCGATCAAGGACGCCTTCGATGAAGTGTCGGTGGCAAGCGCCGCAGCGGGAGCGAACGTCAACGGGAACGATACGCAGTGGGATGCGCAGATGTCCGCCGAGCCCCGCACGAACGGGCGCACCATTGCCTCGACGTTCGCGGCGGCAGGCGAGGTCAACGCCATGCAGTGGGCGAGCACGGCGGCCCTGCCGCTATCATCCGCCGCCCCGCCTACTCCGGCAGTCCAGGGTTTAATTCCACGGAATCACAATGCGAATGTGCCGGCTGTGCCCCCTCAGGCTTCAGCGCCACCGACGCCGGCTCAACTTCCAAACGCCTTCTCGTTCGGCGCCACAACCTCGCCCGCACCTAGGCCACGCCCGCTCGATCTCACAGCCGCGCCACCGCACAGGCGTTGGATTCTGGGATATCGGCTGCTGCGCGGCGAGATCAGCATCCTGGCCGCTCCCGGCGGTCGGGGCAAATCAGCGGTCGCGGTGGCGTGGGCGTGTTCGCTGTCCGTTGGTCGGAAGCTAGTAGGCGAGTACGTCCACGGCGCGGCCAAGCGCGTCCTCTACATTTCGACGGAGGACAGCACCGAGGAGTTGAACCGGCGCTTCTATGCCGCCGCGCAGGCCCACGGGCTCACGCCGGCTGATCTTGCTGGCATCCAAGTGATGGGCGTGGACATCGCTCGGCTAAACCTCACCACAGCCAGCGACCGCGGCGTGCCGATCATCAGTCCGGCTGGGCTGCAAACGTTCACGGAACAGCTCGCCGCCTTCCAAGCTGATGTGGTGGTTCTCGATCCGCTCGGCCCTCTGATTCCGGTGGGTCTGAATGATAACGGCTTGGTGGCGAGCCTGATGGCGCAGTTGAAGGCGCTGGCCGTGCAGCATGACTTTGCTCTGCTCATCCTGCACCACTTCAAGAAAGGCTCGGATGGGACGGCCGAAGCCGTTGGCGGCGCGAGCGCCATCGTCAACTTCGCTCGCGCGGCCTCCTCGATCGAGACGATGAGTGAGCGCGAGGCCTCAGCCTTCGGCATCCTACCATCGGAACGGTGGCGGCACCTGCGGGTGACGGATCTGAAGGTAAATCTTGCCCCGCCGGCCGACGCCGCGGACTGGCTCACGCTCAGCAGCGTGACGCTCCCAAACGCTGCACCGCCCGATTACCCCCTCGGCGAGAGCGTCCAGGCCGTGGTGCCTTTCGTACCGCCGCCAGTTGGAGCGGCAACCAACACGATCGATGCGACACAGCGCGTAGCAATCGAGGCCGAGTTCACCCGCCGGGTGCGCGAGGCACAAACGGCGGGACGAGCATTCTACTGCACTCGCCAGGGGGCAACTGCGGCCGGGATGCCGGTAAGTAGCGACGTGCTGGCGGAAGTGCTGTGCAGCGTGACCGGCCGGGCTCTGATGGATTGTAAGAGGCTGGCAGAACCGATCCTAACCGACCTGATGGCACGGGGCGTCGTCGCGGAGGCACAGATTGCAACCGCTAACCGCCACAAGCGGCGCGGTCTGGTCGCAGGCCCCGACGCCCCCCAATCGCAATTAGCTGGTAGCTAGCCTGTCTCGTCTGCCAGACAGCGAGAGGGCAAGGACAGTAGCTACCGGCGCCTCATCACGGATGTAATCCGCCGCGTCAGTTCCGCGCCCAGGAAGATGCGTGTCTGCCGGATGATCGAGGAGGCACTCACACAAGCGGTTCAGTTGGGCGGGTTGTTGGCCCGTCGACCCGCACGCTATGAGGATTGCCGGCCGCTACTTTGAGCAACGGGGACAAGCGTCGGCCTAGTCGGAGCGGCAGCAAGAGGTTGAGTCGAAGCGACGGCCGCCGGCTGAGCTGCTGGCTGCGGGGTAGGCTTTGGCCTGTAATCGCGCTTGTCAATGCAAGCGTCGTAGGTCGGGCGGTCAAGCTGAACCCAGTCAGTCCTGTCGATGCCACGCACGCGTGCGACAGGACTATAAGGGTATGCAGAGGCCAGCTTAGAGCGCCTAACAGAACGGGCACGGATCGTTTGGGCAGGCGTTGGTGGGTATGGCACGCCCGCTTCTGCCCGACGATCTCTGGGACGCGATTTCCCCGCTCCTGCCGCCGCCCCGGCCCCGTCCGAAGGGCGGACGCC
>NZ_JAKSYH010000044.1 GCF_022829295.1 Methylobacterium sp. J-088
CCACCACCGCCCTTCTTGGCCGCGTCCTCCGTGGCCTTGGCGTAATCAATACCGAGGAGGTCGCCGAGACCGATCGGGCCGACGGTGCCGGGCTTGTGGTCGGCCACCTCCTGGGCGAGCAGGCCGATCTGGGTTCGGGGCTCGTCGCCGTAGCGGTACGAATAGACCTTCTGGCCGTCGTGCAGCTCGCCCATCTCAGTCGGCCCTCCGAATGGCGACGCTCAGCCGGCCGTCAGGGGCAGCAGCGGGCGAGCGCGCTACATCGGCGGCGCCAACCGAACCGATGGAGCTGAGAATGGATGACGAAACTCTGCGGAACACCGCCGCAATGGTCATGGCACAAGGGGCGCTCATTGAGCATCTCCTCGCCGTGCAGATGCACGACTTGCCGAGAGATCGAGCCGAAGAATACGCCACACAGCTGTCCGCAACTCTTGACGTACTTGGCCCATCCATGAAGCTTCCGGACGAGGAAGCCGAACTTTTTGCGGACCTAACTGTGCGGGCCGGAGTGTATCTTCGAGCTTCGGTGATCCGAGCATTCGCGATCGCGAAGGGCCCGAGACAGGATGAAAGGGCTTGAGATCACGTTGGCGCTTGATCAGCGCCAGCAAATCATCGGCATGACCCGCCTGCCGAACCGCCGCGGCTGCTAAAACCTGCTCGTCAATCCGCCGATCTAGGGGTGCGAGAACGCGAGCGATCATGATCAGGCAGCCACGCGCATAGCCGCAGGCGCGGCGGGCGGGAACGGAGGGTGCGTGTCGTTCGAGCCAACGATGGTCCCTAGCGCCCGACGCACCCACTCGCTGGCCGAGGCGCCCTCACGCTGGGCTGCGGCGGCAATCGCGCGGCGCAGGTCCGCATCCGTGCGGATCGTGATCGTGTCGGAATAGACGAGCGGGCGCATGAGATGCCTCCGTGACGTTCCAATACGGTAACGCACGAAGGATGGATAAGTAAGACGTGCCTTAATGCACTCTAGTTGCTGTCGTCGCGCGGAGTATCTACGGTGCCGCTGAGTGGCGTTTTATCAGGAGATTTTTTGGAACGAGCGCGAGCCTCACTGAAAGATTTTACGGCCAAGTCGCGCAGCCCCTCAGTCTGAGTTGGGATTGAGAGCCCGAGATCCCGCAAGATCCTCTCAGCGATTAGGTCGCCGCGACGCAAAAGCGCCTTGTAGTCATCATCAGACATGCTTTCTGGCTGTTTTGGCGCGCCTGCATCAAGCCCGAGCAGATTACCAGTAATTTGCTTAAGACTCTGCTTTATGCACCATAACGTCGCATAATCATCAACCCACCTCTTTTCGGAGACTACTTGATTATATCTGAAAGCGGTCGCGAATGCTCTCATAACGTTGTGGGATGATAGATCATCACCAATGAAGGCGTCCAAAAGCTGATCTGTCTGAAAACTCTTTTCCAGCCGAAGTTCAACCTCCTGTGCCAGAGAGCGGCCACTTTCACCGGCCGCCTCTTCAAGTGCCTGCCGCAAGCCGATTGTCGTCCGCGCCATGAGCGGAACGCGCTTTCCCTCGCCATCCGGGGTTGCTCGCTTCGGCATAGCTACAGTCTCTCCAGTGAACGAGCGTTACGCCTATCATTCGCTGGGTTGACAGACAAGCACAGTCTGCCTGATAACTGCTTGAGCGCATGATCCGCGCATCGCTCACGAGGTGTCGGGATGAACGAGGCTCTACGAAAGGCGCTGGCAGAGGAGCGCGGCGTGGACGTTCCGGACCTCGCCGTTGCGCTCGGCGTGTCGAAGCATCTGCTCTATCGGGCAATCAAAGACGGCGAGATCCGCGCTTCTCGGATCGGGCAGCGCGTGACGGTTCCACCGCACATCGCTCGGGAACTGCTCTGCCTGCCGGCAACCAAAGTCGCCGCCTGACCCCTCGCCAATCGGCGGGGCGCTCCCCCGCTGGCCGGGTCCATCCGCGCCGAGCCGGCCGGCGCACTCAGCAAGGACATCCAGACATGAGAAAGCCCGCGCAGCGCGTGGGCACCGGCGGGCTCTCCGTGAATGTCGCTTCGCAGGCAGACGTTCATGGATATGCCGCAACACCCGGCGCCCTTCAAGTGCATCGCCTCATTCAACGAGGTCTCACCCCTGCCGTAGCCAGTGCCGTCGCAGCACTCGCCTTCCCCGTCCTCGACGATTGGCGGGTTAGAGCATGACCCAGGCGCGCCCGATCCCGCAGAAGGTTGTCAGGCTGGTGCCGATGCTCGGCAGCCCCGCCGACCATGAAGCCCTCTCCGCAGCCCGAGCAATCGGGCGCGTCCTCGGCCGTGAGGGGCTTGGTTTCACCGACCTAGCCGCCGCGATCCCGACCGGCGCAACCGTGGATAATATACACGGTTCTGGCTTGTCCCGGCGCCGGGACAATTCGGTTGACGCCAACCGCATCCGCCCGTTCGCCACCTTCGCCTGGAAGCGGGCCTACACGCCGCGCCAAGAGTCCGAGCACCGCAGGCACGTCCGCTTCTGCCTCAGCAGACCATGGAGCTTCAGCGCCCGCGAGCGGACGTTCCTCGCCGACATCGCGAAGCTGCACGGCAACCTCACGATCCGACAGGGCGATTGGCTCGCTGACCTGACAGACCGGCTCGACGAGGAGCTGCGCACGCCATGATCGTCACCGACCTGCATCAGGTGACGGCCCGGTTCGGGGGTGAGGTGCGCGGACACCGCGCCTACATCCCCGGCCCCGGCCATAGCCACGAGGATCGCAGCCTCGCCGTCTGGCTGTGCGAGACCTCGCCCCTCGGGGTGATGACCCACAGCTTCGCGGGCGACCCCTGGCCGACCTGCAACGACTACATCGCGTCCGGTCTCGGGGCTGGTCATGATTACTGGCGCACGGCGCGTCGGGCCGATCCGGCGGAGATCCGGCGTCTGACTGAAGCCCGGCGCCGATCCGAAGCCCGCGCACGCGCTGCGGCTGCTCGTCGGCAGGCCAGCGCTCGCGCCATCTGCCGTGAGGGCCAGAACCCGATCGGCACGCTGGTCGAGCTGCACCTCAATCGTCGGCGGCTCGGGCTGCCAGCCGAGGTCGCTGGCACGGCGCTGCTCTACCACCCGGCCTGCCCTTGGGAGCAGGACACTGCGCACGCCCAGATCGCGCCGTTGACTTGCATCACCACCGGCCGGGTCGTCGGCGTCCACAGAACCGCACTCGGGGCGGACGGGACCAAGCTCGGGCGCAAGATGCTCGGCACCGCCGATGGCGCCGCGGTAATGCTCGACCCCGTGTCGGCCGTCACGGACACTCTGCACATCGCCGAGGGGATCGAGACCGCGCTCGCCGCCCGCGAGCACTTCGGCCTCGCCCCGATCTGGGCGCTCGGCACCTCCGGCGGCATCGGGCGCCTGCCCGTGCTGCCCGACGTCCAGCGCTTGGTCGTGATCGGCGAGAACGACGGCGGCGCCAGCCGCAAGGCCATCGAGGCGGTCGGCGCACGCTGGCACGCCGCCGGCCGCAACATCGAAATCGTGTGGCCTCCCGAGGGGGTCAAAGACCTGAACGATGCCGTGATGGGAGGCGCCTCAGCATGAGTCTGAGCGAGCACGATCAGCATGCCGAAGACATTCGGCGCGAGACCTTCAAGCCGCAGGGCGACCGCCCGGGCGACCCGAGCCTGTCGGCCGCCGCCGCTGCCCTTGAGGGTGAGATCCTGTCCGAGGATCGCGTCGCGGTGGAATTCATCCGCCGGCACGGAAGCCGCATCCGCTTCGACCACTCGATTAAGTCGTGGTTCGTCTACGACGGTCAGCGGTGGCGGCAGGACAAGACCCGCCGCGCCTACGCTTGGACGCGGGAGCTTGCCCGTGAGCTTGCGCTCGATGAGGCCACTGGAACCCGCCGCACGGCTGGTCGGGCCGGGTTCGCCCGTGGCGTCGAGGAATTGGCCAGCGGCGACCAGGGGATCGCCGTCGTCGCCGATGACTGGGATCAGGACGTATTCCTGCTCGGCACCCCTGCGGGGACGGTGGATCTGCGCACGGGGCTGATCCGGGCTCCCAAGCCTGGGGATCTCATCACCAAGAACACGGTGGTGGGGCCGGCCGAACATGCCGACTGCCCGCGCTGGACCCTATTTTTGGAGGAGACGACCGGCGGGGACGAGGAACTGGTGCAGTTCCTCCAGCAGTGGGCCGGCTACAACTTGACCGGCTCGACGCAGGAGCAGTCCCTCGCGTTCTTCCACGGCCCCGGCGGCAACGGCAAGTCCGTGTTCGCCAACGTCATCGGCGGCGTGATGGGCGACTACGCCAAGGTCGCCGGGCTGGAGACGTTCACCGCCTCGCCGCACGAGCGGCACCCCGAGGAACTTGCCGCCCTCGCTGGCGCCCGAATGGTCTCGGCGTCCGAGACCGAGGCCGGCAAGCGGTGGGCCGAGGCCCGGGTGAAGTCCCTCACCGGCGGTGAGACGATCCGCGCCCGGTTCATGCGGCAGGACAGCTTCGAGTTCCGGCCGCAGTTCAAGCTGACGGTGCTCGGCAACTACGCCCCGGCGATCACCAACCTCGACGACGCGATCCGCCGCCGCTTCCTGATCGTCCCGTTCACCCGGAAGCCTGCGAACCCGGATCCGACGCTGGAGGAACAGCTCCGCGCCGAGTGGCCGGGCATTCTGCGCTGGATGATCGACGGCTGCCTGGATTGGCAGCGGGAGGGCCTGTGCAAGCCGGCGTCGGTGCTGGCCGCGACGCAGGACTACTTCGCCGATCAGGATGTCTTTGGCCAGTTCCTCGACGAGCGGTGCGACGTGGACCGCGAGAACGAGCACAAGTTTGAGGGCAAGGTCGTGCTGTTCAACGCTTGGTCCGACTACGCCAAGGCGGTGGGCGAGATCCCGGGCACCGGCAAGACCTTCAAGGAGGCGATGCGCCGCCGCGGCTTCCCCGAGCCGGTGCAGATTAAGGCCATCAGGACGCGGGGGTACCGCGGGATCCGCCTCAACCAAGACAACCTTCGGGAGACCTGACGCCATGCTCACGAGGTTTCAGGTTTCAAGAATTTCAAGAATTTCCCAATCCTCCCTTATGTGTGTGTGCGCGCGCATCACGGATAAACACCAGGTTTCAAAAACCTTGAAACCTGATCTGGCCTTCTTCTCGGGGAGGCTGACCCGATGATTGCGTCTGTCGACCGCTGGGGTCCGTTCCGTGAGGGATTGGACGACGCTGAGCGCCGCGCCTGTCTTCGCGGGCTCCGGGCGACCGCCCGCTTACTCGTTGGTCCTCGTGCCGCTGACCTCTGCCACCTGTTGGCCCAGGCCGAGACCGACCCCACCGCGCTTGAGCCCGCCTGCCGCGCGCTCAACGCCCTGGCTGCCAGCGACAAGCGACAGATCTGGGCCGCCTACGCCGGCCTCGCCCGCGCCGCCTGAAAGGAATCCTCGTGTCCAACATCATCACCCTCGCCCGCCCCGAGAAGCCGACCCCTGTCGCCCGGTACGCCGAGATCGCCGTCTACGGCGCCGTCGGGCCGATCACGGTCGCCCTCGCCCGCCGCGCCGACACGCCAGAGGTCCTGATCCACGTCGTCATGATGGGATCTGCCATTGGCTTGGAGATCGTTGCCACCCTGCCGGACGACGATAAGGGCCGTGCTGTTGCCGACTTCACCGGCCCTGCCATCCTACGCGCCGTGGAGTTGTCCGAGACTGAGTTCGCCGCCCTCCCGGAGGCCTGCTGATGAATGTCCGCGAGCGCGCCGCCTTCAACGCAGGTATCGAGGCCATCCGACAGATGGCGCTGACCACCGCCATCACCATCGAGGTTCGGGACGACGCCAGCCGTGTTCAACACCAGGCTGCGGTGGCAGCCCTGCAGGCGCTGGCCGAAGGTGCCCGAGACCTAAAGCTTGAGATACCCGCCGACCCAGCCCATTGTATTTCCGCTGTATTTACAACGGGTCGAGATCCAAGAGCTGAGCCATGACCACGGCCAATCCAGGCTTTCAGCCCGGCCAGAGCGGCAACCCCGGCGGTCGGCCGAAAGGTGCCCGCAACCGCACCACGCAGGCCGTCGAGGCGATCCTGGACGGTGAGGCAGAGGCGCTGACCCGCAAGGCGGTCGAGATGGCGCTGGACGGCGACGGCCCCGCGCTGCGGCTGTGCCTCGACCGGCTATGCCCGCCTCGGAAGGACCGGGTGGTACAGTTCGACATGCCGGTGATCGAGAAGATCGCGGATGTGCCGATCGCCACTGCGAAGCTGATGCAGGCGGTGGCGGACGGCGAGCTGACCCCGAGCGAAGCCCGTGACGTCAGCGCGGCCGTCGGCGTGCACGTCGAGGCGATCAAGGCGGTGGATCTGGACCGGCGGCTCGTCCGCATTGAGGAGGCGATGGGAAATGTACTCTAAGCTCCTGGAAGCCCGCCTCGCCAAGCTAGGAGCCCGTCCGAGTAACGAGTTTACGCGGTGGGATGAGGGTGGAAGTGTGGGCAGACGTGGGCGTCGGCTTTGGGCTCAGTGACTGGCCTTGGCCAGCTTGAGGAGGTTGTGGGCGGTGCAGATCATCGCCCAT
>NZ_JAKSYH010000061.1 GCF_022829295.1 Methylobacterium sp. J-088
ACAGCGCCAAATACCCGTCGGTGAGCTCAGAAAGAAGAACAACAGATCAGCACAAGTCTCTCACGTCAGGCCTCTCGACCCGACCGCAAGGACAAACGCCGCCCGCGTCTCCCTTCCTCAATCATAACTTGTCAAAGATCCGCCCGGTCGCCCAGGCCATCAGAGGCAAACAGAAGGCCGCCCGGCTACTCAGCCGGCCAGTCCCGCCGATTGTCAGAAGATGCTTCAGCGCCCGGGCCACTTCCGCGGCCGGCGCCGATGAACCGGGGTATACGGACCTAACCCCGACCCGTCAACCGCTTCGTTCCAGGCGGCGGCAGATTTTTTCGCGCCGGCTCTGTCGCTGCCCGTCAGTAGCCCTTCTTCACCTGCGCCAGGGCCGCGGTCAGGCCTTGCGCGACCCGCGCCCGTTCGTCCGGGCCGGCATCCCGGGCCACGAGCGCGTGCTGCCGGCGCGAGACCAGGGTCAGGCGCTGCAGCCCGTACTCGTCATCCTCCACCGTCTCCAGCTTGGTCCAGAGCGGGTTGAACCGCCACTCGCGCCGCTCCCCCCGGTGGCTGACCCGGGCGAGCAGGATCTCGATCTGCGTGATCATCACCTCCTCGAAGGACCCGCCGCGGCGGACGCTCACCTTCAGCGCCGCGTAGATCGCGAGCATGTCGAGTCCGAAGAAGCCGGCGACCGGCCAGAACCCCATCCGCCACGCCCAGACCGAGACCGTGAGCGAGACCGCGCAGCAGCCGGTCATCACCACCCGGAACCCGAGTCGGCTCAAGGATTGGTGCGGCCGGATGGTCGCCGCGAAGACAGGCCGGTCGATCGAATCGGGATCGAGGCCATACGGATGGACGGAAGGATTGCCGCTCGCCATGCGATCCATATAACGCAGCCATGCCCGTCAGAAAGCCACCGAGTCCCGTGACGGATCGCGCCGGTCGCGGAGTTGCGAGGCGTGGCGGGGCCGCAGCCGCCGGCCGCCTCGCGGGCCCGGTCGGGCCGGCGGTGACCGCACAGGTGGACACCGCCCCCGAAGCCGTCGCCCCGGACATCCTCACCGAGATCTTCCGCCGGTTCCACGAGGCCGAGCCGGAGCCGAAGGGTGAGCTGCACTACGTCAACCCGTTCACGCTGCTCGTGGCCGTGGTGCTTTCGGCGCAGGCGACGGATCGCGGCGTCAACCTCGCCACCGGCCCGCTCTTCGCCGTCGCCGACACGCCCGAGACAATGCTGGCCCTCGGGGAAGACCGGGTCCGGGACTTCGTGCGGACGATCGGGCTGTTCAACACCAAGGCCAAGAACGTCGTCGCACTCTCGCGCATCCTGGTCGACCAGCATGGCGGCGCGGTACCGGCGAGCCTGGAGGCGCTTCAGGTGCTGCCCGGCGTCGGAGCCAAGACCGCGAGCGTCGTGCTGAACATCGCCTTCGGGGTCCCGCGGATCGCCGTCGACACCCATATCTTCCGGGTCTCGAACCGGATCCCACTGTTCATCGGGGCGACCACCGACAAGGTGCAGGCCGGGCTGGAGGCGATCGTGCCGGAGCCCTACCGTCTCCACGCCCATCACTGGCTGATCTTGCACGGCCGCTACACCTGCAAGGCGCGCAAGCCCGAATGCCCGCGCTGCCGCATCGCGGATCTGTGCCGATACCCGTCCAAGACGACGGCGTGACGACCTCCAAGACACGTGCGGGGCGCCCTCCGCAATCCCCCTCTGCGGGCTAACGCGTTGTGCTGGAAGCCCGGTTCGGCTAGTTTGCCAGCCGGTTGCCGGGGCTCTCGGGCAGAGGCCGTCCGGCTGCCCGACCTCGCGTCCGGTCGCCGCGCCGCGGATCCTCTCCATCGTCGCGCACTAGGAGCCTCGGCCCATGGACTTCCTCAAACCACGGTACACGCCTATGAACCGCCGCCGTCGCATCTACGAGGGCAAGGCGAAGGTCCTCTACGAGGGGCCCGAGCCCGGGACGCTCATCCAGCACTTCAAGGATGACGCGACGGCCTTCAACGCGAAGAAGCACGAGGTCATCGACGGCAAGGGCGTGCTGAACAACCGGATTTCCGAGTTCGTCTTTCAGCACCTCAACGATATCGGCGTGCCGACGCACTTCATCCGCCGGCTCAACATGCGCGAGCAGCTGATCCGCGAAGTCGAGATCATCCCCCTCGAGGTGGTGGTGCGCAACGTCGCGGCCGGCTCGCTGGCGACGCGGCTGGGCCTGGAGGAAGGCACCCAGCTGCCGCGCTCGATCATCGAGTTCTACTACAAGAACGACGCGCTGAACGATCCGATGGTCTCCGAGGAGCACATCACGGCCTTCGGCTGGGCGACGCCCCAGGAGATCGACGACATCATGGCGCTGGCGATCCGCGTCAACGACTTCCTGTCGGGCCTGTTCCTCGGCGTCGGCATCCGGCTCGTCGACTTCAAGATCGAGACCGGCCGGCTCTGGGAAGGCGACATGATGCGCATCGTCGTCGCCGACGAGATCTCCCCGGATTCGTGCCGGCTGTGGGACATCAAGTCCTCCGATAAGCTCGACAAGGACCGGTTCCGCAAGGATCTGGGCGGCCTGATCGAGGCCTATACCGAGGTCGCCAAGCGGCTCGGCATCATGTCGGAGAACGAGAAGGTGCAGAGCGGCGGGCCGCGGCTCGTCCAGTAGGCGCGCTCAGGCGGGCGGGCGGCCGGGCGGGCGGCGGAGAGACGCCATGCCCGCTGGCGGGAAATCCCGGCGCAGGCGCGCATGGGTCGAGAGGTCCGGGTCGAAGCCCGGGTGATAATGGGGGTCCTGCGCAAGCAGCGGCCCCCATCGTGTTTTGAGCGCGGCGATCTCGCGCGCATGCCGGGCACGCGCCTCCGGGGTCCAGCGGCGGCTCGCCGCCTCGCGGTGATGCAGGACCGCCCCTGGAACCAGCAGCGTCCGGTAGCCGGCCGCGTTGAGGCGCAGGCACAGATCCACGTCGTTGAAATCGACCGCGAACGCGGCGTCTTCGAAGCCGCCCACGGCCCGGAATGTGTCCGCCTCGACCACCAGGCAGGCCGCCGTCACGGCTGAGACCGCGTGCGTGGCCTGGAGCGCCGCGCGATAACCTGGCGCATCCCCCGGGAAGTGGCGGTGCCCGTGGGTGACCAGCCCGCCGGTGCCGAGCACGATGCCGCCATGCTGGATCCGGCCTTCGCCGTCGAGGAGCTTGGCACCCACGGCACCGACATCCGGGCGCAGGGCCTCGCGGGCCATGAGGGTCAGCCAGTCGGGCTGGAATGCCTCGACGTCGTTGTTGATGAAGACCAGCAGCCGGCCCCGGGCGCGGGCAGCCGCGGCGTTGTTCATCGCGGCAAAATTGAACGGCCCCGGACAGGGCACGACATGCCCCCTCCCCTGCCGCTCCAGATCGACCAGATAGGCCAGGGTCTCCGGTTCGCGGCTGTCGTTATCGCAGACCAGGATCTCGATCGCCGGCCAATCGGTGCAGCTCCGCAGGCTGTCCAGGCAGGGGCGGAGCAGGTCGAGGCGGTCGCGGGTCGGCACGATCAGGCTGGCGAGCGGTGGCGGATCGGGGAGCGGATGCTCCACGCGCAGACATCCGTCCGGCAGCGCGACGAGGCGGGCCCCGGCCCGGCCGGTCCGATCGAGATGCGCCTCCACCACGCGGTGATGGATCCGCCCCCCCTCTCCTACGCTATGGAGCGCGGGCCCCCCTCTCCCCGCACGCGGGGCGGAGGGATCGCCGTCCCGACGCCGAATCGATAGGATCTCCGGCAAATGGCCGATGGCCTGGGGACCGTGCCGCTCGGCGATGCGGAACGCGGCATCGGCCGGGCTCAGCGGATGGATCTCCGGATCGAGGGCGGTCCGCCGATAGGCCAGGACCGGCCCGAGATAATCGGAGGCCGCGAGACGGTCGGCATCGAAGACCGGCGGCAGGAGCGGCCAGACCGGGCCGCCCGCACGGTCCTGTGTGAGCGCGTCGCCGTAGAGCGCCTGAAGATCGGGCTCGGCGACGAAGATGGCGGCGATCCGCGCCGGGGCGCCGGCCACGAGCGCGCCGTCGCCGATCAGGCGGAGGTGGTCGCCCAATCCGGCCGGAGCCGGCAGGACGCCGTCGAGGATCCGCGCCGGCAAAGTGAGCCGATGATCGATGCCCACCAGCGCCGCCAGCCTCTGCCGGGCGCGCAGGCGCTTGCCCGTCAGTCGCGCCCAGAGGATGGCGCCGGCCTCCCGGGGATGGCCCAGAATCCGGCGCGCCGCGTCGGCGATCCCCCGCCGGGATCGGCGGCGCGTCATTCCAGATCCTCGCCGAAGGTCGTGAGCGACAAGGCCGGATGGTAGAACGGATCGTGGCGAATCACGTCGCGCCAGCGCTCGGAGAAGCGCCCCGCTTCCCGCTCGAACCGGGCGCGCTCGGCGCCGACCGAGGGGCCGCGGCTCACGGATTCGAGATGCGCGAGGGTCGCATCCGGGGTCCAGACACTCTTCCAGCCAGCAGCGCCAAGCCGCAGGCAGAAATCGACGTCGTTGAAGTCGACCGGAAAGGTTTTGGCGTCGAAGCCGCCCACCGCGAGATACTTCTCCCGCGAGACCGCCAGGCAGGCGGCCGTCACCGCGGAAACCTCGTGGGCCACGCGCAGACGCCCGAGATGGCCGGGCGTGTCGCCGGGACGCCGGCGCAGGATGTGGCCCGCCCGTCCGCCGAGCCCGACCACGACGCCGGCATGCTGCAGGGCGCCGTCCCCGTAGAGGAGCTTGGCGCCCACGGCGCCGACCTCGGGCCTACAGGCCTGCCGGACCATCGCGTCGAGCCAACCGGGCTCCAACACCGCCACGTCGTTGTTCAGCAGTACGACCACGGTGCCGGACGCCAGGGCGACGCCGGCATTGACCATCGCGGCGAAGTTGAACGGTTGCGGGTCGATCCGGATGCGCACGCGCGGATCCCGGCGCAGGGTCTCGTAATGGGCCAGCACCGCGGGGTCGGTCGAGCCGTTGTCGATGATGATCAGCTCGATCGGGGCGTAGGTCGTCTCGTGCAGGACGCCGCGGCAGACGCGCGTGATCAGGTCGAGCCGGTCGCGCGAGGGGATCACGATGCTGACCGTCGGCGCGGGATCCGGCAGCGGCCAGAGCAGCTGGACGGCACCGTCCCGGAGCGCGGCGGCCGGGACCTTCTGGCATGCGTCGAGCGCCCGTGCCCGGGCGGGCGGGTCGAGGGGGTCGGCCGCATTGCGCGCGAGCGGGCGCGCGACATGAACCACCCGTGCCCGCGCCGAGACGGCGGCGACCTCCAGGGCGAGTTCCATCTGCGCCATCGAACCCAGGGGGGCCGGCAGAAACGCGGCCAGGAACGCATGCAATGCGAGCAGCGGACGGCCGGGATAGCCCGTCGCCAAGGCGAGGTCCGGGCTCCAGTCCGGCTTCAGGCGCGGCCTGCCGTCCGGACCGATGGCGTCGCCGTAGGCAAGGTCGGCGCCCTGAAGGGCGTGCGCCAGGAGCGCCAGGGCGTCGGGCTCCGGGATATCACCCGGACGCAGCAGGCACAGGGCCTCGGACCCGGCGACGAGATCCTCCGGGCCGGCGCGTTCGTCCCAGTGCCGATGGACGGCCCGCGCATCCGGCGTGTCGGGCAGCGTGCCCTCCCAGGTGACGCAGATCGCCTCCGGGCGATGCGTCTGCGCCTGAAGGGCGTCCAGCGTGGCGGCCAGGGCCGCTGTCTCGCCGGGACGCGCCAGGACGAGGCAGCGGATCCGCAGGTTCGCGGCCGACGTGGAAACCGGCCGGGTTCGGGTGGCGGCCCAGGCATCGAACCCTGCAAGCGGCGTCACCGCGCAGGTACCGCGCAGCGTGTCGCGATACCGTCGCTCCGAACCGCGGGCCCGCTGGTAGAGCGCCCCCACGAAGCGCCAGGGGCGCCGCAAAAGACATTGCGCCAGCACGCCGCCCTCACGCCGGATACCGACACGCTCGAGCGCGAAGTCGGGGCCGGCACAGAGGCGGATCTCCCGGACATCCGGCGGGATCAGGCCGAGCCAGTGCGCCACGCCCAGGGATGCCCCCGGCAGCACGAAATCCTGGGGCGCATCGTCGGAGCCGCGCAGGACACGCAGGATCGGGCGGCGCGGCGCCACCACGGCGCCGTCCCGGTAGCTCAATACGATCCAGCCGGTCCGATGGTCGGGGAGAACGAGGCGGCGGTCGAAGGCAGGGTCGTCCGCCGGCTCCAGGCGGAAGCGGGTGGCGCGGCCGAACCGGAGCCGGTCGCGCAGGCTGAGCGATGAACCCGGATCGACGCGGCGCGCCGCGGCGTCACTGGGCAGCGTCGTCGCCTCCGCCCGGGGGCGGCGCCTCGGCCACCGCCGGCTTCCGTCGGCGCGGCTTGGCGGCGGTCTTGCCGCTCGCACCCTTGGCGATCCCGCCCTTGCCCAACGCGCCGACCCCGACCGCGATATCGTAATCCGCCGTTATCGGGGCCGGAACGGCCAGCGGCTCGGCCACGATGGTCGCGAAGCCCTGCGCTTCGCCGGCCCCGACGACTAGGCCGGCGCGCTCGACGCGGTTCGAGATCACCTTGCCGTCGTGGCGAATCTGGAAGGTGACCGGCACGTCGAACCGGCCCGGCGCCCCGGCCGGACCGAGCAGGACGTTCACCTCCACGCCGATCTTCACGGTGATCGAACCATCCGGGAGCCGCGTGCACTCGCGGGCGAGGCGGCCCAGGGAGAATTGCGTGCGCACGTTCGCACCCGCCATGGTCCGCGAGGCGGCGGCATTCTCGGCGACCTCGACGGGGGGACAGTAGGGCGGATCGAGGCTCTCGGCCTGCGAGGGCGGGACCGTGGTGCCGCCGAATTTGAACAGGTTGGAGAAGACGTTGCCGTCCTCGGCCCGGGCCGGCGCCGCGGCGAGCGCGGCGGCGAAGACCAGCACCGCCGCCGCGCCCCGGCACACGCTCCCGGATACGTTCCGACTTCCGATCATCGCACGGCTCCCGAGCGGCCCCGTCATTTCAGGCTGTCGAACCCGGCCGCGAACCCCTTCATCGACAGCGGGATGCCGACGCCCTCCTCGGGCGTCTGGAACACGATGAAGGTCGCCTGCGTGCCGCTCTTGAACTGGCGGATCAGACCGTCATCCATCACCACCTCGGCGACGCAGCCGGTGGTGAGGCAACGGACGAACCCGGCCCGGCCGATATCGGTCTGGTCGATCTTCAGGCCGAGGCCCGAGGGCAGGAGCACGCCCAGCGGCGCCACGACCCGCAGCAGGTAGCCGCGGTTGTCCGCCGTCTTCAGCACGATGACCACCAGGGTCAGGTTCGGCCGGTCCTCGGCGGCGAGATACTGGACCAGCGCGCATTGCTCGGCCTTGGCGCCCGCGGGCGTCTCGCAGCGCAATTGCCAATCCTCGAAGGTCTTGCGCACCATGCCCTGCGCCATCGCGGGCCCCGTGGCGAACCCTGCTGGGGTGAGCGCCGCCGCGACGAGGGCGAGGAAGACCGGCAGCGCGGCGCGCCGGACAGCGCGCCGAAATCGAACGAGCTTCGGGTGAAGCAGCACCACCGATCCCTTCGGAACGCTCCGGCCGCGGACGGGCGGGAGCCGTACAATCGGGCGTGTTCGGACCATGGTCGGCCCCGCGCTGTCAAGCGATCCAGCCTCTGTGTTGCGCAGCAGCGCTATCCGAGAGGGAATGCGAGGCCTAGATAAGTCCCAGTCAGTCCTCAAGCGCCGGATCCTGTAGCCGTGATGCGTCCGCTCGCCCTTTCGGCCGCCTGCCTGTTGGCCGCCCTCACGCAGGCCGGGGCCCAGAGCCTGCCGGTCGGCGAGACCACCTATGTCGAGCGCTCGCTCAATCACTCCGACACGCTGGTCATCGAGCATCCGCCGGTTGCCGTGAATCCGTACGGTCGGCGCGAGGGACAGGCGGCGATCGCGGGCTACTGCCGGGACGGCGGCCTGATCCGCCGGCGCGACGCCTTCGGCAATCCGGTGATCATCCGCCAGCGCGAAATTTGCGACAGCGTCGCCCCGCGCACCCTCAATCCCGGCGAAGTCGATCCGCGGCCGACTTGGCCGGCCGACGCCGACGCCCGCGAGCGCGTGCTGCGCTCCAAGGGCTGAATTCGCGCAGGCTCAGCCGTAGCGATGCAGGCTGGAGCCGTTCCGCTTCAGCCAGGCCTCGGCGTCGTCCACGTTCGGGCAGAGCTCGCGCAGGAGCGTCCAGAACCGGGGCGAATGGTTCATCTCCCGCAGATGCGCCATCTCGTGGGCGACAAGGTAGTCGAGCACCATCGGCGGGGCCAGGATCAGGCGCCACGAGAAGTTCAGTTCGCCGCGCGCCGTGCAGGATCCCCAGCGGCTGCGGGTATCGCGCAGGGTCATGCGGACCGGCCGCTGCCCGAGGCGCGGCGCGTAGCGCTCGACCGCCTCCGCGAGGTCGAGCCGGGCTTCCCGCGTCAGGAAGTCCCGGATCCGGCGCGCCACGTGGGCGGCCTCGCAGCCGACCGCGATCACCGGCTCACCGGCGTCATGCGCGATGCGAACGCCGCCGCGGGTACCCTGCAGACTGACGCGATGCGGCTCGCCGCGCAGCGGGAGCGTCGCGCCCGGCTCGAAGATCACGCGCTCGGGCAACCGGGCGAGCCGCGCGGCGATCCAACCGGCATGGCTTACCGCGAAACGCTGCGCGGTGTTCACCGCCGTCCGGCTCGGAAGCGTGATCACCACCTCGCCGGTGGCGGCTGAGACCCGGAGGGTGATGCGGCGCGCGGTCGGGCGCCGCCGGAGCGCGATGCGGAAGCGCGCGCCCTCGTGCTGGACCTCGAGATGATCTGGATCGGGGCGACGCAGCAGCGCGAGGGGCATGCCCGACTTCTAGCGAGGGTCGAACCGGGGCTCCAGATCCCTGATCCCGGAATCGAAGCGGGCCGGAGATATCCCCCGGCCGCGGCCTCCACGGATGTCCGGCGCGCGGCGCCTCAGCCAGCGAGTGCCCGGCTCCAGACCTCCGTTTCGGGGAGGACCAGGAGGGCGGCGGCAGCCAGGGCGATACCGTAGGGAATGCCGGTCTTCGCATCGTGCAGATGCAGGGCGAACGGCATGCGCGCGATGCGCATAGGCAGCGGATGTGCGCGCGCGAACAGAATGCCCAGCGTCAGGGCGCCGCCGAGGAGCGATGCGACGAGGAGATAATCGCCCAACCCGTCGAAGCCGAGCCACAGGGCCGTCGCGGCCGCGAGCTTGGCATCGCCGCCGCCGATAATGCCGAAGGCGAACAGCGTGAAGGTCGCCACGAGGATCGCGGCCCCCGAACCCAGGTGGAAGCCGATCTCGGTCCAGCTCATCGGGCCCGTCACCGCGAGCACCGCGAAGCCCGCCACCAGGGCGAGCGAAATGCGGTTCGGGATCAGCATGGTCAGGAGATCGCTCGCTGCGGCGTAGGCCATCAGGAACGGAAACAGCACGAGCAGGCCGAAGCCTGCCAATCCCAGACTCGCTATCGGATAACTTGCGACGCCTGCACCGATCATCTCGGGGCCAACCTACGATGCTGATTGCCGGAAATGGCACGGGGCCGGAACCACCCGACCCTCGGAAGTCGTCTCTTCCCGTGACGGCCGCGGCGGCCGGTCGAGGGAGCCCCCGCCGGCTCACGCGCGACGGGGGCGGCTCGGACCTGCCGCAGATCGTGGCCGTAAGGTTCGACTTTTTACTGCAGGTTGCCGGAGATCTGGGTGAATTTGGCGGTCAGGTTGGTGCCGAGAGTCCGCAGAGCGGTGATGATGGCAACCGCCACCAGGGCCGCGATCATGCCGTACTCGATGGCGGTGGCGCCGGACTCGTCAGAAGCGAAACGGTTGAACAGGCTCTTCATGAGGGACGATCCTTCGATCAATTCGGTGCGACCAAAACTTACGCGATGACCGACGAAGAATTTTCAGGTCTCGATCGGCGGCTCGCACAACCTGCCGATTTCGCCTTGAAAATCGGTTAAACTCGATTTTGGTCGCACCGATATCTTCAGCCGACGCCAGCGTGGTGAAGGTTCGGTTTCGGGGATCGGCCGCGGATCCCGGCATCGCGCGTCGAACCGGGGACTTGGACGTGCTTAGCGCTTCCTTCACCCGTGTCGCGTATCCACAGGTGCCGGGCGGAGGACCGTCCACCGACCGCTTCCTCGCGAGCCTCTTCGATGCACCGCACCCTGCCGCATGCGGGCCGAGCCGGCCTCCTCCTCTTGATGATGGGCGGAGCGGCGGTGGCCGGCCAGCCCGAGCCGCTGCCGGTGGTGACCGTGCTGGTCGATAACGCCAAAGTGATCCGGCTGCCGGAGAAGACCACGACCGTGATCGTCGGAAATCCGATCATCGCGGAAGTCACGCCGCAGAAGAACGGCGTGCTCGTGCTCACCGGCAAAAGCTTCGGCTCGACCAACCTGATCGCCCTCGACAATGCCGGCGCAATGATCGCCGAAACGATGATCCGCGTGGAGGCATCGCGCGACTCGACCATCACGGTCCAGCGCGGGTTGGACCGGGAGTCCCTGTCCTGCACGCCGAACTGCCAGCCCGCCGTCCAGCTCGGTGACGCGGCGAAATACTTCGACGCTAACAGTGGCCAAGCGGATTCCCGGCGCAAGCTCGCCACGAGCAGTGCGGCGCCAGCGGGCGATCGCTGATGGCCGACGACACCACGCTCCCGTTCAGGCAGGATCGTCCGTAGGGTCGCCGGTCCCTCAAGGGTCCGGGCGGCCGGGACAGGGAAAGGAGATCCGGGCCGATGACAGCCGTGACGCACCACCCACTGCCGCATGCCGTCGATCCCGGCCTGCTCACCGCCCTGCGCGGGGTCGCCACGGCGACGATCAGCGACTGCCTCGACCGCATGCCGGTTCTGGCGGGTCTGCGGCCATTCCATCGCGGCGGCCAGCTGATCGGCACGGCCTTCACGGTGCAGGTTCGGGCGGGTGACAATCTCGCCATCCATCAGGCGCTCGAGGCGGCCCGTCGCGGGGACGTGATCGTGGTCGATGGCGGCGGGGACACGAGCCGGGCCCTCGTGGGTGACATCATGAAGACGATCGCGGAGACCCGCGGCATCGCAGGCTTCGTCATCGATGGGGCAGTGCGGGACATCGAGGCCTTCGCCAGCTCCGATTTCCCCTGCTACGCCCGCACCGCGACGCCGCGCGGCCCGTTCAAGACGGGACCCGGCGCGACCAATCTGCCGGTCAGCATCGGCGGCTGGACGGTGACCCCGGGCGACGTGGTGGTGGGCGATGCGGACGGGGTCGTCACCTTCCCGCCCGGAATCGTCCCGAGCCTGCGCGAGGCGGTATGCGCGCAGGCGGCCCGGGAGGCGGACGTCCTCGCGCTGATCCGGTCCGGCCGCTACGACGGACGCTACGCCCGGCCCGCGAACGGCTGAGGCGGTCGGGCGGAACAGCCTGATCTTCACCGGGACATCCGGGGTTTCCGGTCCGGACTTGCCGGCCGGACCGCCCCGTTGGACGATGCCGCCATGGATTCCAGACTCCTCACCTACGCCATCGGCGACGTCCACGGCTGCTCGGCCCTGCTCGACGCGTTGCTGGAGCGGATCGCCGGCCATGCCGGCGACCGCGCTCACAAGCTCGTCTTCCTGGGGGACTACATCGACCGCGGCCCCGACAGCGCGGGGGTGCTGCGCACCCTCAGCCGCCTCTGCTGGGCCGAGCCGGAGCGCGTCACCTGCCTGATGGGCAATCACGAGCGTATGCTGCTCGATGCGCTCCACACGCCGCAGGCCGCCGAGCGATGGCTATACAATGGCGGCGACGCGACGCTCGACGCGTTCGGCGCGCACGAGGTCGCCGACCTGCCGCGCGACACCCTCGACTGGATCGAGGCCCTGCCGACCCTGCACGCCGACGCGGCACGCTGGTACGTCCATGCCGGCTTCCGGCCGGGGGCCGAGATTCCGGATCCGGACGAGCACAACCGGCTCTGGATCCGCGAGCCGTTCCTGGAGGGCGACCACGACTTCGAACGGCACGTGGTGCACGGACACACGCCCCAGCGCAACGGCCGCCCGGAACGGCGCAGGTTTCGGACGAATCTCGACACCGGCGCGGTCTATGGCGGCGCACTGACGGCCGGAGTCTTTTCCGAGCTGCAGGGACCGGCGGTGGATTTTCTGCAGGTGAGAGCGGCTTGATTGAGCCTTATCGGGCTGGAACCGGGCCGTGGCCGTTTTCGGGCTTCGGCTGACTGTCGGGCCGGTGGCGGACTCATGAGGTCAGCCAGACGCGCGCCGTTTCCCGGACAGGAGGAGCGACAGCGAAGCCTGGTACGAGAGCCATCATGCGAAGCGCCGCATCACAGCGGGCACAGGTCGATCCAGATCGACGCTTCGCGACGTCGTGTGCTCGAATCGCGGGTCGCATTTGCTCCGAGCGCCCAAGAAAAGGGCCGTGTCAACCGACGCGACGCGATACGTCAGACCGGACCACACGACTGGACAGAGGGCCCGTCAGCTCAGGCCCGCACCGGCACCAGCGCGCACAGCATCCCCGCGAGCCAACCGCCCATCAGCGCGAAACCGCCGGTGGGGGCCGCCATCGGGAAGAGCGGATGCTGGAGCCACGTGCGCACCGCGAGGTCGCCGCAGAACAGGATCAGGCCGAGGACCAGCAGTCCCCCCGCCACCCTGGCGAGACCCGGCCGCGCCAGCCCGGCGGCACCGAGCCCGATCAAGGCCAGGATCGCGGGGGCGTGGAACAGCAGGAACTGCGCCGCCGTCTTCAGGGAGTCGGCCCCGGGGATGTGCGCGGCGGCGGCGCTGAGCGCGACCCCGAGCAGACCGGCGAGGCAGGCGAGCGCAACGAGCGCGCGGTCGATCCCCGAAGGCCTCACGCGCCGCGCTCCACCAGAAGCTTGGCGATCGCCGCTCGCAGCTCCGGCACGCCGGCATCGTCTCGGCTCGACGTCAGGATCACCTGCGGATAGGCGGCCGGGCGCTTGGCGAGCCCCGCCTCGATCCCGGCGATGCGGGCGGCGACTTCGCCCTTCTTGAGGGAGTCCCCCTTGGTCAGCACGACCTGATAGCTCACCGCGGCCTTGTCGAGCCCGTCAAGCACGTCGGTGTCGATCGACTTGAAGCCGTGCCGGGCGTCGATCAGCATGAACACCCGGGCAAGGTTGGCCCGACCTTTCAGGTAGGCATGGATCAGCCGGGTCCAGGCCTCGACCTTGGCCTTCTCGACCGCCGCGTAGCCGTAGCCGGGCATGTCCACCAGCGACAGGCGCTCGCCGATCCGGAAGAAGTTGAGCTGCTGCGTCCGCCCCGGCGTGTGCGAGGTCCGTGCCAGGGTGTTCCGCCCGGTGAGCGCGTTGATCAGGCTCGATTTGCCGACATTCGAGCGGCCCGCGAAGGCGATCTCAACACCCTCCATCGGCGGCAGCCGATCGAGAATCTGGGCGGCCGCGTAGAAGTCGGCGGCGCCGGCAAAGAGCAGGCGGCCGGCCTCGGTGAGGTCGACCGCGTCGTCGTTTGGTTCGGTCACGATGTGTCGTCCGTCAGCTGTTGCCGGTCAGCCCTGGCCCGTCAGCTCTTCGTCGCAGCTGTCTTGGTGCCACCGCGCCGGAACGTCGATCGCAGGTTGTCCCACAACTCAACCTTCACGCCGTTGCGGCGCATGATGATGTATTGCTGCGTCACCGACAGAGTGTTGTTCCAGGCCCAGTAGATCACGAGGCCGGCGGGGAACGAGCCCAGCATGAAGGTGAACACGATCGGCATGAAGGTGAAGATCTGCGCCTGGACCGGGTCCGGCGGCGCGGGATTCATCTTCATCTGCACGAACATGGTCACGCCCATGATCAGCGGCCAGACGCCCAGATGGACGAAGTCGGGCGCCGGGAAGGGCAGCAGGCCGAACAGGTTGACGATGCTCGTCGGATCCGGCGCTGCGAGATCGTGGATCCAGCCGAAGAACGGCGCGTGGCGCATCTCGATGGTGATGAACAGCACCTTGTAGAGCGCGAAGAAGACCGGGATCTGGATCAGCACCGGCCAGCAGCCAGCGACCGGGTTGATCTTCTCCTTCTTGTACAGCTCCATCGTGGCCTGTTGCTGCTTCATGCGGTCGTCCTTGTACCGCTCGCGGATGGCGGCCATCTCCGGCTGCACGGCCTTCATCTTGGCCATGGAGACGTAGGACCGGTTCGCGATCGGCAGGAACAGCAGCTTCAGGCAGAAGGTCACCACCAGGATCGAGACGCCGAAATTGCCGAACAGGTGGTAGAAGAAGTCCAGCGCCCGGAACATCGGCTTGGTGATGAAGAAGAACCAGCCCCAATCGATCATCAGATCGAAGTGCTTGATGCCGAGGTCCTTCTCGTAGCCGTTGATGACGTTGACTTCCTTGGCGCCGGCGAACAGCCGCTGCGTCGCGGTCGCCGAGGCGCCGGCCGCGAGGTTCACGGCGTCGCCGCGCACGCTGGCCTGATAGACGTTGGTGGTGCCGTCGGTCCGGTCGGTGAAGGCACCGGTATAGGGCGTGTCCTGATCGGGGATCGCGGCCGCCGCCCAGTACTTGTCGGTGATGCCGACGAAGCCGCCGCTCACGCCGGTCCAGGCCTTGCCTTTGGTGTTGGCGCCACCGTAGGCGCCCTCCTTGGCAAGCTTGTCGTAGGTGAGTTCCTGCAGGCCGTCGTTGCCGAGATAGCCGATCATGCCCTCGTGCAGGACGTAGTAGCCCTGAGTGTGCGGCTTACCCCAGCGGGAGACGAGGCTGTACGGGTAGAGAGTGATCGCACCCGAGCCCTTGTTCTCGACCTCGTCGCGGATCGTGAACATGTACTTGTCGTCGACTGCGATGATTCGCTTGAAGACGAGGCCGGCGCCGTTGTCCCAGGTCAGGGTCACCGGCATGCCGGGGGAGAGCGTCTTGCCGTCGCTGGTCCAGAGGGTGTCGTTGGTGGGCAGCGGCCCGGCATTCGCACCGACCCAACCGAACTCGGCGTAATAGGGCGTCTCGGTCCCAGCCGGCGAGAACAGAACGATCTCGGGGCTCTTGGGATCGATGGTCTCATGGTAGTTCTTCAGCGACACGTCGTCGACGCGGCCGCCCTTGAGGGCGATCGATCCCGAGATCGCCGGGGTCTCGATGCGGATGCGCGGCGAGCGGGTCAGAGCCGCCTCACGGGAGACCGGGCCACCCTGCGCGGTCGGCAGCGTGCCGGGGACCGGCGCGGCCGGGCCGCCCTCCTTCGGGGATGGCGAGGGCACGCCGTCCGGGGTCACGCCCGGGGGCTGCTGCTGTTGCTGCGCGGCCTTGTTCTGAGCCTCGATCAGCCGCTGCTGCTCCACGCGCGGACCGGCCACGAAGTACTGCCACCCGAGCAGCACCAGCAGCGACAGGCCGATGGCCACGAACATGTTCGTCTTGTCATTGCCCATCAGGGACACCGCCGCACGCGTTCGGAGTGACGTCAGGGCGGACGCCGGTCGCATCGGACCCGCGCGCGCCTGTGATTCGAGGACCTCTGCCGCGCCCGTACGACGCGCCGATGTCGGCTTGGCCGGACGGCGCGGGCTGGCCCGCCTCGTGCGGGAGAGGTGTGGTCGTGGAAGGCCGAGTGCCGGATTTGCCGGATCGCTTGCCGAGGCCCTGGCCGGGCGGCCGGGGGGGGGCCGGGCGCGTCACCGTGGGGAGCGCGCGCCGTAGATCCTCGGCGAGGGTCTCGAACGGCGCATCCAGAGCGGGACGGCGGGCAATCAGCACGATATCGGCTGGCAGGATCGCGAGTTCGCCCGGCAGATCGGCCGCGACCAGGGCCACGACGGCGCGCAGGCGACGGCGGATGCGGTTGCGCTCCGTCGCGTGGCCGACCCGCTTCGTGATGGTGAAGCCGAGCCGGAGGCCGGGCGGTCCATCCGCTGCCCGGAGACGGCCCTGGGCGCTCATCCGCTCGGTGTGGAAACGGCGCCCCTCGGCCGCCGCCAGGAAGTCGGGTCGTTTCGTCAGCCGCTCGATCGTCGCCATCGATGGTCCGATCCCGGCCAATCCCATCCCCCGCGGCACGGCCGCGGAGGGCTATCCCGCCTTAGGCCGACAGCTTCTTGCGGCCGTGGGCGCGGCGGCGCGCGATCACCTTGCGGCCACCGGCGGTGGCCATGCGCGCGCGGAAACCGTGGCGGCGCTTACGAACGAGCTTGCTCGGCTGGTAGGTTCTCTTCATGGCACAGAGCCTTCAAAGGTCGAGGCGCGCTCGCGGGCAGCCGATGCTGCACTCGACCTTCACGCGTCCTGGTTGTTTAAAAACACGAAGGGCGCCCAGGCGGGGCGCCACGTCGCGAGTGGCGGGCTTATGGCGGATGGGTCCGGCGAAGTCAACGTTTGGCGGGGCTCAATGACCCTCGAATTGCATGAGGGTGCGCACCTCGACGCCCATGTCGCGCAGGCGTTGCGCGCCGCCGATCTCGGGCAGGTCGATCACGAAGCAGGCCGCCACGATCTCGGCGCCGATCTTCTGGAGCAGGTTCACGGCCGCGGTCGCGGTCCCACCTGTGGCGATCAAGTCGTCGACCAGCAACACCTTGTCGCCGGGCTTCACGGCATCGACGTGAACCTCGATCTCGTCGGTGCCGTATTCCAGCGCGTAGGCGATCGAAACGGTCGTGTGCGGGAGCTTGCCCTTCTTGCGGATCGGCACGAAGCCCGAGGAGAGCTGGTGCGCGATGGCGCCACCCAGGATGAAGCCCCGCGCCTCGATGCCGGCGACCTGCTGGATCTGCCCGCCCGCATACGGATGCACCAGCGCGTCCACCGCCCGCCGGAACGCCCGCGGGTCGCTCAGCAGGGTGGTGATGTCGCGGAAGATGATGCCGGGCTTCGGATAGTCGGGAATCGAGCGGATCGACTCCTTCAGCGCGACGTGGCGGCGGGCTTCCATGCGTTCGGCCTTCCGTGAGGAACCGCGGGCTTAAAGCAGAAGCCCGACGCCCTGACCAGCGCAAGCATCATCCCGAGAGGTGGTCACCGGCTCTCGGAAAAAAGATGATGCAGCATCAGCGGTTCGGGCATCGTCCCTGGGCCGATGCCCGAACTGAGACTCAGGCCGCCTGGACCTTCTTGAGGAGGGCGAGGAGCTCCCGGTGCAGGCCCTCGTTGCCGGCAGCGACTGACCGCGGCGCCAGCGGCTCGGCCGCACCGTCCGCCGAGGTCACGAAGCCACCAGCTTCACGCACCAGGATCACACCGGCGGCGAAGTCGTAGGTCTGGAGGTCGCGCTCCCAGTAGGCATCGAGGCGCCCACAGGCGACGTAGGCCAGGTCGAGGGCCGCCGAGCCCATCCGGCGGGTGCCGCCGGCCACGGCCATCACGGCGCCGAGCTCGCGCAGCAGGCGCGGATGGCTGCCGCGGCCGAGATAGGGCGTGCCGTAGCCGACCAGCGCGTCCGCCATGTCCTGGCGGCCGGAGACGCGCAGGCGCCGGTTGTTGAGATAGGCGCCCTTGCCGCGCTCGGCGACGAACAGCTCGTCCTTGATCGGATCGAAGATCACGCCGGCCACGATCTGGCCCTCGCGCTCCAGACCCACCGAGACCGCGAAATGCGGGACGCCGTGCAGGAAGTTCGAAGTCCCGTCGAGGGGATCGACGTGCCACGTGTGGCTCTTGTCGGTGCCCTCGATGATCCCGTTCTCCTCCAGCACGAGGCTGTAGCCGGGCCGCGCCTTCATCAGGGCGTCGCGCACCACCTCCTCAGCCTTGCGGTCGGCCGCCGAGACGAAGTCGCCCGGGCCTTTGCGCGAGACCTGGAGGTTCTCGACCTCGCCGAAGTCGCGGCGCAGGCCGCGGGCGGCCTTGCGCACGGCATCGACCATGACGGTCATGAGGGGTGAGGAGATCATTGGTTCGAGACTTTTCGCAGGGGAGGCTTGGCGCCGTCGTTACAGGGCGGCGCCGGAAAAGACGAGATGGGGGCGGGAGATGGGTGGGGTGCCTGCGCGAGGGCGCCGACTCACCCCCCTCCCCCGCACAGGGTGGAGGGAATGGCGCGGCAAGCCTCGAAAAAACTACTCCGCCGCCTCGACGAACACCGTCCCAGCCCGCGGCAGGTCCAGCGTCTCCCAGGTCTCGGTCAGCGCAGCCGTCAGGCGCGCGATATGCGCCGCATCGTGGAACGGCGAGGGCGTGATCCGCAGGCGCTCGGTCCCGCGCGGCACGGTCGGGTAGTTGATCGGCTGGATGTAGATACCGTGGCGCTCCAGCAGGTGGTCGGCGGCCGCCTTGCACAGCTCGGCATCGCCGACCATCACCGGCACGATGTGGGTCTCGGTCTCCAGCACCGGCAGCCCCGCCGCGCTCAGCGCCGCCTTGGTGGCCGCCGCCTGACGCTGGTGCGCCTCGCGCTCCGCTCGCGAATGCTTGAGATACCGCACCGAGGCCCGGGCCGCCGCCGCCACCGCGGGCGGCAGCGCAGTGGTAAAGATGAAGCCCGGCGCGAAGCTGCGCACCGCGTCGCAGAGCGCGGCCGAGCCCGTGATGTAGCCACCGACGCAGCCGAACCCCTTGGCCAGCGTGCCCTCGATCACGTCGATCCGATGCATCACCCCGTCGCGCTCGGCGATGCCGGCACCGCGCTCCCCGTAAAGGCCGACCGCGTGGACCTCGTCGAGATAGGTCATCGCCCCATAGCGGTCGGCGAGGTCGCAGATCGCGCCGATCGGCGCCACGTCGCCATCCATGGAATAGACCGACTCGAACAGGATCAGCTTGGGCCGGTCGCCGGCCTCGCGCAGCAGCACCTCCAAGTGCTGGATGTCGTTATGGCGAAAGATCTTCTTCTCGCAGCCAGAGTGCCTCACGCCCTCGATCATCGAGTTGTGGTTTAAGGAGTCGGACAGGATCAAACAGTCCGGGATCAGCTTGGCGATGGTCGAGATGCCGGCTTGGTTCGATACGTAGCCCGAGGTGAAGACGAGGCCCGCTTCCTTGCCGTGCAGGTCGGCCAGTTCGCGCTCCAGATCGACCAGCGGCGAGGTGTTGCCCGCGATGTTGCGGGTGCCACCGGCGCCGACGCCGCAGCGGGCGGCGGTCTCGGTCATGGCGGCCACCACCTCCTTGTGCTGGCCCATGCCCAGATAATCGTTGGAGCACCACACGGTGATCTCGGCGGTCTTGCCGTCGGGCTGGCGCCACTTGGCGGTCGGGAACCGGCCGGAGATGCGCTCGATATCGGCGAAGACACGGTAGCGCCGCTCACCGTGGAGCTGATCGAGGGCGCCGCGGAAGTAGCGCTCGTAGCCGGACCCGGCGCGCGTCGAGCCCGTGGGGGCGAGCATCGGGCTGGGCATCCGGGTCACGGTCATCGAGCGTCCTTCGCGTGTTCGGCCGCGCGGGCAGCGCCAATCGGCGCCGGGGTCCCGCGATCAAGGTCCGGCCTCGGTCAGTCCTTCGCGTGAGGGGGCAAGATACGCGCGGATCTGGAATTGGTTCAAGGTAAGGTTCCGGCATCTCTGCCCTGCATCCGTTGAGAGGGCAGGCCGGACGCGCTAGCGTTGCACCGGTCTCGTACGCCTCAATAGGGTGCCCGTTCCTTGCGTCTCTCGCTCTCGTCCTTCGCCACCGGCGTTTTTCGCCGCGCCGGGCCTCCCCCGTCTTCCCGGCGACGAAGGGTCGCGCGGTGACGGACGGCAAGAATGTCCGCGCCGAACGGCTGAAGGCCGCGCTCCGGGAGAATCTGCGGCGCCGGAAGATGCAGGGCCGGGGGCGCGCCGAGGCACAGCCGGCGGCCGACGCGGATCAGACCCACGGGAATAACGCCGATTCGAGCGGTCCTGATTCCGACAAATCCGGTCTATAGGCCACGGCCAAGTCTGGGCGCTGCGGCGCCCGCGAGGATTACGGCCGGCCGCGCGCCAGGAGGTGCGCCGCCCGAGGACACAGCATGGACCGCATCCACATCACCGGCGGCGTGCCGCTCAACGGCATCATCCCGATCTCGGGCGCCAAGAACGCGGCGCTGCCACTGATGATCGCGAGCTTGCTCACCGGCGAGACGCTGGAGCTGATCAATGTGCCGCGGCTCGCCGACATCGCGGCCCTGACGCGGATCCTCGGCAATCACGGCGTCGATCACATGGTGGTCGGAAAGCGCCCTGGGCAGACTACCGAGACCGGCCAGACCATCCGGCTCACCGCGTCCAACGTCATCGACACCACCGCCCCCTACGAGCTGGTCTCGACCATGCGGGCGAGCTTCTGGGTGATCGCACCGCTGCTCGCCCGGTTCGGCGAGGCGAAGGTCTCGCTGCCGGGCGGCTGCGCCATCGGGACCCGGCCGGTCGATCTGCTGATCATGGCGCTGGAAAAGCTCGGCGCCGAGATCGAGATCGACGCCGGCTACGTTGTCGCCCGCACCAAGAACGGCCTGCGTGGCGCCGAGATCACCTTCCCGAAGGTCACGGTGGGCGGCACCCACGTGGCGCTGATGGCCGCCGCGCTGGCCTACGGCACGACGGTGATCGAGAACGCCGCCCGGGAACCCGAGGTGGTCGACCTCGCCGAGTGCCTGAACAAGATGGGCGCCAAGATCCGCGGCGCCGGCACGCCCCATATCGAGATCGAGGGCGTGGCGCGGCTCGGTGGCGCCCGGCACGCGGTGCTGCCCGACCGGATCGAGACCGGCACCTACGCCATGGCGGTGGCGATGGCGGGCGGCGACGTGGTGCTGAAGGATACGCGGGCCGAATTGCTGCATGCGGCCCTCGACGTCCTGTCCACGACGGGCGCCGAGATCAGCTCGGTCGAGGGTGGCATCCGGGTGCGCCGCAACGGCGCCGGCATCGCGGCGGTCGATGTCACCACCGATCCGTTCCCGGGCTTTCCCACCGATCTGCAGGCGCAGTTCATGGCGCTGATGACGCTGGCCAAGGGCCAGTCGCATATCCGCGAGACGATCTTCGAGAACCGGTTCATGCACGTGCAGGAACTGGCCCGCCTCGGCGCGAAGATCCGGCTGGACGGCGACCTCGCCATCGTGGAGGGCGTCGAGCGGCTGAAGGGCGCGCCCGTGATGGCTACCGACCTGCGCGCCTCGGTCTCCCTGGTGATCGCCGGGCTCGCCGCCGAGGGCGAAACCCAGATCAACCGGGTCTACCACCTCGACCGCGGTTTCGAGGCCTTGGAGGCCAAGCTCGGCCGCTGCGGTGCGCAGATCGAGCGGGTGCGGGCTTGAAGCCGACCTGATCCCCGCCGACGACGCAACACGCCTTGAGACACGTCTTGTTTCCATTCCGGGAACACAATTGCGTTCGGGTGTGAACGTCGTGGCGCGCTCCGCCCGGGTGGCTTTCTGGAAGTGGT
This sequence comes from Methylobacterium sp. J-088, assembly GCF_022829295.1. Taxonomy (GTDB): domain Bacteria; phylum Pseudomonadota; class Alphaproteobacteria; order Rhizobiales; family Beijerinckiaceae; genus Methylobacterium. The sequence continues at coordinate 21,348 of NZ_JAKSYH010000061.1, forward strand.
ACCCTCGGTCGGAGGTGCCACTCAGAACGGGGTACGATCACGTTGCGAAGTCGCGCTGGACCGGCCCCGCCGACATCAAATCGGCGTTCGGCAGTTCAGTCGATTTCATCGGCGACAATCGAATCATCTTCGATATAGGCGGCAACAAACACCCTCTGATCATCAGAGTGTCTTACACGAGGCGTGCCGGATTAAGTTCATCGGCACCCACAGCGAGTACGATTCCGTCGATTCGCTCATCGTCGCGGTCAGATGATGCAGGGCATCGCGGATACGACGCAGCACGCAAGGCCGGTTGGGAATGTCAGGCCCATCCGCACGCCTGCGGATCATCGCTGGGCACTTGCGAAAGTCGATCGCTACTTCGCGCATAAGCCGGCAGTCGGGACACCAGACGGCGACCGGCTCGAGGTTCTTCTCACCCTGATCGCCGCGGCAGATCCGGTCGAGATCCTGCATGTCGCCATCACCGATCGGGGCCGCTCGCAAAGCGCGTTGGCCCACCTGCTCGGCTCGCGGGCGCGCGCATCCGAGATCCTGAACCGGAAGCGGGCGCTGAGCCTGGGCCAGATCCGGGCGATCAGCGCGGCCTGGAACCTGCCGATCGCGTTGCTGGCAGCCCCGTACCGCCTGGAGGACAACGCGGCCTGAGCGAGCGTTCAGCCGGCCGGATCCCTTCAGTCGCCGATCTGCCCGCGCTTGTAGCCGAAGCCCGGGATCTCGCAGCCGCAGGGCGCCCCGGGCGGTCTGGCCGGCGCCGGGCATGTCCCGCGGGATGTGATGCAGCTGCTGTCGTCCCACCGGCGGCGCGCGTCGGGGTCCCGATACCGGGGTCGATCGTAGGCGCCGTAGGGCGGCGGCGGGGGCGGCGGAATGTTCCAGTCATCGTCCGCCGCCGGCGGCGGCGGGGGCCGGTGGCGCGGCCTGGGCGCGTACTCGTAGCGGCCCAGCCCGGGCTCTCCGTACATGTAGACTTTCGCATCCGGCCCGACCTGAGCGCTTGCCGGGCCTGCGAGCATAGCCAGTGTCAGGGCGGCCAAGGCCGCGTGCGTGATCCGCTTGTCCATCCCATCCTGCCTCGACTCGCTGGCCGGGATCCTGCGCGCCGGTGCTGGCGCGAACCTGTGCCGCGGTGACGACGCGGCGGGATCGTGTTCATGGCTGCGGCCGTTGCCCCGGCGGGGTGGTGCCGCTACCTACGCCCTGCCGCGCAGTCCCGCTCTGCGCCCCCGCTGCCCTCCCACCCGCGCATTCCGTGTTCCCGAGGACCCTGTCATGGAGCTGCTCAGGCTCGCCGCCCTCGACGCCGAGGACCTGACCGTGATCTCCGCGCATCTTCAGGACGCGATCCTGCGGCCGGAGGATCTGACTTACCTCGCCGGCGAGCAGCGGTTCCTGATGGTCGCGCGGCGCTTCGACTGGACGCCCGACGTGCCGCCCCGGCGGCGGCTGGCCGGGCTGCACATCGAGCGCGTCCTGACCGTGAAGACGCGGGGGCTCAGCCAGGACGATGCGATGCCCATGAGCCTGCTCGCCCTGACCTTCACGCCGACCGACACGCCCTCGGGCCTGATCGATCTCGTCTTCTCCGGGGGGGCGGCGGTGCGGCTGGAGGTCGAGTGCATCGAGGTCCGGATGAAGGATCTCGGCCCGGTCTGGGAGGCAGCCACACGACCCGGTCACGATGTCGACCGGCCGGACGTGGCCCCCGGCACAGCGGCCTGAGAGGAGACGGAGAAATCTGATGGTCCGGCTCGATAGCAGCGATCCGCATTTTGCCGCCGATTTCGCGCGGCTCCTCACGGTCAAGCGCGAGATCGCCGAGGACGTGGATGAGGCCGTGCGCAGTATCATCGGTGACGTCGTCGCCCGGGGCGATGACGCCCTGGTGGATTATACGCGCCGCTTCGACCGGCGCGGCCCGGACTTCGCGGCCGCACATCTCCGGGTGACCGACGCGGAGATCGCCGCGGCGGTCGCGGCCTGCCCGTCCGAATCCCTGGAAGCCCTACGCCTCGCCGCGGAGCGGATCGAAAGCTTCCACGCCGCCCAGAGGCCGACCGATCACCGCGCCACCGACGCGCTCGGCGTCACCGCCGGCTGGCGCTGGACGGCGCTGGAATCGGTCGGCCTCTACGTCCCGGGCGGAACGGCGAGCTATCCCTCCTCGGTGCTGATGAACGCGCTCCCGGCCCGGGTCGCCGGCGTGCCGCGCGTCGTCATGGTGGTGCCGACCCCGGACGGTCAGATGAACCCGCTGGTGCTCGCCGCCGCGCAGCTCGCCGGCGTCCACGAGGTCTACCGGGTCGGCGGCGCCCAGGCGGTGGCCGCCCTTGCCTACGGCACCGCCACCATCGCGCCGGTCGCCAAGATCGTCGGCCCCGGCAATGCCTGGGTGGCGGCGGCCAAGCGCCGGGTGTTCGGTCAGGTCGGCATCGACATGATCGCCGGTCCCTCAGAGGTGCTGATCCTGGCCGACGGCCACGCCAACCCGGATTGGATCGCCGCCGACCTCCTGGCCCAGGCCGAGCACGACGTGGCAGCCCAGGCGATCCTGATTACCGACAGCACCGAGCTCGCCGGGGCCGTCGAGGGGGCCGTCGAACGGGCGCTGACCACCCTCCCCCGCCGCGAGATCGCCCGGGCGAGCTGGCGCGACTACGGCGCGATCGTTCGCGTGCGCGATCTCGAAGAAGCGGTGCCCCTCGTCGACCGGCTCGCCCCGGAGCACCTCGAAATCGAGACGCAGGATGCCGAAGCCCTGGCCGCCAAGGTCCGCAACGCAGGGGCGATCTTCCTCGGCTCGCACACGCCAGAGGCGATCGGCGATTACGTCGGCGGGCCCAATCACGTCCTGCCGACCGCGCGCTCGGCCCGGTTCTCCTCGGGGCTCGGGGTGTTGGATTTCATGAAGCGGACCACGATTCTCGCCTGCACGCCAGAGAGCTTGCGGGCGCTCGGCCCGGCGGCGATAAGCCTCGGCCGGTCGGAGGGCCTGGAGGGGCATGCCCGCTCCGTCGCGATCCGGTTGAACCTGTGAGGGGATGGGGATGGCGGAGAAGCAGCGTGGGCCGAACCGCCTCGCGAAGGTGAGCCTCGACGAGGCCTCCATCGCCCGCGGCAACCCGGATCAGGAGCACGAGCGGGCGATCGCGCTGTTCGACATCCTGGAGGACAATGTCTTCACCATCCCGGGTCGGGAGGGGCCTTATGCGCTGACGCTGGGGCTGGTGGAGAACAAGCTGTCCTTCGCGATCACCACGGTGGACGGTGAGCCGGTGATCACGCACCTCCTGTCGCTGACACCGTTCCGGCGGGTGATCCGCGACTACGAGATGATCTGCGAGAGCTACTACAACGCGATCCGCACCGCCTCGCCCTCGCAGATCGAGGCGATCGACATGGGCCGGCGGGGCCTGCACAACGAGGCGTCGGAGACGCTCAAGCAGCGCCTCGAGGGCAAGGTCGATCTCGACCACGATACGGCGCGCCGCCTGTTCACCCTGATCTTCGCCCTGCACTGGAAGGGCTAGGGCGCCTCCCGCGCCGACCGGCGATGGCGGAGTTCCCTCCCGAGACCACCCCGAAGAAGCGGCGGGTCCAGTCCGTCCTGTTCATGTGCAACTTCAACGCCGTGCGCTCCGCCGCGGCGGAGGCGATCGCGCGCGCCTATTTCGGCAAGTCCACCTATGTTCAGTCGGCCGGCGTGCGCTCGGGCGAGCCCACCGATCCCTTCATGATCGCGGCCCTCGACGAGATCGGGATCGACGCGAGCCGCCACCGGCCCCGCACCATCGAGGAGTTGGAGGACTGGGAGGGGCTGAACTTCGACCTGATCATCACCCTGGCGCCGGAGGCTCATCACCGGGCCCTTGCCCTGACCCACACGCTCGCGGCCGATGTCGAGTACTGGCCGACCCCAGACCCGACGCTGGTGCAGGAAGCCTCGCGCGAGCAAAGACTCGAGGCCTATCGGGACGTCCGCGACGGACTGACCCGGCGGATCAAGGCCCGTTTGAAAGCCTAGTGCATCGATCCAGACGGAGGCGTCAGCCGAGTCTGGAAAAATTGATGCAAACCCAAAGAACTCGTGCTCACTCGCATGAACGAAGTGAATGCGTCAGAGCACCAGCGGTGACGAGCTCGGCTGCTTGCCTTCTTCCGGAGACGTGAATGCAGGCTCTGCGGGAGGGCCGATGCCCTTGTGGCGGTCTCCGGGCTCCGGGCGATCAACCGAAAGCTCCGTGGCGGCGGCTTCCCCGCCTTGCGGGCCCCCCGAATCATCCCGCCAAGGCCTAAGTGGCCAAACTCGCGAACAACCTGTCCGCCCCGTACTCGCACGGGTGCAACCACGCAGCTTATGGTTCCTCGAAAGTGTGATAGCGTATACCCCGAGTTCGATTTACCCGTCCTTAAATTCGGTGTGCGCAATGGCAATTCTACGTCCTCTGATATTCTCACTCATACTATATGCGTCGCTCACAGAACCATCGAATTCTCAATGGAGTCCATTTGGTCGAGTACTCGACGTTACGATTACAAATGATTGCGTCAAGACCTTGGGTGAGATCGCTTTGGCGAAGCCGGATGGTATTTTTTATTGTCCGGTACGGGCTCAGGAGATCGATGCTCAGGTCGAGGATGCAAGTCACTTCTATCTCGTTCAAGCCTACGGACAGCTAGCGATCCACAACAGCTCCAGGAAGCTGGCCGATTGCTGGGCGGCCCATCAGCTCGCACGCGCTCCGAACGGCCGGCACTACATCGAACAGTGGATTCGCCACTGGAAGACGTATGGGGTTTGGAACGCGACATACGGTCGACCCGAGCAGAGGATTGCCAACGTTCGAAGCTGCTGCGCCTGCGGGATTTGAACGTGTGGCGCCTTCGGCACAGGAAACACCCGTCGCCCGAGAGCCGAGCCCAACCGCGCCGCCCTCGAGCACGGCTCAAAAACGATGGTGGGTCGCACTCTCGTACGCCGAACCGGAAGACACTGCGGCAGAGAGCGCTTCAGCCGGGAATGCTGATCAGCCAAGCGCGGATGCGGCCAGCGAGAAGCGGCTTGGCCCGGGCAACGTCTTCCTCGTCGAGGAGCGGAGAGCCCGTCAGCGCGGCGAGATAAGCCTCCTCGGGGGTCCGGCAGGCCCGAAAGGCGGCATCCGCCGCCAGATCCCGTGCGGTGAGCGCGGACTGGATCCGGAAGTTACGGGCGAGGCAGTCGCGCCAGAGCGCGTGTCGCGTCGCAGTCTCGCCCGTCGCCCGCGCCGGGCAGGCCATCGCGACGAGGAGCACGGCCATCAGGAGCGGAACCGGCGAAAAGACGCGGGGTTGCGGCATCGATCAGGCACTCCGTCCCTGACCAGAGTGCCGTGGACGCAGTTAGCGCCCGGTTAACACGCACCCCGCTCCGACGCGGAATCTTCGTCCAAAAGCCGGCTTGGTTGGCACAGGTCGGGCCGCGTCGAGAGCCGTCTCAGCGGTTCGCGGTCGTGACCGGAGAGGTGACGCCGCCGAGCGACACCCAGGCGACCGCGTCCTGGCTCTCGCGCTTGATGAACACGTAGCCGGTCCTGTGCCAGGGCAGGATCGCGTTGGTCTTGTTGTCGAGCACCAGATCGCCCCGGTCGGTGATCAGGGTCAGCACGGCGTGGCCCTCGCCCTTCTCGTCGATCACCACGGTCATGCGCATCGCCCGGCGCGGCAGCCCGGCCTCGGCCAGGAGGTGGCGCTTGAGCAGCTGGAAGTCCTCGCAGTCGCCGATGCCGTCCTCGGCCAGGTCCCAGCGGTCGGCCACGTGCAGGTGGTCCTGATCGGTCATCGGCTCCACCGCCTTGTTGACCCGGCGGTTGACCGACACGATCGTCGCCCAGGTGGCGGGCGTGAGGCTGATGCGGGCCGGCTCGGTCCGGTCGACCGCACACTCGGACACGTAGCCCTGGCAGAACGTCACCCAGGCCGCGATCGGCTTCGCATCACCCAGGGTGGTGGCACCGGCCTCCATGGGCAGGCTGGCGAGGGTCTGGGCCTCGGCCGTGGCGGCGAGACCGAGCAGCGCCGCAGCACCGGCCAGCGCCCCCCGAACCATCCTGAAAAGCCCCGCGCCCATCGAACCCGTCCCCGTTGTCGAGGCCAGAATTGCGCCGCAGAGCCTCCGCGGCGCTGAAAGCGATGCGCGCAATTTTATCGATTCGCCGCAGGGCCCCGGGTCATGCGTGACAGCGTCGACGGGTGGCTTGGGAAGCTCGGCAAATCCGCGCTGTCGGCTTCGGGAAACAGAAACCTTGAGGGATCGTTCAAGGCCCCAGAAGCTTCACGAAGGCGGCGCCGGCTCCGAAGAACGCGGCTCCGGCCGCCATCCCGGCCAAGGCGACCTGCCAAGGGGCGAGCGCCCGTTCGCGCTCCAGCTTCGCTGCCTCGGCTATCAACGTCTTTTGTTCGGCGACGAATTTTTGTGACTCGTCCATCGCACGGAAAACGCGCGTGATCTGCTCGGCAAGATCGGGGAGTCCGGCGTTGAGGTCTCGGCCATCGGCCCTGATTCTCAAGCGTTTCGATCCTCATAATCTGAGCACTAACTGACAGGACGGCAAGGACCGACTCCGCTCACCCCGCCGTCTGATCGAGCTTGCGCTCCGCCTCGCCCTTTAGCTCCGGGAAGTCGGCCTGCGTGTAGGCCCGGCCGCGATGGGGATCCTCGGTGATGCCCACGTGCTCCAGGCGACGCAGCTGCACCCGGCGGATCTTGCCCGAGATGGTCTTGGGCAATTCAGTGACAAATTCCAGCGCGCGCAGGCGCTTGAAGGTGGCGAGCCGCGCGTTGGTGAAGCGGAAGATGTCCAGCGCCGTCTCGGGCCCCGCGGAGGCACCCGCCACGAGCGACACGTAGGCCTTGGGGATCGTGTGGCGCATCGGGTCCGGCACCGGGACAACCGCGGCTTCCGCCACCGCCGGATGCTCGATCAGTACGCTTTCCAGTTCGAACGGGCTGATCCGATAGCCGGAGGATTTGAATACGTCGTCGGCCCGGCCCACGAAGGTGAAGCAGCCCTCCCCGTCCACGAAAGCCACGTCGCCGGTGCGGTAGAGGTCGCCCCCCGCCCCCGACAGGTGGCCCTGGCCGTCGTCATAGCCCTGCATCAGGCCCGCGGGGCGATGCGCGCCCAGTTCCAGGCAGACCTCCCCCTCGGAGGCCGGCTGGCCGTCGGCGTCGCGCACGCGCACCCGGTAGCCCGGGAGCGGCCGGCCCAACGCCCCGGGCACGACCGGCTGGCCCGGCGTGTTGGCCATCAGCGCGGTGGTCTCGGTCTGGCCGTAGCCGTCGCGGATCGTGAGGCCCCAGGCGGTCTTCACGCGCTCGATCACCTCCGGGTTCAGGGGCTCGCCGGCCGCGCAGACCTCGCGCAGGGCGAGTCGCTTCCCGGTCAGATCCTCTTGAATGATCATCCGCCAGACCGTCGGTGGCGCGCACAGGGTGGTCGCGCCGGTGCGCTCCAGCTGCGTCAGCAGCGCGGTGGCGTTGAACGGTGCTTGGTTGATCACCAGGATCGTCGCGCCCGCGTTCCAGGGCGCGAAGAACGACGACCACGCGTGCTTCGCCCAGCCCGGCGAGGAGACGTTGCAGTGGATGTCGCCGGGCTGGAGCCCGAGCCAGTACATGGTCGAGAGCGCGCCCACCGGATAGGAGCGGTGGCTGTGGCGAACCAGCTTCGGCTTCGCCGTGGTGCCGGAGGTGAAGTAGAGGAGCAGCGGGTCGTCGGCCCCGGTCGCCGCGTCCGGCGCGAAGGTGTCGGGCGACCCGAACGCGTCGTCATACGTGCTCCAGCCCTCCATCGCGGGGCCGGTGACGATGCGGATCGCATCCCCAATGTCGAGACCGGCAAAGCGCGCGATCTGCTCTGGCCCGGCGACGATCGCCCGGGGGCGGCCGCGGGCGAGGCGGTCGGCGAGTTCGTCGGCGGTGAGCAGCGTGGTCGCCGGGATGACCACGGCGCCGAGCTTCATCGCCGCCAGCATGGTCTCCCAGAGGGCCGGAACGTTGCCGAGGAGCAGGAGCAGGTGGTCGCCGCGCTTCAGGCCGCGCTGACGCAGGTGATTGGCGACTTGGTTGGAGCGCCGGGCAAGCTCGCCGAAGGTCAGGCTCTGCTCGGCGCCGCTGCCAGCCTCGACGATCCGCAAAGCGGCACGGTCCCGGCTCTCGGGGCCGGCGAGGACTGCGTCGAACCAGTCGAGCGCCCAGTTGAACGGAACCGGCTCCGGCCACGCGAAGGCCGAGACGGCGGCGGCGTAATCGGTGCGGTGGGCCAGCAGCAGGTCGCGGGCCTCCTGGAAGCTCGGCATGGTCGTTCCCCCTCCTCGTCGTTGCCTCTCCTGTCCCGGCTTCTTCAGGCCGGGATCAGATCCTCGCCGGCTTCGCCGCGCCCGAGGCGCTGGACCATGGCGGCGTGGAACTCACGGATCGCCCCGGCAATGGCTCCGACGCTGCGGCCGTTGCGGGCGACGTCATCGGCGTTCAGCGCGATCAGGCCGGCCGTATAGCCGGCCTCGTTGTGCTCGAAAGGATTAGCGTAGAGCCATGTCCACCAGTCCCGGGCCGGGATCAGGCTCGCGCCGGGCTTGACCCGCAGGGCCGCCAGGAAGCGGAAGCGGCGCGCCAGTTCCCTCCGCCACACCGCCCGCGTCTCCGGCGCCACGTCGAAGGCCAGCAGCTTCACGAGGTGCTCGTTGATGGTCTCCTCGCGGCCCCGCGCCTTCTGGGCGACGATCGCGCGGGGGAAGGCCATCTCGAACCGGTGTTCCGAATCGTGGTCCAGGACATCCATGGCCTGTTGCCCGTTCAGGTGTTCTCGAACCGGGGCGGTCGCTTCTCCACGAAGGCGGCCATGCCCTCCTTCTGATCCTTGGTGGCGAACATGGCATGGAACACCCGCCGCTCGAAGCGGATGCCCTCTGTCAGCGTGGTCTCGTAGGAGCGGTTGACCGCCTCCTTGGTCATCATGGCGATCGGCAGCGACATTGACGCGATCGTCGCGGCCGCCTTCAGGGATTCGTCGAGGAGCTGGTCGGCGGCGATCACCCGCGAGACGAGGCCCGCGCGCTCGGCCTCGGCGGCGTCCATCATCCGGCCGGTGAGGCACATCTCCATGGCCTTGGCCTTGCCGACGAAGCGGGTCAGCCGCTGGCTGCCGCCGATTCCCGGCATCACCCCGAGCTTGATCTCGGGCTGGCCGAATTGCGCGGTGTCGGCCGCCAGGATGATGTCGCACATCATGGCGAGTTCGCAGCCGCCGCCCAGCGCGTATCCCGCCACCGCGGCGATGATCGGCGTGCGTACGGCGACGAACCGGTCCCAGTCGCCGAACCGGTCGCCCGCGTACATCTCCGCGTAGGTGGCGTGCTGCATCTCCTTGATGTCGGCCCCGGCCGCGAAGGCCTTGGCCGAACCGGTCAGCACGATGCAGCCGATTCCCGGATCGGCATCCGCCTCGGTCGCCGCCTGGATCACCTCCCGGGTGAGCTGGAGATTGATGGCGTTGAGCGCCTTGGGCCGGTTGAGGGTGATCAGCCGGACGCGCCCGCGCGTCTCGGTCAGGATCGTTTCGTATGGGTCGCTCACGACTCGCCTCCCTGCCCGCGCAGCATACGGATGATCGCGGAAAAGTCCTCGCCCCCGTGGCCGGAACTTTCGAACAACCCGTAGAGCTGCGCGGCCTCGGCGCCGAGCGGCGTGGCCGCACCGGAGGCGAGCGCCGCGGCCTGGGCGAGGCGGAGGTCCTTGAGCATCAGCGCGGCGGCAAAACCCGGCTTGTAACTGTTGTTGGCCGGAGAGGTCGGCACCGGGCCCGGCACCGGGCAGTAGGTGGTCAGCGACCAGCACTGGCCCGAGGAGACCGAAGCCACGTCGTAGAGCGCCTGATGCGACAGGCCGAGTTTTTCGCCCAGCGCGAAGGCCTCGCCAACGGCGATCATCGAGATACCGAGGATCATGTTGTTGCAGATCTTGGCCGCCTGCCCGGCCCCGGCCGCGCCGCAATGGAACACGTTCTTGCCCATCGCCTTCAGCAGCGGCTCGGCCCTGGCGAAGGCCGCTTCGGCGCCGCCGGCCATGAAGGTCAGCGTGCCGGCCTTGGCGCCGCCGGTTCCCCCCGAGACCGGTGCGTCCACCGACAGGCAGCCCCGCGCCTCGGCCAGTGCATGGGCCCTGCGGGCGCTCTCGACGTCGATGGTGGAGGAATCGATCAGCAGCGTGCCGGCGGGCACGGCTTCGACGAGTTGCGTCCAGACCTCGATGACGTGCCGCCCGGCGGGCAGCATGGTGATCACGACGTCGGCGCCCTCGGCCGCCTCCAGGGCCGAACCCGCCACCGTGACGCCCGCGGCGCGGGCGGCCTCCAGCGAGGCCGGCACCAGATCGAAGCCACGCACCGTATGCCCCGCCTTCACGAGGTTGGCCGCCATGGGGCCGCCCATGTTGCCGAGACCGATGAACCCGATGGTCTGCGCCATCCAACCCTCCCTGTCTTGTATCTCGCCCCTACCCACTTCAACGGCAGCCTGACCGGTCTATGACGGGCTCGACGCGCCCCCTCTCCCGTGCGGGAGAGGGTTGGGGTGAGGGATACGCCCTCTCCGGAAAAACCTGATCCCTTACCCTGTCCCTCTCCCGCACGGGAGAGGGGACCCGCGCTCCTATGAAGATCCGGGGGCAGCGCCCCGGAGCCGGGCTGGGGCGAGCGGCCTCACATCACACCGCACCCGTCCGCGACTCCGGAAAAACCGGATCCGCGCGCCGCTCGAGCCAGCGGGCGATCCGGGCGGGGTCGACGGCGTCCAGGGTCGGCGGGTTCCAGCGGGGGGTCTTGTCCTTGTCGATCACCGCGGCGCGGATGCCCTCGCGGAGATCGCCCTCCGCCAGGACGGCGAGCGAGGCATGGAACTCGCGCTCCAGGCAGGCCTCCAGCTTCGCGGAACCGCGGCCGAGGCGCAGCAGGCAGAGCGTGAGGACGAGGCTCGTCGGCGCCTTGCTCAGGAGGGTTTTTCGCGTCGCGGCGGCGAAATCCGAGCCGTCGGCGGCGAGGGCCGCCAGGATCTCATCCACGAGGTCGAAGGCGAAGCACCGGTCGATCACGGCGCGATGCGCCGCGAGCGGGGTCGAACCGGGATCCTGCGCGAGGCGCACGATGACGTCCCGCACGCCCGCATCCCCGGCATCCGGCGGGAGCGCCGAGAGCGCGTCGATCAGGTCGGGGAGCGCCGCAGAGGGCACCATGGCGTCGGCGAAGTTGCAAAAGATCGCGTCGGCGGCACCCATCGGCTCGCCGGTGAGGCCGAGGTAGGTACCCGTCTCGCCCGGTGCCCGCGGCAGCAGCCACGTGCCACCGACATCCGGAAAGTAGCCGATACCGGTCTCCGGCATGGCGACGCGGGAGCGCTCGGTGACGATCCGGTGGGCGGCATGGCCGGCGAGCCCGACGCCGCCACCCATGGTGATGCCGTCCATCACCGCCACGAACGGTTTTTCGTAACAGGCGATGCGCGCATCGAGCCGGTACTCGTCCCGCCAGAATTGTTCCGCCGCGACCGTGTCGGTGCTGTCATAGAGGGTGCGCAGATCGCCGCCGGCGCAGAGGCCGCGCTCGCCTTCGCCGGTGAGCAGCACCGCGGCGAGGCCCGGATCCGCCGAGAACTGGTCGAGCGCTTGGTCGATCTCACCCACCATCCCGTGAGTCAGGGCGTTCAGGGCCTTTGGCCGGTTAAGCCGCAGGCGCCCCAGGGCGCCGACGCGCTCGACGATCATGTCGCTCATCGGTGCCCCCCGGTCATCGCGCGGGCGATGATCACCCGCATGATCTCGTTGGTGCCCTCCAGGATCTGGTGCACGCGCAGATCCCGAACGATCTTCTCCACGGCATACTCAGCGAGGTAGCCGTAGCCGCCATGCAGTTGCAGCGCGTCGTTCGCCACCGCGAAGGCCGCGTCGGTGACGTGGCGCTTCGCCATGGCGCACAGCTGCGTGGCGGTGGGGTCCTTGGCGTCGAGCGCGGCGGCCGCGTGGCGCAGGAAGGTGCGCGAGACTTCGAGGCTGGTCGCCATATCGGCGAGCCGGAACTGCAGCGCCTGGAAGTCGGTGAGCTTAGCCCCGAAGGCGCGCCGGTCGCTCATATAGGCGAGCGCCTTATCGAGGGCGGCCTGCGCGCCGCCGAGCGAGCAGGCGGCGATGTTGAGCCGGCCGCCGTCGAGACCGCTCATGGCGATACGGAAGCCCTGGCCCTCCGCGCCGAGGCGGTTGCCCGCCGGCACGCGGCAGCCGTCGAAGCGCACCGCCCGGGTCGGCTGGGCGTTCCAGCCCATCTTGCGCTCCTCGGCCCCGAACGACAGGCCGGGCGTGCCTTTCTCCACCACCACGGCCGAGATGCCCCGCGGGCCGGCCTCGCCGGTGCGGACCATGCAGACATAGAGGTCGCTGACGCCCGCACCCGAGATGAACTGCTTCTCGCCGGTGAGCACGTAATGGTCGCCGTCCCGCTCGGCGCGGGTGCGGAGCGCCGCCGCGTCGGAACCCGAGCCCGGCTCGGTGAGGCAGTAGCTCGCGATGGTGTCCATGCCCATCAGGGCCGGGAGCCAGCGGTTGCGCTGGTCGGCGTCGCCATAGGCGTCGATCATCCAGGCGCACATGTTGTGGATCGACAGGAACGCCGCCACGGTCGGGCAGCCGGTGCTCAGCGCCTCGAAGATCAGGGCGGCGTCGAGGCGCGACAGGCCGGAGCCGCCGACATCCTCGCGGACATAGATGCCCGCCATGCCCAGCGCGGCGGCTGCCCGCAGGGTCTCGATCGGGAAGGTCTTGTCGCGGTCCCAGTCGAGGGCGTGGGGGGCGATGTGCTCGGCCGCGAAGCCGAGGGCCATCTCGCGGATCGCGGTTCGATCCTCATCGAGCCCGAAACTCATGGGCGTGGCTCCGAAAGTTCAGACGGACGCTTTCCCCTCCCCCTTGCGGGTAGGGGTCAGGGGTGGGGGTGGTGC
>NZ_JAKSYH010000062.1 GCF_022829295.1 Methylobacterium sp. J-088
CGCAATGGGGGCAGGTGGTCCGAACGTCCGGCGCCGCCGCAGGCTGGGTCATCGATACAGTCCTCGAAGATTAGAGCCGCCGTTTCCCTCCCCCCCCTGCGGGGGAGTGTGGCCCCCGCAGTGGGCCGGGAGAGGGTGCGACGGTGACGGATGGAGCCCGGCCCGTCCCGTTGCGCCTTTTCCGGTACCCGGGTCCCCTCTCCCGCCCCGCCTCCGCGCGGCACCCTCCCCCGCAGAGGGGGGAGGGTTTTGCCGCTCAGTACACGTCCGCCTGATACCGGCCGGCCTTCCTGAGCGCCGCGAGATATGCCACCGCGTCCTCCGGGCTCTTGCCCCCGTGCTGCGCCGCCACGTCGATGA
>NZ_JAKSYH010000065.1 GCF_022829295.1 Methylobacterium sp. J-088
ATGAACCACGGCACCAGCTTGAAGAAGCCGAGCCGGCCCGGCGCGCCCTTGCCCGTCGCCCCCTCCGCAGGCAGGCGCGGCGCGATCAGCGATAGGGCCACCACCACCGGACCGAGCATCAGCACGCGCACCAGCTTGACCAGCGTGCCGACCTGGGTCGCGAGCGCGCTCACCGGCACGGTTGCGGCCAGCACCTGTGGCACGGCGTAGACGGTGAGGCCCGCGAGCACGCCGTACTGGTGCTCGCTGAAGCCGGCGAGCGGCACGAACAGCGGCAGCCCGAGGACCATCAGCACGCCGAGCACGGCTGTGAACGCGATGGCGGCCGCAACGTCCCGGCTCTCTGCCCCGATGACGGGGGCCACGGCGGCGATTGCCGAGTTGCCGCAGATGGCGTTGCCGCAGGCGATCAGCAGCGCCATGCGCACCGGCAGGCCCAGCGCGCGGCAGAGGGCGCAGCTCGCTAGGATGGTCAGCGCCACCGCGCCGACGATGCCGGCCAGCAGCGCCGGACCCGAGGCGATGATGGTCCCGAGACTGACTGACGCGCCGAGCAGGGTGACAGCCACCTCCAGCACCTGCTTGGCCGAGAAGGCGATGCCGGCCTTGAAGCGTGCCCCCGGCACCCAGGCGGTGCGCAGGGCGGTGCCCAGGAGGATGGCGAGCACCAGGGCCTCGACGTAGGGGTGCCCGGTCAGGTGCTCCTCGCCCACCTGCATCACCTGCGCGACTGCGGTGATCAGCAGGCATAGGAGCAGCCCCGGCAGCAGGCTGCCGGCCACCCCGGCCCAGGCGGAGCCGCGGCTCCGGTCGGCGGTTCCCGATCCGGCACGGTCGGCGATCCTGGCGGTCATGGCGGGACCCCCTGTCCGACGCCGGCGCTCAGTAGGTCGCGCCGAGATAGGCCGCGATGGCCCTGGCCTGCTCCGCCGCGATCGGCGCGCGGTAGACCTTGACCATCTTGGCGACCTCCCCGTCCCAGAAGGCCTGCCCCTTCCCGGGCGGCTGCATGGCGATGTAGTCCGCCGAGTGGCAGGTCATGCAGTTTTCCTGCGCGGCCTGGAAGCCGGCCGCGTGGCCGGCATCCGGCGGCGCCTTGAACTGCGCGGTCGGCTCCGGCAGCGCGTAGGTGTCGGGGGCGGCCAGCGCGGCCGTTGCGGCCAAGGCGAGCCCGAGGGCGGGCAGCACGGCGAACCGGGGCATGTTCATCTCCTCAGGCCGCCCGCACATGCGTCGTCTCGACCACGTTGCGCATGTAGCCGGCCGGGTTCCAGCGCGGCGACATCGGCTGCGTGCCGCCGTCGTTGCCGGTCGCGCGGACGCGCAGGGCATGCGGCCCCGGCGCCAGATCGGCCTCGGCGGTCCAGGTGCGGAAGGCGT
>NZ_JAKSYH010000077.1 GCF_022829295.1 Methylobacterium sp. J-088
TGCGTCTCTTCCGGAAGCCGCACGTCCCTCACCCGGCTTTCTGCGAAAGCAGACCTCTCCCGCACGGGAGAGGGGACCCGCGCCTCATTCCGCGATGGTGGCGTCGCTGTCGTGTACCGTTGGTGAGCCAACGCATCATCCGCTTAAGTCTCTGTTGCGTCGCAGGCTTTTGTCGCAAAACCGGTGGCCACTCTTGCGAAACCGGCTTCGGGTGCGCGCCGCATCACGGCTCCACCAGGGCCGGGGCGCCGGCCCCCGTCGGTGCGCCTCCACCGGTCCGGCGGCGCGCAGGGGCTTCCTGAGATCGTCACCACGGCGTGGCTCACCCCAACCCGCCAGAACCCGTCCGCCGGCGGTGCGGTCGTTCCTCGACGGGGTGCGAACGCGCTGAGGGGGCGGCCGAGATTGTTGTTGGTGCGCCCCGGTCGCGTTATCTTCGGGAGTGGGACCGGCGGCGGCGACCGCCAGCCCTTGGCCTTCACCGTCTCAGGTGTTGCCGCTTCCAGAGAGGAATGGCGAGGCGGAGCGTGAACCTGCACTCGCCATTCGCTTTTCTGGACCATGCCAGAGAGATGACCATATCTCTGCACCCCCGGCCGCAACCGGCCGCGTGCGGCCTTCGCGGGTGAGTCGGTCGGGCTCACGGTGCAAGCTGAGCCGGGCTCCCGGCCCCGGTGAATCGACGCGCAGGCTCCGAACCCGCGATTGCGCCCCTCCCGGCCCCGGCCTATAGTGCCGTATCCCCATTCAACAGCGTGAGACGGGACATCCGGATCGACCATCCGGAGCCCGCGGCCCGATGCCCGGCCCCCGTCCCGCAGGCCGGAGCACGAGAGACATGTCCCAAAGTCCGCTGATGCCGAAGGCGACCGCCGTCTGGCTGGTCGAGAACACGTCGCTCGCCTTCGAGCAGATCGCCGATTTCTGCAAGCTGCACCCGCTGGAGGTGAAGGGCATCGCCGACGGCGAGGTCGCGGCCGGGATCAAGGGGCTCGATCCGGTCTCCACCGGCCAGCTCACCCGCGACGAGATCGAGAAGGCCCAGAAGGCGCCGCACTACAAGCTGAAGCCCGCCGTCTCCAAGGTGAAGCTGCCGGAGGTGAAGCGCACCACCAAGGGCCCGCGCTACACCCCGCTGTCCCGCCGCCAGGACCGGCCGAACGCCATCCTGTGGCTGCTGCGCAACCACCCCGAGTTGAAGGATGCGCAGATCATCCGGCTGGTCGGCACCACCAAGTCGACGATCCAGCAGATCCGCGAGCGCACCCACTGGAACTCGGGCTCGCTGCAGCCGATGGACCCGGTGACGCTGGGGCTCGCCACCCAGATCAACCTCGATTTCGAGGTCCAGCGCGCGGCGGCCGACCGCCCGGCCGCGGTGGCGGCCGATTCCGGCGCCTCGCTGCTGCCCACGGAGGTCTCCACGGCCCGGGACGCGCAGGAGCCGGAGGAGGATCACGGCGGCCGCGAGGAGCGGCTCGACGCGGATTCGGTCTTCGCCAAGCTCAAGGGCCGGCAGCAGGACGAGGACGACGAGGCGTAATTCGCCGTCCGCGGCCTACCGGGCGGCGTCGAAGGCCGCCAGGAAGGCCGCGAGGCTCTCCGGGAGGGCCGCGCAGAGGTAGCCGCCCTCCTGGACGAGGGCGGTGGGCAGCCCGGCCCGGGCGATGCGCTCCGCCGCGCCGGCGAAGCCCGACCGGGTGACTTTCAGGGCGCCGATCGGGTCGTCCGCCGAGGCGTCGAGGCCCAAAGCCACCACCAGCCCCCGCGGCCGATGCGCGGCGATCATTGCGAGACCCGCCTCCACGGCTTCGAGCCACGGGGCGTCGCCCGAGCCCGGCGGCAGCGGCAGGTTCCGGTTGAACCCCGCCCCCTTCCCTGTACCTGTCTCGTCGGCATAGCCTGCGAAGAACGGGAAGTAGTCCGACGGATCGGCATGGACCGAGACCGTCACGACATCCGCGCGCCCGTAAAAAATCCCCTGCGTGCCGTTGCCGTGGTGGACGTCGATGTCGAGGATCGCCACCGGGCCGCCGGTGGGGGCCAGCATCCGGGCGGCCGCGATCGCGCTGTTGTTGAGGAAGCAGAAGCCGCCGGCGGAATCCGCGTAGGCGTGGTGGCCGGGCGGCCGGCACAGGGCGTAGGCGTGGCCCTCCGCCAGGGCGGCGTCGGCGGCCGCGACGGCGCATTGCGCCGCGCCGTAGACCGCCGGCCACGTCCCGGCGCGGATCGGCGTCGAGGTGTCGGCCATGTAGAGGCCGGCGAGCCCGAGGAGGCCCGTCGGCGTCCGGTGCATGTGCGGCCGGGCGAAGACGCCGCTGAGGATCTCGTCGCCGATGCCCGGCATCTCGCCCCGGCGGGTCCAGGCCTCGGCCAGGAACGCCACGTAGGCGGGATCGTGCACCGCCCGGATCGGGTCCAGGCCGTGATCGCCGGGCTCCGCGAGGGCGTGGCCGCCCCGCAGGGCCGCATCGCGCAGGATCGCGTAGCGGTCAGCCTGCTCCGGATGCGGGATCGGCGTGCCGCGCCGCCAGTAGCGTTCGGGATCGTGCCGGGGTGAGTCGGGACTGTGGAAGACGCGCATCCCGGCAGGTTACGGCATGAGGCCGGAAACCGGAACGCGCCGTCTCAGGACCGCCCGAGGGCCGAATCCTCCGGCCGTGCGGCGATCAGATGCGGTCGACCGTTCCGTCGGTGCGCAACACCGTGGGGCAGCCCGTCGCGTCGACCGGGCGTCGGGCCTCGACCCGGGGGATGGGGCGGGCCTGCGCGATCCCCGGCAGCGTCATCCAGCGCACGTTCATGGCGCGGCTCCCTCGGCCGTTTGAGCGGATCCCGGGCCGGCGGTGCAACCGGCGGCGGGCGCACCGGTGCCTCGTCCGGGGCGATCAGGCTGTGCGGATCGTGCACCAGCCACCCGGACGGGCCCTGCGGCTCGGCCGCGATCTCGCGGAGCAGGGTCGGGACCCGCGCCCAGGGCT
The DNA here is from genome assembly GCF_022829295.1 of Methylobacterium sp. J-088. Lineage (GTDB taxonomy): Bacteria > Pseudomonadota > Alphaproteobacteria > Rhizobiales > Beijerinckiaceae > Methylobacterium. The sequence continues at coordinate 2,982 of NZ_JAKSYH010000077.1, forward strand.
CGGTGACCGGCCGGATCGCGGCCCGCTCCTGGCCGCCGGCGACGCGAATATCCGCCCAGCGGGCGCAGAAGGCCGCGACGCAGGCCGGATCGAAATGGCGGCCGCTCTCGGCGCGCAGGCTGTCCAGGGCCGCCTCGAAGGATATTGCGGCCTTATAGGGACGCTGCGTGGTCAGGGCGTCGAACACGTCCGCCACCGCGACGATCCGGGCGGCGAGCGGGATCGCGGTCCCGGCGAGCCCGTTCGGGTAGCCGCCGCCGTCCCACCGCTCGTGATGCGCCTCGGCGATCTCCGCCGCGAGGCGGATCAGCTCGGATGCGCTCCCGCCCAGGATCCGCTGGCCGATGGTGGTATGCGTCTGGACCACGGCGAACTCGTCCGGATCGAGACGTCCGGGCTTCAGCAGGATGCTGTCGGGCACGCCGACCTTGCCGACATCGTGCAGAGGCGCCGCGAGATAGAGGCTGCGGCAGACATCCGGGGCGAGCCCCAGTTCCTCGGCGATGATCTGGCTGTAGCGGGCGACCCGCCAGGTATGGTCCCCCGTGTCGCTGTCGCGATACTCGACCGCGAGGGCGAGGCGGAAGATGATCTCCTCCTCGCGCTCGCGCATGTGGCGCAGGGCCGCCTCGACCTCGCCGTCGAGCCAGGCCGCCTGCTCGGACAGCCGCCGCACGGCCTTGGCGAGGCGGATCATGTTGCGCAGACGCACGGTCAGCTCGACGCCCCGCATGGAGGTGTCGAGGAAGTCGGTCGCCCCGGCCTCTAGGGCGGAGAGCCGCACCGCGTCCGAGATGTCCTCGGCCAGCATCACGATCGGCACCTGGGCGTAATGCGGGATGGTCCGCATGCGCCGGATGAAGGCGATCCCGTCCATGGCGCGCAGGTGGCAATCGACCAGGACGAGGTCGAAGGCCCGGATCTGCGCCTCCACGAGCGCGGCGCCCGGATCGGCGTGATCGGTCACGCTCACGTCGGGCTTGGCCTCCAGCAACTGGCGCAGCCGCAGGCGCATGACCGCGCTGTCGTCGACCAGGAGCGCGTCCATCAGGGGCTCCCGGGCGGCGGCTTCGGTGCGCCCGGCGCGGGGCCACTCGCCGGGCGGTGCCGATGGCGGTCCATCCGGAGGGACGTCGAACATCCCGGTCCCCACCCTTGCGGTCGCGGGCGGATCGGACTGAGTCCCGGGGCGGGCATGCGCAAGAGATTTGTCATTGAAGCGGACGATCCGGGGACTGTCTTACAGATTTGGATTGCCTCGCGTTAAAAGGAGGTAAATAATTATTCTCCGATCCTGAGTAAAAATAACTCCGTATCCAGATGTTTTTCTGGGGATTTTGTAAGACGATCTCCGTATCGGAGCGCCTCAATGCGGGCATAAAAAACCAAAGCTCGCGACGATAGTACATATCCAGCTCTTACTTCAGCACGACCGTGAACAGGATTGGATGGCTGCAGGGGTGGTTATCCCCGCAGGCGGGTCCTGCATCCGGCGCGCTGACACGGGGACGGGCTGAGGCTACCGTCGGTCGCCCGCGGGCGGCGTGTTCGACCGGCCGGCGCGGGCGCTGTCGGAAGAGGCCGGGGCGATGATGCGGTTCGATCTCACCGATCTCGGCCTGTTCCGGCATGTGGTCGAGGCCGGCTCGATCACCCATGGGGCGGCGCGGGCGAACCTCGCCCTGGCGGCGGCCTCCACGCGGATCCGGCTGATGGAGGAGTCGCTCGGGGCCGCGCTGCTGACCCGGGGGCGCCAGGGCGTCAATCCGACCCCGGCGGGGCGTGCGCTCCTGGTCCATGCCCGGGAGGTCCTGTCCGCGGTCGAGCGTCTGCGCGAGGAGATGTCGGCCTATTCGGGGGGCGCCTTCGGCCAGATCCGGGTGCTGGCCAACACCAACGCACTCACCGAATTCCTGCCGGAGGCGCTCTCGGCCTTCCTGGCCGACCATCCCGGGATCGGCGTCGAGATCGAGGAGCGTACCTCCGAGGAGATCGTCGGGCTCGTGGCCGAGGGGGCGGCCGATCTCGGTATCCTGTCCGGCACGGTGGATACCGGCTCGCTTCGGACCTTCCCGTTCCGGGAAGACCGGTTCGTGCTGGTCGCCGCCCGGGACCATCCCCTGGCGGGGCGCGGGGCGATCCCCTTCGCAGAGGTGCTGGGTCACGATCTCGTGGGCCTGGACCGGCGCAGCGCCATCAGCCGGTTCCTCGTCGCCCAGGCCGCGCGGGAGGGGCGCCCGATGCGCCTGCGGGCGCAGCTGCGCGGGTTCGATGCCGTCTGCCGGCTGGTGGACGCCCGGGTCGGGCTGGCCGTCCTGCCCGAGAGTGCGGCCGTCCGGGCCGCCCAGGGCCTCGCCCTCGCGGTGGTGCCGCTGGCCGACGCGTGGGCGCGGCGCGACCTGACCCTGTGCCTGCGCGACCTCGACGGGCTCCCGCCCTTCATCCGGGCCTTCGTGGCGCAGTTGCGCGGCTGAGAGGGCGGGTCCAGAAGCGCGCTTTCTCTGGGGTCCCGCGATGGCCGATCGTCGCCCCCAAACGGGGCCGATCGTCGCCCCCAAACGGGGCCGATCGTCGGCTCGATGGGGGGCCGTGCCGCCGCAAGCGCGAAGGCTCGGCCATTGGACACTGCGGACGCACTGCTATATCAACGGGAGCAAGCTTGGCCAGAACGGCCGAGTATTGCTTTCAGGTGCCAATATGGTGTCGCGGATCGCGGTTGTAGGGCTCGTTCTGCTCTCGGCAAGCGCCTGTTCTCGAATGCCCAACGTGCCGACCGCGTACAGCTCCCTGCCGCCCCTGACGGTGGAGCACCCGGCCGGTCTGAAGGCGGTCCCGAACCCGGCTGTCCCGGTGGCGGCCCTGCCGGTCATCCGCATCCCGGGCACGGCCCTGGCGCACGGGGGCTCTGGCGAGAGCCGGGGCGCGCAGGTCAACCCCCTGGATGTTCTGGCCGCTTCGACCCGCGCGCGGCTGGCTTGGCAGACCCTGAGCCCGACGGAGATGGCACGGCCGTCCTTCGTGGTGAACCGGGACGCCGTCGCGCGCTTGGGCGTCGGCGAAACGGGGGCGACCGGCGGCAGGTCCACCGTTCAGTTCGAGACGCGCTCCTACAACCGCGAGGCGATGATGCGACGCCTGGAGAAGGAAGGTCGCGGCGCCGCCAAGCCGATCTGCTCCGGCTGCTGAGACGCCCGGCGTGATCCAGGCCGCGTTTCAGGAGCCTGTGTGAGGCGCCCGATCCGTCTCTCGGGATGGCGCGATCCCGCTCGAATCGGGTCCGATCAGGCTGCACACAGAACGGGAAGCCGCCGGGCCGTCCCACCCAATGCCCTCCTCCTTCGAGGCTCGCTGCGCTCGCACCTCAGGACGAGGGGATTGGGTGGGAGCGCGCGTGACCCAGTCACGCGTTTCTGTCGTGTGCCCTGCGCGTTGCCCACGGTACACGACACTTGTCTGCCGCCTGGGTCGGCAAGCGCGACCTGCCCCTCTCCCATGCGGGAGAGGGTTGGGGTGAGGGTCGAGACGGTTCAGGATCGAGCGCACCTCGAAGCCCTGACGCGGCATGGCTCTTCCGGATAGGTCTCATCCCTCACCCGGCTTTCTGCGAAAGCAGACCTCTCCCGCACGGGAGAGGGGACCCGTGCCCTATTCAGCAACGGTGGCGTCACTGTCGTATACCGTGGCGCGTTGCCATCGAGCCTGGCTCTAAGTCTTTGTCGTAGCGCGCGGTTTAGCGCCGAACGGGCGTCCACTTCGTTGACGAGGACCCTAGCGCGGGCCTCCTCGGGCCGACTCCCCAGGCTCTCCGGCCGTGCCATCCGTGCTCGTCCCGCGGGCTGCCCGGGCCATGGCGATCAGATCGGCGGCGGCCAGGGGCGCGTCGTCCGATGCGGGCCCGCCCCCGACCAGCCACAGGCCGGGCGGACTCGTCCGGATCCGAAGACGCTTGGCGCGCGCCGTCCGGCGCATCGCGCCTGACACGATGGCAGTCTCCACGAGGCGGCGTCTCCCGGTCAGCGGGGATTGGGCTGCGGACGCGGCCGCGGCAGGGAAATGGTGACCAGCTTACCGGTGGTGGGATCGAGGATCGTCATGGGGCGCTCCTGCGGCAGGTCGCCATGGCAGTCTCGAATTGTGGTTTAACCTTGGCCGTCCGGGGACGCGTTCACAGTTTTCGCGAAATTTGTACCGCGCGCGCGTCCGGCGAATTCTAAATAGTCGCGTAAATAATGATATTCGCGTGGGGTTCGGCGGGGGCGGAGTGGCGCATCGCGCCCTCCCCGCGAGGGCGCGTGGATTCACACATTTCAGAGTGCCACCAACCTCCTGAGAGGATGGCGCTCTTCCCCTCCCCCTTGCGGGGAGGAGAGAGCCCAGCGGCCAGCGAAGTGTGAATATCGTAGACCGCGGGGGCGAGGGCGCCTGCCCTACACCGACATCCACTTGAGGACGTCGGCCTCGACCATCCCGGCCCGGGGCCCGGCCAGCACCACCTGCCCGCGATCCATCACCGCGTAGGTATCGCAGAGGTCGCGGGCCCATTCGAAATACTGCTCGACCAGCACGATGCCCATCTCGCCCTTGCCGCGCAGGTAGGTGATCGCCCGGCCGATATCCTTGATGATCGAGGGCTGGATGCCCTCGGTCGGCTCGTCGAGCACGAGGAGTTTGGGCCGCGTCACCAGCGCCCGGCCGATGGCGAGCTGCTGCTGCTGGCCGCCCGAGAGGTCGCCGCCGCGCCGGTGCAGCATGTCCTTGAGCACTGGGAACAGGTCGTAGATCTCCCCCGGGATGTGGCGGTCGCGGCGCTTCAGGGGCGCGAAGCCGGTCTCGAGGTTCTCTTTGACGGTGAGCAGCGGGAAGATCTCGCGGCCCTGGGGCACGAAGGCGATGCCGGCCCGGGCCCGGTCGTAGGGGGCGAGCGCCTGGATCGGGCGGCCATCGAGGCGGATCGCGCCGGCGCGCACGGGCTGCTGGCCGACGATCGCCCGCAGCAGCGAGGTCTTGCCGACGCCGTTGCGGCCCAGCACCGTCGTGATCTGCCCGGCCTCGGCCGTCAGGGAGACGCCGCGGAGCGCCTGCGCGGCGCCGTAATAGAGGTCGATCCCCTCGACGCTCAGCATGGGAGTTCACCATCGGACTGCGCGCGCGAACAAAGGAATTCCAAAGGGCGTGCCCTTTGGTGGGTCGTCAGGGCGAAGCCCGACACTCGGGCGAAGCCCGACGTTCGAGCTTCGCTCGACAGCAGGGCTCTGCCCTGCACCCGCAAAAGGTCTCGACCTTTTGAAACCATGACCTTGGTCATCGCCCGAGATACACCTCGACCACCCGCGGGTCGGCCGAGACGGCGTCGATCGAGCCCTCGGCCAGCACCGCGCCCTCGTGCAGGCAGGTGACCCGGCAGCCGAGGTCGCGGACGAAGTGCATGTCGTGCTCCACCACCACCACGGCGTGCTCGCCCGCGATCCGCCTCAGCAGGCGGGCGGTCTCGGCGGTCTCGGCGTCGGTCATGCCGGCCACCGGCTCGTCGACGAGCAGGAGCTTGGGGTCCTGCGCGAGCAGCATGCCGATCTCCAGCCATTGCTTCTGACCGTGGCTCAGATCGGCCGCCGGGCGGCCGCGGTGGGCCAGCAGGCCGACCGTCTCCAGCAGGGCATCGATCCGCTGCGCCTCCACCCGGTTGCGCCGGCCGAACAGGGACGCGAATGCCGCGCGCGGACCTTTGAGCGCCAGCAGGATGTTGTCGGCGACCGTATGGCTCTCGAACACGGTCGGCTTCTGGAACTTGCGGCCGATGCCGAGGTCGGCGATCGCCGGCTCGTCGCTCTTGAGCAGGTCGTGGGTGCCGTCGAACAGCGCGATCCCGCTGTCCGGCCGGGTCTTGCCGGTGATGCAGTCCATCATGGTGGTCTTGCCGGCGCCGTTCGGGCCGATGATCGCCCGCAACTCGCCGCGGGCCAGCGTCAGCGACAGGCCGCGCAGGGCCTTGTAGCCGTCGAAAGTCACCCGCAGGTCGTCGAGGTAGAGGAGCGCGTCCGTCTCGCGCTTCCGGTTGGCGGGGCCGCTTGCATCCGGGCGTTCGAGGAGGTCGATGCTCATTACGAGCCCTGCCCTTGTTCCACGCGTTTCGGGGCGATGGCGGGCTCCGGCGGCAGCCTGGCGGCGGCGCGCCGGGAGCCGAGCCGCTCGATGGCGGTGCCGACGAGGCCGCGGGGCAGGAACAGCGTCACGACCACGAACAGGCCGCCCAGGCCGAACAGCCACGCATCGGGCATCACGCCGGTGAGCACCGTCTTGGCGTAGTTGACCAGCACGGCGCCGAGCGCCGCGCCGACCAGCGTGCCGCGCCCGCCCACCGCCACCCAGATCACCGTCTCGATGGAGTTGGTCGGGGCGAACTCCCCCGGGTTGATGATGCCGACCTGCGGCACGTAGAGGGCGCCGGCGACGCCCGCCATCATGGCCGAGACCGTGAAGGCCAGCGTCTTGAAGTGCTCCGGCCGGTAGCCGAGGAAGCGGGTGCGGCTCTCGGCGTCGCGCACGGCGATCAGGATTTTTCCATACGCCGAGACTGTCATCACCCGGGCGATCAGGTAGCCCAAAGCCAGCGCGATGCCGGTGGCGACGAAGATGCCCACGCGAAAATTCTGGGCCTGAACCGAGAGGCCCAAGAGATCTTTGAAGTCGGTGAGGCCGTTGTTGCCGCCGAGGCCCATGTCGTTGCGGAAGAAGGCGAGCATCAGCGCGTAGGTCATCGCCTGGGTGATGATCGACAGGTAGACGCCGGTCACCCGCGACCGGAAGGCGAGCCAGCCGAACACGAAGGCCAGCAGCCCCGGCACCAGCAGCACCATCAGGGCCGCGAAGGCGAAGTGGTCGAAGCCGTACCAGTACCAGGGCAGTGCCTTGTAGTTCAGGAACACCATGAAGTCGGGCAGGACCGGGTTGCCGTAGACGCCCCGGGGGCCGATCTGGCGCATCAGGTACATGCCCATCGCGTAGCCGCCGAGCGCGAAGAACGCCCCGTGGCCGAGTGAGAGGATGCCGCAATAGCCCCAGACGAGGTCGAGGCTGACCGCGAGCAGCGCATAGGCGAGGTACTTGCCGAACAGCGCCACGAGGTAGGTCGGCACGTGCAGCCCGGAGCCCTCCGGCACCGCGAGGTTCAGCACCGGCACCGCGAGGCAGAAGGCGGCCAGGACGGCGAGGAAGATCCAGCCCTTCAGATCGATGAGGGGGGTGCGGGCGGTCATGGGGCGATTCCTCGTTCGCGCCCGATCTGATCCCCGCGCAGGCCACTGGCTTCGTTCAGGCTGACGGAAAGGGCGGTCCGGATCTGGCGCGCACCCGCCCTCCCCCCTTTGCGGGGGAGGGTGGCCCTCGCGTGCGCGAGGGTCGGGAGAGGGGAGCAACGGTGCAGAATAGGGCTCCGACCTCCATAAAGGCCGCGCCTCCTGCGGATGCCGCGTTCCCCTCTCCCCCCCTGCTTCGCAGGGGACCCGCCCCCGCAGAGGGGGGAGGGAGCGCCCATCGGTCTGCTCACGATTCCACCGCCCGGCCCTTGAGCGCGAACAGGCCGCGCGGGCGCTTCTGGATGAACAGGATGATGAAGATCAGGAGGCCGATCTTGGCCAGCACCGCGCCGACATACGGCTCGGCGAGCTTGTTCACGACGCCGAGCGTCAGCGCCGCCACCAGCGTCCCCCAGAGGTTGCCGACACCGCCGAACACCACCACCAGGAACGAGTCGATGATGTAGCCCTGGCCGAGATTGGGCGAGACGTTGTCGATCTGCGACAGCGCCACCCCGGCGATCCCCGCGATGCCGGAGCCGAGCCCGAAGGTCAGCGCATCGACGTAGGGGGTGCGGATGCCCATCGCGGCGGCCATGCGGCGGTTCTGGGTGACGGCCCGGGTCTTGAGGCCGAACGAAGTTTTTCGGAGCACGAAGAGCAGCCCAAGGAACACGGCCAGCGCGAACACGATGATCCACATCCGGCCCCAGGTGATCGACAGGCCGTAGAAATCGAAGGCGCCGCTCATGAAGGCGGGGGCGCCGACCTCGCGGTTGGTCGGGCCGAAGAGCGAGCGCACGCCCTGCTGCAGGATGAGGCTGACCCCGAAGGTGGCGAGCAGGGTCTCCAGCGGGCGCCCGTACAGGAAGCGGATGATGAACCGCTCGATCAGCACGCCCATCAGCCCGGCGACCAGGAACGCGCAGGGGATGCTGATCGCCAGCGACCAGCCGAACAGGGACGGCGCCTTGGTGCGGATCAGCTCCTGCACGCCGTACGTCGTGTAGGCGCCGAGCATCACCATCTCGCCGTGCGCCATGTTGATCACGCCCATCACCCCGAAGGTGATGGCCAGCCCGATGGCGGCGAGCAGCAGGACCGAGCCGAGCGAGATGCCGTACCAGACGTTCTGGAGGGCCCCGAGGATGGCGAGCCGCGTCTCGATCGCCGCGATGCCGCGGGCGGCCGCAGCGCGGACCGCCTCGCTCGGATCCGCCGCAAGACCGCGCAGGATGCCCATCGCGTCGCCATCGCCCCGGGCCTGGATGGCGGGAATTGCGGCAATCCGGTCCGCCTCCCCGGTGCCGGGCTTGGCCAGCAGCACGGCGGCGCGGGCCTCGGTCAGCGCCTGGCGGATTCCGGCCTGCGTCTCGCGCGCCAGGGCCGCGTCGAGGGCCGGCAGCGCCGCCGCGTCCCGGGCCTTGAACACCGCGTCGGCGGCGGCGCGGCGCTTGGCCGAATCGGGGCTCGCGAGGTCGAGCTGCCCGCGGGCGGCCTCGATCGCCCGGCGGACCCGGTTGTTGGCGCGCACCGGCTTGAGGTCGGGGCTGTCGGCCGCCGGGGCGCCGGTCTTGGCGTCCACGACGGCGTTGCCCTGCCGGATGAGCAGGGACTTGTCCGGGCCCACCAGCAGGCGGCCGTCCGACAGGGCCGAGAGGATCGCGTCGGCGCGCGGGTCGCCGCTGGCCGCGAGCCCCGAGACGCCGGCCTCGATCTCGGCATAGCCGTCGCCGGCGAGCTGACCGTAGGGATCGGGCGCCTGGGCCAGCGCCGGGGCGGCCAGCAGCAGGAACAGGAGGGTGAGGAGACGGAGCATCGATGCCGTTCTGCGAGCCGGGAGCGGTGCGCCACATGGGTGAGGCGCGTATCCCCTCATCCCCGCGCGCGGGGAGAGGCCCGCATGGACCGCGTCGTCCATGCGGGGAGCGGAGGCGAAGCCGGAGCGGCGGTGAGGGGGTGGCACCGGATGAGGCTCATCCCGAATCGCCCCCTCACCTTCGGCTGCCGCCTCGCTTCCTGCCCCGACAAGGGGGCAGGAAGCCCTCTCCCCGCAGGCGGGGAGAGGGGAGATGCGGCTTACGCGCCGCCGCAGCTCTTGGTCTTGGTGTTGTAGTTGCCGCACTTGAGCTTGACCCAGTCGGCCTCGAGGTCCTTGGAGCCCTCGAGCTGCTTCGACCACGCCTCGCCGGGGATCAGCTTCTCGGTCTTCCACACCACATCGAACTGGCCGTTCGCCTCGATCTCGCCGATGAAGACCGGCTTGGTGATGTGGTGGTTCGGGAGCATCGTGGCGGTGCCGCCGGTGAGGTTCTTCTGCTCGATGCCCGGCAGCGCGTCGATCACCTTGTCGGGGTCGGTGGTGCCGGCCTTCTCCACCGCCTTCACCCACATGTTGAAGCCGATATAGCTGGCCTCCATCGGGTCGTTGGTGACGGCCTTGGGGTTCTTCCGGAACGCCTGCCACGTCTTGATGAAGTCCTCGTTCTCCGGCGTCTTGATCGACTCGAAGTAGTTCCAGGCGGCGAGGTGGCCGGTAAGCGGCTTGGCGTCGATGCCGGCGAGTTCCTCCTCGCCCACCGAGAAGGCGACGACCGGGATGTCGGTCGCCTTGATGCCCTGGTTGCCGAGTTCCTTGTAGAACGGCACGTTGGCGTCGCCGTTGATGGTCGAGACCACGGCGGTCTTCTTGCCGGCCGAGCCGAATGCCTTGATCCTCGACACCTCGGTCTGCCAGTCCGAGAAGCCGAACGGCGTGTAGTTGATCAGGATGTCCTCGTCCTTGACGCCCTTGGACTTGAGGTAGGCTTCGAGGATCTTGTTGGTCGTGCGCGGGTAGACGTAGTCGGTCCCTTCCAGCACCCAGCGCTTGGCGCCGCCGCCATCCTCGGACATCAGGTAGTCGACCGCCGGGATCGCCTGCTGGTTCGGGGCGGCGCCGGTGTAGAACACGTTGCGTTCGCTCTCCTCGCCCTCGTACTGGACGGGGTAGAACAGGATGTTGTCGAGTTCCTTGAACACCGGCAGCACGGACTTGCGCGACACGCTGGTCCAGCAGCCGAACACGGCCGCGACCTTGTCCTTGCTGATCAGCTCGCGGGCCTTCTCGGCGAAGAGCGGCCAGTTCGAGGCCGGATCGACCACCACCGGCTCCAGCTTCTTGCCGAGCACGCCGCCCTTGGCGTTCTGCTCGGCGATGAGCATCAGCATCGCGTCCTTGAGGGTGGTCTCGGAGATCGCCATCGTGCCCGAGAGCGAGTGCAGGATGCCGACCTTGATGGTCTCCTGCGCGTGTGCGGCCCCTGCGCCCGCGGCGCCGATGGCGAGCCCGGCGGCCAGCGCCGCGGCCCGGCCCCACGTTCCAAATGCTATCACGGCGGTGCCCTTCGTCGTCTTCGTTGAGACGGCCCGAAGCTCGCAATTCATGTGCCACATATTTAGGCAGTGGCCACGGCGTGGCCGATTTCCGAACGTGCAACTGCCCGCCTGCACGGCTCCGAACGCGCCGAATCCAGTGTACGCCAGTCGGTAGTGTAAGAATCCAGACGGATTGCGCTCGAAAAACTAACCTACTCGATACTGATGGTTTGTGCGGTGTGAAACAGTCAGGATCATCCGTCTGGATCTCGGGACGCGGGTGATTGGGAGATGGCCCGTGCTCCCGCCCGGATTCCGAGGGGGGCCATGGCGCTGCCGCAGCAATCCGCCGTTCGAAACCGTCTGCTCGCCGCCCTGACGCCGGAGGAGTTCGACCGCCTCGCCTCCGCACTGGAGCCGGTGCCCCTCGCCCTGCACGACGTGCTGATTGCACCGCAGCAGCCGATCACACAGGCCTACTTCGTCGAGGGCGGGATCGTCTCCCTCGTGGCCGACACCCGCGAGGGGCGCATCGAGATCGGCCTCACGGGCCGCGAGGGCTTCGTCGGCGTGCCGCTCGCGCTAAGCGCGGAGACCACGCCCCATATGGCGATCGTGCAGGCCGGGGGCGAGGCGCTGCGCATCGGGGCCGACGCCTTGTGCGCGGCGCTCGATGCGAGCGCCAGCCTGCGCCGGGTGCTGGGGCGCTACGTGCAGAGCCTGATCGTGCAGGTGGGGCAGACCGTCCACGCCAATGCCGATCTCACCGTCGAAGCGCGCCTCGCCCGGTGGATCCTCATGACCCATGACCGCCTGGACCAGGACGAGCTGCCCCTGACGCACGAGATGCTCTCGAAGATGCTCGGCGTGCGCCGTCCCACGGTCACGATGGCGACCCACACGCTGGAGGGGGCCGGCATGATCCGGGCGCGGCGCGGGCGCATCACGGTGATCGACCGCGTGAAGCTGGAGGGTCTGGCGGGCGCGATTTATGGCAGTGGCGGAGTGTAGCGGATCCGCGCGTTTCTTCGGTCGGAGGATGGGCGCAAGCGGCCCGGCGCGTCTCCCCCCCCGCGGAGAGGGGAGGGAGAATCCCGCGCTTGAACCGGCACCGCGCGTGTGAATCCGGCTTTCGGATCGTCGAGCGCGCCCGTGCCCCCTTCCCGTCAGCCCAGCCGAACCCGCCAGATCTCGGCGGCGTATTCCCGCATCGCCCGGTCGGAGGAGAACCACGCCATCCGGGCGGTGTTGCGGATCGCCTTGGCCCACCAGCCGCGGGGATCGCGCCACGCGGCGTCGATGGACCGCTGCACCCGCCAGTAATCGTCGAAATCGGCGGTGAGCAGGTACTGGTCGCGCCGGCGCAGATCGTCGGTGAGCGGGCGGAACCGGGCCGGCTCCTCCGGCGAGAACCGGCCGGAGGCGATCATGTCGAGCGCCGCCGCCAGGCGCGGCGAGGCCTGGATCGCCTTGGCCGCGTAATCCGGCTCGGCCTGCCGGGCGCGGACCCCGTCGGCCTCCAGGCCGAAGATGAAGATGTTCTCCGCCCCGACATGGTCGCGGATCTCGATGTTGGCGCCGTCGAGCGTCCCCACCGTGAGCGCGCCGTTGAGGGCGAACTTCATGTTGCCGGTGCCGGAGGCTTCCAGGCCGGCGGTGGAGATCTGCTCCGACAGGTCGGCCGCCGGGATGATCGATTCGGCAAGGCTCACGGAGTAGTTCGGTAGGAACACAACCTTCAGCCGGCCAGCGACCTCGGGATCGTCGTTGACCGCCTTGGCGATGTCGCAGGCGAGCTTGATGATCAGCTTGGCCTGCACGTAGCTCGGCGCCGCCTTGCCGCCGAAGATCTTGACGCGGGGCGTCCAGTCCCGGTGCGGCTCGGCCTTGATCGCCTGATAGAGCGCCACCGTCTCGACGACGTTGAGCAACTGGCGCTTGTACTCGTGGATGCGCTTGACCTGCACGTCGAACAGAGCGGCCGGATCGATATCGATGCCGGTGCGCTCGGCCACGACCTTGGCCAGGGCCTCCTTGCGCTCCCGGCGCACGGCGGCGTAGCGCGCCACGAAGGCCGGATCCTCGGCATGGGCTTCCAGGCCGCGCAGCAGCTCCGGATCGTCGAGGACGCCCGCCCCCACGGTCTCGACCGCGAGCCGGGTCAGGCCCGGATTGGCGTTGTGGAACCAGCGGCGGAAGGTGATGCCGTTGGTCTTGTTGACGATCTTGTCGGAATCCAGCGCGTGCAGGTCGGAGAAGACCGTGGTGCGCATCAGGTCGGTGTGGAGCGCCGAGACGCCGTTGACCCGGCGCGCGCCGTGGAAGGCGAGGTGCCCCATCCGCACCCGGCGGCCGTTCGACTCCTCGATCAGCGAGATCGAGGCGAGATAGGCCTCGGCATCCGCCGGCCCCTGCCGGCCGTGCTTGGACTGCTCCTCAAGGTGCATCCAGTTGATCAGGTAGATGATCTGCATGTGGCGCGGCAGCAGCCGCTCCATCAGCTCCACCGGCCAGGTCTCCAGCGCCTCGGGCAGGAGGGTGTGGTTGGTGTAGTGCAGCGTGTTGGTGGTGACGTGCCACGCATCCTCCCAGGAGAGGCTGTGCTCGTCGATCAGCAGGCGCATCAGCTCCGGCACCGCGATGGCCGGGTGCGTGTCGTTGAGCTGGATCGCCGCGTGGTCCGGCAGGGAGCGGACGTCGCCGCGCTCGGCCACGTGCCGGGCGAGCAGGTCCCGGAGCGAGGCGGCGGTGAAGAAGTATTCCTGGCGCAGGCGCAGCTCCTGGCCCTCGGCCGAGGAATCGCTCGGATAGAGCACCCGGGAGATCGCCTCGGCGCGCATCCGCGCCGCGACCGCGCCGACATGGTCGCCGCCGTTGAACCGGGCGAGGTCGATCGGCTCGCCGGCCTCGGCCTTCCACAGGCGCAGCGCATTGACGTGGCGCCCGCGCCAGCCGACCACCGGCACGTCGTGGGCCACAGCCCGCACGATCTCGGCCGGCTGCCAGTGCCGCCGGATCACCCCCTCCTCCGAGGACGACATCGTGACGGTGCCGCCGAAGCCGATCGCGTAGGCGGCCTCCGGCCGGGCGAATTCCCAGGGGTTGCCCTCGGCGAGCCACGTCTCCGGCGCCTCGCGCTGCCAGCCATCCTCGAAGGATTGCCGGAACAGGCCGTGGTCGTAGCGGATGCCGTAGCCCATCGCCGGGATGCCGATGCTGGCCATGCTCTCCATGAAGCAGGCGGCGAGCCGCCCGAGGCCGCCATTGCCGAGCGCCGCATCGGGCTCCGCGTCCTCGACGGCGCCGAGATCGACCCCGAGTTCCTTGAGCGCCGCCCGGGTGGTCTCGGTCAGGCCGAGATTGTTCATCGCGTCCGACATCAGCCGGCCGATCAGGAATTCCAGCGACAGGTAATAGACGCGCTTGTTCGGCACGCCGCGCTCGGCCGCCATGCAGGCCGCCACGATCCGCTCGCGCAGCGCGAGGGCGGTCGCCGCGAACCAGTCGCGCGGGCGCGCCGTCTCGGGGGTCCGGCCCAGCGAGAAGGCCAGCTTGGCGCGGATCGATTCCCGCAGGTCCACCACCGCGTCGCCGCTGGCGGAGAGCGTCGGGGCGGCCCAGGACGCGGGCGCCGGAGCCGCGGCGGCATGCTCCTCGTGCGCGCCTTCCAGCGGCGCGGGCCGGATCAGAACGTCGTTCAACACCTGCGGGTCCCCCAAAGTCTGAGTCCCGGATCGTTGCCGGGGAAATCGTGGGCCGATTGTCTTATGTAATGGATTGCCGCCGCGTGAACGGTCAGGCGACCCATGCCCCGAAGCCTCCGACTGTGCGGACAGCTTCCGGCGAAGTCATGGCGGCGCCGCTCCACTAAGGCGTGCAGGGCCGACACGCACGATATAGCGCGCCCTCGTGACATTCCAGTCACACGCGCCGGATAGGGTATCCGCATCGCCGGTCGCCAGCGGAGCGGTTCGCCGCTAGAGCGCTCTCCGACGAAGTGGACACCGGTTCGGCGCAAGAGAGCGCGTCGCAACAAGAGCTTTGAGGCGTGCACGATTGCAAAGCGCACGGTACACGACACGCGTCTGCCAACACGGGTGGCAAGCGCGACATGCCCCCTCTCCCGTGCGGGAGAGGGTTGGGGTGAGGGTCGAGAAAGTTCAGGATCGCGCGCACCTTCAAGGCGCTGACAGGGTGCGCCTCTTCCGGAAAGTTCTCATCCCTCACCCT
>NZ_JAKSYH010000082.1 GCF_022829295.1 Methylobacterium sp. J-088
GAGATCCTACCGGCTTGAGCCTCATGGTCGGCGATAAACGATGAAGGGGCCCGATCGGGCCCCTTCATCGTTCAAGCTGCGGCCGCCATTGGCCTGGTTTTACTCCGCCACAGCGGCCTGGAATTGGTCCGCCCTTTACAGTCTGCCGAGGGACTATCCGATGGTGACCGCCAGCTACTCCGAGATCCGCTCGACGCTTGCCAAGAGCGTAGGGCTTGGCAGCCAGCACAGGAAGGTCATCTCGGAAGATGTGTAGCCTGCTGAGGCCGTCCCCGATCAGCCGAAGCGGGTTGGCCGACCGAAGAAGACCGAGACGGCGGCGAAGGCTTGAGGCTTCGGGACCGACGCAATCTGCCGAACCTTCGCCGCAGATGACGCCCATGGCATAGCCTGACAGTAGCAGTTCAGGCGGTTACCCATGCCACGGTCTTTCTTACGGATCGCCGCTCTGGTCGCCCTCGCTTGCCTACCCACGGCAGCGGGTGCCCAGAGCGCATCTGAGCCACCTCAGAAACCCGCTCCAAGAGCGACATCTTCCGGTGAAGAGGCGGCATCAGCCGTGGATCCGGCAGTGCTCGATCGCTGCCGACAGCAGGCTGACGCTCAAAAGCTCAAGGATGGGCCGGAGCGAAAGGCGTTCATGGGGACCTGCGTCACCCCTGAGGATTAAAGCGCGGCGTCGCCCAGCTCCTCCTTCTCATACCAGGTGGGCGGATACCGGCGGCAACCTCGTCCACAGTAAGATCGCGGGGGCTGGTGTCGCTGCGGCCTCCCCATCCTGTTGCCTGTCGCTCGCCCCATCTCGGTTTGAACGCTATGGGCGATGCCGATGTCGCTGCGGCTGTCGCGTGATGTCCTCCGCGAGTCTGAGCGAAAAGGGCCGAGCATGCCGAACACGTTTGGCCTCAACCGCACGCTGGGCGGCGCGATCGGCGCCATCGCGGTCGTATCGGTGCTCATCAGCGGCGTAGCCCTGCTCGCGTTCGATCGGTTGAACGAGGCCACGGAGGCGCGACGACATTCGGTTCAAGTGTTGCGAGATCTCGATGCGTTCACCCTAGCTATGCTGAACCAGGAGACAGGGCTGCGCGGCTATCTTCTGACGGGGCGCGAGACCAGCCTCGAACCATACCAGTCCGGCAGGCGAACCCTGGATGCGGCGATCGGCCGACTGAATGGGCTGGTATCTGCGGGGACCGAGTCATCTCGCCTCTTAGGCGAAGCCGTCACGGCGGCACGCTCGTGGCAGATGGATATCGGTGAGGCTGTGACACACACGGCGGCCGTCGCGGCGACGCGCCCGGACGCGATCCGCCTGGAAGCCGACGGCACGGGCAAGCGCCTGTTCGACAGACTCCGGGAGAAGCTCGCCGCGATCGAGAAGCTGGAGGAGCGCAACCGCGCCGACCAGGCCGAGCGCCTCGTCGCCGCAAAGCGCACGGCGGCAATCGTCTTATGGTTGGGAGCGCTGCTCACGCTGCTGATTTGCGCCGCGATCGGCGTCGCCATCAATCGCCTGATCGTTCGGCCGCTGGTGCGCGTGATGAGCTTCGTCGAGCATATCGGCGCGGGCGATCTCACCGGCAAACTTGGGGAGGGCGGGCACAACGAGATCGGTCGCCTGGGCCGCAGCCTCAACGCGATGGTTTCAGGACTCTCGGATCTGGCTCGGACCAACCGGGCCGCCACCGCCGACCTCAACGCCGCCGCGGCGGAGATCCGCGCCTCGGCCCAGGAGCAGGCGGCTTCGGTCGAGCAGCAGTTCGCCGCCGTGCAGGAGACAGCGGCCACCATGGATGAAATCACTCACACGGGCGCCCAGATCAGCAAGCGCGCCACCGAGGTGATCGCCACCGCGCAGGCCACCGCCCAGACCTCCCGCCAGGGACTGCGTGCGGTCTCTGACACCGCCAAGGCCATGGACGCGATCCGCGAGCAGGCCGAGGCGG
>NZ_JAKSYH010000098.1 GCF_022829295.1 Methylobacterium sp. J-088
GCGACCTGGGCTGAATAAGGCCCAGGTCGGCGAAGCGCGCGCTTCCTTCGATACACCGCCCGCCCCGATGCCGGAGATCCAACCGCCGAATGCCGGCAACGATGATCCGCTAAGGGCACTTCACGAGGCTGTCGAGCGCGAACTGCGGGTGGCGGGTTTGATCTGCTGAACGGCCACAAGGCCATCGCTGTCCTGCTGCCGGGTATCCCCGAGCCCGAGCACGTCCGGGAGGTTCGGGCGATCCTGCGACCGCTGGCCGAGTTTAGCGAGCGAGCAGCCGAGCCGCCTCATCCTCCGGCGAGATCTCCGCGAGGTTGAGCCGCGCCTTCATCGTCTTGGACGGGTTGAACTGGATGGTCGTCTTGGCCGCAACCTGCACACGGTCACCCGAGCGGGGGTTGCGACCGGCGCGGGCCTTCGTCCGCCGCGTTGAGAAAGCGCCGAAGCCGCGCAGTTCAACTCGGTCGCCGTCCGCCAGTGCCGAGGCGATCCGGTCGAGGATGGTGTCGACCACCCCTTCGACTTCGCGTGCGTAGAGGTGCGGGTTCTGCGCCGCGATGCGGGCGACAAGCTCGGATCGGATCATGCCGGGACGGTGCCGCCGCTGCATCACACGGGGCAAGTGCGAGGCCGCACGATCCCCGGCAACGTTGACTTAACCGTGCGCCCCGGCCGACATGGACCGTTCCGGCTGCACCCGCCCTGGCGAGTCGCGGCCACCCTCAGGAGAGAAGCCGCCGCGGATCTGAGACCCTGAAACGACTACGGGCCCCCTGTCGCCAAACAGAGAGCCCGCGAAATCGAAATGGTGTCCTGGGACACGGTTCACGCCCCCCAGACATCATAGCTCCCGCCGGGAGTCAACGGGAACGCCAATTCCCGGAGCGATGAAGTCGTGCCTTGATCACAGCCGCGGTCCGAAAAGGACCGGGTTCGATGTTTCACGCCACCATGCGGTCGGCGATCAAGGGCGCGCGGACACTCGCGCAGCTCGACGACCTGTCGCGCACCATCTGGCAGGCCCACGCCGCCGAGACCGTCACCGACTCAGAGGCCCAGGGTTTGGCCGAGGCGCTGCACACCCGCAGGGCTTCCGTCCGCGAGACCGTGGTGCCCGTCGGCATTCCGCTCGGCCGCGTGACGCTGTTCCCGCCGAAGCGCCTGCAGCGGGCTCCTGAGCGATCCGTGGCCATCGAGCGCCGCCGTCGGCTGGCCTGCTCCGGCCCGATGCCGCCTGCGCTCGCCAGCAGGTTCACCACCGGGCAACTCGCGGTGCTGCGGGTGGTGGGCGACGAGATGGCCCGTCACGGCGCCTGTGGGCTGTGCATCGACGCCATCGCGGCGCGGGCTGGCGTGTGCCGTCGGCTGGCGCAGGGAGCGATCCGGCTGGCCGAGGGCGACGGGCTATTGACCATTCAGGAGCGCCGCCACCAGGGGCGGAAGTCGGATCCCAACGTGCTCCGCATCATCAGCCGGGAGTGGCTGCAGTGGCTCCGGCGGGGAGGGCGATCCGCGGCTCCGGCGCTGCTCGGCAGCATAGGGTGCAAAACGATGCACCCCACGGATAGAGGAGATCCACAGAGGGAAGTTGTGGATACGGACCCGAAGAAGGGCTGCCGAGAGGCAGCGGGCGACCTCAACCGATCAGAGCGTTCGAGAATTCGCGCGGTTGGTCGCACTGACCAAGCTATGCGGTGAGGGTATGCAGGCGGCCGATCTATCGAACGAACCATGATAGCCGATGACGCACGTTCCCTCTCAGGCCTCACGATGAGTACGGAACCGGTCGAGGATACCTCGGACGCATCCCGGGCCGTGCTCTCCGACCAAATCCGAAGACGTCTCGGGAGCCTGCTCGCCATTGCCTACGGTCAGGAGGACGCCGAGCAGAGCGCCACAGGGCACTTCGCCGACCTGCTGGCCAAACTCGACGTCGCGTTTGGGGAAGCACGCAGCCGCGATGCCGCTGAGTTCCAGCGTCAGTTCCTCGCCGTAGCACCGAGCCTGCGTAGGTTCGCCATCTCGCTCGCTCGCGACGCCACGGCAGCCGACGACCTCGTGCAGGACACGCTTCTGCGGGCTTGGAAGAACCGAGAGCGCTTCGAGCCGGGCACGAACTTCGAGGCCTGGACCTTCACGATCCTGCGCAACGCTTTCTACAGTGGTCAGCGTAAGTTTCGTGAGGTCGAGGATGACGATGGAAGTCACACTGCTCGGCTCGCCATCCCGCCCGATCAATCCGGGCGCCTCGACCTTCAGGACGTGCGCACCGCGCTCGACCGGCTCGCGCCGGTGATGCGGGAGGCGCTGGTGCTCGTGACGATTGAGGACATGAGCTATGACGAAGCTGCTGCGGTCATGGGCTGCCAAGTCGGTACCGTGAAGAGCCGTGTCTGGCGCGCCCGGGATCAACTCACGCGGGCACTCGGCTACACCAGGGCTGAGATTGGCAGTGACGGAGTGATGCTCTCGGCGCTCGTCGGACCTGGCGAGGTCAGCGGGTGAGCTCGGATCCGTTCATAGCGTGTGCTGCAGAGACACGGATCCCGCACGATGCGATCCGGGACCGTGCCTACGACCTATGGGACCGACACCATCGGCCTGATGGCTATGAGCTGAAGTTCTGGTTCATGGTCGAGCGCGAGTTGAAGGCGGAGCGACGAGCGGCGTAGTTGGCAAGCCAAGCCGAGCTAGCGTGATGGCCATCACCACCGACGGTATTGCGTTCCACGCATGTATCCCGGGGCCTGGGACACGCCCGCCTTTACAAGGCTAAATACCTACGGGCGCAGACTTATGAGCGAAGGTATCGTCCTGCTACGTCGGAGAGGTGAGGAACGGTCTGCAATTGCTCGGGTCGATGCTGCTGCGGTGGAATTGCTGGCCAGCGGTCAAGCGACGACACTGCAGGCGGCACGCGCCGAAGTAATCCTCGCGGACCTGTGCGAGCAACGGGAACACATGGCGGCGCTGCTTGCCGACCTACGGGGGCGTGCGCCGATCGGTGAGGCTCAGATCGGCGAGGCCAACGCCAACCTGATCACTGCGATCAACAAAGGCATCGTGCAGATCGACCTGTTCGTCGCGCAAGCCCGAGCTTATGCCGAGGAAGCTATCCCAGCAGGTCAGGTTGGGGATCAGATCGACCTCTGACAGCTTCAGTGCCGGTAGCGTTCGGCGAGGGCCATCAGCGCCTGGGCCAGCTCCGTGAGGTTGGCGGAGGCGGACTCGACCTGCCTCGTGCCGGCCGCGGTCTGCTGGCTCGCCTGCCGGATGTTCTGGAGCGCCCCCATCACCTGCTCGATGCCCATCTGCTGCTGGTTCGCTGACGCGATCACCTGCTGGAACACCTGAGTACCCTCCTCGATCTTCGCGGTGATCTCCTCGATGGTGCGCTGCGTCGTGTCCGAGCGGGCCTTGCCGGCGGCAGCGCGCTTGACCGCCTCCTCGGTGAGCATCACCGAGGTGTTGATGCCCCGCTGGATCTCCCCCAGGATCCCGCGCACCTGACCGGTCGCCGCCTTGGCCTGATCGGCCAGCAGCTTCATCTCCGAGGCGACCACCGCGAAGCTGCGCCCGCTCTCGCCGGCCGCGGCCGCCTCGATCGCGGCGTTGAGGGCGAGCAGATGCGTGCGCTCCGAGATGTCGTTGACCGTCTCGATGATGTCGCCGATCGTCTGGGTCTTCTCCGACAGGCTGACAATGTTGCCGGCCACCGCCTCGGCCTGCTCGCGGATCGCGTCCATGGCCTTGGCGGTGTCGGAGACGGCACGCAGGCCCTGCCGGGAGGTCTGGGCGGTGGCCTGCGCGGTGGCGATCACCTCGGTGGCGCGCTTGCCGATCTGGGCGCCGGTATGAGTGATCTGATCCATGGTCGCGGCGGTCTGCTGCACGGCGGCGAACTGTTCCTCGACCGACGCAGCCTGCTCCTGCGCCGAAGCGCGGATCTCAGCCGCGGCGGCGTTCAGATCCGCGGTGGCGGCCCGGTTCGTCCGGGCCAAGTCCGAGAGGCCCGCCACCATCGCGTTCAGGTTGGTAGCGAGGCGACCGATCTCGTCGCCGCTGTGCGCCTCAAGCCGCCCCGAGAGGTCGCCTTCGCCCACCCGGTCGACGAACTCCATCAGGCCCTTCAGCGGCTGCACCACTGCCCGGGCGATCAGCCACGTAATCAGGATCGCCAGCAGCACAGCAGTTGCCAGCGTGAGGTAAATTGACAGGCGTGAGCTCTCTTGGATCTCGCTCACTCTGCGTTGACCGGCGGCAAAATTGTCGTCGAGTACGCCGCGAGTGCCGTCGACACGCTGCAGCAGCGCAGCCTGTGTCTGGTTGAGTTCCGCGTTCCGACTGATGACAGAGGCGACGTCCTTGACCGCTACGGCAGAGAACAGTGCCTCGGCTTTCATGCGTAGGCTCGTAAAGAAGGCTGCAGTCTCAGTCGCTTGAGCGTTAAGCTTTCTCCAGTTTGCAGCCCGCTCATTTGATATGGCCAGCGGTTCATACTCCTGCGCCGACCGGATGAGCGCCTTCAGCGCAGCTTCGACTTGATCGGCGGTCTGGCGCCAAGCCCTTGCTGTCTCGCCAATCGGCTTGCCAAGGAGGGCGGGGTCAGTCGTATCACCACGCTCCCGCACGAGGAAATCGATGACAGCGTTACGGCGCAGGTTGCCGATCGCGCGGGTATCATTACCCAAATCGTCGATGAGGCGGGCGAGCTTGAGGTCGCGCGCGACGATGCCGTCAGTTGCTTCTCGTGCCGAACCAAGCTGGACGATCGCGTAGACGCCGAGCGCCACCATCATCAGGGTTACGGCAGCGAAGCCGAGCAAGATGCGTTGTGCAATCGAAAACGACACCGAGACCTCTAGGTACAACCATCCGAGGGGCACCCAAGACGGGACCGGCGGATCGGGGAACCCGAGATCTCTCACATCCGGCATGAGGCGCCTACAACCGGGGCGTCATCAAGTTGCTGCGTGGTCGCGCGAGACACGGCGGGACTGAAGAGTGCAGAGAGCCGGCTCACGGCCTATGGACGCAACCAGTAATCTCAACCGTCCTCGCCTATGCCGTAGGTGCGAGCGGCCTTCGCCATGCGGGTGAGCCGATCGAGATCCAACTCCACATCATCAACCTGCGGGCGCTCGCCAAGATCGACAAGTACTAGGCGCAACGCTTCGATCATCGTTTCCAGCGACGCCCCGAGGGCGCGGATCTGCGCACCGCGGGGGCCGAGGTCCACCCCTTCAGCGAAGGCCCCGGCTAGGGTCGCCGTAAGGTCCTGAACCTCGCCAAACGGAACGATGGATCGAGGTTCCACGAGGCTCATCGCGGTCTCTGGCTGCTTGAATGGTCGGAAGGATAGAGCCGCCTATAGCAGATGCGAGGTTTGCCTACTTTGTCAGCATATTTGAGGAGCCGAGTGCAGATCCACACAGTTGCCGGCTCATCATCCACCGCGTTCCAGCGTATTAACCATCGTGCAACACAGGTTAATAAATCGTTGGCGTAAAGCTCAGCTTTGTGAGGAAATACGTAGGCGGGCTGGCGGCTCGCTCCATCCTCCGAGGTCATCATGGTTCGGGTCACGGCGCTCAGGCTCCCTCGTCGCCTGGGTCTTCGCACTCTCGCGAGCTTCGCCGTGTCGCCCCTGCTTTCCCTCGTCAGCACAGGCTCAGCCAGCGCTCACGTGAAGTGGTTCTGTGCCTACGACGTCGCCGGCCAGCCGCGTGGCCTCGAACAGGTGCTTTGCCCGAACTTCGAGTGGCTCACCGGACTCGCCATCGTCTGCCTGATGCTGGGCTGCCTCGCCGAGGGTACGCCGCTGGGCGCAGCCCTGATGAATGCCCTGGACCGCGTCACCTCCCGTATCCGCACCGACACCGAGCTGCTGGTCCGCTGCACGCTCGGCTTCTTCCTGGTCTCGGTGTGGGGGCTCGGTGGCATCATCCTGACGCCCGAGCTGACGACCGACGTGGCCTGGATCTCGTGGCTGCAGCTCGCCATGGCCGCCTGCCTGATCTCACGCCGGACCATGCCGTTGACCGGCCTCGGCATCGTCTTTCTTTTCTCGTTCGCCACCGCCCAGTACGGCCTGTTCCACCTCGCCGATTATCCGGTGTTCCTGGGCGTGGCGGTCTACCTGATCTGCCAGGGGTTGGGCCTGATGCCGTTCGACATCCGGCCGCTCGACATCGTGCGCTGGACAGCCGCCATCACGCTGATGTGGGCCTCGGTCGAGAAGTGGGCCTACCCGCAGTGGACGGATCCGCTGCTCGCCGCCAAGCCGCAGATGACTATGGGCGCCACGCCCGAGCTGTTCATGCAGGCCGCCGGCGTGATCGAGTTCACCCTGGCCTTCGCGCTGATCTGGACGCCGCTGGTGCGCCGGATGTCCGCGATCATCCTGGCGGCGATCTTCGTCTCGGCGGTGTTCGAGTTCGGCAAGGTGGATGCAATCGGCCATTCCGGCATCATCGTCGTGCTGCTGGGCATCGCCGCCGATGACGCCCGGTCTCGGGTACGGGTGCGGGATGCAGCTTGGGCGCCGGCCTACTTCGGCGGTGCGCTCGCGATCTTCCTGGCGCTGTACTACGTCGGGCACGAGGCTCTGTATGGCGGCTTGAACGGTCTGCCGCTGATCTGAGGCGCCCCCAGCGGCGATGCGCCTACCGCACGTGGACGGCGAGCTTCATCTTGGGGTGAACGCCGCATAGGACGGTGAAATCACCCTCTGTCGGGAAGGTGATGACGGCCCTGGCGCCAGGCTCGATATCGCCGGAGTCGAAGGCGAACGTTTCACTCTCGACGTAGGCTTGATGGACGAAGTTGTCGTCGTCGTTGACCACGGTGATGTGCTCGCCGACGTGGAGTGCGACGTCCCCGGGGCCAAAGCGCTTGCCCTTTTGAAAGATGATGTGATCGGATCCTGAAAGGCTCGCAGTAGCTAAGCCGGTCATGGCGGTCGATCCGAATGCCCCAAAGAGCATCACCAATACCAATTTGCGGTTGCAGGACTGCATCGTATGCACCTGATGCTGCGTCGATGGCACTATGATCAATCTTGCAGAAGTTAAAACCGTCACAAAATTTTGTATTCAAACCTGAAATCAAGCGGTTGTGATCGTCCTGCGTGCCAAAAACAATGCAGGTTAGCTTAGGGCCTGCGGGTGCGGCGAGACCTCGCCCGTGAACCGCGCCGGCATCAGCGGGCAACCATCGTGCGCCCGGCGGTGCTGGAGCCAGAGACCGCCCTGCGCCGTGCTGTTGACGTGGATCGCCACGCGGCCGTGACAGACCGGGCAGCGTTTGATCGCGGCCGGGTAGCGGGCGTGCGCCTGAGCGAAGCTGACCGGGCGCCATGCGCCGTCGATCTCGATCTCACATCCGGTGGTGTCAGCGGTCGTCATGGCGAATAGGTGTCATGCGATAGTAGTTTCTACTAGCCAAAACCACGGGGAGATCCGGAGGCCGTCCGTGATCATGCGCCATGACGGGTGTAGCGCTGCTAATACTGAACCCTAGGGCGCTAGACCTCAAAGCTAGTCGGGCCCCAGGTGTCGCAAGCGCAAAGCGATCAGGCGGTAGTCACGCACTGTGAGATGACGGATCTACCTACAAAAGTAGACTGATCCGACCTTCAATCATAACAGTGTTTTAACAGCAGCGTGGGTAATTTGCACACGGACCCGCGGCCGGACGCCCCCGGCAGTTTCGTATCTTGAGTTCATCCGTGAGTACCATCTCATCCGCTACGACCTCGCAGCTCTACGCCCAGCGCCCCCCACCTCCGCCGCCCCAAGGTTCGGGCCAAAGCCAGATGGCCTCAACGATCAGCAACGAGCTGTCGTCTGGCGCGCTCAGCAGCACTGATGCAACTGCCCTGACGAGTGCGCTCAGCTCGATCCAGTCGAGCTTC
The DNA here is from genome assembly GCF_022829295.1 of Methylobacterium sp. J-088. GTDB lineage: Bacteria > Pseudomonadota > Alphaproteobacteria > Rhizobiales > Beijerinckiaceae > Methylobacterium. The sequence goes on from NZ_JAKSYH010000098.1 coordinate 7,916, forward strand.
TCGTCGGACAGCGCGTCATCGACGTCCAGCAGCTCCAGTACCAGTTCATCGAGTTCCAAGCTCGATCCGTCGTCCATGAAGAGCCGGATCGACAGCTTGATCGCGGATCAGGTCAGCAGCGGCACTCTCACGAGCGATCAGGCCTCGGAGCTGACGAACCTCTTCGCCAGTGGCGGTCAAAGCACAACAGCCTCGACATCGGCGGGCGGCGTCTCGGGAACCGGTGGTCCGCCTCCTGGGCCGCCGCCTGGCCCACCCCCGAGTGACTCTGCATCTGATAGCTCATCGACGAGCACGTCGTCGGATAGCAGCACATCATCGACGAGTTCGTCAGCCAGCGACCTTCTCTCGACGTTCATCCAGCAACTTCAGGCTTCCCAGTCGAGCAGCGCGAGCTACGGCGCAAGCGGTAGTGGCTATAGCAGCGCTAATGCCTCGGCTTTCTTGTTCGATTTTCAGAGCTGACCGCGGCGAGCCGCCGTTCGGTCAGCCTATGGCTACTGTTCAGTAGCGCCGCGGCGGCGGGGGCGGGGGCGACCCATCGTCGTCGTCATCCGGAGGGGGCGGTCCGCGGTGATGATGCGACGGAGGCGGCCGGTCATCATCGAAGTCCTCGCCCGGTGGCGGGGGCCGGAAGCGATGCGGGGGCGGCGGGGGACGATCTAAGTCCTCCCCGGGTGGGGGCGGCGGTCGCCTATCATCGTAGGGCTGGGACGCAGCTCCGACCGTTGCGAGAACAAGCAGAGCAGCGCCTGTGAGGAATGTGCGCATGTGACCTCCGAGAAGCGAGTCCTAACGGGACACGTCGGCCCATGAACGCCGGATGAGCCCTGCGGTTACAGTCGAGATACCGAGAAGGCTGCCTAAGCGTAGGGGCCGCCGAACAAGTCGCCGAGCGCCTTCCTGCGAAACAGCGTGCGCCAGCGCCTGCGCCGATGCTCCGGCCGATCGTGGATCATGTGGCATCGTTGGCAGAACGCCGCGAGGTTGGCGTCCGCGTTGTTCGAGGTGTCGTGATCTCGATGAGCTGCGGCTAGGACCACCCGCGTCCGGCGGGCACGGCCGAGGATGTCAGCTTCCGCAGCAATCCGGATCCGACGCCCCCACCCGTCACGCCATCGGCCGGCTTCCGCGTCCCACCAGCGTCCATCGCCGAGGTGGTAGACCATCCGCCCATGCGGCCGCCCGCAGCCTTCGCAGCAGCCCCTAGCCCGGCCGAACCGGATCACGGCTGAGAGCTGCGCCCAGTCGATGGGGTAGAAGAAGCGGTGCTCGGGCCGGATCGGCATGATGGCGCAATGTGCCACCGAGCGTGAAGAAAGCGTAGCGGCAGAAGGCTGCTACGAATGGCGGATGGACCTGTCTGACCTCCAGTTCTTGGCTTTTCTGGCTGTAGCGATCCCAGGCCTGCTCCTGCCGGTGATGATCGTCTGGTGGAAAGGCCGTTCCATCGTCCCGATCGCCCTGCTCAGCCTCGTGTTCTGGCCTGGCGCGCTGATCCTGGCCCTGAGGCTGCGACACGCGCGGGATCTGTAACCACGAGGTTCACGGGTGCCCGAACGATAGAGACCGCGGTGAGGTTTAGCCTCTGACCGATCGAGCCGATCCGTCTGGAGGAAAACGCCATGTCGATGAAGACCCTTGCCCTCGCGGCCGCGCTGACGCTCGCCGTCACAGGGGCGGCTCTCGCTCAGATGCCGGCAGGCAGTGGCAGCGGCAGTGCTCAGAGCAACATGAACAACCCCGGCAGCGTGAAAAGCCCGTCAGAGAAGCGGATGGGCGGGCAGCGGGGCATGATGAGCATGCGGCACATGAAGCGCCATCGGCGTCATCACATGCGTCGTTCGCGGATGTAATTTTCTCCAGATTGGTCCCGCAGCCACGGAACTGCGGGACCACTTCCAATCAGGCAGGTCGGCCGGCGACCTTCGCGGCTGACCCATCCGCGATCTGTGCCTCAAGCTGCGCCTTGAAGTCGGCGATCCCGAGCACCTGGGTCGCGTTCCCGTCCTTGTCGAGGAACTCGTAGAGCGCGTCGTCGATGTTGCGGTTGCTGAAGAAGACGATCGCGTCCTGATCTCCGCCGCCCTCCTCGTGAGGTTCGCCATGAGCAGGGCCGGAGACGAAGCTCCCGGTCGGGCGGATTTCTTTCAACTCGCCGTTCGGGCGGTAGAACCGTAGCTCACCCTGCATCACCAGGGTGACGTAGGGGCAATGGTGCCGGTGCAACATCACCCGCTGGTTGGCGGCGAACTTGAAGAGGACATCGACGATGCGGTTCTCTTCATCGACTTTGTAGACAAAGAAGGCGATGTGATCGAGCCAATCGAGCGTGCGCCACGTGATGTTGCTCTGGTCGAAGCTATGCGCTGCCATTCGGGTTCCTCCGGCTTGTTTTTGGGCGAGCGGCGAGCGGCATACGACCGTCTGCCGTCGCTCGTCCGGGAAGGAAGCTGGGGCTCCGCTCCGTAGGATCAAACCCGCGGAAGGCAGACCAGCTGCTTGAGCAGTGCACGACTGATCAAAGGATTTCCCACGCCCGTGCAGCCCGATATGCCGAACGCCCGCAGGAGGCTTCAGAACGGGTCTTCTAGGCCGCCCCGAGGGTAGAGGTAACGCCGTTCTCGATCAGCGGCTGACCCCTGATCCCGTTACTCCCCCGTTACTCCCTATCAGCGGCTGACATGGGCACCCGGATCATCGGCAATCTAGCCTATCGCGATCAGGGGCTTGTGGCTTGCCCTATGCGCCAAATTCGGCACGACGTCGGGTGCACAGAGGCTGGAGGCCGGCCTCAAAAAGCAGATAGGGCTACTTGCTCCTGAGGTGGAGGAAGTAGCCCCTTCGCTGACCCGGTCCAGTGTAACCCTGGAAAATCTGAACGCCTTACGCCGCGCGCACGGTGGCGAGGAAACGTTCGACCTCGGCGGTTAGATGCTCGGACTGGCGTGACAGCTCCGAAGCGGCGCCGAGGACTTGATTGGCCGCTGCGCCGGTCTCCTCGGCCGCCCCGGCGACACCCGAGATGTTGCTGGTCACCTCGCCTGTCCCCATCGCAGCTTGGCTGACGTTGCGCACGATCTCCTGGGTCGCTGCGCCTTGCTGCTCTACCGCCACCGCGATCGAGCTGGCCACGTCGCTGATCTCCCGGATCCGCCCGGTAATCCCGCCAATCGACGTCACTGCCTGACCGGTCGAGGCCTGGATCTGTGCGATCTGCCCCGAAATCTCGTTCGTGGCCTTGGCCGTCTGCTCCGCCAGCGCCTTCACCTCGGAGGCAACGACGGCGAAGCCCTTGCCAGCGGCCCCGGCCCGGGCGGCCTCGATCGTGGCGTTCAGGGCCAGCAGGTTGGTCTGCCCAGCGATGGTCGAGATTAGCCCGACCACATCGCCGATCCGGGACACGGCGGCACTCAGCTCCTGCACGAGGCTACCGGTCTGGTCAGCCTCACGCACGGCACGCTGTGCCAGCTCGGCCGAGCCAGCGACCTGCCGGCTGATCTCCTGCACCGACGAGCCTAGCTCCTCGGCGGCCGCGGCGACCGTGTTGACGTTCGAGGACGCTTCCTCGGCAGCCGCTGCGACCGTCGTCGACTGGCTGGCGGTTTCGGTCGCCGTGGCCGTCATGGTCTGGGCGGTGGCCTGGAGCTCGGTGGCCGACGACGACACCATGCCGAGGATGCCGCCGACTGCGGCCTCGAAGCCGTCGGCCATCTGGCGCATGCCAACCTTGCGCTGTTCCTCGGCAGCCATCCGCGCTTGCGCTGTCTCGGCCTCAAGCTGCCGGGTGCGGATCAGATTGTCCTTGAACACCTGAACCGCCGAAGCCATCGCGCCGATCTCATCGCCCCGTTCTTTGGCCGGGACCTCACGCGTCAGATCTCCGGCAACGAGGCCATTCATGAATACCGTCATGGCGCGCAACGGTCGGACCACGCCGCGTCCGATGAGAGAGGCCAGGAGGGCGATGAGCGCTGCCACGATCGCCGTCCCTCCGAGGAGGCGGATAAGCGCAGGCCGCATCTGCGCTGCGGTATCATCGGCATAGATCCCCGATCCGATGATCCAGCCCCAAGGCTCGAACCCCTTCACGTAGGAGATTTTCGCGACAGGCTGATCCAGACCGGGCTTGGGCCACATGTAGGGGACGAAGCCAGCACCCGACCGCTTCACCTGCTCGACCATGTCGACGAACAGGTGCTTGCCAGTCGGATCAACGATCCCGCCGATGTCCTTGCCGATCAACTCGGCCTTGGGGTGCAGGATCATGCGGGGCTGCATGTCTTGCAACCAGAAATACTCGCTGCCGGCGTAGTGCAGGCCTTTGACCACCGCGATCGCGGCTTTCTGAGCGGCGGCCCGATCCATTCGGCCCGCACGCTCCTCACCCTCGAAGTACGCGAGCACACCCTGCGCTGACTCGACGAGGTCGCGCGTCTTCAGTTCGCGCGCGTCTATGACGCTGCCCGACATATCCCAGGCCGCCAAGCCGATCAGCGCGGCCATCCCACCCAAGGCGATCAGGGTGATGGATTGGATGCGGGTACCGATGCGGAGGGCCATGAGATCCTGCAAAAGTCTGCGCTAACTGGCGCGCGGGCGGTCAATCCGTGGGACGCGACGTTGAGCCTTGCGACAGGGCGCGTGCTACAGGATCAACAGCTAATAGTGTTATGCCGACATCAGTTTACCGATGCATTAGTTAATTAATAACAGTCGCATCTTTGGGTTGAGCGATCGAGCTTATGCATCCGCAAAGATCAGAAGATTGCCATACATCGTAGATGGCTCAAATTGTCGTGATCTCTTTCAGCGCGCAGTTCATGAGTCCACGCCAGGATCGCATCATCCTCAAGAGAGCCCAATCATGCGCATGCTTCAGTCCCTCGCCGCCCTCGCCATCCTCGTCGGCGCCTGTGCTTTCATGCCGGCCGTAGCCATCGCTGGCCGTGGCGCCTCGATGACGGCGCAGAAAGCGAGCGTAGATGCGCAGGATCCCGAGAGTCTGTTCGTGCGCTTTGGCGTGGCCCCGTGAACCCCTGCGGACACCTGCGGGCGTGAGCCGGTAGTCGTCGGGTGTTGATGCGGAGGATCCGTTAACCACCCCGCGCCACCATACCCTCAGCGATCGGCTTTGGCCGCGCGCCGGAAGAGCAGCACCGGGATATCGTCTCGCAACGCCCAGGTGCGGCCTCGCCGGCGCAGTCGCGGTGATCAGCTAACTTGCGGCCTGACGCGGCGTGCGTCAGATTTAGCGCATGAGCGTCGACTTCTCATACCTGCTGCGGAAGGAGGACCCTGGGGCTGCGCTCCGGGACCTCGACGACGTGGCTGTATTGGCGCCTGTCGTGACGGACGACGGCGACACGATCCCCGCCGGCACCGAAGGCACGATCGTCGGCGTCTGGAAGGACGGCGAGGCATTCTTCGTTGAATTCGCCGAGCCCGAAGGCGCGCTGGCCACGGTTCGGCCGATTGACCTGAGACGCACCGGCCGTCACGCCTCGTGAGCCGGCAAGGGCTCCCGGCGCTCATCGGCCTTCGTATCCAAGGTGAGAAAGTCGTCAGTTATCTGCTCGACCCGACGCACCCTAAGGGCGGCTCAAAAGCCAAATACCTTATGCGGCTCGGCTTCACCGCCGAGGGGCCGAAGGCGTTGGCCGATGCCCTCGCCATCCAATACCAGAACGCGCCGGATGCCCGCGTGGTGCTTGATGAAGTCGGGTCGAGACGCATCATCTGCGAAGGCCCAATTGTTGGTTTGAACGGGCGCGAGGCCTGGATCCGGTCCGTCTGGCTCGTCGAGCCCGACTTGCACGGGCGCCTGCTTACTGTCGTGCCGCGGCCAAAGCGCGGAGCCGCCTCGCTTTAGGGCAGAGATGGGGGCTGGACCCATGCCAAAGCACCGCTCTGAGGACGCTGACACCGTATCCGCGCCCCGGGTTGAGGTCGTGCCGCGACGTGGTCTGAGCCGATCAGATGCCGCCCGCTACGTTGGGGTCAGCATGCCCACATTCGACCTACTCGTGAGCGATGGACAGATGCCGAAACCCTTCCGGATCGGCCGCCGGGTCATCTGGGACCTGCGCAAGCTGGATGCTGCCTTCGACGTGCTGAGCGGCCCGGAGGAGGGCACGGGTTGGGAGGACTGGGACGCCCCGAAGGAACGGATCATCCCTCTGTAGCCATTGGCAGAGCCGCCGTTGTCGCCCGGCGCCCGCACCGCTACACGCTCAGGCTTGAGGGAGGGGGCGCTGGGGTCTGGATGAGCGATGTCGTAGCCGCTCTTCTGCTGGCGCTGGCGACCGAGAACGCCGAACTGCGCGAGCAACTGGCCTCGGCCCAGGACATGCTCGTCGAGACCGCCATCGACGCCGGGAACATGCACGCCCTGGTCGAGGCTATGAGGACCGAGCGGGACGCGTGGCAGGAGGAGGCCGAGATGCTTCGGGCCCAGTCGGCCCGCAGGGCCTGACACCTCGACAGCCGCCTCGGCGATCGCCATCTTGAGCCGGCATCCCCGAGCACTCCGTGACCGTCTCCAGCCTCTATCCGCCAATCGCTGCAGCCACGATCATCAACGTGGCCTTGTTCGCCCTGGCTTGGCGCGGCCACCAAGCGGAAGCGCGGTCTGGGAAGGCGCCCTGGTGGCTAGGGTTCGGAGCCGCGGCCTATGCGGCCTTCGGCGCCCTGCTGGTCTACCTGCGTCGAGGCCAGCCTATCGCAAGCAGCGCCGACCTATTCGGCGCGGCGATGGTTGGCGAGGCGATGGGCGCTCTCATCACGTACGGCCTCGTCTACAGCTTCGTGCTGTCCAAGGGGCGCCCGTGGGCAGACCGAGCCATCCCTATGGTCGCGTCGCTGTTCTTCGTCGTCATCGCTGTCGCCGCGGTCTTCACGGTCTGAGGTCTACCGCTGCCCGAGCGCCAACCCCTCGCCCGTCGCGAGCTGCCCGAGCGGCAGCATCGGAGGCGGCGCCAGCAGCCGCGGCGCCCCGCCCTCGAACGAACGCCGCGCCGAGGCCGCGCCGATCCCGCCCATCACGGCGCGCGTCCCGACCTTGGCACCATAGGTGCCGGCCGCGGCGCCGAGACCACCGACCTTGAACGCGATCGCGCCGGCGATCAGGTCCATGGCCTTCGCCACAGCCTTGCGGCCCGCCTCACCGGCCGCGCCGGACTTGATCGTGCCGTCCGGCCGGATCGTTGCCTGAAGCGCCCCCGAGAACCGGCGCAGGTGGCTCAGCTCCTCCGGGCTGAACAGGGTTGAGGCGACGCCCTTGCCGGCGCCGTCGGTAAAGTCGCGCAGGCCCGCGATCATCTTCGTGGCCGGCGTCGCCGGATCCATGAGGCGCTGCACGGCCGCCTGCCGGAGCCCTGACCATTCCTGGCTGTCCGCCCCGAGGAACGCCTTGGCGGCTCGCGCCTCGTTCACTGCACCCGGCTTGGCACCGATCGCTCCCGAGGAGCCGAACAGGCTCCGGCCGATGGCGTTCGGATCGAACCCGGTCCGCTCCAGATCCGCCGCCCAGGACGGGACTGCCTGCCGCGCAGCCTGCGCTTGGCGGGTCGCCACCTCAAGCTGACCGAGCCCGCTGCGCAGATCCGGAGAAAGGAAGCTCATCAGGCCCCGACCCTCGCCGCGCACAAGGTAGCGCAGCCGGTCCCCGAGATCCCGACCCTCGCCGCCGAGGTGCCGGGCGACGATCCCGCGCTGCACGGCCGCCCACGGCTCGCTCTCGGCACCCACAGCCTCCCGCAGGCGGGCCAGCGTCTGCATCTGACCGGGCGAAACACGCCCCGTCGTGCTGCCGAACAGCATCGAGGCAACTTCGTTCGGCGAAGCGTCCCGCTCCACGATGCGCCGGAGGTTGGCGCCGGCCGTGTCGCCAGGGCCGCGAGGCTTGAACCTCTGCTGGTACTCTCGGAACAGCCCACGCGCCCGCTGCATCGCCTCCAGCGGAGCCGTGTCGCCGATCGGCAGGGCGTCGGACGTGGCCCGCGCGGTCGCCCCGTCGAAGGGAATATCGTGAGCCGGTTCGGCCGCCCGTCCGGCAGAGGTCGCCTCGCGTGCCGTCAGCGCGGCCTCGTAGGCATCCACCGGGTCGGTGTGGCGCCCGAGAACCATGTGCTCGGCGGCATCGTTCAGCGCCCCTCGGTCAAGGTCTCGCGCCCCGATGCCGTAGCCCTCAAGGTCGATCGCCATGCGCCGGGCCTGGCGGTCCACGAGATCGGCGTGCGCCGTGTTCTGGTCCGACACCGCATCCACCGCCCGCCGGCCACCGACCTGCGCCTCGTCGCCCATCCGTAGGGTTGGGCGCCCCTCGACGCGCTCGGCGTGGATCGCCTGTCGCGCCCAATCCGCTACGTCCCGAGACGAGGCCGAGCCGTCCATACCTGGCGGCAGGAACCCCTCCTCGGCCAACCGGACCCGAAGTTGATCCCAGGTCGGCGCGCCGTTGCGGGCGAGCGTGCCCTGCCCCGGGACATACAGCCGATGAAGGTCGGCGGCCCGCGCCTCTGCATCCAGCGGCACCCCGCCTCCTCGGGCGAGGTATCGCGTCAGGGTCTCGGGCTCGCTGGGTCGCGCAGGAGCCCCGCCAGCGGCCGGGAGCGGCGCGGACGGAGCGTCGAGGCTCGCGGCGCCGGGGAAGCCGTCTCCGGCCAAGTCTGCGGCTCCGCGAGACGCCGGACGGTTGAGTGCCCCAATTGCCGCCGCGTCGTTCAGATGGTTGTCAAACTCATCCATGACGCGGCCGAGGACAAGCCGATCCGTCGGGTTCTGTGCCGTGGAGGGGTACAGCGCCCCCATTCGGCGGCGAAGTTGCTCCGTCTGCGCGAGGCTCGGCCCTTGGCCCGGCGCCAGATTGAAAATTTCGGGCACCTGGTCGAGGTCCTGCAAAGCGCGGTGCGCGGCAGGTGTCAGCCGATCGTCAATCGGCACGTCCGCTCCAAGCCGGGAGCGCACCCGAGTGCCCAGCATGTCGAGGGCGCCCGGGTCGAAGACGTGAGGCAGTGCGCCCACATCGTCATAAGCAGCGCGGTACCCAGCCTTGCCCTGGCTGGCTGCATCCCGCACGCCCTGCGCGGCCATGGCGGCGGCGTCCAGGGCATCGGTCTCGCCACGGCCGCGCACGGCCCGCAGAGCGTCATCCTGCGCCCGCTGCGCGATGCTGGTCCGCTCGGCTTCGGCCTGGGCAGCCTGCCGGGCGCGATCCGCCACCGCCTCGAATGCTTCCTGCGGCCGCTCGATGCGCGGCGCGTCGCCGGCCGCCATGCCGAGGAAGCGGTCTCGGTTCGTCGCCAAGGCGTCTGCCTGGCGCGCAGAGAACTCGTCGCCAATCTGCTGTGCCCGCGGTCCGGACTGGCCAGCCAGGGCACGCCCCTCCTGCGCCAGCGCCTGCGGGTCGGCCGTCGCCTGCCCACGGGACAACGGCAGACCGAACTCGGCGGCCTGCGCCTCGCGCGCCGCGGCGACCGACGGCCCCTTGGCCGCGAACGTCGTCTCAATGTGCTGTGCCAACTCAGGTGTGATCGCCGCCGGATCTATGCCGGCCTTGCGCAGGGCGGTACTTGCCTGATCGGTCAGGGCACCGTCGGCGGTACGGAACGGGGCGTTCCGAGCGAACAGCCGCGAGACGACCGGGGCGGCCTTCTCCAGGACATAGCCGCCAGCGCCACCAAGGCCGGCACCCAGCGCGCCAGCTGCGAACGTTCGGTCCAGATCCTTGGTGTCAGCAGCTTCCGCCGCTGCGCCGTACAGACCTCCCGTGAGCGCTGCCTGCCCGACGCGTCCGAGCTGAGCAACCTTCCCAATCGGCGGTAGCGCGAACGCGCCGCCAACCACGCCGCCCACAGTCCCGGCCGTGGCCGTCTTCGGGTACTGCCGGGCCAGCGCGTCCTCGATGTCCGAGACCTCGCGGTAGCTGTCCCCGAACGACCGGCCAGAACGCAGCGCCTCAATCCCCGCCATGGCGTTCCGCGGCAGGTTCAGGCCGATGGCGTTCGCACCGCGAAAGAGGCCGGCGTCTACTTGGTTCTCTAGGGACGGCTTCCCCACCAGGCGCTCGTCCGCGACCCGGCGCAGGGCCGAACCTGCCGGCGTCGAGGTATCCAAGGTGGACGCCATCGGGCCGTTGCCGAACCGCTCGCCGAAGCTGGCCGGCGCCGCCTCACGCTGGCCAGCGCCCGACCGAGACGCCTTGAACGCCTGAAACTCGGCCGGGTCGAACATGTCGCCAGCCGGGGCCGGCGATGCAGCATCCCGGACAGGAGCAGCCAGCCCCGACTTGAACGCGGCAAACTCGGCGGGATCGAACGCGACGCCTGCCGCCATGTCAGTAACCTTCCTGATGGAGCTGCTGGTAGGCGTCCGCCTTGCTCATCCCGGATCCGACGAGCTGCCCGAACCTGTCGGACGGCGAGACCGCGCCGGGCCGATTTGAGGGCGACGGGGCCGGCAGCGCGGGCGCGCCGCTCTGGCCGCCGCTTGGCGCACCCTGTGCTGCCGCAGGACCCGAGCCGGGCCGGTAGTAAGTGCCCTCACGGATCTGAGCCGCACGGCTCTCGTTCTGCTGCTGGCGCAGCGTCGCGGCATCGATGGCCCGCTGGTAGATCTTCACCCGCAGATCGTGCGGTAGGTTCGACGAACCGGCGACCTCAAGGAGGATCTTGCGTTCGCCTTCCGTGGGATTGCCACCGAACGTGGTCTTGAGGTTGGTCAACGCGTTCGACTGAACCAGATTGTCCAGTTCGAGCGTCGCCTTGCCGGCGTCGGTGAAGCTGCCCGTAACTGCCGAGAGCTTACCGGCCCAAGGCCCGCTATAGGCATCGCCAGATAGGGCTTTGGCCTGCTGCATAAGCCCGATGGTGGCCTGCGCCGAGAGCACCGCGTTGTCGGCCGCGTCGATGGCTTTCTTGTCGACGGCCGACATGTCACGATCCGCGCCGAGCTTTCCTGTACCCACGAAGGACCGATAGCTCGGGCTATTGGGTTCGAGCCCGAGACCTTCGGCAGCTTTCCGCCGCGCCTCGATCTGAGCCGTGATCTTGGCGCCCTCATCCCGGTCGGTCGGCTCCTTGCCCGTGAGCACGTAGGAGCGGAATTCGGGCGAGCCGGGCTCCAATCCATACCGCAGGGCCGCAGCCTGCCGCGCGTTCGTCTCGGCCGTGAGATCTGCGCCCTTATCCTTCTCCGGCTTGTAGGACAGCACGTAGTTCTGGAAATCGGGCGTCCCAGGCTGGAGGCCGAACCGCTGTGCGGCGGCGGCCCGAGCACTCGTCTCGCCGTCGAGAGCGGCGCTCTTACCCTGCTGCGCCACCTCGGCGGCGTACTCAGCCGGGTTGCGCGCCTGCGTGAAGCCGCTGGCCTGCGCGTACCGCCATTCCTTCACGGCCGCCGGCATCGCGGTCTCGTCGAGCGCGGCCTTGAGCATGGTCTGCGCGATCTGACGCGGCCCCTCAGACAGGTTCGGATTGGCGACCGCCCGCATCAGCATGGGTATCCGCTGACCGAGCGGTGACTGCGCCATGGTGCTGGCCTGCGCCGAGAAGGCGCGATCGGTCGGCGTCGCAGGGGCGGCTGGCGCGGGGCCATCGCCCGGCATCGCCATGACGCGACCGGCAGGAGCACCACCCAACGGCAGCGAGGGCACCGGAGATGGTGCGTTCGAGGCCGTAGGAGCGGATGAGGGCGGGATAGCGCGAGGCAGCGGCGCGGGGGCACCCTGACCGTCGAAGCCCTGCGGCAGCGCCGCGACCGAGCCCGGCACCTGCTGCGGGCCGGGCGGGATCCGAAACTGTGCGGGCTGCGCGTCCTGCGTCGGCATGTTCGCCTGATCGGACGACCCAACCTGGGCGACCGGGACGCCCCGATCCATGATCGTCCCAGGGATGCCCGAGCCTGCCATCGACTGCGGGATCAGCGTCTGCGGGGCGCGCGGAACCGGCGCAGCGGCTTGCCGAGGAAGCATCCCCATCTGCTGCTCAAGCGCCTGCGTCTGCGCCTCGTCGTCCGCGTACTGAACCGGGCGCTGCGCGGGAACGGCCTGCTGCGGGCGGCCGGGATTGAGCCCCTGCACGGGCATCTGCGGCGCGAAGGACGGATCGGCGCTCGCGACCCGAGGCGCAGGGGCCTGCTGTCCGCCCCCGCCGCCGAAGCTGCGGGCGAAGTCGTTCATCACCGTGCCGGCGGATTTCGGCGCGCCATTGCGGTCGAAGAACACCGACCGGTTGGCCGCCACCGCCTTCGGATCGGCATAGTTCAGCGCCGGCACGTCGGGGTTCCGCATGGCGCCACCCACGAGGCGCACGCCGCCGCTCGCCCCGAGAAAATGGAGCGCGTATCGGCTGGCATCGGACACTGGCAAGCCGACGCGGCCCAACACAGCCTCATTGTCGGCCGTGAGCGCCTTCGCTGCGCGGATCGACTGATCCGGGTCTGTGCGCCCATCCTGCCCGTTCCCGACCGGCGTCAGCCCAAGCTCGGGATGCTGGCGGGCCGTGGCGTTCCACGTCGAGGGGATGAACTGCGTGAGGCCCTTCGCGGAAGAGGTCGACGCCTGCGCGTTCGGGTCCCCATTGCTCTCCCGCTTGACCAAACCCGCGATATAGCTGCCCGACGGGCCAGAACTGTCGAGGAACGATGGCACCCCACCGGCAGGAGCGGGGCCGCCACCAGGGGCGCCAACCGGGCCACCGATGCCGAACCCCTGGAGAAAGCCGGCATCTGCGTCCGCCGTGAGCTTCCGCTGCTGCTGCGCGTCGAGGAGCTTCAACAGGCCGAGCCCGGTCTGAGGGTCATGGAGGCCGCCGAACGCCGTCCCAACCGCGCCGGAGTAATTACCGGACTGAACCTGATCGCCGAGCTTGGCGAGCGCCGCCTTTTGCTCGGCCTCCTGCTGCTGCGCGAGGAAGTTGCCGCCGAGCTGCGAAAAGCCGTTGAAGTACTCACCGAAAGACATGCGCCGTCACCCGAAACTGCCAGTGCCGAACGGCACGTATCCAACCGCGTCAGCGAGCCTGTTGCTGGTGCCGTTCGCGCTGTTGTTCTGCATCGCGTTGATCAGGAGCTGCTGAAGCCCACCCTGGCCGGGCTGCGCCTGCCCGGCCGCGCTCGCAGGGCCGGATTGCGATCCCTGCCCGAGGAACGGCAGCGATCCGCCCTGCTGCTGCTGGCCCTGCCCCATGTTCGAGGTGAAGCCCATCGACTTCTGTGTGGGCTGCTGCGCGGGCTGAGACTGCCCAAGGGCCGCGAGCCCTGCGGACTGCACGGGCGTCGCCTGCGGCAGCGCAGTCGGCGCATAGAGCCGCATGAAGTCCGCCAGGGACATCTGACCCGGAGCGTTGACGCCGCCACTCATCCGAAGAGGCTCCCAAGCTTACCGACCAGGGGGCTATTCGCGATGCCGGTGAGCGTGCCGAGAAGGTTCGCGCCCGCTTGCGTCTGCGCAGCGGCCTGCTGATTGTTGGCGTCGATGTACTGTTTCGTCGCGTTGCCGATCGCCGCCGACTCTTGGTTCCCCAAATTCATGAGGTTCGAGCCGAGCTGCCCGTAGGCGCCATACGTCCCGGTGCCGTTTCCGACATTGAGGGCCGACTGACCGGTGCCAAGATTGGCGTCTGCGCCGCCGAGCGACGTACCCAGACCGATGTTCGAGGCATTCAGGTTCGAGCCGAGGCCTGAATACAGGTTGCCCAGCGCCGTCGCTTGGCTGTCGTACTGTCCCGCCTGCGCATTCGCGAGCCCAGTGCTGTTAGCGTTGAGCGCCGTGCCGAGCCCGGTGCTGTTGGCGTTCAGAGCGTTGCCCAGGCCCATCGAGATATTCCCGAGCGCCGTGCCGTAGTTCTGGCTGGCGTTGCCTTGCGCCGTCAGGCCCGTCGCCTGTCCGGCGATGCCCTGCTGGAAGAAGTTCGAACCGTTCTGGAGGTTGTTGACGTACTGCTGATACCCCTGGTTCGCGAGGCCGGTGGCGGTGTTGAGGATATCCGAGGTAGCATTGCCGCCAGCGAGGCCGCCACGAGCCGCAGCCGACCGCTGCACGGCGCCAAGCGCCTGATCCGTCTGATACTGGTAGCCGGGGGCAGCAGTGAAATCCTGCGCAGCCTGCGCCGAGCCTGGGGCGCCATTCGCGCCGATGGCGTTCATGTATCGCGAATAGGCACCAGAGCCGCCGGACACGAGCGGGTTATAAGCTGCGGTCGCTTGGCCGAGGAGGCTTTGCGTCTGGCCGTACTGATTGGTCAGGTCTGACCGACCCTGTCGGTAGTTGTCGATCAGGTCGTTGCGGCCTTGGCCGTAGTTGTCGATGAGATCCTGACGGCCCTGACCGTAGCCCGATCCGAGAGCGCCTAGAGCAGCGGTATAGCCTGCGTTGATCGCGTCCTGCGCCTGTCCCGCGTACTGGCTCAAGGCATCCTTGCCGGTCGAGTAACCGGCGTTCAGGTCGGTTCGCTGGTTGCCGTAGCCGGTGCCGAGCGAGGTCAACCCGCCACCGTAGCCCGCTTGGAGCGCCGGAAGGCCGTTGTTCAGAATATAGCCGTTGGCCTGCGTGTAGTTGTCGCCCAGCGCAGTTGTCTGCTGATTAAGGCCAGTGTTGATCGTGTTGAGGTTGTTCTTGTAGGCGGTGGTGTAAGCCCCGCCACTCAAGCTGTCGAAGACTCCCATGACTAGTGAACCTTCGCGTTGGCGGGCACGATGATTTCGCCCATGGATGGGATGGCGGGTAGGGGCGGCAGCCACGGGCAGTCCGCAGCGGTCATCGCCCAGATTTCTGCGTCAACGATGCCGCCGTAGAAGCCGCGTGCGGTACCTTCGCGCTGGAAACCAGCCCGGCCGGCAAGGCTCGACAGGTCGGGGCAGTTGTCGGGGATGCGAGCAACGACGCGGTTGAGCCGTAGGCCGCGGAACGCCCAGCGGCACACGTCGCGGATCACTGAGCGGGTGATCACGCCAGGTTCGGCCACGACGGTGAGCTCGGCCTCGCCGTTGACGTGCAGGTTGTCGATCAGGAACAGCGCGCCGTGGTCGAGGTCGGGCCGAACGATGCGGATCCACGTCGGCGAGTAGCCAAGGCGGCGACCGGCAAGGGACCCGACCCACGCCTCGACGGTAGCGATCGGGTCGTCCAGTTCGAGGAAGGATAGGCCGATCGGGCGATTGCCGCGGATCGCGCCCTGCATGTGCTCGCGGAACACCTCGTGCGAGGTGAGTGGCATCGGCGCGCCCGCCGCCGCGAAGATGTCGGCGAGGGTTGAGGTGTCGCCCGCATCGAGGTCAAAGCCCTCTGGGAGATCGGCGGGGCCGCCCATCAGTAGCCTCCCAGAATTCGAGGCTGCGGAGCGAACAGTGCCGCGAGGGCGTCGCCGACCGGATCAGCGCCGCGGGTCGGCTGACCGTTGAGGGAAGCGTTGATATCCTGGCCGAGCAGAAGGTCGTTGTTCTGCTGAAGGAACGAAGCCGGCGGCGAAGACTGGCCCAGAGGCGCCAGAGCCGGCGCGTTCCCGGAATAGCGATGCGGCTGGCTTCGACCGATGTCGAGGTAGTCGGAGCCGGCTGGGAGGTACGGCATCTCGTTGATGAGGCTATCCAGCCCGCTCTGTCGCGTCGCCGGGTCAAGGCCCACAGTCAGGCCATGCGAGGCCCGATAGTCATCAGGCGCGAAGGCGATCGTCTCCAGCCACCGCGTGCGGCTCGGACTGTTCGCGCCGAACTGCATGTTCGCGGAGGGCCTGTAGCCCGAGGAGTACCCGCCGCTCATCAAGCGGTCCTCGGAATGGCGACGCTCGACTGGCGGTTGGGGGCAACGGCCAGTGAGCGCGCTACATCGACGGTGTGATCCGTACCGATGGAGCTGAGATTATGAGCGAAGGCACCGACAAGGTTCCTGTTCTCCCCGATCATGTCGAAGGGGCCTTGGAAGCTCCGGTGATCTACTTCGAGGGGGCGCCGAACCTCGGCGTCTGGCAGGGCGTGGGCAGGGTCACTCTGGAGATGCTGGTTTTCGAGCCCGGCATAGGCACCGACCCCGGCCCGACCCATCGCAAGATCGTGGCGCACCTTCGCGGCCCGATCTCCGCATTCGGGGCTCTGCGAGCTGCGATTGAACAGATGGAGCTGGCCGCGGCGCCAGCACAGGGCGGCGAGAAGCCCAACTGATCCGAGAAAGGCGAAGGCGAGCGAGCGGCTCATCACGCAGCGGCCCGCATGGCAGCGGCGGGACCGGCCGGGGGCGGGTCGCGATCCGGGGTGCCAACAGCCGCGCGCAACGTGCGCCGGGCGAAGGTCGAGACGTTTTCACCCGACGCCTTGGCGCCGTCGTTCAGCGCGGCGCGAAGATCGCGATCAACGCGGATGTAGAGATGGGCTGGGAACTTGCAGCGCATGTGCGGTGCCTCGATGTTGCCGAGACACTAACGCACGAAATAGACCTCATGTCTTGCGCGCCTGGAGAATATCGTCAGTCACGTAAGTCTATCTATCATTGGTCTTTTAATTCAGCGGTTCACTTCCGGTGGCTGATATTTGTCATTTGCCCTTGCAACCACGTCATACCTTGGGCTTTGCGGCTTCGGATTGTTCCGCTTCAATCTCTTTCTGGATCCGTTCAAAGGCCGCCTGGCCTTCTGGCGTCTTGATGAAGGCTTCCATTTCTTCCCGAGCTTTGGAGCGCAGACCCATATACTGTGCCACCTGCTCAGCAGCGTTCCAGCCATGCCGCGGGCCACCAAGAATTGACAGAGGACTTGGCGCCTCCTCCGAGCCCTGTTCGTAAAAGTAAATATTCATAAACCGGCCGATCGCTGTCTGTACATGCGATCTAGTCTCTAAATCATCAGTCCATCTTTTGCCTGTGTTCATTTCAACTGCCCGGCAAAGATGCGCGATAGCCTGAGATAGCCTGACCGTCTCACCGCTGCCGAAGTACGACAGCAACAGATCCTCCGTTTCATAGGTGCGCTCAAGGCGCCGCTCGATTTCCTCGCTAACCGGCCTGCCAACCGCGGCAGCATCGGCCTCAAGCCGCGCGCGCAGATCCGCAGTCACTCGGAAGGTAAAGGTTCCGCGCTTGCCGGCCGGACGGCCCTTCTTGGCCTTTGGAGCGGCCTCGACACCATCCGTCATCATCTTTCTCCAATTTTCTCAACATGCACTCCATATAGACCACGACCGCTTGACGCAAGCCGAGGCTCGCCATAGAACTCCAAATGTCCTCTTTTTAGAGTACGGAGCGAGGCCATGGCCGCCAACGACATCATGAAGGTGCTGACGGAGCCGACCGTAGACGTGGCCGTGGCGGCTCGCGTGCTCGGGATTGGGCTGAACGCCGCCTATCGGGCGCGCGAGGCGGGAGACATCCCGTCGTTCAAGATCGGCGGGCAATACCGCGTGCCGACCGCAAAGCTGCGCGAAATGCTCGGGCTGCCGCAGCACTCGCCCTCGCCCCAGCCCATCGCCGCATGAAAAAGCCGCCGGCCCTGGATCAGGACCGACGGCGGATTTCTATCAGCGTCTCGACACCGCTCAGATAGTACAATCCGGCGCGCGTTTCCACTGATTTCAGGCCGGCACCCTCAACGCAGGAGTGCCTACCGTGAAAACCAAGACCCACAGCCGATCCATCACCATCCGGCCGACCGAGGCCGTTCCCGACGCCGCCGCCACTCAGGCACGCATCGAGCGGCGCTTGGCCGAACGCTGCCGTGTGTCGGATGCCGTCGCTGGTGTTCTCGCCGGCCTCGCCGGGTACGGCCCGCAGATGCGGGAGGCCCGCTAGATGGCCACCCTCGCCCAGATCACCCCGACCGACGCCCTTACCTTCGACGCCGTGGCCGAGGCCGCGAGCATCGCCGAGAGCTACGCCCGGAACGCGGCCGAATTCGCCCTGATCCGAGACGCTCGCGGCGCGGCCTACAGCCTGAATTGTGCTGCCAAGGCCCTCGCATCGGCCGCTTCTACCGCGCAGGCGCTGCGCCCCGCCCAGCAGGACGGGGGCGGCCGATGACGCATCCCCGCATCCTCTGTCCGCCTGCCGGGGCCCTCGCTTGTGCCAACTGCTCGGCCTGGAGCGAGTGGGACAGCATCACCGTGGGTCAGGACGGCCCGCGCGGGTTCGCAATCATCGGCCGCAAGCCGACCGGTCAATGCCGCGCCAACCCGCCCAGCATCGATCCCGACGCGATCGCTGGCGACAACGCCACGTGGCCGGTGGTCGCCGCCGATCACTGGTGCCGCGCTTTCGAAATGCGTGGCGAGCGTGAGGAGGCTGCCTGACATGCGCCACCTCATCAAACCTCCACGCAAAGCCAAAGCCTGCGCTTGGTGCCAGCACTTCGCTCAGAACAGCACGGCCTACGTCTACGGCGGCCGCGGGATCCTCGGCGCGATCGGCGAGCAGCCCCGCGGCGACTGCCGCGCCAAGCCCCCGCGCCGGGATAAGAAGACCGGCGACGCCCTGTGGCCTGACGTGCTCGGCAACGACTGGTGTTCGGCGTTCGCCCGCCCCGAAACCGTGAAGCGCGGGGAGGCGGCATGAGCAAAGTCGTCGCCTTTCCCAGCCCACTCTCGACCCGAAAGACCCCGATCGCCGTCGAGGTGATCGTCGCCCCGCAGGTCGATTTCTGGGTGGCCTGGCTGCGCCTCCCGACCGGCTACTTCACCGCCCTGGAGCGCACGCCCGACCAGCATCACGCCATGTCGGACGCCCGCGCCTACGCCAAACGGTACGGCATCCCCGTGACCTGGCGCGACACGCCGTTGGCCGTCGGACTGGCCGAACCGTACCCGCACCGACCCGGCGAAATCAGCATCTGGCCGGACAGCGAGGGCGGCGGGTGCTGGCGGATCGATCACACGTCCGCTTCTGGCAACTCCGGCGCGCTCGTAGGAACCGCCTTCTCACTCGACGAGGCCGTGCGGATCGCCCGTGACGCTGCGGTGCGCCTCAACGCGACTTTCGAAGATCCCTCTCACCATTTCGGAGGTGCAGCATGACGGCACACGCTTTTCCGTCAGAGACCGACCTGCGCCTTGCCCTCCGTGAAAACGGCTACCACCCGGTGCCGGTCTCCAGCCCGAGCATGGACGTCAGCTCGGCCGGTAAACGGCCAGTCATGCCGGCCTGGGAGCGCAGGTGTCTCAATGCGTCGGCAGATGAAATCCGCCGCTGGTCGAGGAGCTACCCCGACAGCACTAACACCGGCCTGCTATGCGGCCGGCTGGCTGGCGTCGACATCGACGTGAGAGTGGCGGAACTGGCTGCGGCAGTTGCTGATCGGGCTCGCGACATGCTCGGGCATACACCGCTCGTTCGGATCGGCCGCGAGCCGAAGCTACTGCTCGGCTACCGGCTCGCAATCCCACTCAAGAAGATCCAGACCCCGGCCCTGTTTTTCACCGACGACCCGAAGGAGAAGGATACCAAGGTCGAGGTGCTGCTGAGCGGACAGCACTTCGTCAGCTTCGGCATCCACCCCGAGACCGCCGCGCCCTACCGCTGGCCGGACGCCTCGCCGCTCACGGTTCCCTTCGCCGACCTGCCCGAGATCACCGAGGACGCCCTGCGCGACTTCGTGGCCGAAGCCGAGGTGATGCTGCGAAAGGCTGGCGCGGCAACACGGAGCGAGCGCAAGCAACAAGGGAAGACCCAGGCGAGGCAAGAGACCAAGGGCCGGAAAGCGGGCGGGTTCGGCCTGCATGAAAAGCCCGACTACGAGACCGTAGCCGACGCGCTGCGCAGCATCCCGAACGACTTCGACTACGACGGGTGGATCCGGATCGGATACGCGCTCTATCACGGTCTCGGCGAGGCCGGGCGCGGGCTATGGGAAAGCTGGTCCGCCACGTCCCCGAAGGATGATGCGGCCCACACCGCGGGGAAATACTCGGCTTTCGCGCAGGGCCGTAGCGTCACCATTGCCACCCTGTTCTGGCACGCCGCCGAGAACGGATGGAAGCGCCCGGGCGCTGGCCGATCCGGTGCCCCGAAGAAGGATCGCGCCGAGCGTCGCGCCAGCGCGGATCCGGAAGCCGCCCCGAGCGAGGAGGACGACGGCAGGCCGATCGTGCGGTTCGTCGCCGGCAAGGTGCCGGAGGCAGTCGACCGCATGGAATTGCTGCTGCTGTCGGCAGGGGTGCAGATCTATTCTCGAGCCGGCGCCCTCGTGCGGCCCGTGATCGACGAGGTGCCAGCCGCGAAGGGGCAGATGACCACCGTGGCGCGGATGAGCCCTCTGGTGGCCGTGAGCCTCGCCGACATGGCCGCCCGCATCATGCGGGTGCAGCGGTTCGACTGGCGCGCCGAGGACTGGCTGGACATCAACCCACCCAGCGAAATGACCCTGACGCTGCTGGCCCGCGAGGGGCAATGGCGCGTCCCGCCGGTGGCCGGCATCATCACTACACCGACGCTGCGGCCGGACGGCTCGCTGCTCACCGCCGCCGGCTACGACGCCGCGACGCGGCTCTACCTGGCGCACGATCCCGGCTTCACCATGCCGGATCTGATGGAGCGCCCGGATCGGAACGAGGCGGCCGCAGCCCTGGCGTTCATTGAGGCGCTGCTGGTCGGGTTCCCGTTCGTCAGCCCTACCGACCGCGCAGTGGCCCTGTCCGGCATCCTGACGGCACTGGTCCGCGGCGTCCTGCCGACGGCGCCGCTCCACGCCATCCGGGCGCACAGCCCAGGCACCGGCAAGAGCTTCTTGGTGGACCTCGCGGCCGTCATCGCTACCGGCCGGCGCTGCCCGGTGATCGCCGCCGGCAAGACCGAGGAGGAGACCGAGAAGCGCCTGGGCGCCCTGCTGCGCGATGCGGTGCCTGTGGTCAGCATCGACAACGTGAACGGCGAGTTGGGCGGCGACATGCTCTGCCAGCTTACCGAGCGCCCCCTGGTCCGGGTCCGGATCCTCGGCAAGTCCGAGGCGCCGGAGCTCGAATGCCGATCGACCACCTTCGCCACCGGCAACAACCTCGTGCTCACGGGCGACATGACCCGCCGCGCGGTGATCTGCTCTCTCGACGCCGAGATGGACCGCCCCGAGCTGCGGGATTTCAGCTTCAACCCGATCGACCGCGTGATGGCCGATCGCGGGGCCTACGTGGCCGCCGCGCTCACCGTGATCCGCGCCTATCAGGTCGCCGGCTCGCCGACCGTCTGCGGCTCGCTCGGGAGCTACGAGGATTGGTCCGCCATGGTGCGCTCGCCGCTCGTCTGGCTCGGCCATGATGATCCGGTCGTGAGCATGGAGACGGCCCGCGAGGAGGACCCGGAGCTGTCCGCCATCCGCGAACTGTTCGAGCACTGGCGCGAGCACCTAACCTTGTCGAGCGGCTGTACCACGAACGCCATCGTCAAAGCCGCGTGCGAGAAGGGCCCCGGATCAAGCTTCGACTACAACACCCAGGAGTTCCGAGCCCCGGAGTTCCGCGACCTCCTGCTGCGGCAGGCCGGCGATGGCGGCGCCGTGAACACACGCCGTCTCGGCAAGTGGCTGTCCCGGATCAAGGGACGCGTCGTCGGCGGCTACCGGATCGAAATGCGCGCCGACAGCAGCAACGGAAACCGCTTCTCGCTCTGCCGGGTCGGCGCGGAAGACGGCTTCCCTGGCGGGAGGCCCGCGCCCGATTACCGGGCCTCTGCAGAACCGGTGTTCTGATGCGGGCGCCAGATTTAGGGGTTTCAGGGATTTTAGGGGTTTGTTTCATCCCAACGCGAAGAACTGTCAGGATCAATTTGCGCATGCATGTTGCGGGTGTGCCCGCACCCGCAAGCGCACACGTACATGACAGTTTGCGTGTAGCGGCCAAAACAGACCCCTTAAACCCGTCAAACCCCTATCTGGGTCGGAACGGGGGCGCCTGGTGATCCCCGCCGATGAAGCCTGGGGACCGTTCCGCCCCGACATCGACCCGGCCGAGCGCAAGGCGCGGCTGCGATGCTTGAGGGCCGTTGTGCATCTCAGCACCGGCCCGCGTGGTCAGGCCCTCGCCGATCTGCTGCTACGGGCCGAGCGGGATCCTGGCCTGCTGCCGTCCGCCCTCACGGCCCTGTCCGGCCTGGATGCGCTCGATAAGCGCCGCATCTGGGCCTCGTACCTCGCTCTCAATCGAACCGCAGCCTGAGGAGCCATCATGCCCCGCCGCAAGCCCGATCCCCGCCGCCCTGGTCCCGAGAACGACCCCGCCGACGACAGCAGCATGGCCGAGACTGAGCGTCACGAGCTTGTGGCCGAGGCCGCCGCTACCTTCGGTCCCGAGGCCGCCGCAGAACTCGCCGTGGCCCTGCGCGTGCCGTTCAGAGCACCCCAGCCGGAGGTTCAAGCATGAGCCAGCCTGCAACCCCCATTGAGGCCGCCGCCGATGCCCTGCTGCGCGTCATCGTGAAGGCCGACCGCCAGCGGTTCGCCCTCAAGCTCGCCGCGTTCCGAAGCCGCCCGTTCATGGATGCCGGCCAGCCGGGAGCGACGGACGCCCTCGACGCGCCAGGCCTCGCTGCAGACCCAATCGGAACCGCCTGCCGCGCCGAACTGCGCCGGATCGGTCACGCCCTGCACGCCGCCAACCCGCACGCGGACTTCACCGCCCTGTCCGTAGAGATCGCAGAGATAGACCCTAGTCACGCGGACTGGCGAGCCATGGCGCTCGAAACCGCATGGGCCGGGATCGGGAGGGCGCAGGCATGACCCCACGCGAGCAAGCCGCTTTCACCGCCGGCATCGAGGCCGCCCGGCAAGCCGCCCTGACTGCCGCCGTCACGATTGAGGTTCGGGGCGACGCCAACGAGGTCCGCCAGCAGGCCGCAGCCGCCGCGTTGCAGGGGCTCGCGGATGGGCTGCGCGCCGCCTTCCTCGACACACCCGCGACCACTGTTCAAGCCGTTGTTCTGAGCGAATGATAGGCAGATCCTATATACCCTCGCAGTCCCGATAGATTTCAGCCAAGACCATGAGCAAGCCGACCAATCTCAAGCCCTTCGCCCCCGGCCAGTCTGGCAACCCCGGCGGCCGCCCCCGCCTGCCCGACGACGTGAAGGCACTGGCCCGCGGCTACACGCGCGAAGCCCTCGAAACCTTGGCCGGCGTCATGCGCAACGACGAGGCCCCGGCCGCCGCCCGCGTCACCGCCGCCAGCCACATCCTCGACCGCGCATGGGGCAAGCCGGCCCAGCACATCACCGTTGATCCTGTTGGAGACCTCACCGATGCCGAGCTTGGGTCAGAACTCGCCGAGGCCGTCGAACTCGTCCGACATCTCAGCCGCGAGGGAGCGGGTTCGGCTGCTGACGACGGAAGCGAAACGCCGCCAACGACGCACTGACATTCAGGACTCTATGGTCGCGTGGGCTGTGGCCGCCGGTTACACGCCAGCGAACCATCACGAGCACCTGATTGCCGAACTGGAGTTGCTGGAGAGCGACCCCGACACCGACACCCTGTTGGTGTTCATGCCGCCCGGCTCCGGCAAGAGCATCTACACCAACCACCTGTTCCCGGCGTGGTACGTGGCCCGCCACCCCGAGCGGAACGTGCTCACGGCCTCGCACTCCTCGGAGTTGGCCGAGCGGTTCGGCAGGAAGACCCGCAACCTGATCGTGGAGCACGGTCAGGACCTTGGCGTCGCCCTGTCCGACGACAGCCAGGCGGCGAACCGTTGGGCGACCACGGCCGGCGGCGAGTACTATGCCGTGGGTGTGGGTGTCGGCATCGCGGGCTTCCGCGCGGACCTCGGCATCATCGACGATCCCTTCGGCAGCCGCGAGGACGCGGAGAGCCGGCGCATGCGCGATCGGACGTGGGACTGGTACAGCGACGACTTCTCGACCCGTCTCAAGCCCGGGGCAAAGAAGGTCATCATGCACACCCGCTGGCATGACGACGACTTGGCCGGCCGCATCATCCGGCAGTTGGACGACATCGCCCGCCCCTACCGCGTGTTGTCCCTGCCGGCGCAGGCCGGGCTCGGCGACCCGCTCGGGCGGCAGATGGGCGAATTCCTCTGGGAAGACGGCGAGTACGGCTACGGGGCACAGCTCCGTCGTCGGAAGGAGGAGGTCGACACCCGCACCTGGGCGAGCCTGTACCAGCAGGTGCCGGTGCCGGAGGGCGGCAGCTACTTCGAGCGCGACTGGATCCGGCTCAGCAAGGGCACCCCGGCCCGCGAGACCCTGAACGTGTACGGGGGGAGCGACTATGCCGTGACCCGAGACGGGGGCGACTACACGGTGCACATCGTCGTGGGGCTCGACCCGGCCGGCAACATGCACGTGCTCGACCTCTGGCGGAAGCAGGCCGACAGCGGCGAGTGGATCGCGGCCTACTGCGATCTGGTGAAGAAGTGGCGCCCAATGGAATGGGCTGAGGAGACGGGTCAGATCCGCTCCGCACTCGGGCCAATGATGGACGCGGCCGCCCGCGAGGCGAAGGCGTACTGCGTCCGCAAGCAGTTCCCGACGCGCGGCGACAAGGCCGTACGCGCTCAGTCTATCCGCGCCCGCATGTCGATGAAGGGCCTCTACATTCCGCACGATGCCCCGTGGCGGAAGGACTTCGAGGCCGAGCTGCTGCGCTTCCCTGCGGGTGTCCACGACGATCAGGTCGACGCCATTGCCCTCGTAGGACAGCTCCTCGACCGTGCCCGCCCTGGCATCGCGCCGAAGGCCCCGGCGAAGCCCAGCGGCGGTCTCAGCGGCTACAAGTCGGTGCGAACCGGGGGCGGATCCTGGCGGGTGTGAGACAGCTCAGACTGGAGGCGATCCTGCCAAAAGAGAGCCTGAAACCCTGCTACCGCTCGCATTGCCTCCACCGGCTTGTACACGTCACAAAGATTAAGCGGCCCCATAAGTATGGTGTGCTCATCAAGTATAATCATAGAAGTTTCATCCAGTGCTGCACTATGCTCGGAATGGGCATGCATGGACGGCTTTGACACTTTTCCCGATGCCCGGCTTATATCGAAACCGTGCTCGTTGACATCACGAACTGTGACAACAGGGGCGACCACTCTCTCAAATTCTTTCCGAACATCGCGAGGCAAGCCAAAAGCGCCTTTTACCGATCTGAGTATTCGGTATGACCGCGAGGTATAAAAAAGGAATGATTGGGCGAGTGCGGTCTGCACTGTTGAGCCAACATCGAAATCGGTGCTAATTATTTTGGTTCGCCCTGATATAAGGCTCTGCAATGCCTCAAAAGATTTGCAGCTCTGTTCAAGCATCATCGCAAAGCTTTGGGCAGGTGTAGTGCCGGGGTGCTGCGGCAGTTGAGGACTCGACCGCTCAGGATCTTCGTTATCACTCACAGAAACCCGCTCCCCGAGTGCCCCTTGAAGGCGTTCGCCCGCCGGATGGAGCCGACCACCGTGCGCGGATCCCGGTGGCCCGACTGATCCATGATGCGGGCGAGATCAATCCACGTTGAAACGTGACCACGTGGTTATTCACCCCGGTTCAGCGCGTCGAAATCTCGCCCGTGCTGCCGCAGCACGAGCCGCAGACCCTCGATGTAAAGATCGTGAGGCTTGCAGTCGGTCGCCGCTGCAATCTCCCGAAGCGCTTTGAACACCTTGGGGTGCGCGTAGATCGAGGCGTGAGGCTTCTCGTACCGGACGCGGCGCTTGTACCCCTCGGGGCCAGCCGGCTCGTCTGAAACGGAAACCGTTTCCGTTTTACCACGCGACAGTGTTGCCACGTCCTCACGCTGTAACGTGGTCACGTCGTCACGTTGAACTGTTGCCACGGCTTCACGTTGTGGCTCTGCAGTTGGCGCTGCCGCGGCGATCCTGGCGAGCTGGTCGTTGATGGACGGGCGGGGTTTCTTGCTCATGCCTTCGCGCCTCCGAGCTGCGCCTTGATCCACTGCCAGAGCAGTCGGACCTCAACGGCCGCCTTACCTTTGGGCGCCAGTTCCGTGACGCCCTGCCCCGTCGTCATTGAGTCGAGAAAATCGGAGCGTGTCGCCACCATGGACGGCGCCAGCGATCCGGTGCTCACCAGAGCCGTCGCGGCGTCGAGCGTGCGGGCCTGCGTGGTCGGGTTGCACTGGTTGAGCACGAAGGCGAATGGCTTGCCGAGGAGTCGCAGTTGCTCGACCGTCGGCCGCGATGCCTCGACATCGAGGATGGACGGCTTGACCGGCAGGAGGCACAAAGTGGCCTCCCGCAGCACGAGCGCCACGTCGGGACCGAACCGACCGGGCGTATCCACGATCGCGAGCGAGACCGCCCCGCTGCTACGGATCCGCCCGAGCGTACCGGCGAACGCCGACGGCTCGACGCGCTGCACGTCCAGCCCGTTCGCCTCGCGGCGCTTCCCCCAGCCGGCAAGCGACGCCTGCGGGTCCGCATCGAGCGCAGCCACCGTCTCCCCGTCCTGCATCGCAGCGACGGCGAGCGAAGCGGCTAAGGTTGATTTTCCCGAACCGCCCTTTTGTGTGGTGAGGACCAGTACCCGCATCACAGCCCCGCCATCCCGGCAGGGTTCTGCTTGAAGATTTGCCCGGACCGGATGTAGCCGCTCGTCGTGTCGAACCGCTTGTGCCGGAGCTGCCGCTGGATGGCATGGCCCGGCGCGTCGTTGGCTGCGGCCGACGTGGCGAGCCCCGAACGGAGCGAGTGGCCCGCATAGGCAGCCGCGAGCCGGCGCGCCTCCTCCGGCGTGTGGCCTTCCGCCAGAGCAGCTGCCTCGACCGTGCGCTGTACGATCCGAGCGACCGCACGGTCTGTCACTGCCTCGGTCCCGATGCGCCCGTGCCTGTCGATCGGACGGAAGGCCGGGCCTTCCTTCAACCGCGCCGCCTTGATCCAGGCTCGATAGCTGCGCACCGGGCACGTCTCCATGTTCGAGCCATAGGGCACGCCTATCTCGGCGCCCTCGCCCGATTGATCGGTCTTGCTGCGGGCGAGGTGGATCACCAGGCCGTCGGGCCGCTCCTCGACCCACGCCCCTCCGTCCCGGCGCGAAACCTCGAGCCCCGCCAGTTCGGACCGCCGCAGCGCCGCGGCGAACCCCACGAGGATGAGCGCCCGATCGCGCTTGCCGGCCAGGGTGTCGGGCAGCGTCGCGACCGCGCGCCGGAGATCCACCGTCATCAGAGGCCGTTTCTTCGCCGCCGGCTGGCCGTGCGCCCGCTTGATCCCCCGCCACGTGTCGCGAAAGGCGGCTGACGACGTGTCGAGATCGAGCCCAGCCGCGGCGTGCTGCTCGCGGATCGCGGCAAGACGACGTTGTAACGTGGCAACTTTCAACGTGGTCGCGTGGTCGATGAGGTAGGCCAGCACGGCGGCCGGACTCGCAGGCATCGAACCTTCGCCCCGCGCTTCGCACCAATCGGCGAAGGCCCGCACGTCCGACGCATAGGCTCGGCGCGTGTTCGCAGCCCGAGACTGGTCGGCATAATGGCGAGCCTGATCGGCGAAAGCGTGTAGGCCGGTTGGAGCGGGGTGCGCGAGATCAGTTCCCATTGCCTGGGTCCTCGTCGGGAGCGTCGCCGGTTTCGATGCGCCGTTGGAGTTCGTGCGCCGCCGCTCGCAGATCGTCAGGGGAGGCCGAACCCCGAAGATAGGTGCGGTGCCCCGTCTCCTCCGCCATTGCGCCGTCTGGGCAACTGTTCACGTACAGCACCCAGCCGTCGGAAGTGCGCAGGCCCACCATCGTGTAGTGCTGGCCGCCATGCTGGAACGGATAGCCGTCCCACGACCGCAGCTTGCTCATGTTCTAGTGTCCGATAATGCCTTCTTATCGGACCTTAGACCACCACGCGGGAACTGGCAACGGGATCGCGCTACCACGTTGTAACGTGGTCATGTGGACGCGTGGCGGTAGGGCCTCGGCTGGGCTATCTGGGGCGCACCAGCCGCGGAGCGGTCGGGATGTGCGCAAGGCCGGGCGAGCCGTGATGATATGGCCGCCCGGCCATCCTGTTGAACCGGCGCTCAATTTCGAACCGCACGCCGAGCGATGATAGCTACAGCTTGAAGGCCAGCAGCCACGGCTGCGCCTGCCGCGCCATAGCTGCCCCACGTTCCCTGATCGCGCATCGCATTGGTGATTGGCTGCCAACCCCCGCCATCAGCCGTCAGGATGATTTCGGTTGGGACAGGAACCGCTGCCGACAGCCACCAGAAGGCGGCCGCACAAGCCGCTGCGATAGCCGAAAGCACGTCCAGGGCGAGGCCGAACCGATGCGTCATGTCTGCGGCTCGCCCCGGAGCCGCACGCCAGGGCGCCCATGGTTGAGGAACTCGACACCGGCCGCCTCAAGCGCGCACTGGACCCGCCGCACCACATCGGCGCCGCTCGTAATCTCGGCCGGTCCCTTCGCTTCCATCTTGCGGATGGTGTTGACGTGCAGATCCGCCCGGGTGGCGAGGTCGGCTTGCTCGATGCCCGAGAGCGCGCGTGCGGCTTTGAGCTGATTGCCCGTCACCAACATTGATGTTTGCCACACACATTTAGAGGTTGACGGTACACACCGACACGGCTATGTGTATGAAACACACAGCGGGGTTGCCCGCATACATAGTCGGGTTGCCCGCCAATGTCCAACCGCACCGTCTCTTGGAACCGCATCTCCCGCTCGCTGCACGACAGCAAGCCCACGATCCCCGCCGGTCTCCTCTCGGCTCGCGCCTTCGTTCAGTTCCACGCCGCCAAGCGCCCCCTCGTCGTCTCCGGCCAGTACGACCGCGCCGCCATCATGGCCGCCGCCTGCCGCGCCGCTCCCGGCATTATGGAGCGTTGTAGCGTCTCCCGCCGTGTGGCGATGTCCTCCGCGCTCAAGGCCGCTTGGCAAGTCGCCAAGGCCGCCCACCGCGCCGCTGCGCACTGAGGAGCCGCATCCATGCTCGCCGCTCTCGCCGCCTTCTCAATCGCCGGCCTCTGCACCGGGACAGCGTTCCTCGCATCGTACATCGAGGAGAACGGGTTCCCCGAGCTGCCGGCTTTCCGCGGTGTGGCCCTCGCGCCGGCCATTATTCCAGCCGGGAACAATGCCTCCCCGCTCTGGTGCGAACGAACCCGCCGCTGGCGTCACCCCGTGACCCGCGCCTTCGTCAAAGCCCCCGCCGGTCACTGAGGAGCCGCCGCGATGTCCAACCGCATCAACCGCCGCGCGCTCGCCGCCGGCCTCCTCGCGGCAGCCGCAACCCCCGCGAACGTGGCCGCCAACATGGCGCCGACGTTCCTCCGCGGCGACGACACCCCCCGTCTGCCGGATCATGTCGCGCTCTGGTCGCGCCTGCCCCTGCCGTTCTCGCTCGCAGAGGCGTGGCACCTACTCTCGCCCGCCACACAGGCCGAGATTGGCGCGGCCGTCATCGGCATGGTGCTGGCCGAGTACGTCTCCGGTGACATGCACGGGGGGCACGATCGGTTCTACGACGACGCCTTGCGCGACGACGCCATGAGCGTGGGCAGCGATCTGCTGACCCGCATCGAGCAGCGCCTGTGGGTGCTGTTCCCCGACCTCTACGGCCCCGATGGCGATCACCCCGCTTGGGCCCTGAATTCAGGCATGGCGCCGCCCGCCGCCTGATCTGACCCGCTCCCCCGATCCGGGGAGCGCAACCACCACCACCGACCCACCGCCACGAGCCCCGTCAGGAGCGCGAACGATGTCCTATGCCCGCATCCCGAATTTCAGCCAGCCCGCCCCGGTCCGCAGCGACAGCCCCCGCACCGGCCGCCGCCGGCTCTCGGCCGATGGCCGCTACCTCAACCTGCCCAACGAGCCCGTGCCCGGTGGCATCGAGGCTTGGGAGGCCGTGGCACCAGTCCGCCCTGACACCGCGCACAGCCGGTCCCTGCGCTTCCTCGACGTCGCCGGCGAGCTGCTGGCCGCGGCCTTCATCATCGGCGGCGGCATGGTGCTGACCGGCCTCGCCACCCTGCTCTGACCCGACCCGCAACCTGCCGCGGGCCAGGCGCTCGCGGACCTCATCCGGAGATCCACGACATGACCCTGCGCACCTCCCTGCAGCGCCTCATCGGCCGCGACCCCACCCGCCTCACCCTGCGTGAGCGCGCCGCCGAGACCGCCGCCCGTCTCGCTGCCTCCCGGCCGGCCGCCGACGCCGCGACCGCGGACCCTCCCACACTGGCCGACGCCGCCCTGACCGTGGCGGCCGCCGAACTTCAGCGCGTGGAGGCGACGATCGCCGCCATCCCGACCGCGCCGGGCCAGGACCTCGATGACGTGCCGGGCTACGGCATCCTCGATGCCGCGGCGGACAGGGCGGCCGACGTCCTCACCAACACGCCCGCGGACAGCCTTATCGGCCTGCAGGCCAAGGCCGCCGCCATCCTGTCGGACCGGTTCTCGGTGCAGTCGCCCGAGGCGCTGGAGATGGCCCAATCCCTTGCCCGGGACGTGCTCGGCGCACCGCCGGCTTCCATCTTGGCCTCGCAGGATCCGATCCTTCCGGCGATCAAGGAATGCCGCCGGCTGGTGGCAGTCGTCGAGGCTGCGGAGGCGTTGCCCCAGCCCGAGGGCCGCCTCGACGCCCTGCCGGAGCAGCAGGAGGCGTTCGACGTGCTCAACCGGTACATTGAAGACGTGCTGCTCAAGACCGTGCCGACCACGGCCCATGGCTGTGCCGCGCTCGCCCAGTACGCGGTTGAATTCTCCGCCGCGCGCGGGTTCGAGCTCGACGATGGAGAGGATGGGGCCGCGCACCTGCGCGTCCTCGACCTGATCGCCAGCTCGCCCCTGTTCGATGCCGGGGCGCAGGGAGGCCGTGAGCCACGGCCGCTGCCCCGACCGGATAGCCCCGAGGCACTGACGCGGTACGAGGCGGCGTGCCGCGAGGATACTCGCCGTTCGCGGCTCATCGTCGAGGGCTACCCCGAGCTCAAGCGCACGTCCCTGGAGTGGTGGACCCAGGACACCCTCTGGAAGGCATGGGAGGCGGGCGACATCGGCCCGGCC
Source organism: Methylobacterium sp. J-088 (assembly GCF_022829295.1). Lineage (GTDB taxonomy): Bacteria > Pseudomonadota > Alphaproteobacteria > Rhizobiales > Beijerinckiaceae > Methylobacterium. The sequence goes on from NZ_JAKSYH010000098.1 coordinate 38,833, forward strand.
GAATGCGCGCGGCTCCTGCACATGGCGTCCGAGCGTGAACTGCGGCTGGCCCAGGTCGAGCACGATCTGGACCTCGGACCTCTTCAGGCCCTGGCCTCCGCCGGCGCTCATGGAACGCTGCCCAGGGGCGAGGCGATCGAGAGCGAGGCGGTCGAGCCGGATCCGGCCTTCGGGCTGATCGAGTCCCACCAAGCCGCCTACGCTGAATACGACCGGCTGGGATCAGGGCCGGGCGTCGAGGAGATGCAGCAGTCCTCGGTCGCTCTCGCCCGCGCTGAGGATCTGGCGTTCATGCGCCTGCTCGGTGGCCTGCCCACTTCGCTGCCCGGGCTGATGGCGCTCGCCGACTACCTGCCCAAGGCCATCCGTCAGCGGGGCGGCGACGATGCTGAAGACGAGGCCGTGATTGCCCTCGGCGGCATCTGCGCATCCATCCGGGCCCTTGTTGCCGAGGGGAAGGTCGCGGCCGCGCCCGGCGCAGAACCAACCGACTGGTACAGCCCGCCGCCCGGGTTCATGGCTTCGCCCGCCATCGAGCCGACGCACTTCGCTCTCATCCCGCACGCCCTGCGGGTCGAGCTGGACCGCCTGCACTGCATCGCGCAGCGCGAATTCGACCGGCAGGTCCGGCCGGACACTGCCCCCGAGCGCCGGGAGCGGCTGCGCCGGCTCTTGAAGATCGACATCTTCGAGGCCGCGTCCCTGAGCGGCGATGCCGAGATCCTGGCCCTTGGGATGGAACTGGACGCGGTGCACACCCGCTGGCGGCAGGCAGAGCCGGCCTACAAGGATGCGCAAGCTCGCTTCTCGCGGGCAGAGCGGGACGCCAAGGCGCGAGGGAAGGACATCTGGGCCGCTTCTGAGGCCGTCTGGGCCGAGCCCGGCGTGCGCGAGGCCATCAGCCAGTTCGAGGGCGTGGGCGCCGAACTCGATCCGATCTGCCACAAGATCTGGCACACCCCGGCACGGACGCCGCTCGGTCTCGCCGTGAAGGCTCGCGCCTCGCTCGTGATGGCCTTCACCTGCGGGGAGTACGAGGCGGGGCAGACGCTCGGCGACGGCGAGGACCTACCCTACAAGCCGGCCCGCTACCTGATCGAGGCCTGCTGCGCCTTCGCGGGCGTGAACTGGAAGGGCGAGCTGCTGGACGGCAGCACGCCCTCAAAGGCGAACCCGGGCAACCCGCCACGGACCACTTACGGCATCGCCGAGCGGGTCGACTTCGCCCAAGCCACGCTGGATGAACTGCGGGTGCTCCACGACAAGGCACGCGCCCTCTCGGACGTGGCCTATTCCATGTCCTGTCAGGGGGCATGCCAGTCCGGGGACCGCAGCCTCTTCGGCGATCACCACAACAGGGCCGGCCACCTGCTGCACTGGCTGGGCGACGCCCTGACCGACGTCGAGAGTGCGGCCGCGGACGAGATGCAGCGCCGTCAGCCGGCTAGCCAGGACGACCGCAGGGAACGCCTCGCGTCGATCGCCGAGCGGATCATCCTCAACGGGGACACGGACGAGACCGCGTTCTTCATTGGGCAGCTCACGGCCTGCCTCGCCGATCAGGTGCGGCGCTGAAGAGCGCCTGACCTGCCCCTCTGTCGCCGTGCGTACCGCCCCGGCCGGATCCAGCCGGGCCATCCCCAATCGAGACCCGAGACACCCCATGGGCGACGTGCTCACCTTCACCCCGCGTCCGAAACCGGCCGCTCCGGCGATCCCGGAGCCGCTGGCCGGAGCAGCCCTCCGCGCCAGCTTGGAGGAGGCCGCACAGGTCGCCCTCGACGCCGCGGACCGCATCATCGCCGTGCTCGACCGCATGGACGGGGGCACGGACCTTGAGGAAGGCGCCGATGCCGAGCCGTCCCTGGCGGCCCCCGAGAACCACACTGGCAGTCAGGTCACATGGTTGCGCGGGAATGACCGGGACCGCGAGGCCGGGACGCTCGAGGCTGCGCTGCCGGAGGTGGCGGCAGAGATCTCGACGGTGATTGAGGTTCCGCCGCTGTGTTGGGGCGGGCGAGGGAACGTCGTCGCCGCGGCCGGGTCGCTGCTTGTGGCCTTACTGGAACGGGCGTGACCAGTGCGTTGCCATGGAATGCGCCTGTCGCTTGAACAGCACAGGCGCCAGTAAAACGGTAGGTTGAGAAGGCTGATAACGGCTGCGTGATCGCGGCAGCCCTCGACTCACCGACCTCATCTCCATCAGGCTAACAGCAGGCGCGCGCTACGTGCGACATCGGGCGGCCCCAAGGGGCGCACCCGTGGCAGTTGCCGAACCGCTGGGGAGACCATGAACCCAATCACCTTTAACTTCACCGGCGCGATCCAGAACTATACCGTGTCGGTGACAGGCACCTATGACCTATTGGGGTTCGGTGCCGGGGGTGGGGCTGGGTCTAACGGTGCTTCTACCGGTGGCAGCGGGGCAGAGGTCGGCGCCACCTTCAACTTAGTGCAGGGCCAGCAGCTTCAAATCATCGTCGGTGGCGTTGGTACTCAAGGCAGAGAAGGCGGCGGCGGCGGCGGCTTTACCGAAATTCTAGCTAATTCAGGTGCCGGAACTACTTACACGCCTATACTCATTGCAGGCGGCGGCGGTGGCGGGGGGAGAAGCGTTACCGGTCAATCCACTGCTGCCGGCCTAAATGCACAAGCTAATCCTGTAGGTACTACCCTTGGAGCTGGCGGCGCTGCTGGCACTAGCACTAGCACTTTCATTCCCGGGGGCGGCGGCGGCGGCGGCGCGGGCGCGACGAGCGATGGAGGGAGCAGCCTCACCGCCAATGGCGGACTAACGAGCCCAACCTATACAGGTGGTGGTAGCGGCATCAGCAATGGCATCGGCGGTTTCGGTGGTGGCGGCGGTGGCGGCTTCTACTATGGCGGTGGCGGTGGTGGTGGCGGCAACACCGGTGGCGTAGGTGGCAATGCATACGGCAGTGGCTCCTACGTAGACGGCCCCGGCGGCGGCGGTGGGACATCGTACTTAGCAGCGGCAGGTACATTGAATGCCGCGGAGACGCGTGATGGGGCCGGGATCAGCACTGGCAACGGCAGCGTGCGGATCAATTTGGTCACCGCGGCGCCTGCACCAACTCCGACCCCAGCGCCTTCTGCGGCTCCGGCGGCCAGTCCAGTTCCCTGCTACGTGACGGGCACGCGCATTCGCGTCCTACGCGGTGTCACTATCGACGATGTGTCGGTGGAGCGTCTGTGTGTGGGTGATCTAGCCATTACCGCCGACGGCAAGCTCCGCTCGATCCGCTGGATTGGCTCGCGCAGCTATTCCGGCTCCACAGCGCCGAAACACGATTGCCCCGTGCGCATCAATGCGGACGCTCTGGCCGACAACGTACCCACCCGCGACCTGCTGCTCTCGCCTGATCACGCTCTGTGGCTCGACGGCCTGTTTGTGGCCGCCGGCCACTTGGTCAACGGCACCAGCATCACCCGCGGCGAGGCTGTCGCGGATTTGACCTACTGGCACGTCGAACTCGATAGTCACGACCTGCTCATGGCCGAGGGCACTCCCGCTGAAAGCTTCCTGGCAGCTCGAGGCGTGCGCGTTGGCTTCGACGGCATCCAAGCCCTCGACGCGGGCGCGGCGCCCAAGCCCTACGCTCCTCGGACCGAGCTCGGCCCCGACCTGGCTGCGCTGCGCGGGCGCTTGGCCCGTCGTGCGATCGGGGCGGGTGAGACCGGCGGCTTAAGCCCTGTGCGGGCTTGGCTGGACCGCTGCGTGATCGGCACGGACGGCATGCTGCACGTGGGCGGCTGGGCTCACGATGCCGCGCAGCCTGCCACTCCAGTGTGCCTGGACGTGCTGGTGGACGGGGCTGTGGTGGCCTTCACAGTAGCTAACGAGTACCGCGCGGACGTGGCAACAGTCGGTGTCGGAGACGGCCGGGTTGGTTTCGACCTTGGTCTAGACATGCCTTTAGCGGCAGGCCTGCCGCACGTCGTCGAGGTGCGCCGCTCGGCCGACGGGACTTTGGTGTGCGCCAAGCAGGTCGACGCGGTGGGAACATGGACGGCGCTCTTGGCGGCGTGACCACCCCAG
>NZ_JAKSYH010000101.1 GCF_022829295.1 Methylobacterium sp. J-088
GGGGATCGCGCTGGATGCGACGCGACCCTTCGGTCGCGGCGACGCTCAGGCTGTCGTTGTAGTGGCCCCGGCCGGAGACCAGGCAGGAGCTGCGGGCGAGCACTCCGGGCTCGTCGTTAACAATCCCCGCCTGGGTGGGACGGTTCACCGGCTCGACGCGGCCGGAATCTGGATAGTTGGTGTTCATGGCGTTCATCGCCGGCCTCGTCCGCGTCTGGGTTTCCGAAGGACGGTCCCTTCGGCGGGGTGTCGGGGCAGCGCCCCGACGCTTGGTTCGCGCCTTCAGCGCGGCGGCATCCGCAAGGCCCCGTCGAGGCGG
>NZ_JAKSYH010000140.1 GCF_022829295.1 Methylobacterium sp. J-088
GGGTGTGGGTTTGACGTTGGCCGTGGCAGGTTACCTGTAGGTTGAGGTAGCCGGGATGAGTATCTGCCCGGGCGGGGGGGTGGGTGAGGCCAAGGAACAGGGACAGAGGCCATGCGCGCGTCTCCGTACCCCCCTTGCGGGCTACCGCGTCCACACCTCTCGATCGGCCCCTGGGGCTATCGGATAAGGCGCGGGTCCCCTCTCCTGGAGGGAGAGGTGTGTGACCTTCCCGAAAACGGCGCCCCCTGCACGCACCGTAATGGCGTGCTCGAACCTGAACCTTCCCGTCCCTCACCCGGCTCTCTGCGAGAGCAGACCTCTCCCGCACGGGAGAGGGGGCCGGTCGCGCCCGGCCGCCAACGGCGGCGTCCACCGAAGATGTGTGAATATCATAGGGGGGAGGGGGATCGCGCGTCTCGGCACCGATGCGCAGCCCTAAAACCCCGAAAAAACTCACCACGGGTTGCTCCCGGCGGGGATCGCGGTGCCGGCCTCGACCCGGCGGGTCTGCTCGGCGCGCAGGCGCAGCTTGAGATAGCGGCCTGGATCGTCCGGCAGGGTCTGGAGCCAGAGCCGGTCCGGGCGGATCTCGTGGGCCTCGAAGCTCTTGGTCACCCGGCGAACCTCGCGCTCGGGGGCCTCGGCCACCATGGCGGCGCCGCCCCCGGTCCGGCCGCGGCCGGCCGCATCGCCGGCCGAACCCCTTGCCTGGCCCTTCCCGGCGTCGATCGATTGCTGCTCGGCCTTGCCGCGGCGGGCGACCTTGCTGTTGCCGGGCAGCGACGCGCTGGCATTCGACTCCTTGTTGCCCGCCAGACCCTCGCCGCTGGAGGCGGCGTTGATGTCGTTGTTCTGGTCCTGATTGGCGGTGTTGTTGTAGCGGGCGCCGTACTGGGCGGTACCGTTGGCGATGCCGCCACCGGGTCCGCGGTCGATCACCTCGGCGCGCATCCGGGCGATCAGCGAACGGTTGGCCTGGGCGTCGGCGTCCCGGGGGTTGAAGCGTAGCGCCTCGTCGTAGGCGGCGAGTGCCCCGTCGAGATCGCCGGCCCGCGCCAGCGCGTTGCCGAGATTGTAGCTCGCCCGGCGTCCCCCGGAGCGGAACAGCGCGATCGCGTCCGCGTAGCGGCCGGCCTCGTAGAGCGCGGCGGCTCGCCAGGCCGGATCAGCGAACACATCGGCGGCAAGCCCCGGCAGGCCGATCCCCATCAACAGGCGCCCGAACCCGGTGCGGGGCTGCGAGACCGCGAGCAGGGCCAGAAGGCCGAGGCCGGCAAGCGCCAGACCGGCGATCCGGGCAAGCCTCCGCCAGTGCGGCGGGAGGCCGGCGCGGAGCGGAGCGGAAAAGCCCGTCTCGGGCAGGGTCAGCCGCATCTCGCGCGCCTCATCAAGCACTCCTGCGGAACAGCAACAGGGCCGGCAGAGCCGCGATCAGCAGCAGCCAGCGCCCGAGATCCGCGTAGGCCAGCACGCCGTAGCCGCCCGCCGCGAGGTGCTGGGCGAGGCCAGCCCCGACCGCGTCGAGCACCGGGCCGGGGGCCGCGATATCGGCGGTCGTGCCACCGCCGGCCCGGGCGAGGGCGTCGAGGGCAGCCCGGTCGGGCTTCGGCGCGTTCGACGGCAGCGGCTTGTCGGCGGGGACGAACAGGGCCTGGAGCCGCCAGCCCTGCCCGGCGATCGCGCGCGCCTCGCGGGTGGCGGCCTCGCCGATGCCGTCGCCGTCGCTGATCAGCACCACGTCGGCCGACACCACGTTGGCCTCCGCGAGGGTGCGGCGGGCCAGCGCCAAACCGCGCTCGGGATGGGAGCCGCGGTCCGGCACCGTGTCGGCGTCCAGCGCGAACAGGGTGGTGCCGAGGCTGTCGCGGTCCGTGGTCGGGGAGGCGGCGAGGTAGGCGTCACCCGCGTAGACCACGAGGGAAACCGCCCGGGTGCCGGCGGCCTCGGCGACGGCGGCGGCGGCCTGCCGGACCCCCTGGAGATGGCCGCCCTCGGCGACCGAGCGCGACAGGTCGACGACGATCACGGTCTCGTCGAGGTTGCGGAAGGTGCGTGCGTCGGCGCGCTCCACCGCGGGTCCGGTCAACGCCAGGGCGATCAGCCCGGCCGCGAGCGCGGCGGCGAGGTTCGCCTGCCGCCGTCCGCCGAGCACCGCGCCGGTGCGGGCCAGATGGGCCATCAGCGCCGGATCCACCGCCCGGGCCCAGTCGCCGAGCGGCGCCGAGCGCGACGCGGCCCGCAGGGCCAGCAGGACGACAACCGGAATCGCCAGGAACCACCAGGGGCGCAGGAGCGCGAGGGCGTCGAGGGCGCTCATGGGGGTGCTCATGGGGCCGAACCGGAGATGGCGCGCGCGACACTCCCTCCCCCCTCCGCGGGGGAGGGTACCCTGCGGAGCAGGGGGGGAGAGGGGAGCGAAGGTGCAGAATATGGCGCCGGCCCGCACGCTGGGCCTGCCTGATCCGGAAGCGTCGCTCCCCCCTCGCGGGACTTCGTCCCGACCCGACCCCTGCTGACGCAGAGAGCGCCCGTCGGGCCACCCTCCCCCGCAGAGGGGGGAGGGAGACGCGCGTCAGTCCGGAGCCGCCTCGCAACCAACAGGATCGGTGCGTGATCGGACGCAAGCCCAAAACCGTTCCGCATCACGCCCCCCTCCGGCTGGCGAGCAACAGAGCCGCGCTCAGCAACGCCAGGGCCGCGGGCCAGGGCCAGAGGTCCCGGCGCAGCGGCAGGGGCGGGGCCAGGGCACGGCCTCCCTCCAAACGGTCGATGGCGTCGGCGACGCGGACGAGATCGTCGGTGGTGCGTACCCGGAACGCCTCGCCGCCACTGGCCTGCGCCATGTCGCGCAGGGTCTCGGTGTCGACCACATCCTGCTCGCCGTCGGCATCCGCCATGTCCCGGGGACCCAGCGCGATCGTGTAGACCTTGATGCCGAGTTCCTTGGCGAGCTCGGCCACGTCCTTGGGGGCGGTCTGGCCGGCATTGTTGGCGCCGTCCGAGAGCAGGATCACAGCCTTCGCAGCCTTCATGCCGGGCTTGGTCCCAGAGCCGTCGTCGCCGGCATCCCGCGGGTCCAGCCGCCGCAGGGCGAGACCGAGGCCATCGCCGATGCCGGTGGAGCGGCCGCTGATGCCGATCGTCGCCTCGTCCAGCGCCCGGGCGACCGCCGCGGTGTCGAAGCTCGGCGCGGCGGCCACGTAGGCCTGATCGGCGAAGATCACGAGGCCGATCCGGTCCCCGGCCCGGCGCCGGATGAAGTCGGTGCCGACGCGCTTGACCGCAGTGAGCCGGTTCACGGTCTCGCCGTCGAGGGTGAAGTCGCGCCGCTCCATGGAGCCCGAGAGATCCATGGCGATCATGATCTCGCGGCCCGAGGCCGGGAGCGCGGTCGCCGGCATGACGAGGCGCGGGCCGCTCAGCGCCGCCACCAGGGCGACCCAGAGCGTCCAGGTCAGCGCGGCCCGGCGCCGGCCCCGGGCGGCGAGGTCGGCGCCGGAGCGACCTGCGCCGACCACCGTGCCGGGGACGCGCAGCGCCCCGCTGCCGCCCTCCGGCTCGGCGGGGATCAGGCGCGCGGCCAGCAGCGGCAGCGGCAGAGCCAGGAGCGCCCAGGGCGTGGCGAGGTCGAAGGCCGACAGGAGGGCGCTGAGCCAAGCGGGCAGAACACCACTCATGTCCGCAGCCGTCCGATCAGGCGGCCGAGCTCGGCATCCAGGGCGTCGAGATCCGGCGTCTGCCGGCGGTACAGGCCGTCGGCGAGCACCCGCCCGGCGCCCCGCGTGAAGAAATCGGTCCGGAACAGACCGTCGAGGCGGGCCGCCCAGTCCGCCCCCACGGCCCGGCTCTCAACCTCGCCGCCGAGCGTCCGGCCGAGGCGGCGCAGCAGACGGGCCTGGGCCAGGAGCCGCGCCTCCGGATCGAGGCCGCGGCTCCGGGTGAGTTCGGTGAGCGCCGCCCGGCGTACCGTGGCCCGGGACCGGCTGCGCCCATAGCGCACCAGCCCCACCAGCAGGGCGGCGAGGAAGCCCAGGAGCGCCGCCGCGACGATCTCGCCCTGCACGGCCCCGGCGGCACCGCCCGGCAGATGGAGACCGCGGAGCTGATCGAGGCCGAGCGGGGTCTCGATGGGTATCGTGGCGGCGTTCATCGCGGCGATCCGCCGGGTCCGGCCTCACAGCACCGCATCGAGGCGCTCCATCAGCGGCGCGTAGGCCTCAGGCCCGGACTCGACGTCGAGACGTACCCCCGCGATGCCGCGGCGGGCATAGTCGGCGAGCCGGGCCTCGGCGGATTCGCCCGATGCGCCGGCTATGGGAAGCGCCGTGCCGCGGTGGCCATCCGCGAGGGCGAAGGGGTAGTAGCCCGGCGGCCGGGCGCGCTCGAAGGCGTCGCTCACCAGGATCAGGCGGATCGCGATCCGCTCGGCCAGCAGGGTCAGGAGTTCGTCGAAGCCCGGGCCCGGATCGTCCAGGGCGCTGGCGACGACGAGGTGGCCGCCGGCCGGCAGCAGGCCGCGGGCGAGGCCGAGCGTCGCCTCCAGCGGGGGTTCCGCGCGGGTCGGCGAACCGGTTTCGGCCGCCAGCGCGTCGGCATGGGCCTGGGCCAGCGCCCCGGTCACCGCGATCATGGCGCGCTCGCCGCCCGCCGGCCGCAGCACCGTGGGGGCGCCGGCGGAGGCCACCGCGAGGCCGACCCGGCCGCCATCGGCCGCGACCCGCCAGCCGAGCAGCGCCAGGGCCTCGGCGGCCGCCACCGAGCGGAGCGCCCGGCGGGTGCCGAACAGCATCGAGGGCCGGAAATCGGCCAGCAGCACCACGGCGCGGTCGCGCTCGTCGTGGTGGGTGCGGACATGCAGCTGCCCGGTCCGCGCGGTGGCGTTGCGGTCGATGAAGCGGCGGTCGTCGCCCTCGGACCAGAGCCGGACATCCTCCGGCTCCGAGCCGCGCCCACGGCGGCGGGTGACGATGCCGCCCGGCAGGCCCGCGAGCGTCCGGGTGGCGGGCGCGGAGCCCCGCCGGGCGAGGTGGCGCAGGCCCATCAGGGCCTCGCCCGAGAGGTGGATGCCGCCGTTGATCCCTCCCCCCCCTGCGGGGGGGGGTGGCCCGGCCGTCAGGCCGAGTCGGGCCGGGACGAAGTCCCGCGAGGGGGGAAGCCGGCTTCCGGACGGGGCGCGACCGTCACGAAGGCCGACGCTCGAACCTGCATCGTCGCTCCCCTCTCCCCCCCTGCTGCGCAGGGTACCCTCCCCCGCAGAGGGGAGAGGGGGGGCGCGGCGCGGGATCTTCAGCCCGAACACCGTCAGAGCGCCCGCACCCGTTGCACCAGCGCGCCGACGACGCCGCGCGCCGTCTTGCCCTCGGCCGCCGCCCGCCAGGTCAGGCCGATCCGGTGGGCGAGGGCGTCGCGGGCGAGTTCGGTGACGTCCTCGGGGGTGACGTGGTCGCGGCCCCGCAGCCAGGCCCGGGCCTTGCCGGCCATCATCAGCGCCAGGGTGCCGCGCGGCGAGGCCGGATGCTCGATCAGGGCGCGCAGGTCCGGCGCCGCCGCATCGGTGCGGGTCGCCGCCACCAGCCGGACCAGATAATCCTTGAGCGCCGGCGACACGTAGGTGGACAGCGCCGCCTCCCGGGCCGCCCGCACGTCCGCCAGCGACAGCCGCATGGTCATGGCGTCGACGTGATGGGTGATCTCGCCCTCCACGAGGTCGAGGATCGCCCGCTCGGTGGCCTCGTCGGGCATGTCGACCACGACGTGCAGGAGGAAGCGGTCGAGCTGGGCTTCGGGCAGCGGGAAGGTGCCGGCATGCTCGATCGGGTTCTGGGTCGCCACGACCATGAACGGGTCGGACAGCCGGTGCGTGTGGCCCGAGACCGTCACCTGCCCCTCGGCCATGGATTCGAGCAGGGCCGACTGCACCTTCGGGGGCGCGCGGTTGACCTCGTCCACCAGCACCAGGGCGTGGAACAGCGGCCCGGGCAGGAACTCGAAGGTGCCGCTATCCTGCCGCCAGACGGTGGTGCCGGTCAGATCGGCCGGCATCAGGTCCGGGGTGCACTGGATGCGCGCGAAGGAGCCGTCGAGCCCATCGGCCAAGCGCTTGACCGCGCGGGTCTTGGCGAGCCCGGGCGCGCCCTCGATCAGCAGGTGGCCGCCGGTCAGGAGCCCGATCAGCAGGCGCTCGACGAGGCCGGCACTGCCGATCAGGCCGCGTTCCAGCCCCTCGCGCAGCGCCATGACGCGGCCGTGCAGGGCGGCATCCGGGATCGTCTCGGGCCGGCGTTCGGCAAGGGCGCCGCTCATGAGCGACAAGATTTCGCGTGGCGAGATCCTGCGCGGACCGTATCCGCCGCCTGGGCTCTGTCCTGCATCCTGCACGCCTCCTCGGCCGGGTCCCGAATTCTTAAGGGATCCTCAATCTGTTGCCGGTGTGCCCGCTGCCCGGTACGGCCGTCAATCCCGGTTTCCTGGGGCTTTCGGGCCCGAGCCGATCCACGATGTCACGGTTTCGTCACCGCCCCGCTCACAAGAACCGCCGATGACCAGCTATGCCGCCCTCCCCGAAGAAGCGAAATCCGCGATCGGCCTGCTCGTGGCCTTCGTGCTGGGCACGATCATCGGGGCCGAGCGGCAATACCGGCAGCGCACCGCGGGCCTGCGCACGGCCGTGCTGGTGGCGGTGGGAGCCAGCGCCTTCGTCGATCTCGGCATGCGCCTGAGCGGCCCGGACGGGGGCGTCCGGACCGTCGCCTACGTGATCTCGGGCATCGGCTTCCTCGGGGCCGGCGTGATCATGAAGGAGGGCATGAACGTCCGCGGCCTCAACACGGCCGCGACCCTCTGGTGCTCGGCCGCGGTGGGCGCGTTCTGCGGCGCCGACCTGCCCCTGGAGGCGGTGTTCGTGATGGCGACGGTGCTGGCCTGCAACACGGCGCTGCGGCCTCTGGTGAACGCCATCAACCGCGCGCCGATCCGCGAATCCGCCACCGAGGCGACCTACGAGGCCCAGGTCACCACCGCGCCCGGCGAGGCCGGCCCGGCTCAGGATCTGCTGGTGGAACTTCTGGAGGCGGCCAACTACCCGGTCGGCAACGTCGCGGTGGAGGAGCGCGGCGAGGGCGCGGTCGACGTGGTGGCGACGCTCACCGCCAGCGCCGTGAAGGCCGAGGAACTCGACGCCGTGACCAACGAGCTCGCCCGCATGCCCGGCATCCGCCACGCCACGTGGTCGGTGCAGACGGCGGATTGATGTTTTGGGGTAGAGCCCGGCCCGTCTGGGGGTATCGGGACTGCTTCCGACCCAACCCAGCCACTCAGACCGGCGTTATCGCTTCCACAAAGCGGCCGTTCGTCAGCCGTCCAGCACCTTCAGCACTGGATGGGGAGCGGACCCTGAGCCTAGGCCCCGAAGCGGACGTTCCGCTTCCGACCCAGTCGAGTTACGAGGGCCGTGCCCGATCGCGCTGCAATCGTGCGCGGCTCCAAGCCCTTAATGTGACGCGCTCTCTTGCGCCGAACCGGTGTCCACTTCGGCGGAGAGCGCTCTAAGCTGACTCGAACGGTAGCTTGGAAGTGGCCGCGACCATTTGTACGTTCCACCTATGCGCCTGCCGGTATTCGCTCGGGCTTATGCCGTGGCGATCCTTGAAGCGGCGTGCGAAATGCGCCTGGCTGCTGAAGCCGCAGCCGTAAGCCAGCATGCCGATCGACAGGTGGGCGCAAGCCGGATCGCTCAAGCGCTTGGCCGCTAACTCTAGCCGGCGTCCCCAGATGTAGTCGGAGATGTGTCGGCCCCGCTCTTGGAACAGCTCCTGCAGCCTGCGCAGCGATACGCCGACCGCGGCAGCGAGCTGCGGCGGGTCAAGGGTCGTGTCACCCAAGTGATCGTCGATGTAGGCCTTGGCTCGTTGGACCGTGGCGTTGCCCTGAATGGAGCGGGGCACCTCCTGCACCAACCTTTCGGCGAGACTGGCCACCATTAGATCAACCCCAATCGACGCCATGCGCGTCGCCGCGTCGGGGGTGAGCCGATCTCCCACCCGGATCAGTTCCCGTATGTAAGTGTTCGCGAGCGTCGTGGAGGCGAGGTTGGTCCCGACTGTAAGGGTCGTGAACAGTTGAGACGGGCCCAGCACACTCTCCAAGCGCTCTCGCGGCAGGTCGAGGATCAGGACGCTGCCGGTCTCGATCTCGCTGACGCCGGGGCGATGATCGAGCACGACGAAATCACCGGTCCGGGCCACCGCCTCACGCTCGTTCTGCTGGACGGCATGATGGCCAGATTCGGTGAAGACCGCGTAGAGGCGATCACCCCGGCCATTCCGACGAACCGCCTCAGGTGTCACTTCGGTACGGGTGGAACTCTGAACGCTTCGGGTGATCGGCAAAGATCCGATCGCGGTGAACTCGATCCGACCGTGGAACGGCGCAGCAGCAAGGTTCCGGATCTCGTTCGGTACCATCTGCGTGCACAGCATGTCCCGCCATTGGCGGAAAGCGTTCCTGGGATGAAGGCCTTCGGTCGAAAATAACGCCCGCATTCGCGATCGGGGCCCTCAGACCGTATGCTATTGTACATGTTACAGTAAGGTATTGTTTTATGATAGAAAAATTCCCTGATGTCAAAATATACTGATTCCAACCTGAGGTATTATTTTTACTATTCTAACGAGATTGGCCGATTTTGATGACCGATAGGTTTATAACTGGGCGTCGGAATGATTGGGTGACGCCGATGACAGTTTGAGCCTGCAGCGGAGACGTTCGGACCTGAAGCAGCGGGCCGTGATTGAGCACGAGACGACGTCCGTTCTCATGCTCTGCAGCCCGAAAGCAGAACGGCGAAAATCCACCCAACGCGGACCCTCACCCGGTCATGAAACCACGGGACTCAATGAAGCCTTATCAGGCCGATCCCGGAGACCCATCATGACCCAATCCCAGAAGAACGCTCTGATCGTCGGGGCCTCCCGCGGTCTTGGGCTCGGCCTCGTCGAGACCTTCCTGGCGCGCGGCTGGCACGTCACCGCGACCCAGCGCAGCTCATCCCCCGATCTCGCCCGCCTCGATGCGAAGACGCTTCGCGTCGAGACCGCCGATATCGACGACGCGGCGAGCGTCGCCGCCCTGCACGACCGCTTGGCGGACCAGCGCTTCGACCTGATCTTCGTGGTGGCCGGGGTCGCCACGCAGGCGCACGATCCGGTGCATGCGGTGCCGCGGGATGTCGCCGCGCAGGTCTATCTCACCAACGCGGTCAGCCCGATCCGCTTCGTCGAGGCGTTCCTGGATCGCTTGGCGCCGGGCGGCAGCCTCGCGCTGATGAGCTCGATTCTCGGTAGCGTCAGCCTGAACGAGACCGGCGGCTGGGAGACCTACCGGGCCAGCAAGGCGGCGCTCAACACCCTGGCGCGCAGCTTCGAGATCCGCCACCGGGCGGAGTCCGTCTCGGTGCTGATCCTGCATCCGGGCTGGGTCCGCACCGACATGGGCGGCGCGGAGGCCGATATCGACGTCGCCACCAGCGTCACGGGCCTCGCAGACGTTATCACAGCCCGGCTCGGCCAGCCGGGCGCGCACTATCTCGATTACCGAGGCGCGACGCTGCCCTGGTAGGGCCGGATCCCGTCAGCGCGGCGGCGCGAGGGGCCGGGTGCGGCGCTCGATCACCACGGTCGGGCGGGTGCGCCGCTCGACCACGACGGTGCGCGGCGCGCGGCTCGGGCTGGCCTGGGTCAGGATCCGCTCCGGCATGCGCTCGGGCTTCACCGTCTTGGCCGCCAGGACATGCGGGCGGACCTCGTCGACGGGCAGGCCCATCAGGCCGGCCGCGATCTCGGCCTGCTGCTCGACATCGTCGGCGAGGTCCTGGGCGGCCGCGACCGCCTCGTTCACCGTCGGCGGCTCGCGGCGCACTCGGATCGGCGGGAGGTCGGCGAAGCTCTTCTGTGTCTTCTTCACGGGGCGACTCGCGGTCTTCATGGGATAGACATAGCGCCTTCCGGGGCGGTTGTGCAGTGCATCAAAGATCCGTGACCGACCATGACGGCGCATGGCTGATCAAGCTTTGCCCCCGCGACGCACCGGTTCGGCGGGGCCTTCGAGCACGCGAAAACCTCGGACCCGCATCCTTTCCCATTCGGTATCCCGTGCGACATAGAAGCGCAGACGGGATCGCGCAACGGATTCCTGCCCATGCCGCCGGGCGTTCATCCCATCGTGAACCCGGTCTGATAGCATTCCCCCATGACCGAATCCCTCGATCCCCGGATCACGCCCGCCCGCGCCGACATCGCCGATGAGCGCCTGCGCGGTCGCGTGGCCGCCGCGCGCTTCGTGGCGGGCAGCCCCCGACGGGTGACGGCGCCCTCGGCTCCTCTGCGGCGCGCGCCCACCCCGGAAGCCGGGCTCGACACCGAAGCGCTGCTCGGCGACGCCGTCACCCTGTACGACGCGGCAAACGGCTTCGCCTTCGTGCAACTCGCCCGCGACGGCTATGTCGGCTACCTGCCGGCCGACAGCCTCGGCCCCGCCGGGCCGGAGCCGACCCACCGGGTCACGGCTCTGCGCACCTTCCTGTATCCGGAACCCGACCTGAAGCGGCCGGTTCTCGCCCATCTGAGTCTCGGGGCGCGTCTGGTGGTGACCGGGGCGGCGGGCGCGTATCTGAAGACCCCGGGTGGCTACGTGTTCGCCCGGCACTGCGCCCCGGTGGCGGACCATGCGCCGGACTACGCCGGCACGGCCGCGCGCCTCGTGGAAACACCCTATCTCTGGGGCGGCCGGACGACGCTGGGGCTCGACTGCTCGGGCCTGGTGCAGCTCTGCCTGGACGCGGCGGGGCTCGCCTGTCCGCGCGATGCCGACATGCAGGAGCGGGATCTCGGGCAGGCGCTGCCCCTCGCACTGACCGGCCTGTGCCGGGGCGATTTCGTGTTCTGGCGCGGCCATGTTGGGCTGATGCTCGACCCGGAGACGCTGATCCACGCCAACGGCTACCACATGGCGGTGGCGGCCGAGCCCTTGGCCGGGGCGGTGGAGCGGATCCAGGCGAACAGTTTCGGCGCGGTCACGGGGATCCGGCGGCTCTGACAGGTTGCCGCAGGCGTCCGTGCGGCCTCGCTCCCCACGCAGGGTCGGGATCCGGTCGCGCGGCACCCCGTGAGGTTGGCAGCGGACGCGGCTCCAATTCCCGCGGCAAACGTGCTACAGAGCCATTCCGCTTCCCTGTTCCTGCCCGGTTCGTAGGGCAATCCTGTTGACAGGACGGCCCCACCCTCGCCACATCGCCCGCATGACCGCTACGATCACGCCTTCCGAGCCCGTCGCGGGCACCACCGGCAAGCCGCCGCTGGAGATCCTGCTCTGCGCCCCCCGCGGCTTCTGTGCCGGCGTGGTGCGGGCCATCGACGTGGTGGAGCGGGCGCTCGCGATCTACGGGCCGCCCGTCTACGTCCGGCACGAGATCGTGCACAACAAGTACGTGGTCGAGAGCCTGAAGCGGAAGGGCGCCGTGTTCGTCCGCGAACTCGACGAGGTGCCGGACGGTGCCGCCCCGGTGATCTTCTCCGCCCACGGCGTTGCGAAGACCGTGCCGGCCAATGCCGATTCGCGTGGGCTGACCACGATCGACGCCACCTGCCCGCTGGTCACCAAGGTCCACCGCGAGGCCGAGATCCATCACAAGCGCGGCCGCCATGTGCTGCTGGTCGGCCATTCGGGCCACCCGGAAGTGGTGGGCACGATGGGCCAGTTGCCCAAGGGCTCGATTACCCTGGTGGAGGATCTGGAACAGATCAGCGCCCTGAACCCCGAGAATCCCAACAACCTCGCCTGGGTGACCCAGACGACCCTGTCGGTGGACGACACCCGCCACATCGTCGAGGCGCTCAAGCAGAAATTCCCGACCATCACCGGGCCGCACAAGGACGACATCTGCTACGCCACCACCAACCGCCAGGAGGCGGTGAAGCAGGTGGCGCCGCTGGTCGATGCCCTGATCGTGGTCGGCTCCTCGAACTCCTCGAATTCGCAGCGCCTGCGCGAGGTCGCCGAACGCGTCGGCTGCCCGATCACCCGCCTCGTGCTGCGCGCCGAGGAGATCGACTGGCCAGCCTTCGAGGGGATCCGCAAGCTCGGCCTCACGGCCGGCGCCTCGGCGCCCGAGGTGCTGGTGGAGGAAATCATCGACGCCTTCGCGGCCCGCTACGACGTGGTGGTCGACACGGTCTCGACCGTGATTGAGGACATGGTGTTCCCGCTGCCGCGGGAGCTGCGCAGCGAGGCCGCCGAGTAGGCAGCCTGGACACAGGCCAGCCTGGACACAGGCGCAGCAGGCTTTGTGCGGGGGCGCTTCGGCGCCCCTCGTCGTATTGAACTTCCAAAAAATTCAGAGCGCGAACACGTGGCCGTCTACACCGAGGTATCCGACACGGCGCTCGCCGACTTCCTGTCGGCTTACGCGATCGGCAGCCTGCTCTCCTTCAAGGGCATCGCCGAGGGCGTCGAGAACTCGAATTTCTTTCTCCAGACCACCGGCGGCTCCTACATCCTGACGCTCTACGAGAAGCGGGTGCGGGAAGCCGACCTGCCGTTCTTTATCGGGCTGATGGAGCATCTCTCCGCCCGCGGTCTCGCCTGCCCGCAGCCGGTGCGCGACCGGGCCGGTCAGGCCCTCGGGCAGCTCTGCGGCCGGCCCGCCGCCATCGTCAGCTTCCTGGAAGGCGTCTCGGTCAAAACGCCCGGCGTCGAGCATTGCCGGGAACTCGGCCGGGCGCTCGCCGCGCTGCATGCGGCCGGCCGCGATTTCCCGATGGTGCGGGACAACAGCCTCTCGGTCTCGGCTTGGCGACCGCTCTTCGCGCAAGCCGAAGATCAGGCCGATACGGTGGAGCCCGGTCTCGCGGCACGCACCCGAGACGACCTCGCCTTCCTGGAGGCACACTGGCCGCACGATCTGCCGGGGGGCGTGATCCACGCGGATCTCTTCACCGACAACGTGTTCTTCATCGGCGACGCCCTGTCGGGCCTGATCGACTTCTATTTCGCCTGCACGGACGCCTTCGCGTACGACATCGCGGTGTGCCTCAACGCATGGTGCTTCGAGCCCGACGGCACCTTCCACCACGACATGGCGACAGCCCTGTTTGCCGGCTACGAAGCTGTGCGCCGCCTTGAGCCCGCCGAGGTCACGGCCCTGCCGATCCTGTGCCGGGGGGCGGCGCTCCGATTCATGCTGACCCGGCTGGTCGACTGGTTGAACGTGCCGCCCGGCGCTTTGGTAAAGCCGAAGGACCCCCGGGAATTCGACCGCCGGCTCGCCTTCCATCGCCAGGCGCGGGACGCGCAGGATTACGGGCGGCAGGGCTGAAGACCGGATGAGCACCGACGTGACCGAAACCGCGGTCGAGCCGACGCGGGTCAAGATCTACACGGATGGCGCCTGCTCGGGGAATCCCGGGCCGGGGGGCTGGGGCGCCATCCTGATCTTCGGCGACACCCGGAAGGAACTCTCCGGGGGCGAGGCCCACACCACCAACAACCGCATGGAGATCCTGGCGGCGCTCGAGGCGCTGGAGGCGCTGAAGCGCCCCTGCCGGGTCGACCTGTTCACGGACTCCCAGTACTTGCGCCAGGGCGTCACCAGTTGGATCCACAACTGGAAGGCGCGGGGCTGGCGCACCGCCGACAAGAAGCCCGTGAAGAACGAGGATCTCTGGCGCCGCATCGACGCCGCCCGGGAGCGCCACGAGGTGGCGTGGCACTGGGTGAAGGGCCATGCCAGCGACCCGCTCAACAACCGGGTCGACGCGCTGGCGGTGGCCGCGATGCTGCCGTTCAAGCGGCGGTGAGGGGGGGGTAGGTTGTATGTCCGAGGTGTAACAGGTCTCGCATCCGCATCTCCCTCCCCCCTCTGCGGGGGAGGGAGAGACGCGGAGCCCGTTGCTTTCCGTTTTGAGCGAACGAATCAATCGGTCTCGCCGTCCAGCCCCAGCCAGTGCCGGCCGTCGCGTGCCAGAAGCTCGTCGGCCTCCTTGGGGCCAGTGCTCCCCGCGGGATAGAATGTCACGTCCGCCTGCGGCCAGCCCTTGAGCAGCGGGTCCACCGCCGCCCAGCCGGCCTCGATGTTGTCGGCCCGCTGGAACAGGGTCGCGTCGCCGGTCATGCAATCGTAGAGCAGCGTCTCGTAGCCGACATTCGGCGTGTCGGCGAAGAAATCCTTGTAGCGGAAGCCGGAGCGCACGCGGCCGATCTTCATCTGCGGCCCCGGTACCTTGACGTTGAATTCGGTGCTCACCCCGTGATCCGGGTCGATCAGGATCCGCATTACGGTCGGCCCCAGGTCGGCGGTCGGCGTCTCCTCGAACATCTTGAACGGGGCCGGCTTGAACAGAACCGCGATCTCGGTGCGCCGCCCGGTCATGCGCTTGCCGGTGCGGATGTAGAAGGGCACGCCGGCCCAGCGCCAGTTCTCGATGTGCAGCTTCAATGCAATGTAGGTCTCGGTGACCGAGTCCTTGGCGACATGCGGCTCGTCCCGGTAGGCCGGCACGTCGCGCCCCTCCGAGGTGCCGGCCGCATACTGGCCGCGCACCGCATCCTCCGGTGGAATCGGCCGCACGGCCTCGGCGAGCTTAGCCTTCTCGGTGCGCACGGCCTCCGCGTCGAAGGAGTTCGGCGGCTCCATGCCGACCATGCAGAGGAGCTGGAACATGTGGTTCGGCACCATGTCGCGCAGCGCACCGGTGGGCTCGTAGAACCCGCCGCGCTCCTCGACGCCGACCGTCTCGGCCGCCGTGATCTGGATGCTGTCGATGTATTCCCGCCGCCAGACCGGCTCGAGCAGCCCGTTGGCGAAGCGGAACGCCATGATCGACTGGACCGTCTCCTTCCCCAGGAAGTGATCGATCCGGAAGAACTGGCTCTCGTCACCCTGCTTGAGGATGCGGGCGTTGAGTTCCCGGGCCGAAGCGAGGTCGGAGCCGAACGGCTTCTCGATGACCACCCGGCGGAAGCTGTCGCCCTCCTGCTTGAGCAGGCCGGCCTGCCCGAGCCCGTCCACGATCGTCCCGAAGAACCGCGCCGCCACCGCGCAGTAGAACACCGCGTTGCCGGTTACCTTCGCCTTGATGGCGGCGAACGTCTCCGGCTTTTCGAAATCGCCCTTCAGGTAGTGAAGGCGCTCCCGGATGAAGCCCCAGCTCTTCGGGTCGATATGGTCGGCGTGGAACTCGGAGGTCGGGTCCTTGCTGAACGCCTCCAGGGTCTTGGTCAGGGTGTCGCGCAGGCCCTCGTCGGTGCCGTCGTTATGATCGACGCCCAGGATCGAGAAGCCCGCCGGCAGCAGCCCGGCGCCCGCGAGGTTGTAGAGGGAGGGCATCAGCAGGCGCTTGGTCAGGTCTCCGCCCGCCCCGAAGATCACCAGCGTGCAGGGCGGCGCCGGCTTGGTGCCGCAAGCCGCATCGTTCTTGAGGGCTGTCGTCTGCTCGGCCATCCCCAACTCCCGTCCATCTGCGGTGCAGCAAACCGGCGGGACAACCCGTCCTGCCGGAGGTCCGTTCCGGCCACCGGGTTCCCAAAGGGCTCAGCCCTTTGGTGGGGTGTCGGGGTGAAACCCCGGCATACGGATCCTGGACCCTCGAAAGGGGCCCAGGATCCGTACCGCAGGGCTCTGCCCTGCACCCGCAAAAGGGACGCGTCCCTTCTGAAACCCATCACCGTAAAGAGAGGTGCTTGAGCCCTACTCGTCGGGGCGGACCGCCTGGCCACCCCGGTCGATCGGCAGGCTCGGGCCCTTCAGCTCGGAATCGCTCGGGAGCGAGCGCACGTCCCAGCCGCCGCCCAGCGCCCGGATCAGCGTCACTGCCGCGGTGAAGCGGCTCAGCCGCACCTGCAGGGCGTTGATCTCATTGGACACGAGCAAGCCCTGCGCGGTCACCACGGTGGTGAAGTTCTGCGTACCGGCCCGGTACTCGTTGAGCGTGATCTCCACCGCCTTGCGCGACAGCTCGACCGCCTTGTCCTGGGCGGTCTGCTGCTGGCCGAGGATGCGCAGGGCCGCCATCTGGTTCTCGACCTCCGCGAAGGCCGCGAGCACCACCTGCCGGTAATTGGCCACCTGGGCGTCGTAGGCGGCCTCGGCCGAGCGCAGGGCCGCCGTGCGGGCGCCCCCGTCGAACAGGACCTCGCTGGCCGAGCCCGCCACCGACCAGAACTGGTTGGCCGCCGAGAACAGGCCGGTGCGGGTCAGCCCCGAGACGCCACCCTGGGCCGAGATCGTCACGGTGGGGAAGAAGGCCGCCACCGCCACGCCGATGCGCTCGCTTTGCGCCTGAACCAGCCGCTCGGCTTGCGCGACGTCCGGGCGCCGCTCCAGCAGATCGCCCGGGATGCCGACCGGCACGGCCGGCGGATTGCGGTTGATGCCGCCCACGGGGATCGACACCTCGGAGGGCGGGCGCCCGATCAGGGTGGCGATGGCGTTCACGTACTGCACCCGGGTCAGCCGCACCGCGATGGCCTGGGCCTCGATGGTCTGGACCTGGGTCTGCGCGGTGATCACGTCGGACCGGGCCGCCACGCCGGCGGCGTACTGGTTCTCGGTGATCGCCGCGGTCTTCTTGAAGTTCTCGACATTCTCGTCGAGCACCTTCTGGAGCGAGTCGGCGTAGCGGACGGTCAGGTAATCGGCCGCGACCTCCGCCTGGATGGTCAGGCGGGTGAGGGCGATGGTGGCGGCATCGGATTGCGCCAGCGCCGCCTCGCTCTCGATGGTACGGCGGGTACCGCCGAACAGGTCGAGCTGCCAGCTCGCTTGGCCGACCAGGGACTCGCTGGTGCGGACGGTGCCGCCGCTGCCGGCGCGGGTGATGCTCGGGGCGCCGATCACCGTCGGGTACAGGGCGGCCTGGGCCGAGGCGACGAGCGCCCGGGCCTGCCGGTAATTCGCCACTGCCTGCCGCAGGGACTGGTTGTCGACATCGACGAGGCGGATCAGCCGGTCGAGATTCGGATCCCGGAAGACCCGCCACCAGTCGCCGCGCTCGACCGCGTCGCTCGGTCGGGCCTCGCGAAACCCCTTCTTCCGCGCGGCGACATAGGCCGCGCTGTCCTCCCGGACGCCGCCCTGCTTGTAGCCGAGCGGCGTCTCCACGGAGGGCCGGGAATAGTCGGGGCCGACCACGCAGCCTGCGAGGAGCGGGACCGCGAGGAGGAGGGCCGCGAGGTGACGCCGCGCTCTCCCTCCCCCCTTTGCGGGGGAGGGTGGCCCCTGCGTCAGCAGGGGTCGGGAGAGGGGAGCGCGGCTTCCGAACAAGGCGCGGTCAGCATGACGGGCACGGCATCGTTCTGCACCATCGCGCTGCCCCTCTCCCCCCCTGCTGCGCAGGGTACCCTCCCCCGCAAAGGGGGGAGGGAGTGTCGCGCGCGCGAACACGGCCGATGTTTCACGTGAAACCTTAACCATCATTCTCCGGCCGGCAGGGCCGCTTCTCCGCCCCGTCCGGCGCGCCTGCGGCGGTCGAGCACCCTGTGCCTGAGTCGGTCAAGGGTGAGATAGACGACGGGGGTGGTGTAGAGGGTCAGGATCTGGCTCACGATCAACCCGCCCACGATGGCGATGCCCAGCGGCCGGCGCAGTTCCGCGCCCTCGCCGTTGGCCAGGATCAGCGGCACGGCGCCGAGCATGGCCGCCAGCGTGGTCATCATGATCGGCCGGAAGCGCAGGAGACAGGCCTCCCGGATCGCATCCACGGGATTCGCCCCCCGGGTCCGCTCCGAATCGATCGCCACGTCGATCATCATGATCGCGTTCTTCTTCACGATGCCGATCAGCAGGAACACCGCGATCAGCGCGATGATGGTGAAGTCGGTCCCGGTCACCAGCAGGGCCAGCACCGCGCCGACACCGGCGGAGGGGAGGGTGGAGAGGATCGTGAGCGGGTGCACGAAGCTCTCGTACAGGATCCCGAGCACCGCGTAGACCGCCAGGATCGCCGCCAGGATCAATAGCGGCTGGCGCGAGGCCGAGGCGACGTAGTTCTTGGCCGCGCCCGCATACTCGCCGTGGATCGTGGCCGGCAGGTGCAGGTTGGCCATCGCCCGGTCGATGGCGTCGGTGGCGTCCGACAGGCTCTTGCCCGGGGCGAGGTTGAACGAGATCGTGGTCGCCACGAACAGGCCCTGGTGGCTGACCTGCGTGGGTGCGTTGCCGGGCTCGATCCGCGCGAAGGCCGAGAGCGGGACCATGGTCTCCTTGGCGGCCGAGACGGGGGCGCTCGACGAAGCGCCGCCCTTCGAGGCCGCGATGGCGTTGGCCGAGGCGTTGCGGGCCGAATCCGACGCGATGGCGGCGGCGTTCGAGGCGGTGTCGGCCGTGCTGGCAGAGGCGGCAGCCGCAGCCGCGACGGCGCCCGTGCCCCCGGACGCGCCGCCGACCGCCCCCGAGCCGGCGCCCGACGTGGACGAAGCGCTGCCCGGGCTGCTGGTGCCGGTTGCCGCGTTGGTGTTGACGCCGCCCGCCGTCGCCACGGTTCCGGCCACCGCGTTGGTGGTCGCCGAGCCGGCCGCGTTCCCGCCCGAGGTCGAGACGTAGATCTGCTTCAGCGTCTCCGGCGTCTCCAGGTAGCGCGGCGCGATCTCCATCACGACGTGGTACTGGTTCAACGGATTGTAGATCGTCGAGACCTGCCGCTGGCCGAAGGCGTCGTAGAGGGTGTTGTCGATCTTGTTCGGGGTGATGCCGTAGCGGAAGGCCGTGTTGCGGTCGATCACCACCCGGCTCTCCAGGCCGCCCTCCTGCTGGTCGGAGGTCACGTCCGCGAAGGTCGGGTCCTTCTGGAGGGCCGCCACCAGCTTCGGGGCGGCGGCGAACAGCTCCTCGGGCGTGTCGCCCTGGAGGGTGTACTGGTACTGGGCGAAGCTCTGGCGGCCGCCCATCTGCAGGTCCTGCCGGGGGAAGACGTAGAGCCGCGCGCCCGCGACCTGCGCGAGCTTCGGCCGCAGCCGCGCCATCACGGTGGAGATCGGCGCCCGCTCGTTGAGCGGCTTCAGGCCGATGAACACGTTGGCCGAGTTGGTGCCGCGCCCGCCCGTGAAGCCGACGACGCTCTCCACCGCCGGATCGGCGCCGACGATCGCGGCCGCCTGCTTGAGCTTCTGTTCCATCGACTGGAACGAGATGCGCTGGTCGGCCTGGACGCCGCCCATCATCTGGCCGGTATCCTGCTCGGGGAAGAAGCCCTTCGGGACGATGATGTAGAGGTAGACGTTGAGCCCCACCGTGGCGAGCAGGGTCAGCAGCACGAGGCGCGGATGGGCGAGCGCCACCTCCAGCGTCCGCCCATAGGCGCCGAGCAGCCGGGAGAAGCCACCCTCCAGCATCCGGATCAGAAGGTTCGGCCGGCGGCCTGCTGCGGGTGCCCCGTCCGGACCGTGCCCCTCGGCCCGCAGCAGCCGGGCGCACATCATCGGCGTGGTGGTGAGGGACAGCACCAGGGAAATCAGGATCGACAGCGACAGGGTGACGGAAAATTCCTGGAAGATCCGGCCGACGAGGCCGCCCATCAGCAGGATCGGCAGGAACACCGCGATGAGCGACAGGCTCATCGAGATCACCGTGAAGCCGACCTCCCGGGCGCCGATCAAGGCCGCCTGGAGCCGGGGCTTGCCCTCCTCGATGTGCCGCTGGACGTTTTCCAGAACCACGATGGCGTCGTCGACCACGAAGCCGGTGCCGATGATCAGCGCGGTCAGCGACAGGATGTTGAGCGAGTAGCCGAGAAGGTACATCGCCGAGAAGGTGCCGATGATCGAGATCGGCACCGCCACCGCCGGGATCAGCGTCGCCCGCCAGGAGCGCAGGAAGCCGAACACCACCAGGATCACGAGGCCGACCGCCACCAGCAGGGTCTCCTCGGTGGCCGAGAGCGAGGCGCGGATCGTGGCGCTGCGGTCGCCGGTGAGCTTGATGTCGATGCCGCCGGGCAGCGAGGCCGTGATCTGCGGCAGCGCCTGCTTCACGGCGTTGATGGTCTCGACCACGTTGGCGCCCGGCTGCTTGTAGACGAACAGCAGCACGCCGGACTTGCCGTTGACGATGCCGAGGTTGCGCTTGTCCTCGACGCCGTCGAGGACCTGCCCGACATCGGTGAGCTTCACGGCGGCCCCGTTGCGGTAGGCCACGATGATGTCGCGGTAATCGGCGGCCTTGCGGCCCTGGTCGTTGGCGTAGAGCTGGTAGCGGCGCTCACCGGCGTCGATCTCGCCTTTCGGCGAATTGGCATTGGCCGAGGCCAGGGCCGCCCGGATGCCTTCGAGGCCGATGCCGTAGTTGAACAGGGCGGTGGGGTCGAGCTCCACCCGCACGGCCGGCAGGGACGAGCCGCCGATATCGACGTTGCCGACGCCGGGGAGCTGCGACAGCTTCTGCTGCACCACGGTGGCGGCGGAATCGTAGACCTGGCCGCGGGTCAGCGTCTCCGAGGTCATGCCGAGGATGATGATCGGCGTGTCGGCGGGGTTGAACTTCCGGTAGGTCGGGTTCTGCCGGAGCGCGGTCGGAAGGTCGGCGCGCGCCGCGTTGATGGCGGCCTGGACGTCGCGGGCGGCCCCGTCGATGTCCCGGTTGAGGCCGAACAGCAGCACGATCCGGGTGGAGCCCAGCGTGTTGGTCGACGTCATCTCGTTGACGTCCGCGATGGCGCCCAGCCGTCGTTCGAGCGGCGCCGCTACGGTCGTGGCCATGGTGTCGGGCGAGGCACCGGCCATCTGGGCCTGGACCAGGATGACGGGGAAGTCGATCTGCGGCAGCGGCGCCACCGGCAGCTTCAGGAATGCAAACAGCCCGGCAAGCAGCACCCCGATGGTCAGCAGCGTGGTCGCGACCGGGCGCCGGATGAACGGCTCGGAGATGTTCACGGGTGGCACCCGTGGGCCGGGCGGGGAGCCGGCGTGTGCTCGTCGGAAGAGGCGCAGTCGATTCCGCACATCTCCCTCCCCCCTCTGCGGGGGAGGGTGGCCCGATGAGCGCCCTGTTCGTCAGCAGGGGTCGGGTCGGGACGAAGTCCCGCAAGGGGAGACCCGGGTTCCAAAAGGGGCTCAACCTTCCCGATGGGCACAGTCTCATCCTGCACCGTCGCTCCCCTCTCCCCCCCTGCTGCGCAGGGTACCCTCCCCCGCAGAGGGGGGAAGGGGGAGCCAAGTTCTTTCTGCGTTGCGACGGCTTCCCTGACGGCATCCAGGACCAAGCCGAGGTTGCTTAGAACAAGGTCGTTCGGGAAGCGCAGGACCGTAAAGCCCTGGCTCTTCAGCCAAGCATCCCGCTTCGCATCGCGGAGACGACGTGCCTCGGTCTCATGTGGTTCACCGTCCAGCTCGACGATCAGCCGCGCGGAGGCACAGAGGAAATCCGCGATGTAGGGCGGGATCGGCACCTGCCGCCTGAACTTGAGACCGTGGAAGCGCCCGGCGCGCACCTGCTGCCAGACGGCATCCTCAGCCCGCGTATAGGATTGCCGCTCCTCACGGGCGAAGGCGCGCAGGTGTGGATCGGGCTTGCCAGGACGCCGGCCTTTCTGCGTCGTGCCTGGATCGGACCTGCCACACGCCCTCCCTCCCCCCTCTGCGGGGGAGGGTGGCCCCCGAAGGGGGTCGGGAGAGGGGCAGCGCGACGGTTCAGGATGGGACATCCGGCGCGACTCGTCCGGAAGCGTCGCTCCCCTGTCCCGACCCTCGCTGACGCGGGGGCCCCCCTCCCCCGCAGAGGGGGGAGGGGGATCCGCACCATCGTCCCGCTTCATCATGGCAGCACCTCGCCGCCCTCAATCTCCGGGCGCCGCCCGGAAATCCGCCGCTCCAGCCGGTCGAACGCCAGATAAATCACCGGCGTCGTGAACAGCGTCAGCACTTGGCTGACGATCAAACCGCCCGCGATGCAGATGCCGAGCGGCTGGCGCAATTCCGAGCCCACCCCGGTGCCGAGGATCAGCGGCACTGCGGCGAACAAAGCCGCCAGCGTCGTCATCAGGATCGGCCGGAAACGCAAGAGGCAGGCCTGGAAGATCGCCTCCCGGGGATCGAGCCCGTCCTCGCGCTCGGCCTGGAGCGCGAAGTCGATCATCATGATGGCGTTCTTCTTCACGATGCCGATCAGGAGCACGATGCCGATCACCGCGATGATGTCGAGCGACAGCCCGAACAGCATCAGGCCGAGCAGCGCCCCGATCCCCGCCGACGGCAGGGTCGACAGGATCGTGATCGGGTGGATGAAACTCTCGTAGAGCACGCCCAGCACGATGTAGACGGTGACGATCGCCGCCAGCACGAGGAACAGTTCGTTGCCGAGCGCCGACTGGAAGGCGAAGACCGAGCCCTGTGGCACCACCCGGAACGAGGGCGGCAGGCCGATCTCGGCCTTGACCGCGTCGATCGCCTCGACGGCCTGCCCCAGGGCCGCGCCGGGGGCGAGGTTGAACGACACGGTGGTGGCCGGGAACTGGCCGAGATGCGAGATCAAAAGTGGCGCCCGCCGCTCGCTGATCCGCGCCACCGCGGAGAGCGGCACCTGTCCGTTGGTCGCCGTCGAGGAGGGCAGGTAGATCGAATCGAGGCTGCGCAGGGTGGTGTGCAGCTTCGGGTCGGCCTCCAGGATGACCCGGTACTGGTTGGACTGGGTGAAGATCGTCGAGATGATCCGCTGGCCGAAGGCGTCGTAGAGGGCGTTGTCGATGGTCGCCGGGGTGATGCCGTAGCGGCCGGCGGTGGGCCGGTCGATGGTCACGTAGGCAGCGAGCCCCTCGCCCTGGTGGTCGCTGGCCACGTCCCGGACCACGGGCGATTGGGCCAGCGCCTCGGTGAAGCGGGGGACCCAGGTCTCGAAATCCTCGATGTTCGGGCTCTCGAGGATCACCTGGTACTGGGTCGCCGAGACCGCGGTGTCGATGGTCAGGTCCTGGACCGGCTGCATGTAGAGCCGCATGCCGGGCTGGTTGGCGGCCGCCGCCGAGATCCGCCGGATGATCGCGCTGGCCGAGGCGGTGCGCGCGTCCCGGGGCTTCAGGTTGATCAGCATCCGGCCGGAATTGAGGGTGACGTTCTGGCCGTCGACCCCGATGAACGACGACAGGTTGGCGACGTCCGGGTCCTTCAGGACGATCTCGGCCATGCGCTGCTGGCGCTCGGCCATGGCGGCGTAGGAGACCGATTGGTCGGCCTGCGTGATACCCTGGATCACGCCCGTGTCCTGCACGGGGAAGAAGCCCTTCGGGATCACCACGAACAGGTAGACGGTGAGCCCCAGCGTCCCCACGGCCACCAGCAGGGTCAGGCCCTGGTGGTTGAGCACCACCCGCAGCGCCCGGCCGTAGGCCTCGATCGTGCCGTCGATGGCGCGCCGGCCCAGCCGGGAGATCGCGCCCTCGCGGCGGCGGACCTGAGCCTCCGGCACGTGCTTCAGGAGCCGGGCGCAGAGCATCGGCACCAGGGTCAGCGACACCACCGCCGAGATCACGATGGTGGCCGCCAGCGTGATGGCGAATTCGTGGAACAGGCGCCCGACCACGTCGCCCATGAACAGCAGCGGGATCAGCACCGCGATCAGCGAGACGGTCAGCGAGATGATGGTGAAGCCGATCTCGCGGGAGCCCTTCAGCGCCGCCTCCAGGGGCGAATCGCCGGCCTCGACGTGCCGGGCGATGTTCTCGATCACCACGATGGCGTCGTCGACCACGAAACCGGTCGCGATGGTCAGGGCCATCAGCGACAGGTTGTCGAGGGAGAAGCCGTAGAGGTCCATCACAGAGAGGGCGCCGACCAGCGACAGCGGCACCGACAGGCTCGGGATCAGGGTTGCCGACAGGCTGCGCAGGAACAGGAAGATCACCAGCACCACCAGCGCGATGGCGAGGCCCAGCTCGAACTGCACGTCCTCCACGGAGGCGCGGATCGTGGTGGTCCGGTCTGTGAGCGGCGCCACCACCACGGCGGCCGGCAGGCTCGCCTGCATCTGCGGCAGCAGCGCCTTGATCTTGTCGACCGTGGCAATGACGTTGGCGCCGGGCTGGCGCTGGATGTTGAGGATCACCGCCGGTGTCGCATCGGCCCAGGCGCCGAGCTTGGTGTTCTCCGGCCCCTCGACCACGTCGGCGACCTCCGAGAGCATCACCGGTGCGCCGTTGCGATAGGCGATGATCGCCGAATTGTAGGCCTTCGGGTCGCGGATCTGGTCGTTGGCGTTGATCGCGTAGGATTGCTTGGGCCCGTCGATCGTACCCTTCGGCGTGTTGACGTTGAG
Source organism: Methylobacterium sp. J-088 (assembly GCF_022829295.1). Taxonomy (GTDB): domain Bacteria; phylum Pseudomonadota; class Alphaproteobacteria; order Rhizobiales; family Beijerinckiaceae; genus Methylobacterium. Next base: position 24,290 of record NZ_JAKSYH010000140.1, read on the forward strand.
GTTGGTGATCGTGGTGCGCAGGTCGTCGATGTTGAGTCCATAGGCGGCGAGCGCGCGGGCGTTGAACCGTACCCGCACGGACGGCCTCTGCCCCCCTGAGATGCTGACGAGGCCGACCCCCGCCACCTGGCTGATTTTTTGGGCGAGGCGCGACTCAGCGAGATCGCGGACCTGGGTGAGCGGGAGCGTCTTGGAGGTGAGCGCCAGCGTCAGCACGGGCGCATCGGCTGGGTTGACCTTGGCGTAGATCGGCGGTGCCGGCAGGTCTGAAGGTAGCAAATTACCGGCGGCGTTGATCGCCGCCTGGACCTGCTGCTCGGCGATGTCGAGGGACAGGTCCAGGCTGAACTGCAGGGTGATGACCGAGGCGCCCGCGGAGGATTGCGAGGTCATCTGGTTGAGGTTGGCCAGCTGGCCGAACTGCCGCTCCAGGGGAGCGGTCACCGAGGAGGTCATCACCTCGGGGCTGGCGCCCGGATAGAAGGTCTGGATCTGGATCGTCGGATAGTCGACGGCCGGCAGCGCCGAGACCGGCAGGTTCAGGTACGACACGCCGCCGACGATCAGGATCGCCAGCATCAGCAGTGTCGTGGCGACCGGGCGGAGGATGAACAGGCGGGACGGGTTCATGGCGCGCTCCCGTTCTCCCTCCCCCCTCTGCGGGGGAGGGTGGCCCTCGCGTCAGCGAGGGTCGGGAGAGGGGAGCGACGGTGCAGAACGAGGCTTCGGCCTTCATGCAGGCCACGGCCCCTCCGGAAGCCGGGCTCCCCTCTCCCCCCCTGCTGCGCAGGGTACCCTCCCCCGCAGAGGGGGGAGGGGAACCGTCGCGCCAGCCCCGAACTCACTGCGCCTGACGGCGCCGGTGCCGACGACCGCCCTCCGCTGTCCCTTGAGAATCCGCCGCGTCGGCCGGTGCCTCGGGCTTCACATCACCCTTGCCGTCCGGCTTCGCCTCGACCGCCTTGCCGTCGCCGGCAGCGGCGGCCCCCTCGGTGATCCGCACCGGCGCGCCATCCTTCAGCCGGTCGGTGCCATCCGTGACGACCCGATCCCCCGGCTTCAGTCCCGAGGCCACCACCGTGTTGGTCCCGTCGGTCTCGCCGGTCTTGATCGGCCGAACCGTGACCTTGTTGTCCCCGTCCATCAGGTAGACGTAGGTGCCGGGCGTGCCCTGGAGCAGGCTCGCATTCGGCACCAGTGTCGCCTCCCGCACCGTGTCGACCGTCAGCTTGGCGTTGACGAACTGGTTCGGAAACAGCTCCTCGTCGGCGTTGTCGAACAGGGCGCGCAGCTTCACCGTGCCGGTGGTCGTGTCGATCTGGTTGTCGACCGTATCGAGCCGGCCGGTGGCGATCTCGTGGGCGTCGCCGCGGTCGTAGGCCCGCACGGTGAGCTTGGTCCCGGCCCGCACCTGACGCATCACCCGGGCGACGTCGTCCTCCGGCAGGGTGAAGATCACCGAGATCGGGTGGAGCTGGGTCACCACCACGATCGCCGTGGAGGCGGCCGAGATGTAGTTGCCCTGGTCGACCTGCCGCAGGCCGACCCGCCCGTCCACCGGCGACGTGATGTGCGTGTAGGCGATGTTGAGCTTCTGCTGGTCGACGAGCGCCTGGTCGGCCGCGATCGTACCCTCATTCTGCTTCACCAGGGCGGCCTGGGTATCGACGTTCTGCTTCGAGATCGAATCCTGACGGTTCAGCGTCTGGTAGCGCTGGAGGTCGAGCTTCGCGTTCTGAAGGAGCGCCTGATCGCGGGCGAGCTGGCCCTGGTACTGGGCGAGCAGCGCCTCGTAGGGCCGGGAATCGATCTGGGCGAGTTCGTCGCCGGCCTTGACCGCCTGGCCCTCGCGGAACTTCACCGCCATCAGGTAGCCGCTGATCTGCGACTTCACCGTCACGGTGGCGAGCGGCGTCACCGTGCCGAGGCCCTGGAGGATCACTGGCATGTCGCCGGTCGTCACCGCGGCGATCCCCACCGCCTGCGGCATGTCGGCCCCGCCGCGCCGGCCGCCATGGCCGCCGGTATGCTGTGCCGTCGCGGGCTCGGCCCCCTTGGTGGTCCGGGCCTCGTACCAGCGATGGCCGATCGCCCCGGCGCCGGCGAGCAGCACCAGGATCACCAGCCAGCGGATCGGCCGGAACCGCCGCCGCCCGACATGGCGCACGGGCGTCTCACCGGGCTGGTAGGCGCGGGCGGTGTCGGTCCGGATCGGTGAACTCTCGTTCATGTCTGACTCGTGTATGACGGGAGCCCGGGCCCGCCGCACTGGCGACCATGGAAGGCCCTAGCCCCGCGTGTCCAAACCCCTGTGCCGGCCCCCGCGACGCTGGTCCCGGAGGCTGAGTCTGAGATCGTTGCCGTTTCGTGTCGTGGCGCGGCGGAAACGACACCTGACGCGGAGTCCAGGCCCATGATGTTATCTGGGGCCTGTACGGCTCCTGACTGCGGCGACATCTTCGCCACCGGGACAGCGTGGAAGCGATGCCTGCCTAATGCGCCGTCACTAGGGCGGTGAGGTTTCAGTCGTGTTGCTGGTGTTCCTGTTGCGGAGCCGCATAGGCGCGCAACACCGCCTGGAGCGCCCCGTCCACAGGGGTCACCGGCAGGGCGCGCCGCAGGGTCACACCGAGACCCGCGATCAGCAGTGCGAGGAGAAGGCAGCGTGAGGCCGTCCGCATCGTCGGTTCCGAACGGTCGCTGGCGATCATGGCTTCGCACGCCGACCACGACATTGGCCGCTCATCCGCCCTGCGCGATCGGGCGGCGGCGTTCCGGATCGAAAGCCTAGCCCCGAACAGCCGAAAGGACCACCGACCCGCAAGTCGATGGTCCTTCGAGAGGACCGGGGCGGCTTCCTGATGGCAGAGCGAGGGGGCGAAGCCCTGCCGGCAGGTGTGCCGCACCGGCCGTGTTGAGAACCTACGATACGAGTGATGAAAGTCAACATTCGTCAGCCCCCCGATCTTGGAGGCGCGATACGTCTGTGCGCATGCGCACATTCCTCAAGGATCGAAGCCCATGCTACAGGCCGGCCATGCTGAGTCCGTCCCGGCCCGACCACCCGTTTCACGCCGCATGAATCCGGTCTTCGCGACGCTGCCCACGACGGTGTTCGAGACGATGTCGCGGCTCGCCCGGGCCCACGGCGCGGTCAATCTCGGCCAGGGCTTTCCAGACGATCCCGGGCCCGCCGACATCCGCCAGCACGGCGCCCGGGCCCTGGTCGACGGCTGGAATCAGTACCCGCCGATGATGGGCGTGCCGGCGCTGCGTCAGGCGATCGCAGCGCATTACGCGGCGCATCAGGGTCTCGACCTCGATCCGGAGACCGAGGTGATGGTGACCTCCGGCGCCACAGAGGCGCTGGCCGGTGCGTTGCTGGCGCTGGTCGAGCCCGGCGACGAGGTCGTGCTGTTCGCCCCCATGTACGACGCCTACCTGCCGCTGGTCCGGCGCGCCGGCGGCGTGCCGCGGGTCGTGACCCTGACGCCGCCGGCGTTCCGCCTCGACGAGGCCGCCCTGGAGGCGGCCTTCAGCGACCGCACCCGGGTGGTGCTTGTGAACAATCCGCTCAACCCCAGCGCCACCCTGTTCGGGCAGGACGACCTCGCGCTGCTGGCCCGCACGTGCTGCCGCTTCGACGTGACCGTGCTCTGCGACGAGGTGTGGGAGCATGTGGTCTTCGATGGCGCGCGCCATACGCCGCTGATGGCGCTGCCCGGCATGCGCGAGCGGACCGTGAAGATCGGCTCGGCGGGCAAGATCTTCTCGCTCACCGGCTGGAAGGTCGGCTTCGTGATGGGCCATGCCCGGCTGATGCAGGGGCTTGCCAAGGCGCATCAGTTCCTCACCTTCACCACGCCGCCGAACCTTCAGGAGGCGGTGGCCTACGGCCTCGCCAAGCCCCCGGATTGGTTCGACGCCATGCGGACGGGTTATGCCCGGTCCCGCGACCGGCTGGCCGGCGGATTGCGGGCGCTCGGCTTCGACGTCCTGCCCGCGCAGGCGACGTGGTTCCTTAACCTCGACATCGCGGGCCTCGGCCTCGGGGACGATGCCGCGTTCTGCGAGGCGCTCGTCACACGGCACGGCGTGGCGGCGATCCCGGTGAGCGCCTTCTACCCCGACGCCTCCGTGCGGACCCTCGTGCGCCTCTGCTTCGCCAAGGACGACGCCACCCTGGATACCGCCCTCGACCGGATGAGCGGGCTCGCCCGGAGCCGGCCATGACGGACGCGCGGCCGTTCCTTGCGGGGATCCGACCGTGGGGCCACATCGTTGAGAGCGATGGCTTCCGCACGGACCGCAACCATGGATTTCACCCAGGCCCCCTCGACCGGCCGCTTCGCCCGGACCGAGACCCGTCCCGGCGGCGAGGACCGCCTCGGCGCTCGCCCACCGTTCCTGTCGGCGGATCTCGGCCGCGAGGCGAGCCTCGCCCGGCTGGAGACGCTGGCCCACCTGATGGATACGGCCTTCGTGATCCCGGGGATCAACCGGCGGGTCGGGTTCGACGCGCTGATCGGCCTCGTCCCGGTGATCGGCGACGTGGCCGGCATGGTGATCTCGTCCTTCATCGTCTACGAGGCCAAGCGCCTCGGGGCGCCGCGCTGGCTGGTGGCCCGGATGGGGCTCAACGTGGCCTTCGACGGTCTGATCGGCGCGGTGCCGATCGCGGGCGACCTGTTCGACGCGGCCTTCAAGGCCAACCGCCGGAACGTCCGCTTGCTGCGCAACTGGATGGAGCGCAGCGGCGGCCTGCGCCCGAGCGAGATCGAGGGCACCGCGACCCGGCTCGACGGCTGAGGGGGGCTGAAGGGACGGGCGCCGTCCTTCCGCCCCTGGTCCCGGCGCGCTTGAAAACCGAGATCGGGCGCCTCCGCTTCTCTTCCTCCCCCCTTCGTGGGGGCGGGTGGCGCCCGAAGGGGGTCGGGAGAGAGGGAGCGCCCGTGCAGAATGCGGCTCCGACCCTCATGACGGTCGCGCCTTTTCCTGGAGCCGGGTCCCCGTTCCCGACCTCTGCTGACGCAGGGGCCGCCCTCCCTCGCAGCGGTGGGAGGGAGAGAAGCGGAGAGAGCTGCCCGCTTCCCCAATCCGGATGCGTGAACACCGCCCGCCGCATCGCGGGGCGGGCCAGCCTGCGCCCGTCTGGGAGTCTCCAGCCATGAACGAAGTCGCCCGCCCCGGCGAGGGCTCGGCCGTGCCCGCGCCCATGCCCGGCGCCCAGCCGATCGTCCTGCGGCCGGACGAGGGCGCCCCCCCACCGCTCGCCCCGGCCGGGCGCCGTGGCCTGTCGCCGATCAACCGGCGGCGGCTCGACAATTTCCGCCGCAACCGCCTCGGTTCCGCGTCGTTCCTGATCTTCACGATCCTGTTCGTCGCCAGCCTGTTCGCCGAGTTCATCGCCAACGACCGGCCGATCCTCCTGTCCTACAAGGGCGAGTGGCTGGTGCCGGTGCTGGTCGACTACCCGGAAGAAAAATTCGGCGGCTTCCTCGCGCAGACCGACTATCGCTCCTCCGAGATCCGCAAGGAGATCGCGCAGAACGGCTGGGCGCTCTGGCCGCCGATCCGGTTCTCGTACGACACGATCAACGAGGATCTACCGACCCCCTCGCCGTCGCCGCCGACCTGGATGCTCACGGACGCGCAGTGCCGGCCGGTCGCGGAAAAACTCGGCGGCACGACCTGCGCCGACATCCCCTGGCACTGGCTCGGAACCGACAACACCACCCGGGACGTGCTGGCGCGGGTGATCTACGGCTTCCGCATCTCGGTGCTGTTCGGCCTGATCCTGGCGGCGATCTCGTCCGCGATCGGCGTGGTGGCGGGTGCCGTGCAGGGTTATTTCGGCGGCTGGGTCGATCTCGCCTTCCAGCGCTTCATCGAGGTCTGGGGCGGGATCCCGACCCTCTACCTGATCATCATCATCTCGGCCTTCATCGCGCCGGGCTTCTTCGTGCTGCTCGGGATCATGCTGCTGTTCTCCTGGGTGGCGCTGGTCAGCGTCGTGCGCGCCGAGTTCCTGCGCGCCCGGAACTTCGAGTATGTCCGCGCCGCCCGGGCGCTCGGCCTGTCGAATATTCGGATCATGACCGTCCACCTGCTGCCGAACGCCATGGTGGCAACGCTGACCTTCCTGCCGTTCATCCTGAACGGCTCGATCACGACCCTGACCTCGCTGGACTTCCTCGGCTTCGGCCTGCCGCCGGGCTCGCCCTCGCTGGGTGAGCTCCTTGCCCAGGGCAAAGACAACCTCACGGCACCCTGGCTTGGGCTCACGGGCTTCTTGGTAATCGCCGTGATGCTGAGCCTGCTCGTCTTCGCCGGCGAAGCCGTGCGCGATGCATTCGACCCGCGCAAGACCTTCGCCTGACCTTCGGCGTGGCGGGACCTGAGGTTATCGGCGCGCGAATCAACCGGACGCCCGACGGGGCCGAATGTCGCTGCGGCCCGCGGGTTTCACGAAATCTTGCGCGGAGGCTGCTGATGTTGTGTGCAGATCGCTAAACCCGAACGCAGGACCGTCCGAGACTTCGATCGCCTCAGGGCGTAAAGGTCTCTCCCATCAACGAAAACTTGCTTTCAGGATCCGCGCAGCATTCGCTCGTCGGACCGCGCTAAAGCGACTGCGAAGTGCCGTCCCGTTGTCGCCAATGCAACCGCACACTGTAGAGACGGGCTCTTAATGCACACTTAGACTTATGTCTGCGCGCAGATCCGTATAAGGGTGAGCTTGCTTTTTCCGACCGGTGTCTTAACTCGCGAAAAGAGCGGTTCCCACCAGGTTTCGAAGCAAGGAAGAGAAAATGTCTGATGCTGTGCTGACAGCCCAACTGGATTACATCGAACGGACCGTGGACGTCGTCGCGGCCTACGTTTCCAACAACTCGCTGCCCTCGGCCGAATTGCCCAGCCTGATCGCGAGCATCCACGGCGCGCTGAATTCGATCGCCTCCGGGTCGGTCGCCCCGGTCGTCGATACGGTCGAGCGGCCGACCCCGGCCCAGATCCGCAAGTCGATCCGGCCCGACGGGCTGGTCAGCTTCATCGACGGCAAGTCGTACAAGACGCTGAAGCGCCATCTCACCAAGCACGGCCTGGACCCGCAGACCTATCGCGAGCGCTTCGGGCTGCCGGCCGATTACCCGACCACGTCGGCGAATTACTCGGCGCAGCGCTCGGCCTTGGCGAAGAGTCTCGGCCTCGGTCAGCCCGGCCGCGGCCAGCAGGCTGATCAGGACGATGAGGCCGTGGACGATACGGTCTCCGCTGCCCCGCAGGGCCGGCGCCAGGGTGCCGCGGGTCGCGGCCGCCGCAAGAACGAGGCGGCCTGAGGGCTCGCCAGGAGGGTCGGCTCCGGTTCAGGCCGCAAGCCGTCCCTCCAGCGGGAAGACCTTGGCGGGGTTCAGCATCCAGTCCGGATCGAAGACCGCCTTGACCCGCATCTGCTGATCGAGATCGACCTGATCGTACTGGAAGCGCATCAACTCGCGCTTCTCGATGCCGACGCCGTGCTCGCCGGTGAGGCAGCCGCCGACCTCGACGCAGAGCTTCAGGATCTCGTCGCCCGCTGCCTCGGCCTTCTGCAACTCGCCGGCCTTGTTGATGTCGAACAGGATCAGCGGGTGCAGGTTGCCGTCGCCGGCGTGGAACACGTTGGCGACCCGCAGGCCCTTCCCGGCACAGATCGCGCCGATCCGCTCCAGCACGGGCCCGAGCTGGCCGGTGGGGATCGTGCCGTCCATGCAGATGTAGTCGGAGATCCGGCCGGTGGCCCCGAAGGCCGATTTGCGGCCCTTCCAGATCGCGGCCGATTCCGCCTCCGAGCGCGAGACCCGCAGGCTGGTCGGGCGGAAACCTTCCGCGATGCGCTCGATCCGCGCCAGCATCGCGCTGCACTCGGTATCCGAGCCCTCGACTTCGATGATCAGCATCGCTTCGGCGTCGCGGGGATAGCCGGCCTGGGCGAAGTCCTCGGTGATCAGGATCGCCTCGCGGTCCATGTATTCGATCGCCACCGGGATGATGCCGGCCGCGATGATCGCCGCCACGCAATCGCCCGCATCCTCGACCTTCGAGAAGCCGACCAGCACCGGCCGCGCGCCCTCGGCGGCCCGCAGGATCCGCACCGTCGCCTCGGTGACGATGCCGAGCTGCCCCTCCGAGCCGCAGACGAGGCCGAGCAGGTCGTAGCCGCCGGCATCGAGGTGCTGGCCGCCGATCTCCACCACGGTGCCGTCGTTGAGCACCAGGGTGACGCCGAGCAGGTTGTTGGTGGTCACCCCGTATTTGAGGCAATGCGCGCCGCCGGAATTCATCGCGATGTTGCCCGCGATGGTGCAGGCGAGCTGGCTCGACGGGTCGGGGGCGTAGAAGAAGCCCTCGTGGCTGACCGCCCCCGAGATCGCCAGGTTGGTGATGCCGCTCTGCACCCGGGCGGTGCGGTTGGCGAAGTCCATGTCGAGGACTTTGGTCATCTTGCCGACGCCCAGGATGATCGCGTCGGCCTGCGCGATGGCGCCGCCCGCAAGCGAGGTGCCGGCACCCCGGGGCACCACCCGCACGCCGTTGGCGTGGCAATACGCCATGATCGCCGAGACCTCCGCGGTGGTGGAGGGCAGCACCACGGCCAGCGGCATCTGCCGGTAGGCGGTCAGCCCGTCGGTCTCGAAGGCCCGGCGCTCGTCCTCGCTCACGACCAAAGCCTCCGGCGCCACCAGGGGCGCGAGGCCGGCCAGGATCGCCTCGCGCCGGGCGAGGATGGCGGGATCGGGATCGGGGAAGCGGATCGACATGGGGCTGGAGCCCTCGATTTGTGTGGCGTGGCGCCAGCATGGACCCGGGCGGGCGCGGCTTCAACCGCGTTGCGGGCGGCCGACCTGCGGCGCTGCGTCGTCCCGGCGTCACATTTCAACCACGACGGCTGCCTAGCGTCGGCACTCACGCTTCGCATCGCCGGCCCGGCGCCGGGTTCAGAACGGAACCGATGAACGCTCCCGCCTCCAGCGCCCTGCGCGACGACCTCTACGACGCGCCGGCGCCGCATCTGGCCACCACCCGGGATCTCGGGATCCGCAGCCTGCAGCTCGGCATCGCGGCCCTGCAAGAGGCGAGTGCGGCGTTCCAGGGCCGGCTCGGCGTGGCCTTTGAGGAAGCGGTGCAGACGATCCTGCAGAGCAAGGGCCGGGTGATCGTCAGCGGCATCGGCAAGAGTGGCCATGTCGGGCGCAAGATCGCCGCGACGCTGGCCTCCACCGGCACCCACGCGTTCTTCGTCCACCCCACCGAGGCGAGCCACGGCGACCTCGGCATGATCGCCCGGGACGACGTGATCATCGCCCTGTCGTGGTCGGGCGAGACCGCGGAACTCTCCGACCTCGTGGGCTTCAGCCGCCGCTTCTCGATTCCGCTGGTCGCCATCACCCGCAACGGCGAGAGCACGCTCGGCCGGGCCGCCGACGTGCTGCTGGAGCTGCCCCGGGTCCGCGAGTCCTGCCCGCACGACCTCGCGCCGACCTCCTCCAGCCTGATCCAGCTCGCGCTGGGCGACGCGCTGGCGGTGGCGCTGCTGGAGCGGCGCGGCTTCACCTCGGCGCGCTTCCACACCCTGCATCCCGGCGGCACGCTCGCCGCCCGTCTCAAGACCGTGCAGCAGGTGATGCACGGGCCGCAGGACATGCCGCTGGTCCACGAGACCGCGCTGATGTCCGAGGTGCTGATCGAGATCGCGGCGCGGCGCTACGGCTGCGTCGGCGTCACGGATGCGGCCGGGCGCCTCGTCGGCATCGTCACGGACGGCGACCTGCGCCGCCACATGGGCCCGGCGCTCCTCGACACGCAGGTCTCCACGATCATGACCCGCGATCCGGTCACCGTGGAGCCGCACAAGCTCGCCCAGGCGGCGCTGGAAGTGATGAACCGCCGGCTCATCACCGCGATCTTCGCGGTTTCGGACGGGCGGCCGGTGGGCATCGTCCACGTCCACGACCTGCTGCGCGCGGGCATCGCCTGATTGATCAGCCGGGGCTCTGCCCTGGCGACCCGCCAAAGGGCGAAGCCCTTTGGAATCCCGGATATCAGAGCGCGAAATCGGGACAGGCCTTATAGCCGTGCCAGCAGCTCCGCCTTCTTGTCGGAGAATTCCCGGTCGGTGAGCACGCCCCGGGCGTGCAGTTCGGCCAGCCGCTCGATGGTGGCGAGCACGTCGCCGGGCGGATCACGATCCGGCACGGGTGCCGGTGTCTGCGCCTCCGCCGGATCCGCCTGCCGCGGGGCAGCTGTCTCCGCCTCGATGCGGCGCAGCCGGGCGAGATCGATGGCGCCGGCCTGCCCGGTGAAGCCGAGGCTGCCGTTCGCTTGCGAGACCCCCGTGATGTGGTGCTCGCCCGTGTCGTAGACCGCCACGCCTGCCCCCGATTCGACGGCAAGCCGCCGCCTCTCCGGAAAATAGGCGTAGCGCATCCCGTTCTGCGAACCGGTGCTCGCCGGGGACCCGAGCTCCGCCGGCCACCACGCGCCGCCGCGCCGCGCCGCCGGGGCCGTCTCCGAAAAGCCGCTCGCCGGCAGCGCGGCGGCGAGTTCGGTGCAGAGGGCATCGACCCGCGCCTTCAGCCCATCGTCGAACATCCGGCCAACCATCACCATGCCGCCCGAGAACCACTGGCCCATCCCGCCGAGGTCGGGATGGTCGAACTGCGCCATGGTCCCTTGGCCGCGTTCCAGCGCCCGCACGAGGTGACGCACCGCATCGAGGCTGACCCCGTGGCGGTCGGCGACGCTTTGCAGGCCCGAGGCATGATCGAACCGCCCGTCATCGAGGAACGCGGCGGCCGTGGTGCCGCTGTCGGACGAACCCATGAGCCAGCTCCCGAATGTCGCAGGGCGGATCGGACATGCCTGGGCTCGGCTCGAAGGTGATGCCGGCCGGGCTCAGGACGGATCTGCGATGCGGACACAATCCGCAGTTGCTGGCGCCGGTTCCGGCCCGCTTCAGCCCGCGGCCGGCGGGAACGGCCCCGCGATGGTGAAGTCGGTGATCGGCCGGCGGCCGTTCGGGGTCTCCCGCGGCCGCTGCTCCTCGCTGAGTTCGGCCTCCGGAATCTTGCGGCCGACCGCGAAGGCGGCCTCGATCCGGTGGTTCTCGGGCAGGCGCAGCACCTCCGGGGCGCGGACATGATCGAAGCCGACCATGCCGTGGGCGTGCCAGCCCTGGTGGATCGCCTGGAGCTGGAACGCCAGGGAGGCGGTGCCGGCGTCGAAGGAATGGCTGTAGGAGGGTTTCAGCTCATCCCCGACCTTCATGAACCCGTTCGAGACCAGGAACAGGATCGCGCCGGTGCCCGAGACCCATTTCTGATTGCCGGGCACCAGCAGGTCGAAGAACGTGTCCCAGTGGGCGTCGCCCCGGAGCGCGTAGAGGAAGCGCCAGGGCTGCGAGTTGTAGGCCGAGGGCGACCAGCGCGCCGCCTCGATCATCCGCATCAGCTCGGACTCGGGCACGGCCTCGCCCGTGAAGGCCCGGGGCGAGTGCCGCTTCACGAAGACCGGATCGATGGCGTGGTCGGGCTGGCGGGGCGGGGGCAGGCTCAAGGCTTCGTCTCCGGAGGGCGTGGGCGCCCGACGGGCCGAGCTTGCCCGAAAGGACCGGCCGGAAGCAACGGAGGCCTCACGCCACGCTGCGCTCGATCTCCTCCTCGTCGCAGATCACGCCGGCATTGCCCTCGAACTCCGCGGCGAGGTCCACGGGCGCGTGGGTCGGGGCCGGGGAGACCCGGTCGCGCGCAAAAGTCGCCAGGAACAGGCGCATGACGTGGCGGACGCCCGCGTCGTTGATGGTGCGCTGGTCCTCGTTGTAGTAGCGCCCGGCATTCACGTTGCTGGTGACGATGTCGTAGGCGGGGAAATAGACCGCCCGCGGGTCGCCGCGGCCGACCACCTCGCCGGCCGCCACCCGCAGCACCGACTTGGAGTAGCTGTTCGACTCCATCACGTGCCGGTCCATGTAGGTGGCGATCATCGGAACCGGCGAGACCGTGAAGATCACCCGCGCCTTCGGGTTCACGCTCCAGAGCCGGTCGAGGAAGCCGTTGAGGTCGCCCAGCACCTCGCCCGCGCCCGCGTTGACGCACTCGTAGAGGTCCGGATCGAAGGTTCCGCCCGCGACCCCGGGGGCGAGCGGCAGCGCCGCGCCATCGGCCCGCCAGCGCCAGCCTTCCGTGAGGCCGAGCGTCAGCACGAACACGTCGAGCGTCTCGAACAGGCGGCGCACCTCGGCCAGATGCGCGTCGCGGGCCGCGATCACCTCGGCCTCGCTGGCGAAGCCCGCCGGCTCGACTGTGGGACGGAACGGATCGACGTAGCGGCCGTCATCGCGCCGCCACGCCTTCAGCTCCGGCTCGAATTGCCCGTAGGCCCGGTCGAACAGCTGCACGAACTGGCGCGTGTAGTAGAGATTGCCGTAGCGTGCCGAGAACGTGCCGAACTGGCGGGCATTGGCCTCCTCGGCGCTCATGCCGGGGGTCGGCGGCTCGGTCAGATAGTAGTTGAACCCGGCGCCGCGCACTGCTTCGGCCACCCGCTGCGCGAAGCACGAGCCGCCGGTGGCGACCTTGTCGGTCGGCGCGATGACGAACGTGTCCTTCGGGTGCGGATTCACCGCGAAGGGCGGCACATTGGTCACGACCTTGCGCCAGAATCGCTCGGCCGGTAGACCCGTATACGGATTCAACGCCATCTTCGAACCCTCTTCCTCACGACGGCGACGGCCCTCGGGACCGCTGACCCGTCTGCTGACCCCGGCACGCGACGTGGCCCTGAACGACCTGCCCCGGCGCGCCCGCAGCGCGTTCACGTTTCCGACGACCAGTTGGGCCCCCACCTGGGCGACACCATGGCGGAACCGCGCCCGCGCGGTCACCGGTCGGGACGGGCCGAGCATCGCGGTGCTGGGCAATTGCCAGGCCCGGGGCGTCGCCCAGGCGATGCGCCTGCTCGCGCCGAAGAGCCCGGTCCGCTACCTGCCCATGGGTTCGCTGAAGCGCGACCACGGCCATATCGACGGCCTGGTCCGGACGCTGCTGGCCCACGACCACGTCTTCTCGCAGACCTTCCCGGCCGGGCTGATCCCGGGGGGCGACGCCGCCACCCTGCGGGCCGCCGACCCGCGGCTCAAGCTGTTTCCCTCGATCGTGTTCTCGGCCTTCCACCCCGACATGGTCTATGCCGGCCAGGCCTCGGACCTCGCCGCGCTGAAGCTCGCGCCGTCGCCGATGGGGCAGTACCACTCGGCGATCGTACTGACCGCTCATCGGCTCGGCCTCGCGCCTGAGCGCACCGCCGCCCTGTTCCGCGAGGATGTCTTCCGACGCCTCGGCTATCTCGACCATTGGGATCCGGCCGTGCGGGAACTCGTCGGCGCCGCCGAGGCCGTGGGTTTCGGCCTGGAGCGCGAGCTGACCCGCTGGGCGCGCCGGGGCGCCTTCATGCACCTGATGAACCACCCGAAGGCACATGTCGTCGGCGACATCGCCCGGCGCCTGCTCGTGGAGAGCGGGATCGCCCCCGAGCCCGTGGAGATCGAGGATTACCTCGGCGACGAGCTGACCCAGGACGTGATCTGGCCGATCTACCCGGCGGTCGCCGAGCAGTTCGGGCTGACCGGATCGTACCTGTTCAAGGCCAAGGCGGCGAAATCCAAGGTCGTGGGCGAGGCGTTCCCGGTTCTCTACGACCTGCCGGGCTTCATCGCGGCGAGTTTTTCGATCTACGACGCCCTGCCGGCTGGCGACCTCACCTGTCCGCGGGTGGAGACCTGGCTCGCCGCGCCGGCGATCGTGGCCCTGTTCAGGGCCGGCTGAACCCGCTCAGCCGGTGGCGCAGAGCGGCGCGCCGAGATGCGCCTCACCAAGGCCCTCGACCATCATCCGCACCAGCCGGTCGACCTCCTGGACCTGGAACGGCTTGCGCAGAAAGAAGCTGCCGGGCACGCCGCTGCGGCCCGTCGTGTCGGTCGAGGTGTAGACCACCGGCCGGTCGGGATGGATCGTCCGAAAGGCGTGCGCCACCGTCCAGCCGTCGATCAGTCCCGGCAGATGGATGTCGGTGAACAGCCAGTCGATGGCCGCGCCCTGCGCGCGCAGGAGCGTCAGCGCCGCCTCGCCGGTGGAGGCCTCGACCACCCGGATGCCGTGGGTTTCGCACAGGCTCGCGATGATCTCGAGGAGCAGGTAGCTGTCCTCGACGATGAGGACGCTCTGGGCGGGGCGCATGGCGGATGTCCGGTGTTCGGGCCGCCGATTAAGGGAGCGGCAAGATTGATGATGTCTTAACGGCCGCCGAGTGTCCGTTACCGGACGGTTCGGGACCGCGCGCTGCTGTTGCAGCGCCGCCACCGGCGCGGCCGAAATCGCCGTTCGGCCCCCGCCGCCCCGGCGCTGCCGCATTCCGGGCGCGTCCCGGGTGCGTCAGCGCACGGCGCCGAGCGGCATGGATCGCCACCACGCGCCCGTGCCGCCCGGTGGAACCGTCGCTTAACCATCCGCGCCTACGAACGGCATCAGAACGACGCGGACCCGCCTCGAAGACCCGCAGCCGGCCTTCGGCACCGCTCGAGGAGTTTTGACGATCATGCCCCAGCATTTCCGTGCCGCCGCCCTCGGCCTCGCCCTCGTCGCCGGTCTCGGCCTCGGCGCCTGCAGCAACGACAAGGACCTCGCCGACGCCTCCGCGTTCGGAGCCGGCGCCGCGACCCCGGGCAGCGCGCAGGACTTCGTCGTCAATATCGGCGACCGGGTCTTCTTCGAATCCGATTCCACCGACCTGACGCCCACCGCGACCGCGACGCTGGACAAGCAGGCCGCCTGGCTGCAGCGCTACCCGCGCTACACCTTCATCATCGAGGGCCATGCCGACGAGCGCGGCACCCGCGAGTACAACTTCTCCCTCGGCGCCCGCCGCGCCCAGTCGGTGAACGACTATCTCGCCACCCGCGGGATCACGGGCAACCGGATGCGCACCGTGTCGTACGGCAAGGAGCGGCCGGTGGCGGTGTGCAACGACATCTCGTGCTGGTCGCAGAACCGCCGCGCGGTGATCGTGCTGGACCGCGGCGCCGGGGCGTAACGCCAGGCAGGTTCGCTGGGGTGGAGATCGATTTCCGCCCCAGTTTTGCCGCGGACCGGCGCATCTGTTACGGCCACGCGCCGCCCTCGGACCGCAGCCGCCCCATGCTCGCCCGCCTTCGCACCCGTCTCGCCCTCGCCACCGCCCTCGGCACCGCGCTCCTCGGCCACCCGGCCGCCGCGCAGGACGCCTCGGAACTGGTGGTGCGCCTCGGGCGCATCGAGAACCAGTCCCGCGTGATGGCGGGGCAGATCGAGACCCTCCAGTACGAGAACCGCCAGCTCAAGGAGCAGCTGCGCAAGTTCCAGGAGGATGTCGAGTTCCGGCTGAACGAGGGCAAAGGCAAAAGCGAGGGCAAAAGCGAGAGTAGGGGCGCCGGCAAGCCCGCGCCTGCGGCCGCGCCGTCCTCCGGACCCGCCGGGACCGTCAACGGCGTCAATCCGGGTTCCGGTCGGCCGGGCAAGCGCGGCGACGCCTTCGACCCGTCGCAAACGCCCGGGGCGCAGGGCGCGCCGATGCAGCTCGGCAGCACCCAGCCCTCCGCGCCGCTGCCGCCGCGGGAGGCCATCGAGGCAACCCAAGAGACGACCCGAGAGACGACCCGGGAGACAACCCAAGCGGCCGAGGCCGCGCCGCGGCCGCAGCGTTTGCCCCAAGGGGCGATCGAAGGGGCCATGGAAGGGGCCGTCGAGGGCGAGGACGACGCCGAGGCGGCAGCCCCCGGCTACGACCAGCCGGTCGACCTCCGCCCGCCCGCCCGCACGGGTGCAATCCCGGCCCGGCCCTCCGAGAGCGTCGCCGCCACGCGGACGGGCGATCCGACCACGGATTACGAAGCTGCGGTGGAGCTGTACCGCGGCAAGCAGTACGAGCAGGCCGAGATGGGCCTGCGCCAGTTCATCCAGTCGCATCCCCGCGACAACCGCGTTGCCGGCGCCACCTACTGGCTCGGCGAGAGCTACCTCGCCCGCGGTCGCAACCGCGAGGCGGCCGAGCAGTTCCTGAAGGTCTCCACCGATTACGCTCGTTCCGCGCAGGCGCCCGATGCCATGCTGAAGCTCGGCGTCACGCTCGCCGCGCTCGGGGCCCGCGAGCAGGCCTGCGCGACGCTGGCCGAGCTCGACCGGAAGTTCCCGAATGCCGGAGCGGGCGTCCGCCAGGGCGTCACGCGCGAGCAGAAGCGCGCCCGCTGCGGCGCTTGATTCGTACGCGGGATGCCAAAGGGCTCAGTCCTTTGGCAGGGTATCGGGGCGGAGCCTTGAGGTCGGGCTTCGCCCGAGCCCAGCAGGGCTCCGCCCTGCACCCGCAAAAGGTCTCGGACCTTTTGGATCCATGACCGGCTCTGCGGACGATTCTGTGCTTCGGGCCCTTGAACCCTGGCTTGGGGGCGGCGTGCTGCTCGCCGTCTCGGGCGGCCCTGATTCGGGCGCGCTGATGCACGCCGCCGCCGCTCTGGGCGCGACCGTGCAGGTCGCGACCGTCGATCACAGTCTGCGCCCGGATGCGCGCGCGGAGGCCGAAGGCGTCGCCGCCGCCGCCCGGGCGCTCGGCCTGCCGCACGCGATTCTCGCCTGGGCGGACGCGAAGCCCGGCACCGGCCTTCAGGCGGCGGCCCGGGCCGCCCGCTACCGGCTGCTCGCCGCCCATGCCGCCGCCATCGGCGCAGCCCGCGTCCTCACCGGTCATACCCTCGACGATCAGGCCGAGACCGTGCTGATGCGGCTCGCCGCCGGCAGCGGTCCCGCGGGGCTCGCCGGCATGCGCGCCGAGCGGGCGCTGGCACCCGGGATCTCCCTGGGCCGGCCCTTCCTCGCCCTGCCCAAGGCCGCGCTCGTCGCGTGGTGCGAGGCCCGCGGCATCCCCTACCTGCGCGATCCCAGCAACGCCGACCCCCGCTTCGCCCGGGGACGCCTGCGCGCGGTCTGGCCGATCCTGGAACGGGAGGGCCTGACCCCCGCGCGCCTCGCGCGCCTCGCCGAGCGCGCAGCCCGCGACGAGGCGGCGCTGTGCATCGCCGCCGACAAAGCCCTCGAAGCCGCCTGCCTGCCGACGGAGGGCCCGGCCCTGCGCCTCGACGGAACCGTGCTGGCGGCCCTGCCGGACGCGATCGTCCTGCGCTGCCTCGACCGCGCCCTGACCCAGGCGGGGGCTGCGCCCCGCCGGCTCGAACGGCTCGAGACCCTGGTCCTTGGATGGCTGCTGCCGGCCCTGCGGGGCCGGGCGGCGGTCCGGCGCAGCCTCGCGGGCTTCCTGATCGCAACGGCGTCCGCCGGTACGGTGAGCCTCGCCCCCGCACCGCCACGCCGGCCGAGGGCGAAGAGTGCTGCCCTCGCCGCAGGGGCGTCGCGATTACTTGGCAAGGGAGGCCCCCCCGCTTACATTGGCGCTGTGTGCACGGATGGACCGGTCGCGCCGGACGACGCGTCCGTCCTGGGGGTCGCACACGCCAAGGATTGATCGATGAACCCGAATTTTCGCAACTTTGCCTTGTGGGTCGTCATCTTCCTGCTTGTGCTGGCCCTGGTCACCCTGTTCCAGAACCCGGGGCATCGGGGCGGCGGCAGCGAGATCGCCTACAGCCAGCTCCTGAACGATGCCGATGCCGGCAAGATCCAGTCGGTGGTGATTTCCGGGCAGGACGTGTCCGGCACCTACGTGGGCGGCGGCAACTTCACCAGCTACGCGCCCAACGACCCGGGCCTGGTCTCCAAGCTTCAGGGCAAGGGCGTCCAGATCACGGCCCGTCCGCCGTCCGACAACACCCCCTGGTTCATCCAGCTGCTGGTCAGCTGGCTGCCGATCCTCGTCTTCATCGGCGCCTGGATCTTCCTCTCGCGCCAGATGCAGTCCGGCGCCGGCCGCGCCATGGGCTTCGGCAAGTCGAAGGCGAAGCTCCTGAACGAGGCCCACGGGCGCGTCTCGTTCGATGACGTCGCGGGCGTCGAGGAAGCCAAGGAGGATCTCCAGGAGATCGTGGAATTCCTCCGCGACCCCCAGAAGTTCCAGCGCCTCGGCGGCCGGATCCCGCGCGGCGTGCTGCTGGTCGGCCCACCCGGCACCGGTAAGACCCTGATCGCCCGGGCGGTCGCGGGCGAGGCCAACGTGCCGTTCTTCACCATCTCGGGCTCCGACTTCGTCGAGATGTTCGTGGGCGTCGGCGCCAGCCGCGTGCGCGACATGTTCGAGCAGGCCAAGAAGAACGCGCCCTGCATCATCTTCATCGACGAGATCGACGCGGTCGGCCGTCACCGCGGCGCCGGCCTCGGCGGCGGCAACGACGAGCGCGAGCAGACCCTCAACCAGCTCCTCGTGGAGATGGACGGGTTCGAGGCCAACGAGGGCGTGATCATCATCGCGGCGACCAACCGCCCCGACGTGCTCGACCCGGCCCTGCTGCGTCCCGGCCGGTTCGACCGCCAGATCATGGTGCCGAACCCGGACGTCACCGGCCGCGAGCGCATCCTGCGTGTCCACGTCCGCAAGGTGCCGCTGGCCCCCGATGTCGATCTCAAGGTGATCGCCCGCGGCACCCCCGGCTTCTCGGGTGCCGACCTGATGAACCTCGTCAACGAATCGGCCCTGCTGGCGGCCCGCCGGGGCAAGCGCATCGTCACGATGCACGAGTTCGAGGACGCCAAGGACAAGGTCATGATGGGCGCCGAGCGGCGCACCCTGGTGATGACCGAGGACGAGAAGCGGCTCACCGCCTATCACGAGGGCGGCCACGCCATCGTGGCGTTCAACGTCCCGGCGACCGACCCGGTCCACAAGGCGACCATCATCCCGCGCGGCCGGGCGCTCGGCATGGTCATGCAGCTGCCCGAGCGCGACAAGCTCTCCATGAGCTTCGAGCAGATGACCTCGCGGCTGGCGATCATGATGGGCGGCCGCATCGCCGAGGAGATGACCTTCGGCCAGGACAAGGTGACCTCGGGCGCGCAGTCGGACATCGAGCAGGCGACGCGGCTGGCCAAGATGATGGTGACGCGTTGGGGGTTCAGCCCCGAGCTCGGCACCGTCGCGTACGGCGAGAACAACGACGAGGTCTTCCTCGGCATGTCGATGGGCCGGCAGCAATCGGTCTCCGAATCGACCGCCCAGAAGATCGACGCCGAGGTGCGCCGTCTGGTGGAGACGGGCCTGGAGGAGGCCCGCCGCATCCTGGCCGAGCACAAGGACGATCTGGAGGCCCTGGCGCAGGGGCTCCTCGAATACGAGACCCTCTCGGGCGAGGAGATCCGCAACCTGCTGAAGGGTAAGCCCCCGATCCGCGACGGCGGCGACGTGCCGCCGACCCCGGCCCGGGGCTCCTCGGTCCCCTCCGCGGGCCGCGGCCGGCCGAAGGAGAGCGACGGTGGCCTGGAGCCGCAGCCGCAGGCCTGAAGCACCGGACAAGACGACGATCGAGAGGGGCGCCGCGAGGCGCCCTTTTCGTGCCTGACAAACCGGAGCCGCTGTCGGCGAAACGGTACCGCCAGCTTGGCCGGAGACTCGGCCCATCCCTTCGGATCGGAAACACAGGCCTCTCCACAAGGCGCTGCCAACCCTCATGCCGGTCTCGACCTATCTCGTCGTCGCCCTCGGTGCCGTTGCCGCCGGCTTCGTGCAGGGGCTCTCGGGTTTCGGCTTCGGGCTCGTCTCCCTGTCGTTCTGGGCCTGGGTGCTGGATCCCAAGCTCGGCGCGTTCCTGGCGGTGTCCGGGGCCTTCACCGGACAGGTCGTGGCCGCCGTCTCGGTCCGGCGCGGCTTCGACCTTCGGCGCCTTGCGCCCTTCGTGCTCGGCGGTCTCGCCGGGATCCCCCTCGGCATCCTCCTGCTGCCGCGGCTCGACGCCGACTGGTTCAAGGCGATCCTGGGCCTGCTGCTGCTGGTCTGGTGCCCGGCCATGCTGTTCGCCAGGAACCTACCCCGCATCACCGTCGGCGGCCGGTTCGCCGACGCGCTGGTCGGCCTCGGCGGCGGCATGATGGGCGCGCTCGGCGGGTTCACGGGGGTGCTGCCCACCCTCTGGTGTACCCTGCGCCGCTACGAGCGCGATGTGCAGCGCGCCGTGATCCAGAACTTCAACCTCGCCATGCTCACCGTTACGATCGTCACCTACGTGGCCTCCGGTCTCGTCACCCGGGCCATGCTGCCGATGCTGGCCGTGGTGCTGCCGGCGATGCTGATCCCGACACTGCTCGGCGCGCGGGTCTATCTCGGCATCAGCGAGGCGGCGTTCCGCACCCTCGTGCTGAGCCTCCTGACCCTGTCGGGCCTCGCCCTGGTCGGCGCGTCGCTCCCGCGGATCCTGTAGCGACCCTCAGGCGCTCGGCCCCATTTCGACCGCCTTTGTCGGGAAGCACCGAATGGACCCGGCCGGCAGCGCTGCATCCGGCGTAAACGATTGTCTGCTAGCTTTGTCCGGCCGGTGAGACCGCGCCTCGGAGACGACTTCGTGCGAAAGTATTTCGGAACCGACGGGATCCGCGGCCGTGCCAACGGGGTGATCACCCCCGAACTGGCCCTCAAGGTGGGGCAGGCTGCGGGCCTCGTGTTCCAGCGCGGCGACCACCGCCACCGGGTGGTGATCGGCAAGGACACGCGCCTGTCGGGCTACATGATCGAGACCGCGCTGGTCGCGGGCTTCACCTCGGTCGGCATGGACGTGCTGCTGCTCGGGCCGGTCCCGACGCCGGCCGTCGCCATGCTGACCCGCTCCATGCGGGCCGATCTCGGCGTGATGATCTCGGCCTCGCACAACCCGTTCGAGGATAACGGCATCAAGCTGTTCGGGCCCGACGGCTTCAAGCTGAACGACGCGATCGAGCACGAGATCGAGGGCCTGATCGACGCCGACATGCACAAGCGCCTGTCCGGCTCCAACGATCTCGGCCGGGCCAAGCGGATCGAGAGCGTGCATGCCCGCTACATCGAGTTCGCCAAGCGCACCCTGCCGCGGCAGGTGACGCTGGAGGGCCTGCGCGTCGTGGTCGATTGCGCCAACGGCGCCGCCTACCGGGTCGCCCCCGAGACCCTGTGGGAGCTCGGCGCCGAGGTGATCGCCATCGGCACCGAGCCGGACGGCTTCAACATCAACCGCGATGTCGGCTCCACCGCGCCGGCGGCTTTGGTGGCCAAGGTGCGCGAGCGCCGGGCCGATATCGGCATCGCCCTGGACGGCGACGCCGACCGGGTGCTGATCGTCGACGAGAAGGGGCAGGTGGTCGACGGCGATCAGCTCATGGCGGTGATCGCCCGCTCCTGGAAGGAGGACGAGCGCCTGACCCAGCCGGGGGTGGTGGCCACGATCATGTCGAATCTCGGCCTGGAGCGCTATCTCGGCGACCTCGGGCTGACGCTCGCCCGCACCGCGGTGGGCGACCGCTACGTCCTCGAGCATATGCGCGAGCACGGCTACAACCTCGGCGGCGAGCAATCCGGCCACATCATCATGTCGGACTACACCACCACGGGCGACGGCCTCGTGGCGGCGCTCCAGCTGCTCAGCGTGGTGCAGCGTCAGAACCGGCCGGTGAGCGAGGTCTGCCACTGCTTCGAGCCGCTGCCGCAGATCCTGAAGAACGTGCGCTACAAGGCCGGAGAACCGCTCCGCCAGGACAGCGTGGTCAGCGCCATCGCGCATGCCCGCGAGCGCCTCGGCAATGCCGGCCGCCTCGTGATCCGACCCTCCGGCACCGAGCCGGTGATCCGCGTGATGGCCGAGGGCGACGACCGCGGCCTCGTCAACGACGTGGTCGACGAGGTGGTCGATGCCGTGACCAAGGCCGCGGCCTGAAATCCGGGATCCCAAAGGGCTCAGCCCTTTGGCGGGGTTCGGGGGCGGAGCCCCCGAGGCTCGGGCTTCGCCCGGTTTGGGCTTTGCCCAACGCCAGGGCTCTGCCCTGGACCCGCAAAAGGTCGGAGACCTTTTGAAACCAGGACTTTGAGGATCAATCGTAGGCCGCGCTCAAGTCCGGCGGCGCCGTCATCCGCCATGCTGCCAGGAGGGCGGTGCGGAGCGTCTCCTCCTCGCACAGGTCGAGATCGAGGTTGGTCCAGCCCCGGCGGCCCCAGGCCCCGTCGAGCGGCGTGAACAGGTCCGGCTCGGCCTCGCACAGGGTGGCCTGATCGCCGGGCGCGAGCCGCAGCACCACCCGCGCCTCCTCGACCCACAGGGTCGCGAACACACGGCCGCCGACGCGGAAATCCGGGTTGCCGCTATGGGCGCCCGCCACCGCCTCGGGCAGCATCAGCGCCAGAATGCGCACGTCCTCGGGGAGCATGGGCGACTCAGCCCGCTCGGCCCGGACCCGCGACTATCCGAGGCCCGGCCCAAAGGTCGTCCCAAGCGGCGGGGCGCATCCGGTTCATGCAGTCTTTCTCCCTGTACAGTCGATCCTCGAAGAGGCCACTGCGTGCCTCAATGGAGGCCGGCCAATATTTGTGGAGCAACGGTTTGCGCCGGGCGGTCGAGAACACGCAAGGCTAAGACTTAACGTTAAGCCGGATTTAAGACGTTGCGCGCATTCTTCACAGGCTAACCACAGAGCACGCACGCGGAGCGTCGGGCTCACGGATCCAGTAAAGGAATTCTTATGGCCCGCTCCAAGCTCAACGCTTTGGTGCGTAGCCTGACGCTCGCGGCGAGCGTCGGCGCGCCCTGCCTCGCCGCTGCGGCGGACCTGCTGCCTCCGCCGCCGCCTCCGCCGCCCGAGCCGATCGAGGTCGGTGGCGGCTGGTACCTGCGCGGCGACGTGGGCGCCAGCGTCTACACCCGCCCGAAGTACAGCGAGGCCTACGATTACACCGGCTACCCGGACGCCAACCGCTCCTTCGGCAACGTGATCGGCGGCGGCGGCTTCGCGGGTGTCGGCGTCGGCTACCAGTTCACCCCGTTCCTCCGCGGCGACATCACCGGTGAGTATCGCTACGCCACCGGCCTGCGCGGCAGCGAGTACTACCGCGGCCCGGACTACGATGACGGCCTCGGCTCCTACGGCGTCAACAAGTCGAGCGGCAACTTCGACTCCGCCGTCGTGCTCGCCAACGCGTATTTCGACCTCGGCACGTGGTACGGCATCACGCCGTTCATCGGCGGCGGCGTCGGCTACGCCTTCAACCACATCTCGTCCTACTCGACCAACCAGCAGTTCACGAGCCCGACCTACGGCTACGATTACGGCAACCCGGTCTATGGCTGCGATTGCGGCGCGCCCTCCTACAATTACAAGCCGGTCTACGACGCGAACGGCAACGCGGTCTACAACACCAACAGCGGCAGCAAGTTCTACAAGGACAAGTCGAGCGGCAGCTTCGCCTGGGCGCTCCATGCCGGTCTCGCCTACAACGTGACCGACGCGCTGAAGATCGAGTTGGCCTACCGCTACCTGAACCTCGGCAAGGCCGAGACCGGCGCCGGCTACGTGCCGTGCTGCACCGGCAGCCTCCAGGCGATCAAGGTGAAGGACATCGAGGCGCACGACGTGAAGATCGGCCTGCGCTACTACCTCGGCGGTATCGTGGCGGCGCCGCTGCCGCCGCTGATGCCGGAGCCGATCCCCGGCCCGCTGGTGCGCAAGTACTGATCGCAGCCCGATCTCATCACCGGACGGCGACGGCGCGGATGCCCTCCGCGCCGTTTCGCGTTTCGGTGCTGCCGTGCGGGCCGCGGATGCAGCCGAAGACATATCCGATGCCGATCGATGTCGTCCGAGAGACCGCTGACAACAGTGATAGATCAGCATTGCAACCTGGAAACTCGTTCCGATCAACGGATGATTAAGGTTACTCGACTACCACGGAGTTGAGGCTCGATCCGCCGCTTGTCACTCAGTTCCAGGACGATCCCGATGCGTACCGTCACCTTTCCGCTGCTGGCGGTTCTCGGTCTCTGCGGCGTCAACACCGCCCGGGCTGCAGACCTGGATTACGATTACCTACGCGGTGCCGATTACGATCCGATTCCGGCCCCGGTCCGGGTGATCGACTGGAGCGGCGTGTATGTCGGCGGCCATGGCGGCTACACCTCGGCGGCGCTCGGGTTCAAGAACGCGCTCTCGCCGATGGTCTACGAGCGCTCGCACAACTCGACCGCCGAGTCGGATTTCGGTGCCTCGGCCCTGCTGAGCCCGCCATCGCGGCGCGTCGGCTCCGCGAGCTTCGGTGGCTATGTCGGCTACAACGTCCAGTACGACAGCTTCGTGTTCGGCATCGAGGGCGACTACACGAATTTCGGCCGCTTGGGCTCTTCCTCCGACAGTATCGGTCGCACCAAGACCAATTCGCTGGGTCTGCAGGAGACTCTCAACCTGAACGGGACCTCCGCAACGCGGATCACCGATTACGGGACGTTGCGGGCCCGTCTCGGCTACGCCATCGACAGCCTCATGCCGTACGTCACGGGCGGCGTCGCGATCGGCCGCGCCCGCGTCGCGGACTCGCTCAGCTACTCCGATTCCGGCTTCGACGTCAGCGCGTACAACGCCAGCTTGGCCGGGACGAGCACCTTCGTCAATCAGTTCAGAGCCACGTACAACGATCAGCGGTCGCGGACGAAGGTCGTCGCTGGCGTCGCGCTGGGGGCCGGCATCGAATACGCGATCACGCCGAACATCCTCCTGCGCGCCGAGTATCAGTACGTGCTGTTCGACAGCTTCGACGGGCACAAGGTCAACCTGAACACCGTCCGCGCCGGCGCGGCCATCAAGTTCTGATACGGCACGGTCTGGTCTTGGTTGTCGGCGGGAGCCTGTTCATGCGTGGTCGTCGCTGTCTCGCGGTCGCCGCGGCCCTGCTCGTCGCAGGGCCCGTCCTGGCGTCCCCCGTGGCCTGGCCCGGGGATCGGCCCGAGCCGCGCGTCATCCGCCACCGGGTCCGGGTGCGGCCCGTTCCGGTGGTCCCGGTCGTCCCGCCGCCCGTGCTGGTGCGGGACTACCTGCCGCGCAACCACAACGTCCCGATGTACAACGAGCCGCCCCGCTTCACGCCGGCTTGGTGAGGCGGGCCGCCGGGGACGCCATGAGCCGACCGGCCGAGTTGCTGGCTGCGACGTGTGTCCGGCCTGTCATCGCCGGGTTCGGCCGGGACATCCGGGGCCTTGCGCACGGACTCGATCACCGCCTGTACGTCTGCTCGCGCCGCACGCTCCTCCAAATGGCGTGTTGATGCTGGGCGGCTCGATGCGTGTCGACGCGTCCGGTGGCGAAGGTTTCCATGGTGACGCTCTGCAGGCAATACGCAATCGGCAATGCCCGCCTCAGCTCTCCAGCTCGCTGTCCCAGTACAGGTAGTCGAGCCACGTGTGGTGATACTGCTTGTGGTCGAATTCCGGCTGGCGGTGGTGCAGTTCGTAGCGGGTCGGTCGCCGGGGCTCGATCGCCAGCGGCATGTCGGCCTCGGCCGGGGTGCGGTTGGCCTTGCGGAGGTTGCAGGGCGAGCAGGCCGCCACGACGTTCTCCCAGCTCGACAGGCCGCCCCGGGAGCGCGGCACCACGTGGTCGAAGGTCAGGCCCCCCGAGGGCAGACGCAGGCCGCAATACTGGCAGCTGAAGCCGTCGCGCAGGTAGATGTTGTAGCGGGTGAAGGCCGGGCTGCGGGCGAGCGCCACATAGTTCTTCAGCGCCACCACGCTGGGCACCCGCAGCGACCGCGAGGGCGAGCGCGCTTCGACGTCGTAGCTCGCCACCAGGGTGACCCGGTCGAGGAACAGGGCCGTGAAGGCGTCCTTCCACGACCAGAGGGAGAGCGGATTATACGAGAGCGGCCGATAATCCGCGTTGAGGACGAGGGTTTGGAGATCCATCATCGGCGCGACTCTTCAACACTAGCTCTGACGCGGATAACGCGCGGGACCGGGCCGACGCCTCACCGGTCCGTCCGAACCGGCCGGAAGCCGATGTCGGGCGGGCCGGCGCACGGGGCGGCGACCTGGGGGGAGCGGCGGAGGGAGCAACAGGGCGGCGGGCCGGCGCGTGGGGGCGCCAGTCGGGGCGATCAGATCCGGAACGCGGCCGGGCCGAGCCGGCGCGATCGCCGGCCAAGCCCTTTCGCGTGATGACGAAAAGGCCCTGTCCATGAGGGGTTCATGTAATCCCAGCATGACGCCCTTGTGAAGCTTTTCCGGGCAGGCCCTGGGGACGCACCCACCCGATGCCTCCGAATGCCATCCTCGGGCCAAGCCCCCCGGGGGGCACCCGCCGGATCCGGCGCAGGGTGGGCAGGGGCACGGTTTCGCCCTATTGCTCCCGCAGAGCGCGGGGCTGCCAGGGACCGCCCGGTCCCCTAATCGCCGCCGATTCGCCGATGCCGGATGCCGACCGTGCGTCCGGCGCGCCCGACGCGAGGTCGCCCATGACGCGTACGCCCGAGCGTACCTGCACGCTGGATCGCGGCGCGCGCCCGTCCCGCCTGCCCGCCCTGTTTGCCGCCCTGATGCTCGGCCTGGCCGCCGCATCCCCGCCAGCCTGTGCCGAGACGCCCACCCCGACGCCGGCTCAGGCCCCCGCCCAGGCTCAGGCGCCTGCCGGCAAGCCTGCGGAGGCCAAGCCTGCGGAGACCAAGCCTGCGGAGACCAAGCCCGCGGAGACCACGCCCGCTGGGGCCAAACCGACCGCGGCCAAGCCCGCCCCGGTCCAGGCGGACGTCCCCGAGCAGTACAAGGCGGTTCGGGCCAAGCTCGACGCCGCCAAGTCAGAACTCGACGCCCGCGAGAAACAGCTCGGCCATACCGACCTGACGGTGGCCGATCTCACCGCCATCCGCGACAGCGCCGCCACGGTCACCGACGAGATCCGCGGCCTCGTCACGCGGCTCGACGGCCCCCTCGAGGCCGCCCGCGAGCGGCTGACCCAGCTCGGACCGAAGCCCAAGGACACGCAGGAGAGCCCGGAGGTCGCCGAGCAGCGCGCCGAGCGCGAGGCCGCGGTCACCCGGATCGACGAGACCCAGCGGCTGGCCCGCTCCCTGGTGGTCCAGGGTGACCAGATCGTCGACCGCGTCTCGAATCGCCGCCGCGAATCCTTCACCCGCGACCTGCTCCAGCGCTCCCAGCCGCTGATCGGCCCCGGCCTCTGGGCCAAGGTGATGGCCGACGTGCCGCGCGATACCCGCGCGCTGCAGAGCGCGGTGTCCGATATCGGCCTCCTGTTCTCCCGCAACGGCAGCCTCACCAACCTGCTGTTCCTGGGGCTCGCCTTCGGGATCTCGGTGGCGCTGTATTTCGGGCGGCGCAACATCGCGCCCCGGGGCGCCCACCGGGACGTGGGCACGACCGATCCGTCGCGGCGCGCGCGCCTGCTCGCCGCCTGGCGGGTGATCCTGCTCGGGACGGTGCCGGCGGTGGCGGGGTCCTACGCGGTCTATTACGCGCTCGATGCCACCAACCTCCTGCCGTCCCGGCTCCTGCCGGTGGCGGCCGCGATCTCCGGGGGGCTCGCCTTCATCGCCTTCGCGGAGGCGCTCTGCGACGGGCTGCTGAGCCCGGAAAAGCCCGCTTGGCGTCCCGCCCCCGTGGGCGACGCGGCGGCCACGCGCCTGACGCGGCTCGCGGTCGGCATCGCCACGGTGGTGACGGTGGTGAAGTCCGTGGAAGCCTTGAATTCCGGGATCTCGGCCGCGCTGCCGATCTCCATCGCGACGCGCGGCCTCGGCGCCGTGGCGACCGCCCTGATCCTGGCGATCGGACTGCACCGCTTCGCCGATACCGAGCAGGAGGAAGAGGCCTGCTTCGGCCCCTACGTGCCGACCAAATCGACCACGAGCATCGGCGGTCCCGCCCGCCTCCTCGGCTGGGCCGCCGTGGCGGTGATCGGGCTCGGCGCGCTGGTGGGCTACGTCGCCTTCGCGACCTTCCTGATCGATCAGCTGATCTGGGCCGCCTGCATCCTGGTGCTGCTCTACCTGCTGGTGCAGAGCGTCGACATCTTCATCGGCCGCGCGCTCTCCGACGAGACCCGGCTCGCTACCACGCTCCAGGCCAATACCGGCCTGCGCAAGCGCTCGCTGAACCAGATCTCGGTCCTCGCGACCGGAGGCGCCCGGGTCGTGCTGTTTCTGGTGGCGGCCCTGCTGGTGCTGGCGCCCTGGGGGCTCGATTCGACCGACATCGTCTCCTCGGTCCGGCAGGCCTTCTTCGGCTTCAAGGTCGGCGACGTCACGATCTCGTTGTCCAGCATCGCGTTGGGGATCGGGATCCTGGCGGTCGGCGTGTTCATCACCAAGGGCGTGCAGCGCTGGCTGGAGAACACCTACCTGCCGGCCACCGACCTCGACGCCGGCCTGCGCAACTCGATCACCACGGTGGCGGGCTATTGCGGCTTCCTGCTCGCGCTGGCGCTCGCCTTCTCGTATCTGGGCCTGAGCCTGGAAAAGCTCACCCTGGTGGCCGGCGCCCTGTCGGTCGGTATCGGTTTCGGCCTCCAGTCGATCGTCAACAACTTCGTCTCGGGCCTGCTGCTCCTGTGGGAGCGGCCGATCCGGGTCGGCGATCAGGTGGTGATCGGTGATTCCGAGGGCATCGTGAAGCGGATCTCGGTGCGCTCCACCGAGATCCAGACCTTCGACCGCTCGGCCGTGATCGTGCCGAACTCCAACCTGATCTCCGGCGTGGTGAAGAACCGGGTGCGGGGCGACCGCTCGGGGCGGGTGAGCATTACGGTCAGCGTCCTGCGCAACCAGGACCCGGTGCGGGCCGCCGAGATGATCACGGCCTGCGCGACGGCCCACGCCGACGTGCTGAAGGAGCCCGCGCCCCGGGTGGTGTTCAAGAAGATCGGCGACCCGTTCCTCGAATTCGAGCTGCTGGTCTGGATCACCGACGTCAGCCTCGGCCAGAAGGTGCTGACCGACCTGAATTTTTCCGTGTTCGCGACCCTCTGCGAGGCGGGCTTCATCCCGCCGCTCGGCCCCGGCTCCAGCATCGTGACCGTGCAGGGCCTCGACTCGATGCAGACCGCCATGGGCGAGATCGCCAGCCGGTTCGGGCTGGCGGCGCCGGCTTCCGGGACCGAAGAGGAGCCGGCCCGGGCGCCGCGCGACCGCGGCTTGCGGAGCGCCGGGGGCTGAGGCGACGAACCCCGGGCTCTGCCTTCAGGAGGAGGGCGCCCCTACGGGCGCGCCCGGGCAGGCCTCAGGTCGAGATGCGCACACGCGCCCTCGGCGGCGAGCATCACCCGTGTCCCGGTCCGCTTCAGCAGGCCCGCCTTCTCCAGAGCCGCCACGTCGTCGTGAACGCGTCGGTAATTCCGGCCGAGCGAGCCGGCCAGCGCGGTGATCGAGTCGGCCGGCCCTGCCGCCAGGGCCTCCAGCACCGCGATGCGGGCCGTCGAGAAGGTCTTAAGGAAGGTCGCCCAGTTCTCGAAGGTGACGACGCGTTCCGGCTCCACGGCTTCGCCCGCCTCCGCACGCCGCACCGCCGAGAGGAAACGCCCCCGCATATCCTCCACCGATCCGCCGATGACGACGGTCACTTCATCGCTCATCGATCACCTCCGCGCAGCACGCCGACCTCGGTCAGGAAGTCATCCAGCAGCGTCTCGAACGTCGTGAACAGGTAGGGCGTTTCCTCCGCACCGCGATGGACGTGATCACCCTTCCCCGCCTCATTGTCGTAAGCCAGGATCCGCTGACCCTCACCACCGTAGAACAGCGGATATTTGAAGCCGTGCACTGAACCACGCACCCGGTCGGGAGGCTAAAGTTCCCACAGTTTGAGCTGAAGGATCATACCATCCGCGAAGACCCTCTTGTCATCGAGCAGGAGCCGCGCGCGTGCCATGGAAGACGAAAAAGCCTCGGACGTTATGACACCGAACGTCATATCACGTCGAGCCGGTGATTCTGCAGCGCGGATGCAGGCGGGTCCGACAAGGCCTATATGGCTCCGGCAACCGAGCCGGCTGCCGGGGTGGGGACCAGGAAACGTGGGCGCACGACACACGAGACGGACTCTGCCGCGGGTGCTCTGCCTGCCGGCGCTTGCGCTTCTCGGCGCCTGCGCCGCCCAGGCGCCGGCCTCCTCGGCGCTGCCGAGCATCTATCTGCCGCTCGCCAACACCAGCGCGCATATCGATATCGAGGCGGCCCGCGACATGATTTCGTCGTACCGCCGCAACCGCGGTGCGGCGCCGCTCACCGTCGACCCGGAATTGCAGCGGCTGGCCGAGGCCGAGGCGGCCTCGATGGCGCTGGCCGACCGGCCGAGCCGGGCTCAGACCGTCAAGGCCGCGGTGGAGCGGCTCGGCTACGCGGACGTGAACGCCAACCTCTCGGCGGGCTACCACACCCTGGCGGAGGCCTTTTCCGGCTGGCGCGACAGTCCCCCGCACGACGCCACGATGCTCGACCCGAAGGCGACCAAGATGGGGATCGCCACCGCCTACGCGCCGGGCTCGAAGTATAAGGTCTACTGGGCGCTGCTCACCGCCAAGTAGCGTCGCCCATCGTAGCGTCGCCCATCGGGCGGCCCCGTCCCGTTCGGGACCGGCAGCGCCGCCCGGAGCAGCGTGACCGTCACCCGCCGGCCGGCTTGTCGGGACCGGGAACGGCCGGGTAACCCTCGAGATTAGGGGACCTTGCTGAACGAACAGTAAGTGCGGATGTTTCCAACCTGTATCGATCCGTCATCGCGCGTTCAGGCAGAACCTGGCATACGCCTGTCGTACGAGGGGTTTGACGGCAGAGGCGGCGACGCCGCCGGCCAAGCGACCTTCTTTAAGAGACGGCGCAGGACCCGGGTCACACGGGCCGCGCCAGGGGTGGCGGAGCGGTCGTGATGGTTCGTCTGTACGGGCGGGTCCTGGGATTCCTGAAGGCGGAGCGGCGGCTGGCGATCGGCTTGGCCGCCACCAACGTCGTGCTGGCGGTGGCGGCCTTCGCCGAACCGCTGCTGATGGGCCGGATCATCGACCAGCTGACCCATCTCAAGCGCGGCGGCGACGCCATGGGCACGATGCTGCCCCTGCTCGCCGCCTGGGTGGCGTTCGGGTTCTTCACCATCGCGGCGGGCGTGTTCATCGCGCTCCACGCCGACCGGCTGGCCCACCGCAACCGCCTGTCCTCGATGGCGAGCTACTTCGAGCACGTGCTCGACCTGCCGCTCGCCTTCCACTCGGCCAACCATTCCGGCCGGGTGCTGAAGGCGATGCTGGAGGGCACCAACGGCATGGCCTGGCTGTGGCTCGGCTTCTTCCGCGACCATCTGGTCGCCCTGGTCTCGCTCGGCGTGCTCCTGCCGATGACCCTGTTGATCAACTGGCAGCTCGGCTCGATCCTGGTGGTGCTGGTGCTCGCCTTCACCGCGCTGACCACCTTCGTGATGCGCCGGACCGAGACGCTGCAGTGTCAGGTCGAGGAATTCAATTCGGGGCTGGCCGCCCACGCCTCGGACGCGCTCGGCAACGTCGCGGTGATCCAGTCCTTCACCCGCGCCAAGGCCGAGAAGGACGCGATGCGCGGCATCATCACCAATCTGCTGGCCGCGCAGATCCCGGTCCTGTCCTGGTGGGCGCTCGCCAACGTGGCGACCCGGGCGTCCGCGACCATCACCATGACGGCGATCTTCGTCACCGGCATCTGGCTGTATCAGGCCGGCACCACCACGGTGGGCGAGGTCGTGGCCTTCATGAGCCTCGCCACCGCCTTCGTGGCGCGCCTCGACCACGTGGTCGGCTTCGTCAACGGCCTGTTCCAGCAGGCGCCGAAGATCGCGGAGTTCTTCGAGATCTACGACACCGTCCCGGCGGTGGCCGACCGGCCGCAGGCCCGGCAGGTGGCGCGGTTCGAGGGCGCGGTCACCTTCGACGATGTCGCCTTCTCGTACGATGGCCGCCGCCGGGCGCTGGACGGCGTGTCCTTCTCGGCGCGCCCCGGCGAGACGATCGCGCTGGTCGGCACCACCGGCTCGGGCAAGTCGACGACGCTGGGCCTCCTGCACCGCAGCTTCGACCCGTCCGCCGGTTCGATCCGGATCGACGGAATGGACATCCGCGACGTCGGCCTGTCGAGCCTGCGCCACAACATCGGCGTGGTGTTCCAAGAGCCGATGCTGTTCGCCCGCTCGATCCGCGAGAACCTGCAGGTCGGCTGTCCCGACGCCACGGATGCCGAGATGCTCGACGCGCTGGAGCGGGCCCAGGCCAGCACCTTCATGGCGCGCCAGTCCGCCGGCCTCGACACGGTGATCGGCGAGCGCGGCCGGTCGCTCTCGGGGGGCGAGCGCCAGCGGCTCTCGATCGCCCGGGCGCTCCTGAAGAACCCGCCGATCCTGATCCTCGACGAGGCGACCTCGGCGCTCGACGCGGCCACCGAGCGCAAGCTCCAGGGCGCGCTGGAGACCGTGATGGAAGGGCGGACCACCTTCGTGATCGCCCACCGTCTGGCGACGATCCGCGACGCCGACCGGATCCTGGTGTTCCACGAGGGCCGGATCGTCGAGGCCGGCACCTTCGACCAGCTGGTGGCCGAGGGCGGACGCTTCGCCGAGCTCGCCCGGGCGCAGTTCATGGCGGCCGAGACCGAGGAAGGGCTGGCGCTGGCCGCGTGAGGAGGGGCCGGCGCCGGCTACAAGCCCCGCATGTCAGGGTGATGCGCAGGTCCCCTCTCCTGAAGGGAGAGGGTTGGGGTGAGGGACGAGAAGCTTCAGAACGCGAGCGCTCTCCGACGAAGTGGGCACCGGTTCGGCGCAAGAGAGCGCGTCACGACAAGAGCTGAGAGCCGCGCGCGACTGCAGCGCGATCGGTACACGACAATTGTCTTCCGCCTGGGTCGGCAAGCGCGACCTGCCCCCTCTCCCGAGCGGGAGAGGGTTGGGGTGAGGGTCGAGAACTCTCAAAATCGAGCGCACCTTGAAGCCCTGACAAGGCATGCCTCTTCCGGACTCTTCTCATGCCTCACCCGGCTTTCTGCGAAAGCAGACCTCTCCCGCACGGGAGAGGGGACCCGCGCCCTATTTGGCGACGGTGGCGTCACTGTCGTGTACCGTGCTGCAACGCGATCGGGTACGGCTCTCAGCGCCCGCGAAGCTCGTCGATGATGCGTCTCCTTCGGAGAGGTTCCACCCCTCACCCTGTCCCTCTCCCTTCAGGAGAGGGGACCCGCGCCTCATCCCGCCTCCGGCGTGGCTCACACCCACCCGATGCGCTTGAAGAACCCCGCGATCTCCTCCGCCGCCCGGTCGGGATCCTCCCGATGCGGGAAGTGCCCCACCCCCGGGAACGGCGCCAGATCGAGATCCGAAAACGTCTCGCCCAGGCGGTCGGTCCAGGCGTAGGGGAAGATCGGGTCGTGCTCGGCCCAGCGCACGCAGGTCGGCACGCCGATCGGCGGCAGGGGCGGGGCCTCACCCTTGAGCATCGCCACCCGTCCGGCATGGGCCGCCCGGTAATGCGCGAAGCCGCCCGCGAGGTTTCCGGGCTTCCAATACGCGTCCACGAAGGCGTCGAGCACCGGATCGAACGCGTCCTTGCGGTGCGACCAGTGCCGCAGGAAGTGCCCGATATAGGCGGCGCAGCTCTCGCGGCTGGCACCGACCAGCTGGACCGCCAGATCCATCTGGTTGAACGACTGGTACCAGATCTCGGTGAGCCGGTCCGGCGCGGCGAGGCGGGGGCCGATCCCCGGATACACGAAATCGAACAGGACCAGGCCGGCGCAGCGCTCCGGATTGGCCCGGGCGAGCGCCTGGATCACCGCCCCGCCGACATCGTGGCCGACGATGCCGGCCCGCGCGATCCCGAGGGCGTCGAGCAGCGCCACCATGTCGAGGGCGTGATCGGCCGGCCCGAAGGGACCCGCCGGCGTGTCGCTGTCGCCGAAGCCGCGCAGATCCGGGGCGATCAGCGTGTGGCGGGACGCCAGGCGCGTCATCACGGGCTCCCAGGTCAGCCAGAATTCCGGCCAGCCGTGGAGCAGCAGCAGCGGCGAACCGGTGCCGCAGCGGGCGACGTGCAGGTCCGCAACGTGCAGGTCCGCACCGTGCAGGTCCGCGCCCGCGACACGAACGGTCAGGTGTTCGACGCCGTCCATTTCCCCTCCATCTCGGCCCGGCGGGCCAGCATCTTCGCCTGCAACCGGCTGCGGCGGGCGGCGATCACCGTGCCGTTGATCTCGCCGCCGAACAGGAACATCGCGGCGAGCCAGTAGAGGAACACCAGGAACACCATCGCGGTGGCCAAGCCGCCGTAGGTCGACGCGTAGGCGTTGGAGAACCGGTCGAGATAATAGCCGAAGCCGAGGCCGGCGAAGAACCACAGGACCAGGGTCACCCCGATCCCCGGCAGCACCGACGGGATCGAGCGCCGCCCGGCTGCGACGAACTTGTGGGCGATGACCAGGATCACGGCGAGCAGCAGCGCGGTGATCCCGATCCGCCCGATCGCCACCGTCAGGCTCAGGGGTTCGAGCCCCGGCGCCACCAGCACGAGGGCGCGCCAGATCAGCGGCCCCAGCACCACGAGCAGCGCGAAGGCCAGCATCGCGAAGGCGCCGCAGATCACGTAGCCGATCGATTCGAGCCGGGTCAGCCACCAGGGCCGGCTCTCCCGCAGCCCGTAGGCCCGGTTCAGCCCGACCCGAAGGCTCTCGACCCCCGAAGAGGAAAAGTAGAGGGCGAACAGCGCGCCGAGCGTCAGCACGCCGCGGCGCTGCTCGGTCAGCACCCGGTGGACCTCGCCGACGATCGGCTTGGCGATCTCCCGGGGCCACGCGTCGAAGATCAGCACCCCGGCCTCGTCGGCGAGCGACTGGGTGCCGAACAGGCCGGCCAAGGCCGCCAGCAGGATCAGGAACGGGAACAGCGATGTGAGGGTCGAGAGCGCGATGTGGCTCGCGATCGCCCAGCCGTCGTGGGAGACGAAGCGCTGCGCTGCCACGCCCATGATCTGGAATCCGTTGCGGATGGGTTTCACGGTGTTCTGACGATCCTCTGGCGGAACGGCTCGCCGATGAACGGCTCGAGCCTTCTTGTGACGCGCGCTCATGCGCCGAGCTGGTATCCACCTCGATGGAGAGCGTTCCCGGCCGGCCGGTCAACGCAGCCGACGCGATCCGGTCCCGAACACGAACCGGTGACGCGCGGATGCCACGCCCCTGGGATGCGCCGGATCGCCGTTGCGACTCGCGGGCCGGATGCGCCTTAGATACCGCCATGCCGACATCCTCACGACCCCCGACGCGCGCGGCCAGCCTCCTCCCGGCCCTGTTCGTGCCGATCTGGGCGACCGGCTTCATCTCGGCCCGGGCGGTGGTGCCGCACGCGGATCCGCTGGGGTTCACGGCCGTGCGCTTCACGGCGGTCGCCCTGGTGCTGGCGGGGATCGCGCTGGCGGCGCGCGTGCGCTGGCCGGCGGACCGGGCGGGCTGGCGCGACCCGGTCGTCGCGGGCTTCCTGATGCAGGGCGTCTACCTGTCGAGCACGTTCTGGGCGGTGAGCCACGGCCTGCCGGCCGGGATCGCGGCCCTCGTCGGCAGCCTCCAGCCCCTGCTGACCGCGCTCCTGGCGCAGCCCCTGCTCGGCGAGCGGGTCAGCGCCCGGCGGGCACTGGGGATCCTGATGGGCTTCATCGGCGCGGGCCTCGTGCTGGCCCCGAAACTCGGCGCCGCCGATCCCTCGGGGATCCCGCCGCTCGCGCTGGCGGTCAGCTTCCTGGCCGTCCTGTCGCTGACCCTCGGCACCCTCTGGCAGAAGCGCACCGGCGGGCGGGTCGATCTGCTCGCCGGGGCCACGCTCCAGTTCGTCGGCGGCATGGCCTGTGCGATCCCCCTGGCGGTCGCCTTCGGCAGCGCGCGGTTCGAGTCCGTCGCGCCGGTCTGGCTCGGGCTCGCCTGGGCGGTCCTGATCAATTCGGTGGCCGGCATCCTGCTGCTGCTGGCGCTGATCCGGCGGGGGGCGGTGGCGGGGGTGGCGGCGCTGTTCTTCCTCGTCCCGCCGGTGGCGGCCGTGCTCGGCTACCTCCTGTTCGGCGAGGTGCTGACGCCGCTCCAGGGCGCCGGAATGGCGCTGGCCGCCCTGGGGGTCGCGGTAGCCAGCCGGGGCTGAGAGCCTTCGGCCCGGGTCCCGGGTTTCCAAAGGGCTTCAGCCCTTTGGCGGGTGCTTAGGGCAGAGCCCTGAGATGATGACCAAGGCTCCGCCCCGGACCCGCGAAAGGTCTCGACCTTTCGAAACCACGAGGTGGCGCTTCCCCTGCGACCGCAGGGCCCGGAAACCCTTCGCCGCCTCGCGGTTTGATGCGCGCGGGCCGCAGCGGCCCGAATCGGGACCGAGCGAGGCGCGCATGGATCAGGACAAGCCCCGCGAGATCCGCCTCGCCCTCGACGCGATCCCCCTCGGCGGCAAGGCCGAGGGCAAGGCGGGCGACGACGCGGTCCTGTTCGTGCGCGACGCCGACGGCGTGCGCGCCTTCCAGGCCAAGTGCCCGCATCTCGGCGCGCCGCTCGCCAAGGGCGAGATCTGCGGCGGACGGCTCTACTGCCCCTGGCACAAGGCCGCCTTCTCGGTCGCCGACGGCAGCCTGGAGGAGCCGCCGGCCCTCGAGCCCCTGACCCGCTATCCCGTGCGGATCGAGGGCGGCGAGGCGGTGGCGACGCTCACGCCCGAACCGGCCCCGGCCAAGCGCCCTGCCACCTCCATCGAGACCGTCCTGATCGTCGGCACCGGGGCGGCGGCGGCCGCCTGCGTGACGACCCTGCGGCGCGAGGGGTTTTCAGGCCGGATCACCATGGTCGGCCGCGAGGCGCATCCGCCCTACGACCGGACCAAGCTGTCCAAGCAGTTCCTGGCCAAGCCGACGCCGCCGGAGAAGACCCTGCTGGAGCCGGACTTTTCCTCGGCCCACGGGGTCGAGCGGATCGCGGCCGAGGCCACCCGGGTCGATCCGGCGACCCGCAGCGTCACCCTGGCGGACGGGCGCACCCTCACCGGCGACGCCCTGCTGATCGCCACCGGAAGCCGCGCCGCGGTGCCGGATTTCGAGGGCAAGGACCTCGACGGCGTGATGACCCTGCGCAGCCTCGACGACGCCGTGCGGCTCAGCGAGGCTGCCGAGCACGCCAAGCGCGTGGTGGTGATCGGGGCGGGCTTCATCGGTTTGGAGGCCGCGGCCTTCCTGACCAAGCGCGGTCTGTCGGTGACGGTCCTGTCCCGGGAGGAGATCCCCTTCGCCAAGCGCTTCGGCGAGGCCGTGGGGGCGGCGCTGAAGCAGTACCACGCGGGCAACGGCGTGACCTTCGTGACCGGCAGCGTCGCCCGGATCGCCGGCGATGGCCGCGTCACCGCGGTCGAGACCGAGGCGGGCGAAAACCTGCCGGCCGACCTCGTCCTGATCGGCGCCGGGGCCGCGCCGGAGACCGGGATCGTCGCCGGGGTGGAGCCGGACGAGACCGGAGGCCTTCGGGTCGGTGCGGACCTCATGCTCGCCGACCGGGTCTGGGT
This sequence comes from Methylobacterium sp. J-088, assembly GCF_022829295.1. Classification (GTDB taxonomy): domain Bacteria; phylum Pseudomonadota; class Alphaproteobacteria; order Rhizobiales; family Beijerinckiaceae; genus Methylobacterium. The sequence goes on from NZ_JAKSYH010000140.1 coordinate 61,821, forward strand.
CGCGGGCGACATCGCGGCCTTCCCGGAGCAGGGCAGCGGGATGACCGCGCGGATCGAGCACTGGCGGCTCGCCCAGCAGCATGGCACGCACGCGGCCCGGGCGATCCTGGGCGCGCAGGGCGATTTCTCCGGCGCGCCGTTCTTCTGGAGCAACCAGGGCGACAAACGCCTCGACTATGGCGGCTACGCGCCGGATTTCGAGCGGATCATCCTGCAGGGCGATCCGGCCGCCCTCGACTTCATCGCCTTCTATATCCGGGAGGGCCGCGCGGTGGCGGCCTGCAGCATCGGCCGCAACACGCCGTTCACGGCGTTCCTGCACCTGCTGGGCGAAGGCCGGGTGCCGAGCCCGGAGGCGATCGCGGGCGGTGCCGATTTGGCCGCACAGGTGTGATGGAACCGGCGCGCCCACCTGTGCCTTTCGGTTGACGCTGCCCGCCGTCCGACAAGCCGGGCCGAGCCGGGAGGCCCCATGAACCAGATCCTCGTCGTAGCCCTCATCTGCGCAGCCTCGGTCCAGGCTCCGGACTGCTCGCGCGACACCGCCATCGACGTGGTCACGGGCCCGGCCCACACCCTCCAGGAATGCCTGATCCAGGGCCCGGTGCTCGCCGCCAATGCCGGCTTCAAGGGCGAGGATGGCGCCTACCTGAAGACGCGCTGCGAGCAGAAGCGCTGAGCTTCGGCGGGAATTTCTAGAACCTGAGGGACCGAGCCTGCCGCGCGCCCTCCCTCTCCCCGCTGCGGGCTACAATGTTCACACAGCTGCGCCGGCGCTCTCTCCTCCCCTGGCGACCCCGGGCTTGCCCGGGATCGCTCAAGCTTGCGGGGAGGCGTTGGAGGTGGGGGTTGGTGCAGGTGGGGGTTGGTGCAGACGGTACCGCTGCGCCTCATCCTGAACCACCCCCACCCCTGGCCCCTCGCCGCAAGGGGGAGGGGAAAAGCGCTCTCTTTTTCAGAGCGTTGGTGTCGGACTGCGAAGTGTGAATCCACTAAGCAGACTTGCGTTGGCAAGCCACACGGTACACGACACAGTGGCGGCGGGCGGCGCGCCGTGGTGGACTGAGGGATTCCTCGCCAAAGGGATCCCCCCATGTCCGCTTGTCTGCGCACCGCCCTGATCGAGAGCCTATCGGCGCATCTGGGCCTGGGCAAATCG
>NZ_JAKSYH010000147.1 GCF_022829295.1 Methylobacterium sp. J-088
TGGATCAGCCGCAACCGACGCCTCTGGAAGGATCCGGAAGCGACCCTCGCCTCCGCCAGAGCCTTCCTCTACGCCGCAGCCGTCATGATCCTCGTCAGGCGCCTCGCCCGATCAACCTGACTTCTCGGACGGACTCTTAGCGAGATTGTCGAAGGTGTAGGTGTACTGCTCCGGCGACGGCGCATCGCTTTGTCCGAAACCCGGGTAGTCGGGCGCGATCAAATGGTAACGGTCGGCGAGGAGCGGCAGCAGCGGATCCCACTGGCGCGACGACGAAGGGTAGCCATGCAGCAGCAGAACCGCCGGGGCGTCACGCGGACCCGCCTCGCGGTAGAAAACGCCCACTCCGTCGATCTCGGCCCGGTGGTAGGTTGTCGTGGCCGAGACCGAAGGAAGCGGTTGAGGGGTGGCCTGGCCGAGTGACAGGGCTGTCGCGGCTGCGAGGATGGTCTTGGTCGGCACGGCTCTGGCTCCTTGTCGGACAGGATAGGGCCTGGACAAGCCAGGGCGTCCGCGTGGGCGTCGGCGGCCGCCCGGCTGGCAAACCACGGCGCCGGGTATTTGGCCGCCGTGCCCTTCACCTGCGGACGCGTGCGGCCTGCGCGTCATTCGTTCAGGAAACCGGCGATTGCCTCAGCGATGGGTGCAGCATGCGTCTCCAGGGCGAAGTGTCCGGTATCGAGGAAGCGGACCTGCGCATCCGGTAGGTCGCGCCGGAACGCCTCCGCGCCTGCGGGCAGGAAGAACGGATCGTTCCGGCCCCAGATCGCCAACAGCTTCGGCCGATGCTCCCGGAAGTAGGCCTGGAAGGCGGGGTAGAGAGCGACGTTTTTGGCATAGTCGCCGAACAGGTCGAGCTGGATCTCGTCGACCCCGGGACGCTGGATGTACCAAGCGTCGAGGGCACTGCCGTCCGGCGAGACGAGTGAGGTATCGGGCACACCGTGCTCGTACTGCCAACGGATCGAGGTCGGGGTGAGCAGCTCGCGCAGGGCCTCACGGTTGGGCTCGCTCGGGTCGCGCCAGTAGCGCTGGATCGGGTTCCAGCCCTCGCTCAGCCCCTCGTCATAGGCGTTGCCGTTCTGTGAGACGATGGCCGTCACTCGTTCCGGATGCGCCATAGCCACGCGGAAGCCGGTCGGCGCGCCGTAGTCGAAGACGTAGAGCGCGTAGGTGTCCAGGCCGATCACCTCGGTGAAGTGCGTGATCATCTTCGCAAGCGCATCGAAGGTGTAGTTGAAGGCATCCCGCGGCTTGATCTCCGACAGGCCGAAGCCGGGCAGGTCGGGGGCGACGAGGTGAAAGCGGTCTGCCAAGAGCGGGATGAGGTCGCGGAACATGTGCCCGGACGAGGGGAAGCCGTGTAGCAGCAGGAGCGTCGGCCGCTTAGGGTCGCCAGCCTCCCGGTAGAAGATTTCGAAGCCGTCGACATCGACGGTCTGGTAGCGAACTTGGGTCATTGGACTCTCCTTGCGAATGCAACCGGCTATGCAGCAATTGGCGAGTGGCGATCAGGCCTGGGAGGCCATGCTCCGGGCCACGTCGGCGGCGCTGATGCCCTCCAAAGCCAAGCCGTAGCCGGTGCCTTCCTCGACGAGCCGGCGCAGGCGCTGGGTCAATGCCATCCGGGTGTAGCGGCCGGTCAGCGGCGGCAGGGCGGCGATACCGTCGGCGATCTCGTGCGCACGGGCCAGCAACCGATCGCGCGGCACGATCTCGTTGACCACGCCCCAATCCTTGGCCGTCTCGGCGTCCAGCACCTGGCGCGTCAGCAGGAAGTACCGCCCGCGGATCGAGCCGATCACCTCCGGCCACAGAATGTGCACCCCGTCGCCCGGCACGATGCCGAACTCGAAGTGCGGCTTGTCCTGGAACACCGTGTCCGGCGTCGCCAGCACGATGTCGGTCAGGAGGGCGTACTCGCTGTGCAGCAGGACCGGGCCGTTCAGCGCGGTGATCATCGGCACCTCGATGTCGAGGATGTTGCCGAGCACCTTCCGGCCCTCCCGCAGGATCTTGTCGTAGCCCTGGGGGGAGAAGAAGTCGAAGCCCTCGGGGTCGATCGTATCCATGAACGCGTCGCCCGATCCGGTCAGGATCACGGCGCGGTTGTCGCGGTCCTCGCCTATGGCGTGGAACAGGTCGACGAACTGCTCGTGCGTGTGACCGTTGAAAACGAGCTTATGGCCCTCCGTATGCAGCACGACCTCCAGCACGCCGTTCGGCTTGCGGGTCAGGCGAGCATTGGGAAAAGCGTCGCGGTAGGTGTCGAAGCGGGCCATCGGTGCTGTCCTCTTGGTGGCCGGCCCCGGTCGGTCGGCGTGAGAACGAGGTAGCCGGATCGGTCCGGGAGCGGACGACGGCACGTGGCGATAAGGCTTATGCCGCCGGGGAATGGTCAGATCCGCCCTCGCCCATGATCGCTTGGACGAAGCTGGCGAAGAGGCGTGCCTTGGCGCTGGCCATACGGCCCGTCGGAAAGACCGCCCAGAGATCGATAGAAGGCAGCGTCCAGGGAAGCAGAAGCCGCTTCACGCGGCCGCTCGCCAGCTCAGGGGCGAACATCCACTCCGACGTGATCGTGAGGCCGATATCGGACAGGACCGCCGCACGCAGGCCCTCGGCGGCACTGACCCGTACGCGGCCGCGCACCGCGACGGAGATCTCGGTGCCGTCCCGGGTGAAGGACCAGACGTCGGGTAGCTGGCTGTAGATCACCGCCTCGTGCTCCGCGAGTGCTGCAGGGCTCTGGGGCTCACCTGCCTTGGCGAGGTAGCCGGGAGTGGCAAGTACCGAGCGTGCGCCGGTCGTCAGCCTGCGTGCGACGGCAGCCGAATCCGGCAGGGAGCCCATGCGCAGTGACAGATCGATCCCCTCGCTGACGAGGTCGATCACCCGGTCGTCGAGGATGACCTCAATATCGAGGTCTGGGTTCTCGGCGAGGAAGCGGGGCAACATCGGCACGATATGGATCCGCGCGAAGGTGGTCGCCGCCGAGACGCGCAACCGGCCCGAGAGCCCGGCACCTGCGCCGCGAGCGGCGAGTTCGGCCTCGTCCGCCTCCGTGATGGCCGCCCGCGCCCGCTCGTAGAAGCGCAGTCCCGCCTCCGTAGGGCTCAGGCCGTGGGTGGAGCGGATGAGGAGGCTGACCTGCAGCCGGTTCTCCAGCTGCGCGATCGTCTTGGAGACGGCGGGCTGGCCGACGTTCAGGAGCCGGGCGGCGCCAGAGAACGAGCCCGCTTCCACGACCCGCACGAAGGTCGCCATCGCCTGATACCGGTCCACGCCATTCCTCCTTGGAATGAGCGTTATCGCCCCGCGCTGCCTGCCATGTCTATCGGGATGGGGTCATCAATCCGGACATCCCTACCGCGCAATCGCGGCGGTCCCTCCGGAGCATAGCGATCATGTTCGAGGTCTACGCCTTCGCCACGCCCAACAGCGTCAAGGTCCCCATCGCCCTGGAGGAGATCGGCCTCCCGTACGTCCTGCACGGCGTGAACGTCCGCCGGGGCGAGCAGAAGGCTCCCGAATTCGTGGCGCTGAACGCGAACGCGAAGGTACCGGTGCTGGTGGACGCCGCGGCGCCCGGCGGCCGGCTGGTCCTGACGGAGTCGGCCGCGATTCTGGTCTACCTGGCCGAGACGAGCGGTCGGCTCCTACCGACGGACGGCGAAGGGCGGGCGCGCGTGTTCGAGCAACTGTTCTTCCACGCCTCGGGGCTTGGCCCGGCCTTCGGGCAGGCGGGCTTCTTCCAGCGCCAGGCCGCCGAGCCGCAATCGCTGGCCATCGCCCGCTTCTCGGCCGAGGCGAACCGGACGCTGGGCGTGCTCGACGGCATCCTGGCCGAGTGCCCCTTCGTCGCCGGCGATGCCTTCACGGTGGCCGATATCGCCCATTTTGGCTGGCTCTGGCGCCGCGAGTTCGCGGGGGTGGGCTTAGAGGCCACGCCGCATGTCGGCCGCTGGTACGACGCGGTCGCCGCGCGGCCCGCCGTCCGGCGCGCAATCGAGCGGGTGAACGCCCTCGTGCCCCAGGCCTGAGGAGCCGGCCCAAGCCGGACGTCGAGGCGCATCGGGCAACCGCGACGCCTTCCCGACCACCACCCACGAGGAGCGGACCCATGACCCTTCAATCCAAGCTCGATGCGTTCAAGGCCGACTTCGAGGCCGGCAAGCCCCCCTACAACGTGCCCCCCTCGGTCATCGCGACGATGCACCGAGCCACAGCTGAACTGATCGCCTCCGGGGCCGCGACCCGTACCCTGAGGGCCGGCGACCGGGCCCCGGCGTTCACGCTGCGGGATTCGGACGGACAGCCCGTCTCGTCCGCCGACCTGCTGGCGCGCGGATCGATCGTGATCAGCTTCTACCGGGGCGTCTGGTGCCCCTACTGCAACATGGAGCTCCAGGCGCTCCAGGAGGCGCTGCCGAGCTTCAACCAGCTTGAAGCGAGCCTACTCGCCATCTCGCCGCAAACGGCGGCCAACAGCCGGAAGTCGGTCCGCCAGAACTCCCTCGGCTTCCCGATCCTGTCGGACCCGCACAACGACGTCGCCGCCGCGTTCGGCCTGCGCTTCGCGCTGCCCAATTACCTCGTCGACCTCTACAAGAGCCTGAGGAACGACCTGCCGTCCTTCAACGGCGACCCGAGCTGGACCCTGCCGATGCCCGGCCGCTTCGTCGTCGGGCAGGACGGCGTAATCCTCTACGCCGAGGTGAACCCCGACTACACCCGCCGCCCCGAGCCCGAGGACATGCTGCCGGCGCTCCGCCGCGCCGCCTCCGTTCCCGCCTGACCGAACACGGCGCCTGGACCGCGTCGGCTGCCGCGCAGCTAGAAGGAGATCCAGGATGTCCCGTACCTTTCTCGTGACCGGTGCCAGCAAGGGCATCGGGCTGGCGCTGGCCCACCGTCTCGCTGAGGACGGCCACCGCGTCGTCGGACTTGCCCGCGGCGGCCTCGACGGCTTCCCCGGCACGCTCGTGCCGATCGACCTCGGCAACGGCGAGGCCACCGCCGCGGTCCTCGCGGACCTGAGTGGGCGCTTCGCCTTCGACGGCGTGGTCAACAACGTCGGCCTGGTGCGACCGCAGCGGCTCGGGGCGGTGGAGATCCCCGCGTTGGACGAGGTCCTGCGCGTCAACCTCCATCCGGCGGTCCAGGCCGTGCAGGCGATCCTGCCGGGAATGCAACAGCGCGGCTGGGGCCGGGTCGTCAACATCGCCAGCCTGACCGTGCTCGGCAGCGTCGAGCGCACGGCCTACGCGGCCGCGAAGGCGGCGCTCGTCAGCTTCACCCGCTCCTGGGCGCTCGAACTCGCCGCGACCGGGATCACCGTGAACGCGGTGGCGCCGGGCCCGACCGAGACCGAACTGTTCCGGGGCAACAACCCGCCGGGCAGCGAGGGCGAGCGGCGCTACCTCGCTGGGGTGCCGATGGGGCGCTTCGGCCGGCCGGAGGAGATCGCCGCCGCCATCGCGTTCCTGCTGTCGGACGGGGCGGCGTTCATGACGGGGCAGACGCTCTACGTAGATGGAGGTGCCTCCGTCGGCAGGGCGCCCGTCTAGCCCTGGCCCGCGTGCTCGGCGAGCAATGCCACGCAGAACTCGGTGAACGCCCTGACCTTCGCGGTCCTGTGCCGGCTCGTCGGGTAGATGGCGTGGAGCGGAAAGCGTTCGTCAGGCCAGTCGGGTAGGAGCACTTCGAGCTCGCCGGAGCGTCTCAGACCCGCGCTGCCCAGGGCCATCACCTGCGCGATCCCCAAGCCGGCGACGCAGGCGCGGAGCATGGCGTCGACGTCGGAGACCATGAGCCGCGACGGCACGGCGACCGGGACGAGCTCGGGGCCGCGTCGGAACTCCCAGGCGAACGGCCTGCCCGTGGTCGGGTCCCGGTAGTCGATGCACTCATGGTTCCGGAGGTTTGACGGGTGCCCGGGCCGCCCGTGCTCGGCCAGGTATGCCGGGGAGGCCACCGTCAGGATGCGGGTGTCCAACAGCTTGCGGACCGTGAAGCTGCCGACCGGCGGGTCCCCGAACCGCAGGGCCATGTCGAAGCCGTCCGCGACGAGGTCGCCGACATGGTCGCGCATCACGAGTTCGAGCCTGAGCTCGCGGTAGGTGGAGAGAAAGCCGGAGAGACGGTCGGCGAGCACGAGACGCGAGACGAATGGGTCGACGTTGACCCGCAGCCGTCCGCGGACGCGCTCAGCCGAGCCGGCCGCCTCGACGGCGGCCTGGGAAATGCCGTCGATCAGCGGCCCGACCCGTTCCCAGAAGCGGCGCCCCTCGTCGGTGAGACGAAGCGAGCGGGTGGTGCGGTCGAGCAGACGCACCCCGATGCGGGTCTCAAGGCGTTGCACGGCCCTGCCGACGCCGGACGGGGTCAACGACAACGCCTCCGCGGCCCGGGTGATCGAGCCCGCCTCGACGACGGCCATCAACACCGTCACGCCGGCCAACAGCCGTCCATCGTAATGTGTGGCCATTCCGGACCTATGGTCAGGAAGGTTGTGACAGATCGGCGCTCCGATCCCAAGCGACGTCGGCGCATGATCACGCTCGACGAGACGAATGCATGGGAAAGACGGAGATGGATCAGGACCGGACGGTTTTGGTGGTTGGCGCCTCGCGCGGCCTGGGTCTGGCCCTGGCAACGGAGTGGTGCGGTCGTGGCTGGCACGTCGTGGCGACGGTCCGAACCCCCTCGAAACAGTTGGAGGCGTTGCGAAGCCGTTATCCCGGTCGCCTTGGGATCGAGACGGCGGACATCCTCGATCCCGGTAGCATCGAGGCCCTTCGCGGGCGGCTCGACGGGCGGCGCATCGACGTCCTATTCATCAACGCCGGCATCGCCCGCTCAATCGAGGCGCCACCCGCGACGCTTCCCGAAACCGATTTCGTGGACATGATGCGGACCAACGCACTCGCTCCGGTGCGGGCCATCGAGGTTTTGGAAGGCTTGGTCAGCGCCGACGGCGTGGTGGCGGTGATGAGCTCGGAGCTCGGCAGCATCGCGCAGAACGACAATCCCCAATGGCAGGGTTATGCGGCCAGCAAGGCCGCCCTGAACATGCTGATGAAGGGCTATTCCACCCGCCATCCAGGCGATCCCCGGGCGTTGCTGCTGCTGGCGCCCGGATGGATTAGGACCGAGATGGGTGGCAACGACGCCGCGCTGTCGGTCGAGGAAAGCATCCCGCACGTCGTCGACACCGTCGATGCCAACCGTGACAGGCCGGGTCTGCGCTACCTCGACCGGTTCAACACGACACTGCCTTGGTAAGGCCTCCGACGGACGCTGGGGAGATTTCGAAATGGCCCGCATCCTGATCACCGGCTCGTCGGACGGCCTCGGCCTCATGGCAGGGCGTCTGCTCGCCCGGAACGGGCACGGGGTGACCCTCCACGCCCGGGACGGGGCGCGCGCGGATGCCACGCGCCGGGCGCTGCCCGAGGCGCAGGGCATGGTGGTCGGCGACGTTGTCACCCTCGCCGGGATGCACGCCGTGGCGGAGCAGGCGAACGAGACGGGCCGCTTCGACGCCGTGATCCACAACGTCGGGATCGGCTACCGCGAGCCCCGCCGGATAGCGACCGAGGACGGGCTGTCCCACGTGTTCGCGGTCAACGTGCTCGCACCCTATCTCCTCACCGCCTTGATCGAACGTCCGGGTCGGCTCGTCTATGTCAGTTCCGGCATGCATCCGGGCGGACGGCCGGACATGGACGACCTGCAGTGGGAGATGCGGCGCTGGAGCGGGGCCCAGGCCTATGCCGAGAGCAAGTTCCTCGACGTGCTGCTGGCCTTCGGGATCGCCCGACGATGGCCGGACGTGCTGTCGAACGCCCTGGAGCCGGGTTGGGTGCCGACCCGGATGGGCGGTCCGGGTGCGCCGGACGACTTAGCCGCCGCGCCCGTCACGCAAGCGTGGCTCGCCACCAGCGACGACCCGCTCGCCCGCTCGACCGGCCGTTACTTCTACCACGAGGCCTTGCGCGAGCCGCACCCGGACACGCGGGACGAGGCCACCCAGGAGGCGCTGTTGAACGCATGTGCCCGGCTCTCGGGCGTAACGCTCGCACGCTGACCTTTGAACAGACGTGAGTTCCGCGGTTCCCGAACCCGGACGGAGACATGCAAACATGATGACCCGACGAGACCTGAGCCTCTCGCTCGCCGCAGGCGCCGCGGCGGCGCTGCTCCCCGGAACGGCGGTCGCGCAGGACCTGCCGCGGGCACGCAATGTCGTGCTCGTCCACGGCCTCTTCGCCGACGGGTCGTGCTGGTCCGAGGTAATCCCGAAGCTGCAGGCGGTAGGCCTCGACGTCACCTCGGTGCAGAACCCACTGACCACCTTAGAGGAGTCGGTCGCCTCCACGAAGCGGGTCCTGGCGCGCCAGGAGGGACCGACGGTCCTGGTCGGCCACTCGTTCTCCGGCATGATCGTGACCGAGGCCGGCGTCGACCCGAAGGTGTCCGCCCTGGTCTACGTCGCCGCCCGGGCGCCGGATGCGGGAGAGGACTACACGGCGCTGGCAAAGACCTACCCGACGCCACCCGCCTCGGCCGGCATCGTGTTCGACGGCGACGAGGGGCGCCTGAGCGAGGCGGCTTTCCTGAAAGACTTCGCGGGCGACCTCCCGGCGGACAAGGCCCGGGTGCTGTTCGCGGTCCAGCAACCGTTCCACAAGGCGTTGCTGGCGGGAAAGACCACCCAGGCAGCTTGGCGGTCGAAGCCGAGCTTCTACGCGGTGTCGACCGAGGACCGGACCATCGACCCGGACCTCGAACGGTTCATGGCCAAGCGCATGAATGCGAGGACGCTTGAGCTCAAGGCCAGCCACCTGTCCCTGATCTCGCAGCCGCAGGCCGTCGCCGATCTCATCCTGGAGGCCGCAGGTCACGGGCATGGGCACCCCTAGGCCCGGGGGGGCGGGCTGAGCCACGATACCGCCGACATCCTTGGGCTGGTTCACGTTTCGCCGGCGTGTCCCTGTCGTCGACCTGAGCCGGGGGGCAGTGGCAAGAAGGCGGGCGACGTGTACGCCATACCTACCGACGCCCTCCGGGGTGTCCGGAACGGTCCCACGGCCCTTGGTGCGAGCGGACATTCGAATAGGCAGGTCGGAAGGTACGCTACGAATCAATTTAGGCCTTGAATCGAGCCCACGCCTACGTCCGCTTTTGAGCGGCCATAATAGTAGTCTGTACGGCTGGGTCGGGTCGCGAGCAGTCATCGCATGCTTGATCTCATTGGGTTCAGTCTCTGGGAAGCTGGCTGGATCGAAGCTGCGCCCGACCGTCTAAGCCAGCGGAGCGAAGCCATCCGGTCGGCGCAACGCTCACGAATGTCCCGCTCCCCTGGGCTGCCTCGCTCCACTCGCAAAGACGGCGCTCTGCAACGGCGTCATTGAACCGCGAGCGGCATCTTGGAGATGCCGCCAAAGGCAGTCATACGCCATACGCCCATGACGTATATCGTTCTGATCCAGTGACCGACCCCCTCGCCTTCCTCGCCGGCGGCGGCGAAGCCGCGCGCATGATCCGCGTGCGCGACTGGACCGGCCACCCCCTCGGCCCCCCGGAAACGTGGCCGGCGGAGTTCCGCGCCGCGCTCTCCCTCGTGCTCAACTCGCCGGAATCGATGATCCTGGCCTGGGGGCCCGATCTCCACTTCTTCTTCAACGACACCTACTTTCCGCTGCTGGGGCCGCGCCTGCCCTGGGCCATGGGGGCGCGGTTCGACGAAGTCTGGGCCGATGCCTGGGATCAGGCCAAGCCGATCATCGACGCCGCCCTGGCGGGCCGGCCGGAGCGCTTCGTCGATCTGCCCTGGCAGCTCGACACCGACCGCGGCGCCCGGGAGACGTGGTGGAGTTTTTCGTATTCCCGTGTCCTCGATGCCGCGGGCGATGTGGCCGGGCTGTTCATCCTCACCAGCGAGACCACGGGCCGCGTGCTGGCCGATGCCGCCCTCACCGAGAGCCGCGCCCAGCTGGAGGCCGCGCTCACGGAGCTGGGCCGCCTCAACGCCACCCTGGCCCAGCAGGTCGCGGACCGGACCGCCGACCGCAACGCCCTGTGGACGCTCTCCACCGACATGATGCTGCGCACCGCGTTCGACGGGACCATGCTGGCGGTGAACCCGGCCTGGACCGAGGTGCTGGGCTGGCAGGCGGACGAACTCGTCGGCCTCAACCTGATGAGCCTCGTCCATCCGGACGATCTCGACCGGACCGTCGCGGGGGGGCAGCAACTCGCGTCGGGCGAGCGCCTCGCGCGCTTCGACAACCGCTACCGCCACCGGGACGGCAGCTACCGCTGGATCAGCTGGTCGGCCCGGCCGGGGGAGGGGATGATCAACGCGGTCGGCCGCGACTTCACCGCCGAGCGCGCGCGCACCGAAGCCCTGGCGGCCGCCGAGGAAGCCCTGCGCCAGGCACAGAAGATGGAGGCGGTCGGCCAGCTCACCGGCGGCCTCGCGCACGATTTCAACAACCTGCTCGCCGGCATCTCCGGCTCGCTGGAGCTGATCCAGACCCGGCTCGCCCAGGGCCGGATGATGGATGTCGACCGCTACATCAATGCCGCCCAGGGCGCGGCCCGGCGCGCCGCCGCCCTGACGCACCGGCTGCTGGCCTTCTCGCGCCGCCAGACCCTCGATCCGAAGCCGACCGACGTGAACCGGCTGGTCGCCGGCCTGGAGGAGCTGATCCGCCGCACCGTGGGCCCCGCCATCGCGGTCGAGGTGATCGGCGCGCCGGGCTTGTGGCCGGCTTTGGTCGATCCGCCGCAGCTCGAGAACGCGCTGCTCAACCTGTGCATCAACGCCCGGGACGCGATGCCCGAGGGTGGGCGGATCACCATCGAGACCGCCAATGCGTGGCTGGACGCGGACGCCGCCCGGCACCACGACATGCCGCCGGGGCCGTACCTGTCCCTCTGTGTCGCCGACACCGGCACCGGCATGCCGCCCGCGATCATCGCGCGGGTGTTCGAGCCGTTCTTCACCACCAAGCCGCTGGGGCAGGGGACCGGGCTCGGCCTGTCGATGATCTACGGCTTCGCCCAGCAATCGGGCGGACAGGTGCGGATCGAGTCCGAGGTCGGCCGGGGCACCAATGTCTGCCTCCACCTGCCCCGCCACGGCGGCGCGGTGCCCGAGGAGGATCCGCGCGCCGCGCCCGGCGCCCCGCCCCGGGCCGCCCCGGGGGAGACCGTGCTGGTGGTCGATGACGAGCCGACCGTGCGGATGCTGGTGACCGAGGTTCTGGAGGATCTCGGCTACACCGCGATCGAGGCGGCGGACGGCGTCGCCGGGCTCAAGGTGCTGCGATCGGATGTGCGCATCGACCTGCTGGTCACCGATGTCGGGCTGCCCGGCGGGATGAACGGCCGCCAGATGGCCGAGGCCGGACGGGAGACGCGCCCGGGGCTCAAGGTGCTGTTCATCACCGGCTACGCGGACGCGACGGTGCTGGGCCATGGCCAGCTCAGCCCCGGCATGCAGGTGATCACCAAGCCGTTCGTGGTCGAGGTGCTGGGCGCCCGCATCCGGGAGATGATCGGGACGGCTTGACCGCATGGCCGGTCCGGTCCTGAACAGGACCAACCATCACGGGAGGACGAGACGCCATGAAGGCGCTGCTGTGCACGCGGCTCGACGGGCCGGACCATCTTGAGATCGCGGAGCGGCCCGATCCGGTCCCGGGGCCGGGACAGGCCCTGGTGCGGATCCGGCTGGCGGCGCTCAACTTCTTCGACACGCTGATCACGGCCGGGCGCTATCAGGTGAAGCCGCCGCTGCCGTTCTCGCCGGGGGGCGAGGGAATCGGCGTGGTCGAGGCGCTGGGGGAGGGCGCGTCAGGCGTCGCCGTGGGCGACCGGGTGATCGTCCATGCCGGGCACGGCTGCTGCGCCGAAAAAATCGCCATCGCTGCAAGCCGGCTCACGCCGGTGCCCGACGCGGTGCCGGACGAGCAGGCGGCCGGGCTCACCATCACGTACGGCACGTCGCTCCATGCGCTGGCCAACCGGGCGCGGCTCCAGCCCGGCGAGTGGCTGGCGGTGCTCGGCGCCTCCGGGGGCGTCGGCCTCGCCGCGGTGGAACTCGGCCGGCTGATGGGCGCCCGGGTGATCGCCTGCGCCTCCTCCGAGGAGAAGCTCGCGGTCGCCCGCGCCCACGGGGCCGAGGCGGGTCTGGTCTACGATCCCGCCACGCTCAAGGACGAGCTGCGCCGGATCTCCGGGGGCGGGGTCGATGTGGTCTACGACGCGGTCGGCGATGCCTACGCGGAGCCGGCCCTGCGGGCGCTCGGCTGGCGCGGGCGCTACCTCGTGATCGGCTTCGCCGCCGGCGCCATTCCGCGGCTACCGCTGAACCTGATGCTCCTGAAGGAACTCGACGTGCAGGGCGTCCACTGGGGCGCCTTCCTCGACCGTGAGCCGGAGGCCCACCGGGCCGACCAGCGCCGGCTGCTCGACTGGGTCGCCGAGGGCAAGCTCACCGCGCAGGTGCACGGCACCTACCCCCTGGCGGCGTTTCCGGAGGCGTTCGGCCTGCTGACCCGCCGGGCGGCGGTGGGCAAGGTGCTGCTGCGGCCCTGAGCGGCAAACCAAAGGGCAGGCCGCGCAGGGGGCCGGCGAGGTCACACGTTGCCTCGCCGACCGTGCGGGCGGCCCGGGCGGGCTCAGAGCAGCCCGCGCGCCTTGGCGAGGCCGACGAGATCGGTCTGCGGGCGGGCGCCGATGTGCTGGATCACCTCGGCGGCCGCCAGCGTGCCGAGCCGGGCGCTGGCGACGTTGTCGAGGCCGCGGGCGTGGCCGGCGAGGAAGCCGGCGGCGAACAGGTCGCCCGCCCCGGTCGTGTCCACCACGGCATGGACCGGGCTCGCCTCGACGGCGCGGACTTCGCCGCCGTGGATCACCAGGGCGCCCTCGGCCGAGCGCGTGACGAGGCCGAGCAGGTGCCGGCCGCGGGCGTTGCGCTCGTCGCGGAGTGCCGCCACGGCGGCCTCGGCATCGTCGGTCTGGTAGAGGCTCTGGAGCTCGCCCATGTTGGCGAACAGGATGTCGATGCTGCCATCGCGGATCAGGCCCAGGAACTCGTCCCGGTAGCGGCCGACGCAGAAGGCATCCGACAGGGTCAGCGCCACGGCGTTGCCGGCCTGGTGGGCGATCTGGGCGGCCTTGCGGAACGCGTCCTTGGCGGCCGGCGGATCCCACAGGTAGCCTTCGAGGTAGACGACCCGGGCGGACTTCACCAGCGCGTCGTCGACATCCTCGGGCGAGAGCCCCTGGCAGGCGCCGAGATAGGTGCTCATGGTGCGCTCGCCGTCCGGCGTCACCAGGATCAGGCAGCGGGCGGTCGCCGCGCCTTCGGTCGCCGGCGGAACCGTGAAGCCGACGCCGGTGGCCTTCAGGTCGTGGCCGAACAGGACGCCCAGCTCGTCGTCACGTACCTTGCCGACGAAGCCGGTCTTGGCGCCGAGCAGCGCCGCGCCCACGGCGGTGTTCGCCCCGGAGCCGCCCGACACGATCGTGGTCTGCCCCATGGCCTGGAACAGCGACTCGGCACGGGGCTCGTCGATGAGCTGCATGGCGCCCTTGGTGACGCCCTGCGCGGTGAGGAACGGCTCATCCGCGCGGGCGATCACGTCGACGATCGCGTTGCCGAGTACGAGGAGATCGAGGGAGGCTGTCATCGGGCGTCCTGTTTCGGGTTCGCGCCGCTGTGGCATCCGCCCCGGATCGGATCAAGCCGCGGGATCTGCTGGGGGCGGGAGATCGGCGAACAGTTCGGCGACCGACAGGGTCAGGCCGGGCGGGGTCAGGTCCAGCGTTCCCTCGCTGGAGATGCGGGTCACGATGAGCCCATCGGCACCACGTCGATGGTGGATGACCAAGCGCTTGACCGGATCGATCATCAGGTAGTGGGCCACGCTCGCGAGACTGAAATATCGCGCCAGTTTGAAGCCTGCATCGACTGAGCGCGTACCCGGTGACTGCACTTCAACGACGATCACGGGATCGGGCACCTCGATGGCCTCAACATCCATCCGTGGCCCACAATACACGAGGGCATCGGGCTCAAACGTCGTTGTTGCGTCGATGCGGACCGTCATGCCGTCGGGCATCATGTGGCAGCGGCAGCCAGTTCCGGCAGTCGTGATCGCCCGTTTCAATGCCGTTTGCGTCGCATACTTCACCAAAGCATGTCCGGCCCGTTCCGGCGCCATTGCGAAGACCTCGCCGTCGACCAACTCGAAGCGTCCCGGCTGGCCTTCGGCCCAGGCCAGGAATGTGTCGACGTCCATCCGCTGGTTCGGCAGTGCGACCATGCGGTCAGCATAACACGATTCGAACCGGCAGACGTCAGCCCTCGATCTTCTCCAGCGCCACGTCCCGCGTCCGGGGCCCGAGAAGGCCGACCAGCAGGCCCGCGACCAGCATCGCCGCCGAGATGAACAGGAACACCCCCGGCGTTCCGGTTTCGCGCAGCACGAAGGCGATGACGAAGCCGGTAAAAATCGCCGAGAACCGGCTCCAGGAATACACGAAGCCCACCGCCCGGGCGCGGATGCCGGTCGGGAACAGCTCGGCCTGATAGGCGTGGAAGCTGTACGACATCACGTTGGAGGCGAGCGTCAGGCCGATCCCGAGCGCCACGATGGCGGTGACATCCGTCGTTCGTGCGAAGGTCAGACCGCAGGCGATGTAGACGAGTGCCGCGGCCACGATGACGTGCTTGCGTTCGAACCGGTCGGCGATGAGGAGCCCGATCAGCGGCCCGACCGGGGCGGCGAGCGCGATCAGCGCCGTGTAGGCGAGGCTCGACGTCACCGTGATGCCCTGCGCCACCAGCAGCGTCGGCACCCAGTTGGCGAAGCCGTAGAAGCCCACCGTCTGGAACACGTTGAAACCGGCCATCATCAGCGCGCGGCGGCGGTAGGGTGGGACCCAGAGGTCGCGGAACGCGCCACGCGGCTGGATCGGCTCCGGCGCGGCGGGGGGCGGCAGCGGTCGCCCGGTCTCGGCCGCCGCCTGCATTTCGAGCCGGTGCAGGATTGCGTCCGCCTCCGCGAGCCGCCCGTGCTCCACGAGCCAGCGCGGGCTCTCCGGCAGGCCCGCGCGCAGCCACCAGACCACAAGCGCCGCCGAGGCGCCGATCAGCACGACCCAGCGCCAGCCGTCGATGCCCAAAGGTGCCGTTGGGATCAGCAGGTACGACAGGAACGCCACCACCGGGACGGCGGTGAAGCCGATGCCCTGGCATAGGGCGAAGGCACGGCCGCGGATCGCCTTCGGCACGAGTTCCGAAAGGTAGCTGCCGATCGTCACCATCTCCAGCCCGAGGCCGATGCCCGCGATCAGCCGCCAGAGATTGAGGCCGAAGGCGTCGGTCTGGCAGGCCATCACGACGTTCGCCGCCGTGTAGGCCAGCAGCGATCCCGTGAAGATCGCCCGGCGCCCGAACCGGTCGGCGAGCCAGCCGCACAGCAGGGTGCCGATGAACAGGCCGGTGAACAGGGCCGCCACGAAGCTCGCGACGCCGCTCGCCCCGAACAGGCCAGGCGTCGTCGGGGTCAGGATCCCGGCTTTGACGAGGCCCGGGGCCACGTAGCCGGTAAACAGGAGGTCGTAGAGTTCGAAGAAGAAGCCGAGCCCCAGCAGCACGACCAGACGCCACAGCGCGCGCGTGGCGGGCAGGCGGTCCAGGCGGGCCAGGATGGCGCCGGGGTCGAGGGGTTCGGCCGGGCTGCGGTCCGCCGTGATCGTCGCCATGGTGCCGCGTTGTCCCTCAGGCGCCGGATCGGTGCCCCGGCGCAGTGCCGTGGAACCCGGCGCCGTGCAAGCAGGCCGTCACGCCCCGAACACCGACCAGCCCATGCGCTGCGTCAGGCGTTCGAGCGCGACCCGGCCGAGATGCGAATTGCCGGCGGCATCGAGGCCCGGCGCCCAGACCGCGATCGAGGCTTTTCCGGGCGCCACCGCCAGGATGCCACCGCCGACACCGCTCTTGCCCGGCAGGCCGACCCGGTAGGCGAACTCGCCCGAGCCGTCGTAGTGGCCGCAGGTCAGCATGATCGCGTTGATGCGGCGCGCCCGCTCGGCCGAGACCACCGAGTAGCCGGTCGAAGGGGTGCGGCCGTTATGGGCCAGGAACCGCCCGGCCGTGGCGAGCTGCCGGCAGGTCATCGCGATGGCGCAGTGATGGAAGTAGACGCCGAGCGTGTAGTCGACCGGATTGTCGATGACCCCGAAGGATTTCATGTAGTTGGCGAGCGCGGTGTTGCGGAAGCCCGTGCGCTTCTCCGAGGCCGCCACCGCCTCGTCGATGGTGATGCTGGAATCCTGGGCCAGGAACTGCATGAAGCGCAGGATCTCGCCCAGAGCCTCGCGGGGCGCGTGGCCGGAGAGGATCACGTCGGTCACCGCGATGGCGCCGGCATTGATGAACGGATTGCGCGGCACGCCCCGTTCCCGCTCCAGCTGGACGATGGAGTTGAACGGGTTGCCGGACGGCTCGCGGCCGACCCGCTTCCACAGCCGGTCGCCGACCATGCCGAGGGCCAGGGTCAGTGTGAAGACCTTCGAGACGCTCTGGATCGAGAACGGGGTCTCGCTGTCGCCCCCGGCGAAGACCTGCCCCTCTGCGTCGATCACCACGATGCCGAATTGGTTCGGATCGACGTGAGCCAGTTCGGGGATGTAGTCGGCGACCGCGCCCCGGTCGGAGCGCTGGGCCATCTCCTCGGAGATCTCCCGGATGACGAGGGCGAGGTCGGGCACGGGCGGGCTCGGGGGATCGGGATGCCGCGGCCGCGGGCCGATCCGCGACGGCGCGGACAATGCAAGGTCCGGTCCGTGACGCTCTACCAGCGGGGCTGGAGCGTGGGAACCGCGCCGTTGCGGGCTACGATATTCACAGGTCGTGGTTCGATGCGTTCGACGGCTGCAGAACAATCCGGGTCGAAGGCCAACGCGCTCTCCCTCCCCCGCAAGGGGGGGAGGGAAACGCGCGGAGCTGCTTTCGCCTCTCCAAGAGAGATGTGTGCATCCGGTGGCTTCGCGGGGGAGGGAGGGTGCGTGGGCAATCGGCTCGGTCGATCCGCACGTTCAGGCGGCGGCGAGCGCCATCGCCATCGATTCCTTCTTCATCAGCTCGCGGAAGAAGCCGTCGAGATGGGTCAGCTTGTCGGGCGACCCGTCCTGGGCGATACGGCCGCCATCCAGCACCACGATCCGGTCGAAATCCTGCAGCGTCGAGAGACGGTGGGCGATGGCGATCACGGTCCGGCCCTTCATCAGGTTCGCCAGCGCGTGCCGGATCGCCTGCTCGGACTCGGCGTCCAGCGCCGAGGTCGCCTCGTCGAGGAGCAGGATCGGCGAGTTCTTGAGGATCGCCCGCGCGATGGCGATGCGCTGGCGCTGTCCACCCGAGAGCTTCACGCCCCGGTCGCCCACGATCGTGTCGAACCCCTCCGGCAGGGACTTGATGAAATCGGTGCAATGAGCTGCCTCGGCCGCTTGCCAGACATCCTCGTCGGTGGCGTCCGGCCGGCCGTAGCGAATGTTCTCGCGCAAGCTGCGGTGAAACATGGAGACGTCCTGCGGCACCACCGTGATCGCCTCGCGCAGCGATTCCTGCGTCACCCGCTGGACATCCTGACCGTTGATCCGGATCGCGCCGCTCTGCACGTCGTAAAAGCGCTGGAGCAGTGAGAACAGGGTCGACTTTCCGCCGCCCGACCGGCCCACGAGGCCCACCCGCTGGCCGGGCTCGATCGTCAGATCGAAATCCGTGAAGACGGGACGTCCATCCGGGTAGTTGAAGGCGACGTGGTCGAACGCGATCTTCGCGCCCTGGCCGCTGAGCGGCTGCGCCTCCGGGTGATCCACGAGGTCGTGCGGCTGGAGCAGCGTGTGCAACGCCTCCGACAGGCGGGCGGTATGCTGCGTGGCATCGACCAGCGCGACCGCGAGGTCGCGGGTGGCGGCGAGGATGCGGATGCCCAGCGTGCAGACCAGCACGACCTGGCCGTTGGTCGCCTCCTTGGCCTCCCACATCTGGATTGCCCAGTAGAGCAGGCCGAAGACCGCGAGCACGGTCAGCACCGCGTGCACGATGCGCAGCTTCTCGAGGTAGAGGAGCGACGAGCGGCGGGCCCGCATCTCGGTGCCGATGGTGCCCTCGAAGCGCTGACCCTCGCGCTTGAACGCCGAGAAGGCGCGCACGAGCGACATGTTGCCGACGAGATCGACCATCTCGCCATCGACGGAGGCGGCCTTGGCGGCGAAGTCGTGGTGCAGCGGCTTGCCGGCCGCGGCCATCTTGAACATCAGCAGGACAACCGCGGCGAAGACGCCGGCCAGGATCGCCGCCATGGTGGTGTTGACGGTCGCGATGAAGGTGATCGACAGGAAGGCCGCGACGGTCGGCGGCATCACGTTGAACACGAACATGTTCTCGACCGTGAAGATCGCGTTCGAGGTCGCCGTGATGCGGGACGCCAGGGTGCCGGGCTGGCGGTCCGAGAAGAAGGTCGGCGAATGCCCGGTCATGTGCCGGAACAGGTCGCGCCGGATGTCGCCGGTCACGCCCACGAAGGTAAAGGCGCCGGTCAGCGCAGCGACGCGCCAGAGCATGTTGTCGGCGGCGATGAAGGCGATCAGGACCGTGAGGGCGCTCCAGACCGCGGTGTTGCCCGGACCGGGGCCCTTGGTCAGCGCGTCGACCACGCCCTTGAGGGCGTAATCCGTGGACACCGAGAAGCCGACCGCGCCGAGCACGGAGATCAGGATGACCACGTGCGGCAGCCAGCGGCGGCGGAGATACCGTCCGACGAAGGCGAAGGGCCTCTCGGCGTATCGGTGCAGCTCTTCCATCGCGGTGACCATTCCGTATTCGCGCGGCTCTGGCTAACGGGCAAGGCGGAGTGCAGCGCGGGCGCAGTCTGACCCGCGACGGCAACGCGAGAGCGTTGCCATATGTTGCACCGGTCCGCACCTCCCGTGCGCTTTTATCCGTCAAATCTGAACACCGCTTGAGCGGTGTGGAAACACGCAAGCGAATCCGATGCCGAAGCTTCTCAGGCCACGCGCTCGGCGGCCTGGGCGTCGGATTGGCGGGTTTCGGGCATGATCAGCGCCACCAGCATGAAGGCCGCGAAGCCCACGCAGGCGAGCCCCAGGAAGGCGCTGTGGCTGCCCAGGCGGTCGGCCATCACCCCGGCCAGCGAGGTCGAGAGGGCGGCGCCGATGCCCATCGCGGTGCCGACCGCGCCGAGGGCGAGGTTGAACCGCCCGGACCCGCGGGTGAGGTCCGAGACGATGAGCGGCACCATCACGCCCAGCACGGAGGCCGAGATCCCGTCGAGCACCTGGATGGCGACGAGGCCGTAGGGGTTGGTGGTGTAGGCGAGCATCAGGCCGCGCACCGGCAGCGCGCCGAAGCCGAACAGCAGGACCGGGTAGCGGCCGAACCGCTGGGCCGCGCGCCCGACCGCGGGGGCGCTGACCGCCAGCACCGCCTGCGGGACCATGATGCAGGCCGCGACCAGCGCGGTTGCGGTCTCGCTCGCCCGCAGGGTGAGGACGCTGCCGACCAGCGGCAGCATCGCCGCGTTGGCGAGGAAGAACAGAACCATGCAGGCCGAGAAGCACAGGAGCCCCCGGTTGGTCAGGAGGCTGCGGATCCCGTCCTGCCCGGCCGTCTGCGGCGCCTGCGGGCTCGACGGCTCCTTGAACACGCCGGAATCGATGTCCCGGGCGCGGATGCGCGTCAGCGCGATCACCGTCGGAATGCCGAGCGCTGCCGTCAGGTAGAACACCGCGCCGTTCGACAGGTAGTAGCCGATGGCGCCCATCCCGGCGGCGCCGAGGGCGTTGCCCAGCGCCGCGAAGCTGGCGTTGCGGCCGAGGCGCTCGCCGGCGTGCGCGCGCCCGACGAGGCCGATGCTGATCGCCGCGATGGCCGGCGTCAGCACGCAGCTCGCCGCCGAATGCGCCGCCATGGCCAGCAGGACCACCGGGAAGCTCGGCCAGATTGCCAGCGCGAAGGCGCTGCCCGCGATGCCGATCACCGCCACCGAAGCGGCGAAGCGCTTCGAGCGGACCACGTCGACGAAGGCCCCGCCCGGCACCTGACCCAGCAGGGCGACGAGGCTGCCGACGGTGAGCGCGAAACCGATGTCGGACTGGGTCCACTTGGCCTGCGAGAAGTAGACGGCCAGGAACGGCCCGAACCCGGTCTGCAGGTTGGCGACGAAGAACGCGAAGGCGTCGAGGCCGTAGCGGCTCGCCGACGAGATCCGGCGTTCGCCGACGGAGGCGCCGGCTGCCGGGGCCGGCTCGCGCGGCATCTCCATCCCCTGATCCTTCAGGCGCACGGCCCGCGCGCGGACATCCTGCCGGGGCACGTCGCGCTCGCGGGGGGTAACGGCGGTGCGAACCTTCAATCGGGCCACCGTCATTTGTCCGGCGCCTTGTCGGGTGCGGCGGTGGGCGGGGTCTGGCCGGTGGCGGCGGGGGGAGCCGGTGATGCAGCCGGAGGCGCAGGGCTGGCCGCAGGAGCCGATGTCGGGGCGGGGGCAGCGGCGGGCGCAGCCGCCTGATCGCCCTCGGTCGACGGAGCGGCGGGGCTCGCGGGGCCCAGCACCACGATCGGCTCACCCGACTTGTACTCGGGGGACACGCGGACCTGGTTGCGGGTCAGCGCCACCGACAGCTTGCGCTCCTTGCCGCCCTCCGACGAGAAGCGCAGGGCGCGCCAGTCGACGGCGATCTTGCGGGTCCCGACTCCCAGGAAGCCGCCGAAATCGATGATCGCGGCCCGCGGGTGCCCGTCCTTGTCGATGATGATGTCGATGACCCGTCCCAACTCGTCGCCCTGGGCGCTGCGCACGCTGCGGCCGAGCAGGCTTTCGTAGTCCTGGGTGTCGAGCACGGTGGCGGGCGTGCCCTGCTGCGGTTGCGCAGTCGGCGGCGCGGCCGTCACGGCCGGCGGTGGTGGCGCCGGGGCGGTCGCGCCCGGGGCCGCCGGAGACGCCGGATTCGCCACGGGGGGCTGCGGCGAGGCTTGGCCGGACGCGCCGTCGCTTCCGCTCGCCTGGACCTGCGCCGCGGCTCCCGACGCCCAGAGGGCGAGCGTCACGACCGCGATCATCCGGTTGGTTCTGAACACGCTACGTCCTCTGAGGAAGGGCCGGGCCGAGCCGGCACGCCGGCGCGACCACAGCCATGTCGGCCGGGTCCCGGCCGGCCGCCGAAAGGTCTGCCCCTGCGGACGGTCGTCGTGCCGCAGGACCTGGGCGAAGTTATGGACCCCGGCGGCCGCGCCGCAAGGTTCGCGCCGGCCCCGCGCCGCGGCCTCTTGCGCGGGCGTCTGGTTTTCGCCGCATCCTGAGCGTAGACAACCGCCGATAAGTCACGCGAGCCGCGGACATCACCGCGGCCTTTTTCGAGGACCACACGATGCCGACCCTCTCCCCGTCGCGGTGCTCCGCCCTGCGCGGCCTCGCGCTCGGCGCGGCGCTTGCCGCCCTCATGGCCGGCTGCCAGGCGCTCGGAGGCGGAGGGGGCGTGATGCCGGCCTCCGATGTCGGGCTTCCGCCCTCCATGCGCGACGCGCTGCCGAACCGGCAGGCCCGCAACGCCGCGGTGGATGCCGACGGCCAGCCGCTCCAGACCGCGCCGACGCGGCAGATTGCGATCCCCAAGACCGCCGGCAGCGCGACGCGCTCCGCGGATGCGGGCGACCGGCGCATCCGGCGCGAGGATCTCGATGGCGGCAACGGCGCGGTCGGATCCGGCACCGGCAGCGGCTCCGTGGGGCCGACGATGGCGCCGGGCGGCAGCGTCGGCCTCGGCGGGAAGTTCTGAGCGACCTGACCCGCCCGCGGCGGATGGCCGGGTCGTCCTGCCGTCCTATCCAACCCCTTGTGTCGGCGCGCCCGCAAGGACGCCCGGCTCGATGTCGACCACGTAGCCGCCGAGGTCCGTGCTGTAGCTGAGCGCGTTCCAGGGCAGGGGGTGATGGGTCTCGCCGAGGCCCAGGAACCCGCCGAAGGCCAGCACCACGTAGGCGACCTGTCCGGAAACCTTGTCCACCATGATGGTGTGGATCGCGCCGAGATGGCGGCCGGTCCGATCGTAGACGTCGGTCCCCTCGACCTTGTGCGAGCCGATCAGACGAGGGCTCTCGTCGATGGCGATGCCCTCGCCGGCGGGGTCGAGTTCGAGGGTTCCTGGCTTTCTCACGGCGCGTTCGGTGGGCAGGTCCGTCGGCATGATCACTCCCTGTCGGCGGATGCGGGACGATCCGCATTCCGTGGGTCCTGCGAACCAAGCGGGACGCGACAGACCGGTTCCACGCGCCCGGCCTGCTCAGGGATCCGCCGCCATGCCGGCCTGGGCGCGCCGCTCGTTGACCCGGTCCCGGACCGCGCGGCTGGCCAGCAGCATCTCGAAGCCGAAGGCGACGAGGGCGCACAGCGTGCACAGGATCGCCACGCCGAATAGCCCGAACAGCAGCGTCGCCACCGTCGCGTCGCGGAGCGCCCCGACGAACAGCGTCAGCACCGAGCCGCAGGTTGCGACACCGCCGAGGGCGGCCAGGAACACGGCGGCGTCGAGGGCGAGCGAGCGTCGGTGCAGCCGGTCGAGCCGCCGGCCCAGGCGAAGGCGCTCCGCATCCGCCGCCTCGGCGAGTTGCCCGGAGATATGGTCGGCCTGATCCGCCACACGGGCCAGCCGGGCGCCGAAGACGTTCAGCAACGTCGCGATACCGGACAGGAGGAAGACCGGGCTCAGCGCGACCTGGACGACGTGAGCCGTGCTTTCCAGGGTCGTGGCCAGGGTCGTGGGGATGAGCGGGTCGGTCATGCCGCCGGGCAGATGGGCCGGCTGGCCCGCCGGGGCAATCCCGACGGCTCAGACCAGGCCGCGGCCCGGTTCCGTGCCGGAGGTCGCCGGCTCGGCGCGGATGCCGATCCCGAGCGCCGTGACGAGCCCGGCGGCGAGCAGCAGTGCGAGGGTGAGGGCCGGAGCGAACATGCAAGCACTTCAGCGGCAAGATTGTTAAGAACAGGTTTCGCGTGGGCCGGATCGGTGAATCATCTTCTCGCGGACCGGATCGGGGCCGTCGGGTGTGGATTTCCGTGCGTGCCTTGTGGATGAGGGGCGCGTGAAGGCGATTTCCCCTTGGATTCCCCTTGGAACGGCAGCGGTACCGGTTAGTTGCTGCTATGCTGTCTCGGCCGTGGGGCGATTATGCCCCGGCCTGCGGCCCGAGAACCGGAGGAAGTTAATGGCCACTAAGACCGAGAAGGCTGCGCCGAAGGCGGCCAAGACCACCAAGACTGCTGACAAGGAGGCTCCTGCCAAGGCCGCTCCGGCGAAGGCTGCCAAGCCCACCGCGACCAAGGCCGCCGCCGGCGCCAAGCCGAACGCCCTGCAGCAGCCGCTGAAGCCCTCTGCCGATCTCGGCGCGATCGTCGGCACCAACCCGCTCCCGCGCGGCGAGGTGGTCAGCAAGGTGTGGGAATACATCAAGAAGCACAACCTGCAGAATCCCGAAAACAAGCGCGAGATCTTGGCCGACGACAAGCTGAAGAAGGTCTTCGGCAAGGACAAGTGCTCGATGTTCGAGATGAACAAACACCTCGCTGCGCATCTGAAGGCCTGATCGCTCCCTAGAGCCAAGCCCGGCCCAAGGTCCGGACTATCGGCTCTAGGAGCATCGCAGGACGACAACGTGCTACTCAGGCGCCCGCTGGCCCTCGGGTGACGACGACGCCTGTGCGCGATCCAGATAGCGAACGTCCGTTCGGTATCGAGGCGCGTCGCCCCTGGCCGGATAGGGCGGTTTGGCGTTTGGGACGACTGGGCGCCGCTGAGCGCGGTCGCCTAGGCGATGCCTTGCAGGACCCCGCCGTCGACGCGCAACGCGGCACCCGTGGTGGCGCTCGCCGCGGGGCTGCACAGATAAGCGACGAGGTTCGCCACCTCCTCCACCCGCGCGAGGCGCTGGATCAGCGAGGACGGGCGGTGCTCGGCGACGAAGGCGCGGCCCATGGCGTCGAGATCGGCATCGGCCTTGCCGCCGGCCATCTGGGTCATGAATTCAGCCACGCCCTCCGAGAGCGTGGGTCCCGGCAGGACGCTGTTGACCGTCACGCCGCTGCCCGCGACCGTCTGGGCGAGTCCTCGGGAAATCGCCAACTGCGCGGTCTTGGTCATCCCGTAGTGGACCATCTCGGTCGGGGTGTTCACGCCGGACTCGCTGGAGATGAAGATCACCCGGCCCCAGCCGCGCTCGGCCATGCCGGGCGTGTAGGCCCGCGACAGGCGCACGCCGCTCATGACGTTGACGTCGAAGAAGCGCTGCCAGTCGGCATCCGGGATCTCGAAGAACGGCTTCGGCTCGAAGATCCCGGTGTTGTTGACCAGGATGTCGACCGCAGGGAGCGCGCTAACCAGAGCGGAGACGCCCTCCGCGGTGGCGACATCGCCCGGCGCCGCGAAGGCGCGGCCGGATTTCGCCTCGCCCCGGAGCTTGGCCAGCGTCGCCTCGACCCGCTCGGGGGTGCGGCCATTGATGCCGACCTCGGCGCCGAGATCGCAGAGTTCCTTGGCGATGGCGTAGCCGATGCCGGCGGTCGAGCCGGTGATCAGGGCCTTCCGGCCGGTGAGGTCGAGATCCATGGTGGTCTCCTGGGGTGCGATGCAGCGTCAACGCTCGAGCACGGCGCGGGTCACATGTCGGGATCGGCTTGGGCCGTGCCCGATCGCGTTGCACACGGTACACGACACGCGTCTGCCAACACGGGTGGCAAGCGCGACATGCTCCCTTTCCCGTGCGGGAGAGGGTTTGGGTGAGGGTCGAGAAAGTTCAGGATCCCGCGCACCTTCAAGGCGCTGACAGGGTGCGCCTCTTCCGGAAAGTTCTCATTCCTCACCCTGTCCCTCTCCCGCACGGGAGAGGGGACCCGAGCCCTAATCGGCGACGGTGGTGTCACTTTCGTGTACCGTGCGCGTGGCAATCGG
>NZ_JAKSYH010000195.1 GCF_022829295.1 Methylobacterium sp. J-088
CCAGCGGACAGCTTCTTCGACGGCTACCAGGCGGCGGAACATTTTGACGGGGTGGGTCAGTGCCTGCGGCTATGGGACAGGATCAAAACCGCCGATGGCCGGCGCCGGGCGCTGGAGTGCCTGCGCGAACTGGCGGATGAACCGGCGACGTGACGCCTGTCGCACAGCTGGATCAGAGTTCCGGAGCGGTATTCCCCTCAATCAGCCGGGCGTACTCGATCTCGGCTAGGCCGTAGGTGTCCCCTGCGCGGTCGAGCAGCCCCTCACGATCGAGGATTTCGACGGCACCGCGGCGCTTACGCACCAAACCGTCCTTCTCCAACGCTATCAAGGCTGCGGTGACACCGGGCCGCTCGACGCCCAGCATCAGCGACATGAATTCCTGCGTGACCGTGATTGCATCCCCGTCGATCCGATCGTGGCACATCAGCAGCCAACGGGCGAGCCGAGTCGGCGTGTTCCCCCGCGCGTTGGCGAATGCCGTCTGGGCCGTCTGCACGGACTGAGCTTGGGTGTATCGGAGCAGGAGAAGACGCAGAGCGGGGCGTACTTCAGCCATTGCGAGCAGCGCGCATGCATCGATCGACAATGCGTGCCCGGCGGCCTGTATGAAGTGCGTATGAGGGCTCCGATCATCGCCGAGCATGATGGGGGCGGCCCCGACCAAAGCTTCGCGTCCGAGCAACCCGATCTCGACCCGACCGCTGGGGGCATCGGTCGTGACGGAGACGATGCCGTCTTCCACGAAGTAGACGGTCTTGATCGGCGTGTTGGCTGAGATCAAGACCTGCCGGAGGAGTATCGTCTCAAAGCGTAGCGCGGGTGCCAGCGCCAAGAAATCTTCTGGTGCGAGCGCCAGGAGAAGGCGGTTGCGCAGATCGGCCTGCTTGAGATTTGCCACGTGTGCTCGCTCATACGGGGCAAGAGCACAAGCGGTCCCTCAATCATCAACGCCCTGACGTCGGTTGGTGATAGGATTGATGTGGTGTAGATCGACGATATAAACAACTAAGTCTCAATTGTAAAAAATCTACACGCAATAGCGCTAAATAGATGAATATAGTCTCATAATGAGTTGATAAATTTTCAGTGAAGGTCGGCTTTTGATCGAAAAGCCTTACCCAGCCTCGGCCTTCAAAAGTTCGTTGACGAGAGTAAGCACCATATCCCGGGCTTCGGGGCGCTTCA
The DNA here is from genome assembly GCF_022829295.1 of Methylobacterium sp. J-088. GTDB lineage: Bacteria > Pseudomonadota > Alphaproteobacteria > Rhizobiales > Beijerinckiaceae > Methylobacterium. Next base: position 1,189 of record NZ_JAKSYH010000195.1, read on the forward strand.
ACGCGAGCCACATCTGGATCAGATGAGCGGCGTCTTTCGATCCAGACGCATGCTGGGTCTCATAGAACCGCTCTCGCGAACAGGCGAGCACCTGCGCCAAACGGTCAAGCGGATCCTGTGCATGGCGATTTGTTGGCGCGCCAATGTCTTCGGGGGTTAGCATATCCATGGAGCACACCCGAGTGAGGTTCGCATGCGGCAGTGGAGAAATAGCTTAGCCATCTATTCAGGGTTGTAATACGGTAAAGATTATACAATCATATGACGGACTAGTGAGATTTGTAAAATTATTACAAAAATAGTTCTCCAGCTTTATCGGGAGAGGAGAGTATGAGTTCGACACCAGATCTGGACCATATTGCGGATGCGGTGATAAAGGCTCATTATCTCATCCAAGATCACGGCACTTCAGAAATGAAAGCGTTGAGCAGGATGCTATTGCTCATCGTTGGTCAAGAAATTGCTCAGTATAGCTGCACACACGATGGCGTGTCGACTCTTATGATAGCCGATGTTGATCCGCAATATAAACTACTATCAGACTGAGATTGGATTGAACCCTATTTGCAGACTTACTTCACATACTGGCAGGCAGTCGCAGACTGTTTTAGATTAAAAAAGAGCTTTTTAGCAGGAGCGAGGCACGTGTACGATCCTTCGCTTCGCAATCAGTGATTGCGGCCTGCATGACGCGAGGCTAAAACAAAAGGGATGGGCCGACCGCGGGAGCTTCGCGATGTCGAACGGATCAGTTCCGCCTTCCGATCCTGCGCGTAGAATGCTTGAGCGCATCGCCGTCTCCCTCGGCTGCACCACCGAGTCTCTCCGCACGAGCGAAGGTCTGCCAACCGATCTCGTCGATCTCGACGAGCTCCTGAGACGCTGGGCGGTACTCCGAACCGATGAGCAGCGGCAGCATGTGCTCCGCGCGGCCCGCGAAGCGGCCGAACAGTTCACTGGATGAGAGCGGAATGCGCTACGGGCTGCACCGCTATATGAAGCCCAGTCATCAAACTGCTGATGCGGCAGAGGCACGCTAGCTATAGTCCATTGCTGCCCTGCTGCCGGGGATCCCCAAGCCCGAGCACATCAGGGAGGTGCGGGCGATCCTGCCAGGACTTGCAAGGAACCCCGAAGAGCATCCACGCCCGCCCTTCCGATGGACCTTGGGGGGAGGCATCGCGGGGCGAGCGTGGTGGTCGAGAGGAGACCCGACCTCGTGATCGTAGCAAAGCGCATGCGAGGCTTAAACGTCCCGCGCATCCGGCACAGCTGACGCTACGCGAGAGACGAGAGCCTACGGCTGCCGTGTCAGCCACTCGCCCTCGATCGTGAGGGTGGCTCGGTAGACTGGGATACCGTGATCGTCCCGCATCGTGACGCTGACCTTCTCGCCCATTCTCGTCAGCGGCTGATCTTTGACCATGTCGGGGAGCGATCGAAGCGCTTCCTGCGAAGCGGTGTGGGCATCATCGAAAACGAGGCCCACATCGTCGCTGACGTCACCGCCATTGCTCACATCGAAGAAGTAGCGGGCCACCAGCACCTCCAAAGCCGATGCTGGGCTAACCACAGGCGCTGCAAAAGAGTTCAGTGAACAGGACACCTGGGCCGATCGGGGCGCATCACATAAATCTAGCGCCCATTGGCTCAGAGCAAGCTACTTAGTCGGTGAGGTGCAAATACTTCGGGTTGAAGTCAGCAACCGCACACAGGGCTTCCCAGTCTGAAATTACCAATCGGCGAGCATACAGGTCGATTACGCCTTCCTCGCGCAGGGTTTTCAGCATCCGGTTCACGTGCACCGAAGTCAGGCCCAACGCGTCGGCGAAGTCAGTCTGCCGGAGCGGCATCGGCATGCTGTTGCCATCGGTGAAACCAACCGCCTTGAGGCGCAGGTATAACTCGCAGAAGAGGTGAGCCAGCTTCTGACGGGCGTCGCGCCGACCGAGGCTGGTGATCCATGCCCGGTGCGTAGCCGCGCTGACGAGAACTTCCCGCCAAAAAGCTTGAGCGATGGCAGGGTATTGATCGGACAACTTCCGCATCTCGGCGTGCGGCACGAACGCGACGATGGAACGGGTCACCGTGGCCATGCCGAGATCTGGCGATGGCAGATACAGGCTCTGCAGGTCCGGCAGATCGCCAGGCACATGGAATGACAGGATCTGACATCGGCCATCCGTCAGGCTCTGATAGCAGCAGGTCCACCCGTCGAGGATTACGCAGCAATGGTCGGCCGTGCCGCCTTCATATTTGATGTCCCGAGAAGCTTCGATCGTCCGGATGATGAGCGGTAAGCCAAGGATCGCGCGTTCAGCCGCGACCGGCAGGGGCGCGTCACCTCCTAACCTGCGGGCCAACAAGCCAAAGGGGGACTTGGATAGTGCCATCGTATCCCACTTTATCCAGCAGACGATGCGCCTGTGACGCGCTCGCTAACTGCCGATCCTCCCAATCCTGCAACCAACCTGAAATATTGTATTCAGTTGCATGCTCAATTCCCGGGCCGGACAGCGCCTGTAATCAAGACGCGCGCAGCAGCCGTCCCGCCTCGTCCTCCAACCCAATCCTCCCGCGATTGAGCCGCGCCCGTATCAGCTTGCTCGGGTTGAAGTGGATGCTCGTTTTGCCAGGCACCTGCACGTGGGCACCGGATCGCGGGTTGCGGCCGATACGGGCATTAGCTTCCCGCGTTGAGAAGACGCCGAACCCGCGTAGCTCCACCCGGTCGCCATCCGCCAACGCGTCAGCCACTCTGTCGAGGATGGCATCCACAACTGCCTCAACATCCCGGGCGTACAGGTGCGGGTTCTGCTCCGCGATGCGGGCGACAAGATCGGATCGGATCATGCCGGGCAGGTGCAGGGACCGGACCGCGAGGGGCAAGTGCGCGGTCGCACTGTCCCTACTTTCCTCCTGCGCCGGCTACCTTGCCCTCGGTGGCATCAGCATCGGCGCTGGCCTTGAAGAAGTCCTCGACTGGCCTGCCCAGGGCTTCGCTGAGGCGCCTCAACGTCCGCAGCTTGCGCTCGCGATCGCGCGTCTGTGCAACCTTATCCGCTGAGGGAAGACGGATGTCTCGGCCGTCGCCTTTGTCGAGTTCGGCCATCTCAGACCTACCATGATTGTGACCATGCGATTGTATATCGCAGTTGCGGATCGACGAAAAGTTGTGCTGCAAATCCCTACCTATGGTGCAAAAAGGCTTGGACGGTGCATGCCGCGTCGATCATCGAACAGCATCGTGTCGTCGGCTTCGCTGCAGCTGACCACTCTCAGCATCGGCTTGTGGGAGGAGGATGTCAGCACGGATCGCATTCGCGGCGATGCGGTCATGGGCCGAATGTACGGATTGTCCGATGCGGAGATCGCCGAGGGCATCTCTCGCGCGCAGCTCTTCTTGATCTTCCATCCGGATGAAGTCGCCCGCGACCCGGAGCTGCGTCGTAGCGTGCGCGAGGAAGGCGGCCTGTTCGTGTGGGAGCACCGTATCATGCCGGCACCCGACGTGGTGCGCTGGGTGTTGGTGCGCGGACATTACGAGCGAGGCACAGACGGGCGGATGCGCGGGCGCGGGATCGTCATCGACGTGACCGACACGCGGGCTGATGGTCATGTCGATGGACCGTCACGCTACCTAGCGGTGCGCGAGGCAGCGGGCTCAGCCGCCGAGCACATGGCGGATGGTGCACTCAAGCTCTGGGAGCACATGCACCAGCTCGACGACGACAGCGCCGCCCGGCTTCGTCCGTTGCTGCAGGCGCTGCTGTTCGAACTTGGCCGCCAGATCGCGGCGTCATTGCCGGACGGACAGGGCCCAACGTCATCGACGTCCTCACGCGATCCGAGGTTGCACTGAACCAACCCGCCGCGAGTCGGACGAGTAAAGGTGCCCCTGCGGGGACTCAGCGTCCGACAATTCACGGCGGGGTCGGATGGGCGGCCACGATGGCGGCGGCCAGCCCGTTCCGGAACGTCTTCTCCTGCGGGCCCGCTCGCTCGACCCGGTCGAGGCCGGGCGCAGCCGCCACGATGGCAGCGATGTCGATGCTGTAGCCGCTGGCGAACCGGTAGGGCCCAGCCGCCAGGTCCCGCAAGTAGAGGTCGATGGCTGCTACGACCTCCTGGCTCGTGATGATGCCCGCCTTGCGCAGGTCCGCGAGAGTCGAAGGTCCGGCCGGCATGGTCGCGCTGATCATTCCCTGACGTTGA
>NZ_JAKSYH010000155.1 GCF_022829295.1 Methylobacterium sp. J-088
GGAGCGGACCGGGACGTGGCACTGGCTGGCGATATGGGTGAGGTTGACCGGCCGGCTGGGCTCGAATCCGAGCAGCAACCTGTTCGGGGTCTCAAGCGGGTATTTGCCCAGGCCCGGATGCGCCGATAGGCGCTGGGTCAGGGCGGGACGCTGACAAGCGGACATCGGTGGATCCCTTTGGCGAGCAATCCCGCAGTCCACCACGGCCCGCCGCCCGCCGCCACTGTGTCGTGTACCGTGAGCAACGCGATCGGGCACTGCTCTAGCGCTGGTCCTGTTCCCGCAGATGGAGATAGGTCGGGTCGAACTCGGCTGCGGCGACTAGGCCATTCCAGTCGTGCACGACCAGGTGACGGCTGCGCAGCGAGATCAATCCTGCGGCCTTCAGATCCCGGATCGTGCGATTGACGTGAACCGGCGTGATCCCGAGGGCATCGGCCAGCTCCGGCTGCGTCATGGGCAGATCACAACTGAAGTCCGGTGCGAGACCGACTGTGCCGAGGCGCGTGATCAATTCGCAGAACAGATGGGCCATCCGGGCGTAGGCGTCCCTCCGGCCGGTGTTGAGCGTCCATTCCCGCACGATCGCCGCGTCGATGAGCGTTGCCCGCCAGAAGACCTCGCCGAGCCGCGGCTGGGCGCGCAGCAGGGCGCGCACCGCATCGTGCTGGACGAACCCGATGCGGCAGGGGGTGACCGTCGCGATGCTGATATCGAGGGTCTGGAGATGGAGGCTCTGAAAATCCGGCACGTCGCCGGCAACGTGGTAGCTCATGACCTGCCGTTTGCCGGCCCGGGTCGATTTATAGGTGCTCGCGATACCCGATAAGATGGCGAAGCTCCGGCCGGGGCGGTCCCCCTCGCGCACGATGTCCTGATAGGCATCGATCAGCGCAGGCTGCATCGGCATGGCTTCGATTGCGGCACGCTCCTCGGATGAGAGCTCGAACAGCGCGATGCCTTCGAGCTTGCGCAGCAACGGATGCCGATCCGCGTGTTGGCTTGTTCCGCTCATCTTACCTCATTCGGCCACAGGCAGATCCGGCATGGGAAGCCTGTACCGGGTGGACACGGGTTAGTCTGCTGCTTCGGCAACATCGACCGACTGGTGCGAGGCACGAGAATCGGTATCGATCCGTATAACTCGAAAGCGATCGAGCGAGCAGAGACAGAATCTCGGATTTCGGCACGATCACGCGTGTTCGGATCGTATCTGGGCAGCCGCGCTGGTGCATTCGCCAGGGTTGTGAGGCGCGCGGGTTGTTGACGGGGCTGGAAATCTCCGACCCGTCCGCGCACACAGGTGGCGCGGCGTAGTCGCCGCCCAGCTTGACGGAACGCTCGGATGAACACGACCGATCTCGCCCCGCACGCGCATCAGGTCCTGGCCGAGGCGACGCTGCCCGGACTGCCGAACCATTACCGCGGCAAGGTCCGGGAGAATTACGATCTGGCGGACGGCCGCCGCATCCTGATCACCACCGACCGGATCAGCGCCTTCGATCGGGCGCTCGCCGCGATCCCGTTCAAGGGGCAGGTTCTGACGCAGACTGCCCGCTTCTGGTTCGAACGGACGGGCGATCTCTGCCCGAACCACGTCCTGGCATATCCGGATCCGAACGTCGTCGTCGGGCAGCGCCTGGAGATTCTGCCGGTGGAGGTGGTGGTCCGCGGCTATCTCGCGGGTACGACTTCGACCTCCGTGCTGACCCGATACAGGGCGGGCGAGCGGGCGATGTACGGCCATCGCTTCCCCGACGGGATGCGTCCGAACGAGCGCCTGCCGGCACCCATCATCACGCCGACCACGAAGGCCTTCGACGGCGGCCACGACGAGCCGTTGACGGAGGCCGAGATACTGAGCCGCGGCCTGCTGACGGACCAGCAATGGCGCACCGTCTCGGAGGCTGCCCTGGCATTGTTCGGCCGCGGGCAGGCTCTGGCGGCTGAGCGCGGGTTGATCCTGGCGGACACCAAGTACGAGTTCGGCACGGATCCCGAGGGCCGGATCGTCCTTGCGGACGAGATCCACACGCCGGACAGCAGCCGCTACTGGTTTGCACAGAGCTACCCGGAGCGTTTTGCGACCGGCACGGCGCCCGAGAGCTTCGACAAGGACTTCGTGCGCAACTGGGTCGTGGCCCGCTGCGATCCCTATCGGGATCCGATTCCCGAGATCCCCGCCGACGTCATTCTCGAAACGGCCGCGGTCTACATCAAAGCCTATGAGACGATCACCGGTGCGCGGTTCGCGCTGCCGGATCCGGCCGAGGTGCCGCTCGACCGTGTGCGCCGGAACCTCGAATCCTATCTCGCGGCGAGTCCGGATCGCTGAAGGGCGGCGCGCTGCGCCGCCCCAGGCCGGTTCCTGCGATGGTTCAGGCCGCTGCTGCCAGCGGGGCCGGAGCAGGAGCATCCATCGCGCGCAGGTAGACGTCGAGCAGCGTCTCCTGTTCGTCGCGCTCGTCCTTGTCCTGCTTGCGGATCTTCAGGATCTCCTTGAGGATCTTGACGTCCAGGCCCTCGCCCTTGGCCTCGGCGAAGACCTCCTTCTTGGCCTCCATGAGGTCCTTGATCTCTTCCTCAAGCCGTTCGACGCGCTCGATGATCGAGCGGATCCGGTCGCCCGCGACGCCCACGGTATCGGTCATATCGGTCATGCAATCCCTCGTCGGATGACGGGGGCATCCTCGCCGGTGCAGGGTAAGCGACGGGTTAAGGACGGGCCGGGGTCCGTGTGCGGCCTGCGATCCAGCCGATGATCGCGTCCGCCACGGCGTCGCTGTTGGCTTCCAGCATCATCATGTGGCCGTTGCCATGGATGCCGTGGTCGGCGAGCACGAGCCGGTCCGGCTTGGCACCGGCCTGCGTGAGGAACGCTGCGGTGCAATCATCCATCGTGGCGCGGAACGACGCCTCGGCGGTGACGATCACCGCGGGCACCCGGGCGAGGTTGGGTAAGGTGTGAACAGGCTCGGCCTGGAGCCAGCAGCGGATCTTGTCGGGCGACGTGGCGGTCTCGGCCTGGACCACAGTGATGTCGGTCGGAGCGCTCACCGGCGGCTCGAAATGGAGCGGCACCCGCGTGATGCCGTAGGGCCGGGCCCGCGCATCACCGACGCGCTCGTACCAGTCGGTGCCGCCCTTGAAGCGAATGTCGTAGAAGGTCGGCCCATTGGGCTCCACGGCGATGTGCGCCTTGACGAGGTCCGGCCGCTGGTCCGAGACCGCCCAACCGAAGACGCCCGCCTGCGAATGCGTCAGGAGGATCGCTGGGCCGATCTTCTTCAAGAGGGCGATCAGCGCCGGGTCGACCAGCTCCTCGCTCTTCAGCGCGCTGGCGATGTAGGGCACCTGGGAGAGGTAGAACTGGTCGAAGGCGGCGTTGCCCCGCACGCCCGGGCCATCCGGCCACTGGCTGTGCAGTTTCGCCTGCGGATACAGCGAGAACCGCTCCTGCCCGGTAAAGACCGTTTCCAGATCCTCGGCCGGGAGGCGTGCATAGGGCCCATAGGTCTCCGGATCGCCGCCCGAACGGCCACGCCCGACCTGATCCACGACATACACCGCAAAGCCCTTCGCGGCGAAGCGGTCCGCCCAGCCTGGCCGGCCGTCCGGCGTGCCGAGGAAGTTGGTCCCGGTCTGCGCGGTGCCGTGCACCATGACGACCGGGTAGGGCTGCGTGATCCGCTCCGGGGCGCGATAATCCACGAACATCTGCCCGAGGGCCGTGGTCTTGTCGCCTACACGCGCATAGCGGCCGCCGACGAAGAAGTAGCCGCTGGGCTGCTGCGGCTTGAACGGTGCGGTACCCGATCCCTGTTCGGCGGCGCACGGCGCCGATCCGACCGCAAGGCAGAGCAGGGTCAGTACCCCTGCGACCGTCTCTCTCAGCATGGCGTCCTCCCGCCGGGCATCTGGCGCGCCCGGCGGGCGGTATATCAGCGTGACAGCGTGGCCGGGTCCAGCGGCCACGCCAAGTTCCATCAGGCGTGCGCGAAGCGCGGCTTCTTGCCCAGCGCCTCCTCGACGGTGCCGGCACCGTCGAGATAGCCGTGGACCTTCGGGTTCGGCATGATCAGCGAGGCCACGAAGGCAATCGCCATCAGCACCGTGACGTACCAGAAGAACGTGCTCTCCGTGCCGGCATCCTTGAACCACAAGGCGACGAATTCGGCGGTGCCGCCGAACATGGCGTTGGCCAGCGCGTACGACAGGCCGACGCCCAGCGCGCGTACGTTGGTGGGGAACAACTCGGCTTTCACGATGCCGCTGATGCCGGTGTAGAACGACACGACGGACAGCCCCAGGGTGATCAGCGCGAAGGCCAGGTAGGGATCCTTGTTGGTCCCCAAGGCCGTCATCAGCGGCACCACCATCAGCGTCCCGAGGCCGCTGTAGAGCAGCATGTTGGCCTTGCGGCCGATCTTGTCGGACAGCGCGCCGAACAGCGGCTGAATCACCATGTAGACGAACAGAACGCAGGTCATGATCTGCGAGGCCGACGTCTTGGGTAGGCCGGCGGTGTTGACCAGATATTTCTGCATGTACGTGGTGAACGTGTAGAAGCTCAGGCTGCCGCCGGCCGTGTAGGCCAGGACGACGCAGAACGCCCGCCAATGCTTGAACAACTCAGCGAAGGTACCGGCATTCTCCTTGTCGCCCGCTTCCTTGGTCTCGGCCAGGGAGCGCCGGAGATACAGAGCCACGATCGCGAGCCCGGCGCCAATGAAGAACGGGATGCGCCAGCCCCAGGCGGTCAGCTCGGGCGCGGTCATCACGGTCTGAAGCAGCACCAGGACCAGTGAGGCCAGCAGCTGGCCGCCGATCAGCGTCACGTACTGGAAGGAGGCGAAGAAGCCGCGTTTCCCCTTGATCGCCACCTCGCTCATGTAGGTCGCCGATGTGCCGTACTCGCCGCCCACCGACAGGCCCTGCAGCATGCGGGCGAGGAGCAGCAACACCGGCGCCAGGGTACCGACATGCTCGTAGGTCGGCAGGATGCCGATCAACAGCGAGCCGAAGCACATCATCAGGACGGAGACGACCATCGAGGTTCGCCGCCCGACCCGGTCGGCGATGCGCCCGAACAGCCAGCCTCCGACCGGTCGCATGAAGAAGCCCACCGCGAAGATGCCGGCCGTTTGCAGGAGCTGCGTGGTGGAATCACCCTTCGGAAAGAAGGCCGGCGCGAAATAGAGCGCGAAGAACGCGTAGCAGTAGAAATCGTACCATTCGACCAGATTGCCCGAGGACGAGCCGACGATCGCCCAGATGCGCCGCTTCCGGTCCGCAGCGTCGTGCGTGCCCGGTGCGATGCCGATCGTGTCGTTTCGCAATGCGGACATGGCATCTCCCTCGAACTCTTATAGGGGCGGCGATTGCCAGCCTCTTCTTCATGCGACGCGACGTTACAGGTGATGACCGTGATCGCAAGTCCGTGATGAGTCTTTCCTCGGGACGCGCCCGGCGCCTGTCACGCGCGTCGCCGCCGCGGTCGAACCCCGGAACGGTTTGCCATGGGGGGCCGTTGCGGCCCGGCGCGGGCGCCGAGGGCGCTCCCAAGGCGAGAGAGGCGTGGCCATGAAGCGGATTCTCAGAGACACCGTGGCGGTTGCCATCGTGATTGCGGGGGCGACGACCGCCTTCGCGCAGGGCGGACCCGGTGGGCCGGGCGGCGCAGGGCCCGGTGCAGGCGGCGGTGCGCCAGGAGCTGGAGCAGGTGGCGGCGCGGGTCCGGGCGGTGGTCCCGGCGGTGCAGGCGGCGGCATGCGGGGCGGGGCCGAGGGCGGGGCCATGCGCGGGCCCGGCAGCGAGGGTGGCCCGCGTGGTGCCGAGCCGGGTGGACCCGGGGGCCGCGGTGCCGAAGGGCCCGGCCGCGCCGGCGGTGCCAACGAGCGCGGTGGACCGGCTGAGCGGGGCACGCCGGGCGCGAATCCCGGTCCCGGCGAGCGCGGTCCCGGTGAGCGCGGTTCGCGGGAGCCCGGCCCGGGTGGCGAGCGGGGCAACCGTGATGCGGCTGGGCCCAACCAGGGTGGTCGCGGCCCAGCCGGCGAACGCGGCCCCGGGGGTGAGCGGGGCGGCCGTGCAGGCGCCCGTGATGGCGGTTCGGTCCGCGGCGCCGTGGGCCGTCTCGACACGCGGCAGCGCACCGAGTTCCGGTCATCGATCACCCGCCTGGGCGTCTCGCCGCTCCGGGATGTCGCCTTCGGTCTGGCCGTCGGCACGGCGATCCCGCGTTCGGTGTCCCTGCACCGGCTGCCGCCGGCCATCGTCGAGCTGGTTCCGGAATACGAGGGCTACGACTTCGTTCTGGTGCGCGACGACATCGTGATCATCGATCCCGACACCTACGAGATCGTGGATGTGATCCCGGGCTGATCCGCTCTGCCATCGCGCAGCACGCCCGGCAGGGCGATTTTCTCGCGCGTTTGGCCAACTTTTGCGAAGAAAGCGAAAGAAAAATATCGTACAGACCCGATTGCGTGGATCCTGAGACACCCGGATCCTCGCATGAAAGGCGCCGCTGACAATAAAAATCTCTATTCTATTGAATGATACGTCTGAATATACAATAAAACTAAACGCCACGGACCGTGAATTTCAGATACGAGATAGGGCTGTTCACGCGTCGTCTCCGTTTGGAGCGTGGTATGTCGATCGAGAATTCTGGTTTGCGCGCATCCGCAGGGGCCACGCGCCTGCGTCTCGGGATAGCGGGCCGCGCGACGCTCCTGACCCTGGCGATCGCGTTCACCGCCTTCCTCGCGTGCTCCGTTTACATTCACACGTCGCAGAGCGCGCTGCTGCGGACGGACATCAACACCAGCATGTCGAACCTGAGCGGTACCGCCGCGCGGGGCATCGGCAATTGGCTGCGCGGAAAGCTCGATCTCATTCAGTTGATGGCGCAGGAGATCAGCGGCACCGGGGTCGGGCCGGAGGCGGACCGCGTGCTCGACGCGCCGATCGTCCGCCAGGGTTTCTACGTCAGCTATCTCGGGCGGACCGATGGATTCTACACGCGGATGCCCAAGGCGCCGATCCCGCCGGGCTACGATGCGCCGGCGCGGCCGTGGTTCAAGGAGGTCGCGGCGGCGAAGAGCGCGATCCTGACCGAACCCTACAAATCCGCCAGTCGGGGCAACATGGTTCTGACGGCGGCCGCGCCGCTCGAAGATGCTGAGCACACGCTTGTCGGCGCGGCCGCCGGCGATTTCGATGTCGAGGCCCTGGCTCGGATGATCGCCGACGTGGTGCCGGGCGGCAATGGCTACGCCTACCTGGTGTCCGGTGCCGGCAAGATTCTGATCCATCCCAAAGGGGATCTCGTCGGCAAACCCCTCTCGGACCTGATCGGCGGTTCGAAGCCGGACATCGCCGCCGGCCGAGAGATCGAGACCACCGAGGCCGGGCGTGCGACTCTGACGGTGTTCGCCCGCGTGCCGGACCTGCCGCCCAACCTCGACTGGTACGTCGCGCTCTCCTTCGATCGCGCGGCGGCGGTCGCGCCGATCGATCACCTCACGCGGACCATGGCGGTCGCGACCGTCATCATGCTCCTGGCGCTCGCGGTCGCGGTCAGCCAGACCATGGCGCACACGGTGGCGCGTCCCCTGAACCAGCTCGTCGGCGTGCTCCAGCGGATGAGTCAGGGCGAGCTCGAGACCGAGATTACGGAGGCCCGCCGACGGGACGAGATCGGCATGATCGGCCGGGCCGTCGAGGGCATCAAGGCCCTCGTGGCCGACAAGGCGCGCGAGCAGGCCGAGGTGCGCCGCCTCGCCGACGCGGCCGTCGCCGCCGAGCGCCGGCGCACGATGACCGAACTGGCCGATGGGTTCGAGCGGGTCGTCGGCACCATCGTGGGTTCGGTCTCGTCCGCCGCCACCGATCTGCACACCACCGCGGAGACGCTGACGGTCGCCGCCACGCAGGCGGCGGCGCAGTCCAGCGGCGTCGCTGCCGCCGCCGAGGAGGCGTCCGCCAACGTCCGCACCGTCGCGGCGGCGGCCGAGCAACTCGGGGCGAGCGTGCAGGAGGTGGCCGGGCAAGTCGCCGGCTCGTCGCGCCTCGCCCGAACGGCGGTCGATGAGGCCGACGAGACCGGGCGTCGGGTGCAGGACCTGTCCGAGGCCGTGTCCAAGATCGGCGACGCGGTCGGATTGATTTCCTCCATCGCGGGACAGACGAATCTCCTGGCGCTGAATGCGACGATCGAGGCGGCGCGCGCGGGTGAGGCGGGGCGCGGCTTCGCGGTCGTGGCCGCCGAGGTGAAGGAACTGGCCGCCCAGACCGCCCGTGCGACCGAGGAGATCACCGGCCACATCGCGCGTGTCCGGGGTTCGACCGGCGAGGCCGCCCGGGCGCTCGACGGGATCGTGGCGCGCATCCGGGACATCAACGATGTGGCCACAGCGGTCGCCGCTGCGGTGGGGCAGCAGGACTCGGCCACGCAGGAGATCGCGCGCAACGTCAGTCAGGCCTCGACCGGGACCGACGAGGTCACGACGAACATCGCCGGCGTGGCCGGAGCTGCCGCCCAGACCGGTCAGGCCGCGCATAAGGTTCTGGATTCCGCGACGGAGCTGTCCCGACAATCCGACCATCTCGGTGTCGAGGTCGCCCGCTTCCTTGAATCGGTCAGAGCCGCCTGACGATGCGATTCCGAGGCGATCAGCGATGCGCCTCGGCCGCCATGCGGATCGCGAGTGCCGCCAGCACCGTGCCCATCAGCCAGCGCTGCACCGTGCTCCAGAGGGGGCGCTGGATGAAGAACACAGCGATCGTCCCAGCCGAGACGACGAAGATGGCGTTCATCCCGACACTGACGGCGAGCTGCGTGCCACAGAAGACCAACGCCTGTGCGAGCACGCTCCCGTTCGCCGGATCGATGAATTGCGGCAGGAGCGACAGGTACAGGACCGCGATCTTCGGATTGAGCAGGTTGGTCAGCAGCCCCATCACGAAGAGCTTGCGCGGGCTGTCCTTCGGCAGAGCATGGACCTTAAACGGCGATCGCCCGTTGGGCCGGACCGCCTGCCACGCGAGGTACAGAAGATAGAATGCGCCGGCGAGGCGGACGGCATCGTACGCGTAGGGAATCGCGATCAGCAGGGCCGTGAGTCCCAAGGCCGCACACACCATGTAGACGATGTGGCCCGCCAGGATGCCGCCGAGCGAGATCAGGCCGGCCGTCCGCCCCTGCGCGATCGAGCGGGAGATCAGATAAGCCATGTTCGGTCCCGGCGTGAGGGCCATGCCCAGCGAGACCAATGCGAAGGCAAGGTAGCTGCCAAGATCCGGCACTTCGATCCATCCCAATGGCGGCCGCCAAGACGAACACCCGCGTCCTGCCCGGACGATTCGTCGTACACGGAAGCCGATAGCCTTCGACGGAAAGCTAAATGGATCCGCTCCGGAGTGTCAAAGCATTCAGCGGCGCTGTCCTGCCGGCGTTGCAAGCTTATACCGGCCGCCGAGCCGGCTAAAACACGCTGTGAGCTTGACCGACTCTCCCGCGAAGGCCGCACGCGGCTGGTTGCGGCCGGGAGTGCAGTGGATGGTCATCTCTCTGGCATGGTCCATAAAAGCGAATGGCGAGTGGAGATTCACGCTCTGCCTCGCCATTCCTCTCTGGACACGGCAACACCGGAAACGGTGAATGCCAGGGATTGGCGGCTAGCCCCCGCCGATCCCACTTCCGAAGATAACGCGCCGCTCCGGCCACAGCAACGGCGGCGTCACCGCCCCCCGTCCAGCAGTTTCGAGACGACGCGGGCGGTGTAGTCGACCATCGGCACGATGCGGGCGTAGTTCAGGCGCGTCGGGCCGATCACCCCGACAACGCCCACGATTTTCTGGGCTCCGTCGCGGAACGGCGCGGCGATCAGCGACGAGCCGGAGAGCGAGAACAGCTTGTTCTCCGAGCCGATGAAGATCCGTACGCCGTCGCCTCCTTCGGCCCGGGCGAGCAGGTCGATGACGTCCTTCTGGCTCTCCAGATCGTTGAACAGCAGGCGGATGCGCTCAAGATCCTCGACGGCCTTCAGATCGTCGAGCAGGTTGGCCTGACCGCGCACGATCAGCTGGCGCGCTTCGGACGGGCCGACCGGCGTCGCGAGGCCGGCATCCACAAGGCGCTCGGTCAGCGCATCGAGTTCCCGCTTCATCGCCTGGCGGCTGGCCTCGATCTCGGCCCGCAGGGAGCCCAGGGTCCGGCCCCGAAGCCGGGCGTTCAGGAAGTTCGTCGCCTCCTGCAGTGCGCCGGTGGGCAGGCCTGGCGGCAGGTCGACCAGGCGGTTTTCGACCGAGCCGTCGTCCGAGACCAGCACGACGAGCGCCCGGGCCGGGTCCAGGCGCACGAACTCGATATGCTTCAGATTTACGTTCGCCTTGGTAGTCAGGACCACGCCGGCGCCGCGCGAGACACCCGACAGCATGGTCGAGGCCGCGGCCAACGCCGAGTCGAAGGTGTGGCCCGACGCCGCGGCCCGCATCTGCGCCTCGATCCGGGCCTGCTCGTCCTGACTGACGTCGCCGAGTTCCAGCATGGCGTCGACGAAAAAGCGCAGGCCGAGCTCGGTCGGGAGCCGGCCCGCCGATGTATGCGGGGCGAAGATCAGGCCGGAATGCTCCAGATCCGCCATGACGTTGCGGATCGAGGCTGGCGACAGGGCCATCGGGAGGATCCGCGCGAGATTGCGTGATCCGACCGGTTCGCCGGTGGTGAGGTAGCTCTCGACGATCTGTCGGAAGATCTCCCGGGCGCGCTCGTTAAGCGCGGCAAGCGCCTGCATCGATGGGCCGTCGAGAAATCGTGGGTTCGAGTCTGTCACGCTCTGATCCTGTGGTCCGATCATGTCCGACCGTCCGGTCTGGATCAATCCGTACACGACGGCTTCGCTGCGCCGCTTGCCCGCGCCGAGATGGCGGCCTAAGAGCCCGGCCCTCGACTTTCCTTACAGAAGGGGTCCGCAATGCGGCCTTCCAAGCGTGCCGCCGACGAATTGCGGCCCGTGAGCCTGGAGCGCGCGGTTTCGCGCTACGCCGAGGGTTCGTGCCTCGTCAGCTTCGGCAATACCAGGGTGCTCTGCACGGCCTCGCTGGAGGAGCGCGGCCCCCCGTGGCTGCGCGGTTCGGGCAAGGGCTGGGTGACGGCCGAGTACGCCATGCTGCCGCGTGCGACCCACGAACGCACCCGCCGCGAAGTCGGTTCCGGCAAGCCCTCCGGGCGGACGCAGGAGATCCAGCGGCTGATCGGGCGTTCCCTGCGGGCGGTCACCAACCTGCCGGCGCTCGGCGAGCGGCAGGTGACCGTCGATTGCGACGTGATCCAGGCCGATGGCGGCACGCGCACGGCCGCCATCACGGGCGCCTGGGTGGCGCTGCACGATTGCTTCAGTTGGATGCGCACGCGCTCGATCATCTCGGTCGATCCGCTGCGCGACCACGTCGCGGCCGTCTCCTGTGGCCTCTACAAGGGCACGCCGGTGCTAGACCTCGACTACGCCGAGGATTCGGCCGCCGAGACCGACGCCAACTTCGTGCTCACCGGCCGGGGCGGCATCGTGGAGGTTCAGGGCACGGCCGAGATGGAGCCGTTCTCGCAGGATCAGCTGCTCGAATTGCTGCGCCTCGCGCGCGTCGGCACCGATCGGCTGGTCGCGCTTCAGAAGGAGGCGATCGCGTGAGCCGGCGCCTGACGGGCAAGGTGGTCATCGCCACCCACAATGCCGGCAAGCTCACCGAGATGCGTGACTTGCTCAAACCTTTTGGAATCGAAGCGGTGTCGGCTGGCGAACTCGGCCTGCCGGAGCCGGAGGAGACCGGCACGATGTTCGCCGAGAACGCAGCGATCAAGGCCAGGGCCGCCGCGGACGCTACGGGCTTGCCCGCCTTCGCCGACGATTCCGGCTTGTGCGTCGATGCCCTCGACGGGGCGCCGGGCATTTTCTCCGCGCGCTGGGCCGGCCCGACCAAGGACTTCGCCGGCGCCATGGCGCGGATCGCCTCGGAGATGGACAGGCGCGGCGCGCAGGATCGCCGGGCGCATTTCGTCTCGGCGCTGGTACTGGCATGGCCGGACGGCCATACCGAACTGTTCGAGGGCCGGGTGTTCGGCGACCTCGTGGAGCCCCGCGGCTCGGCCGGGTTCGGCTACGACCCGATCTTCCGGCCGGACGGCCACGACCGGACCTTCGGCGAGATGACCGCCGAAGAGAAGCACGGGGTCGATTGGCAGCGCGGGCAGGGGCTCTCGCACCGCGCCCGGGCCTTCGTGGATCTCAGCCGGGCTTGCCTCGCGCCGAGCGCGTGATTGCCAAACCGGGCCGCGCCGCTCACATCCCCACCATCATGCAAGCGACCGGCCCGGACCACCCGACCCGCGATGCGGGATTCGGCATTTACCTGCACTGGCCCTTCTGCGCCGCGAAGTGCCCCTATTGCGACTTCAACAGCCACGTCCGCCATGCCGGGGTGGATGAGCCGCGCTTCCTCGACGCATTCCGGGCCGAAATCGACCACGCCGCCGAGCGGACGCCCGGCCGGACCGTCACCAGCATCTTCCTGGGCGGCGGCACCCCGTCGCTGATGCAGCCCGCCACGGTCGCCGGCCTGCTCGACGCCGTCGCCTCGCGCTGGCCCGTGGCGCCGGACGTCGAGATCACGTTGGAGGCCAATCCGTCGAGCGTCGAGGCGGCCCGTTTCCATGGCTATCGCGCCGCCGGGGTCAACCGCGTCTCGCTCGGCGTGCAGGCGCTGAACGATGCAGCGTTGCGCACCCTCGGGCGGCTCCACGATGTGGCGCAGGCGCTCGACGCGATCCGCGTCGCGCAGGCCACCTTCGCGCGCACCTCGTTCGACCTGATCTATGCCCGACCGGGCCAGACGCCGACGATGTGGCGGGACGAGCTGGCCGAGGCCCTGGAACGGGCCGGCGAGCATCTCTCCCTCTATCAGCTGACCATCGAGCCGGGCACGCCTTTCTACGGCCTCGCCAGCACGGGCAAGCTGGTGGTGCCGGACGACGATACGGGGCGCGCCCTCTACGACGTAACGCAGGATCTTTGCGCGGGCGCCGGTCTCCCGGCCTACGAGATCTCGAACCACGCCCGGCCCGGTGCGGAATCCTGCCACAACCTGCTCTACTGGCGTTACGGCGAATATGCCGGGATCGGCCCCGGGGCGCATGGACGCATCGTGACCGAGGCGGGCCGGATCGGCACCGTGACCGAGCGTGCACCTGAGGCGTGGCTCGCCCGGGTCGAGCGCGACGGCCAGGGAATCGTCGAGACCGAAACCCTCGCTCCCGCCGATCAGGCCGACGAGTTCCTGGTGATGGGTCTGCGCCTGCGCGAGGGAATCGATCCGGAGCGCTACGCCGCCCTCAAGGGCCGCCCCCTGAACGGCAACCGGATCGGCATGCTGATCGGTGACGGCCTGCTGGAGCGGCGCTCTGGAGGTCGCATCGCCGCAACCGCACGTGGCGCGCCGGTCCTCAACGCGATTGTCGCCGAACTCGCCGGCTGATCAGAGTCCGGTCTTGGCCAGCACCCGCGGGGCGGGGCTCACCGGCGCCGCAGCGTTGTTGCGGATCTCGTAGACCGCTAGCGCCCGCTCGCTCTGCCCGTCCGGACGGAAACGGAACGTTCCGTCCACCCCGGCGAAACCCGCACCATTGGTCAATGTCGGCTCGGCGAAGCGCTGCGAGCCGTACTGGCGCGCCAGCGCCGCCGCGAGCGTCACGGCGTCGTAGGCAAGGGACGTCACGCGCGGCGGCGCGGCGCCGAACCGCGCCTGATAGCGCCCGCCGAATGCCGAGAACCCGCCGCGATCCGGCGCGGCGAAGTGGCCGCCCTGGAGGGCCGGAAGGGCGAAGAGCGCCGGCTCGTTCCACAAGGCCGTTCCGACCGGCCGGACGCGCGCAGGCGCGAAGCCGGCCTTGCTCAACGCCGCCGCGACGGCCGGCATCGCCTCGGCCGTTTCCGGAATGAACAACGCGTCGGCCGTTGCGCCGGGGCCTATGATGACACGGGTCAGACGCGCCACTGCAGGGCCCGGATTGCCCGCCGGATAGCGCTCCACGGCCGCGACCCGCGCGCCGCGGCGCGCCACGGTCTCGCGGAAGGCCGCTTCGACTGCATTGCCGTAAGCCGTCTCGGGGATCAGCGCCGCAAAGGAGCGCTTGCCGCCGGCCACGGATTCCTCGACCACCCGGTCGACCTCCGGCTGGGGCAGGAAACTCAGGAGATAGACGTTCGGCGCTGCCACGGTTGCGTCGGTGGAGAAGCCGATGACCGGCTTGCCGGCCGCCTTCGCCACGGCGGCGGCGGACTGGACGCTGCCGGCGAAGAGCGGCCCGAGCACGATCTCGGCGCCCTGCCGGAGGGCGTCCTGGGTCGCCTCCCGCGCGCCCTCGGGCGTACCGCGGTCGTCTTCGACCAAGAGTGTCAGGTCCGGCTGCTGTGCCTCTTCGAAAGCGAGCTGCGCGGCGTTGCGCATGGCGTTTCCGACAGTCGATCCCTGTCCAGTGAGGGGCAGGATCAGGCCGACCTTCACCGAGCCGGTGCCGATCCGCGGCCCGGTCGATGCCATCGGGGTGACCGGCCCCGGGCTACTGGTCGCCGGTGCCACCTGCGACGCGTCCGACTGTGGGATCTCGACAGGTGGCGTAAGGGCGGCCTGGGGCGCCGATCTGCGACGGGCGATATCGCCGCCAAGACAGCCGCCGAGGGGCAGGAGCGTCGCGCAGAGGACGGCGCTGAGGGCTATGACGCGCACGCGATGAACCGGCGCGCCGATCAGGCGCGCCATGGCGCAATCTCCTTCGGGCAGGCCGAGGCAGCGTGATCGCCGGATCCGGAAATGTAAACGCAGCGCGCATGACTGCCCCCCGCCAAGACGGCCGACGCGCGACGAGAGCCGGCCAGTGTGGCAAGATCGCCAACGATGACCCGCAGATTCGATGCTCCCACGACAGCCCCGCCCCGGAAACCGGGACAAGATCGGCCACGGGCCACCACCTTCACAGCGTTCGGGCTGGCGAGCGAGACCGAACCGCTGTCGCCCGGCCTGCACATCGTGGCGACGCCGATCGGCAACCTGCGCGACATTACCATCCGCGCGCTCGCCACCCTCGCTGCGGCCGATGCCGTGCTGGCGGAGGATACGCGGGTCACGCGGACGTTGCTCGCCCATTACGGTATCACGACACCGCTGCTCGCCTATCACGAGCATTCCAACGACGCGGTGCGCGAGCGGATGGTCAGCCGGCTGCGGGCCGGTGAAGCGCTGGCCCTCGTCTCCGATGCGGGCACACCGCTGGTCTCCGACCCGGGCTACAAGCTGGTCCAGGCCGTCATCGAGGCCGGCATTCCGATCACACCGGTTCCCGGTCCCTCTGCGGTGATGACCGCCCTGGTGGCGGCGGGCCTGCCAACGGACCGATTCTTCTTCGAAGGATTCCTGCCCCAGAAGGCTGGTGCACGCCGCAACCGCCTGGAGGCCTTGATCCAGATCCCGGGCACGCTGGTTCTGTTCGAATCGCCCCATCGGCTGCCGGAGATGCTGGCCGACGCAGCCGCCGTTCTGGGGCCGAACCGCCCGGCCGCGGTGACCCGGGAGTTGACGAAGCTCTACGAGACGATCCGCCGCGACACGTTGGGCGGCCTCAGCGAGCGCTTCGCCGAGGACGGACCGCCGAAGGGCGAGATCGTCGTCATCATCGGCGCCGCCACGGCCGTGGAGCGGAATGCGGAGGGTGACGAAGCTCTCGATGCCCTACTCCGTACGGCGCTGGAGCGGCATTCGATCAAGGATGCCGCCAGTCTCGTTGCCGACGAGACCGGGCAACCGCGGCGGCTCGTCTACACCCGGGCCCTCGCCCTGGCGCGGAGCGAGGGGTGACCGGGGTACGGCCCGAACGGGATGTCCGGCGCCGGGCCGCCTACCTGAGGGGCCATCGCGCCGAATGGCTAGCGCTGGCGGCTCTGATGATCAAGGGCTACTGGCCGATCGGCCGGCGTGTGAGCTTCGCGGGCGGCGAGATCGACCTCATCGTCCAGCGCGGCAAAACCATCGTGTTCGTGGAAGTGAAGGCGCGGCCCCGGCGGGACGACGCCCGCGATGCGATCGATGCGGCCAAGCGGCGCCGCTTCTCCCGGGCCGTCCGCGCCTGGATCGGACACAATACGTGGTCCGCGGGCATGACCTTCCGGGCGGACGCCATGTTCGTCGGCGCCAGGGGCTGGCCGGCCCATGTCGCCGACGCGTTCACGATCGAGGGCCTGTGATGCGGCCGCTCTGGCGGCCGCTCTCGTCTTAGGCGCGCGCAGCCCGGATGGCGCCGATCAGCGTGCGCTTCAATTCGGCCTGGCTGAACGGCTTCTGCACGACCGGCCGGTCGCGGAACGGTTCGCGGATGCCGGCGCCGCCGTAGCCGGTCGAGAACACCAGGGGCAGATCCCGCTTGGCGATGGCTTCCGCGACCGGGTAGATCGGTTCACCCGCCACGTTCACGTCAAGGATCGCGACCTCGAACGTTTCCTGAGCGGCCATCTCGAGCGCCGAGGACAACCGGGCAGCCGGTCCGACAACGGCGCAGCCGAAATCGAGCAGCATGTCCTCCAGCAGCATCGAGATCGCGGCCTCGTCCTCGACGACGAGTACGCGGACGCCGTTGAGAACATCATCGTTGGAGTCAGCAGTCACGCCGGGCCGTCTTCCCTTCGAGCGCCCCCGAACCGGGGACCATGCCGTCCGTCAAGATACACCCGGGAACCGTGTGTTCGGCGTCCGAAGAGCGCAACGCTGCTACGAAGACCGGTTCACGAGGTGGTCCTTGGCGTCGCCCGTAACGCGCAACGTGTCAAGCGTTCGCGCGCTGTTCCCCGGCCTTCCGCGCGCAGAATGTTAACCGCCGATACATTTTCGTTGCCGGCTGCGGGCGGCGGCCGTTCCGGCGTCTCAATCGTCCTTGAAGCTGACCTTCGCACCGCGCGCCACATGTGCTGCCAGATCGCGGGCATTCCAGTTGGTCAGTCGGATGCAGCCGTGTGATTCGGTCTTTCCGACCTTCTCGGGTTCCGGCGTGCCGTGAATGCCGTAGCTCGGGATCGCCAGATCGATCCAGACGAGGCCGACCGGATTGTTCGGACCCGACTGGATAGTGAACTTGTGCTGCGCTTTGACACCCTTGAACGCGTATTTCGGATTGTAGGTGTAGTCGGGGTCGAACGCGACGCCCTTCACCTTCGTGTCGCCGCTCGGCGCCGGCTTCTCGGAACTGCCGATGGAGGCCGGGTAGTAGGCGAGCAGTTTGTCGTCGGCTCCGTAGGCGCGCACATCGCGGCTCGTCTTGTCGACCTCGATCCGTTCGACCTTCGGTTCCTGCGGCAGTTCCTTCGCCTTCGGCTTGTCAGTCCCCATCGGATCGACGGCCGCGACCGTGATGGCGGTGCCAGCCTTGTCGAGCGGCTTGTCGGGGTTGAGGGCCGTCACGAGGGCGCGGCTCATGTGGAAGCGCTCGGCGAGCATCTCCCGCGGATTCGTGTAGCTCATCGCCTTTAGATCGGCCTGCTGCTCCATCTTGGGCGGGATCTTGTCGAGGTAGGGTCCCGAGGCATCGGCTTCCGTGATCGCATAATCCGTCACTACTGGCTTATCGCTCGTGGCCTGCAGCTTTCCCCACACCTCCGGCGTCAGTGCCTGCGTCGCCGGAAGGCCTTGGGCAACGGCGAAGGCCGAAAGGGCGCGCCGGTAATTGTCGCCCGTGAGGCCATCGATGGCGCCGGGAAAGAAGTGGGCCCGATCAAGCAGGACTTGCGCCTTGACGATCAGCGGGTCGGGTTTCTCGTCGTCCTTCTTGGTCTGGCGCTTGGCGGGCGCCTTCTCGTCGGCTTGCGGCGGCAGGGCTGCGGTATTGATGGCGTCGGCGGTCAGGGCGGGTGCTGGAGCCGCTTGATCGGCGGTCTTCGGCTTTGGGCGAGCCTCCGCGACCTGCGCGGCAAGGCTTGTCGCCAGGAGCGCCGCAAGGACCGGCCGCCAGGATTTCGGGCTCATCGCGATCGCCGTCTCCAGAAGCGTGGACGCTTCGCACGCAGAAATGCTGCGCCTGACGGAACGTTCCACACCCTATTCGCAGAGGCGGTGACCGGCGGTCCGCTCGCGCTCGTCGAGGTGGAAGTGGTTGGCATGGGCTGCGTTCGAGCCTGGCCCCAGAACCGTTCGGAAGAAGCCGCAGGCCTTCTCGCGGACAGCGCTCAGGAACCGCGCCTCGTCGGAGCCGTCCGGCATCGCCTTGACGGGGATGCTGGCGCGGCCCGCGAAGGTGAAGGCCATGATGTCGGCGGCGTTGGCGAAGGCGTGCTCGCTCAGCTTGGCATCGACATCGTGGTTCTGGCCGCGGCAGACATACGAGCCGCCGAGTTCCAGGCCGGTCAGCCCGTGCTTCAGCGACCGTTCGGCCTCGACCTGGACCTCCGTCACCCAGCGTGCCAGCGCTTCGGCCGTCCGGCATGTGAGCGTCGCCCCCTGCGGCAGTGCCACACCATCAGCGAGCCGCACGACCTTCAGTGGCAGCGGCGCCGTACACTGTCCCTCGATGATCGGTGGCAGCGGCTCGAATTCGACGCCGAGCCGCTTGAGACGGGTGCGACACGCTGTGTCGTCCGGGGGCGTGACCTTGAGCGCCAGGGCTGCCTCGCCGGAAAGTTCCGGTGGTCGCCCGGGCGGGGTCGGCGGCGGAACGGGGATTTCGGGCTTGCCGGTCTCTGAAGGCTTCGCCTGCGCTGGTGCATCGGCGGTCTCCTTCGATGGCGATGCCGGCGGCGTCAGCTCGGCCGGACGGGCCGGCGGCGTTGGCGGCGGCGCCTCCGGGGCGGGCGGCGTCTTCAGGATCTCGGGCCGCTCAGGCGGCAGGGGCGGAGGCACCGGGACGGTAGCCGCCGGTGATTCCGCGGCCGGGCTTGCGACGGCCGACACGGCCAGGACGAGGGCGCCGAATGCCAGGGTCGTGGGCAGTCGGCGGATCGGCGGATGTCGTCCCGGCATGGAGCCTCGAAGCGTGGGCGTTGGTTCTCACCAAACGAGCGAGCGGCCATTCGGATCAACCACGCGGTTGACGGATCGCCCGAACAGGATTCTGTCTGGCGGATCGTAAGCGCGACCTACGACGTCGAACCGCCCCGACGATGGCCCGCGCCACCTGGATCGACACTGAGGATTGAATGCCGGACGCCGTTGAAGCCGGGCTCTCGAGCCTGCCGCAGGACAATCCCTTCCGCGAGGCACGCTGGACCACGCCCTACGGAATCCCGCCCTTCGAGCGGATCCGGCCGGAGCACTATCGCCCGGCCTTCGAGGCGGCGCTTGCCGCCCATGCCGACGAGATCGCGGCGATCGCTGGAGAGACGGCCCCGGCGACGTTCGCCAACACCGTGGAAGCCATGGAGCGTGCAGGGCAGGCCCTCGATCGGGTTGCGGGTGTCTTCTACAACCTAACCGGCAGCCACACGAACCCTGAGCTGCAGGCGATCGAGCGCGAGATCGGGCCGAAGCTCGCCCGCCACGGCAGCGCGATCTACCTGAACCCGCAGCTCTGGGCGCGGATCTCGGCCGTCGATCCCGACGCCGAGGGGCTGGGTTCCGAGGCGCGGCGCGTCCTCGACCGTTACCGCATCCGCTTCCGCCGCTCCGGCGCGACCCTCGCGCCCGACGCCAAGGCCCGTATCGCCGAGATCGCGGCCCGGATGTCGGAGCTCGGCACGAAGTTCAGCCAGAACCTGCTGGCCGACGAGAGCAGCTTCACGCTTCCGCTGCAGATTGAGGACGATCTCGCCGGGCTGCCGCCGCCCCTGCGCGCCGCGGCCCGGAGCGCCGCCGAGGAACGCGGGCTGGACGGCCACGTCATCACCCTGTCCCGTTCGCTGATCGATCCGTTCCTCGTGTTCTCGACCCGGCGCGACTTGCGCGAGCGGGCTCATGCAGCCTGGACGCGGCGCGGGGAGAACGGCGGTGAGACCGACAACCGCGCGATCGCCGCGGAGATCATCCAGGTGCGCGCCGAGCGGGCGCGGCTCCTGGGCTTCGACAGCTTCGCGCATTTCGCCCTCGACGACACGATGGCGGCGAGCCCCGACGCGGCCACGGGCCTCCTGCGCGACGTCTGGACCCCGGCCCGGGCGCGGGCGAGCGACGAGCGCGACCGGCTTCAGGCGGCGATTCAGGACGAGGGTCATAACTTCACCCTGCAGGCGCATGATTGGCGCCACTACGCCGAGAAAGTACGGCGCGCCGAGCACGATCTCGATGAAAGCGAGATCAAGGCCTACCTGCCCCTGGAGCGGATGATCCAGGCGGCCTTCGACACGGCCTCCCGACTGTTCGGCCTGACCTTCGAAGAGCTGTCGGATGTGCCGCGCTATCACCCGGATGTCCGAGTCTGGCGGGTCGGCAACCCGGACGGGTCCGAGGTCGGGCTGTTTCTGGGCGATTACTTCGCGCGGGCGACCAAGCGCTCCGGCGCCTGGATGAGCGCCTTCCGCTCGCAGGAGCGGCTGAACGGGCCGATCACGCCGATCATCGTCAACGTGATGAACTTCGCCAAGGCGCCGGAGGGCGAGAGCACGCTCCTGTCCTTTGACGATGCCCGCACCCTGTTCCACGAATTCGGCCATGCCCTGCACGGCCTTCTGTCGGACGTCACCTACCCGTTGCTCTCCGGCACCGCCGTGGCCCGCGACTTCGTGGAACTGCCTTCGCAGCTCTACGAGCATTGGCTGGAGCAGCCGGAAGTGCTGCGGACCCATGCGCGCCACCACCAGACCGGGGCGCCGATGCCGGATGCGCTGCTCCAGAAGCTCCTGGCCGCCCGCACCTTCAACCAGGGTTTCGCCACCGTGGAGTACACCGCCTCGGCGATCGTCGACATGACGCTCCACCTCTCGGCCGAGGGCGAGTCCGGGCTGGACGTGCCCGCCTTCGAGACCGAGGCGTTGAGGCGGATCAGCATGCCGTCCGAGATCGGCATGCGGCATCGGACGCCGCACTTCGCCCACATCTTCTCGGGCGACGGCTATGCGGCCGGCTACTACAGCTATCTCTGGTCGGAGGTGCTGGATGCCGACGCGTTCGATGCCTTCCGTGAGGCCGGCGACATCTTCGATCCGGAGACCGCCAAGCGCCTGCGCACCTTCGTGTACGGCGCCGGCAACCTGCGCGACCCGCGCGAGGCCTACACGGCGTTCCGCGGCCGGATGCCGAGCATCGAGCCTCTGCTGAAGAAGCGCGGGCTCGCGGCGTGATCGAGAGCGCTGTCCGCCGGAGTGGTTCCCGGTTCGGCGCGACAGCGCGCAGCAAAACCAAGACCTCAGAGCCGCTCTCGATCGCACTGCTCACGGTCCACGACAGTGACGCCACCATCGCGGACTGAGGCGAGGGTCCCCTTTCCCGTGCGGAAGAGGTCGTGTTTCGCAGAAAGCCGGGTGAGGGATGAGACCTGTCCGGAAGAG
>NZ_JAKSYH010000196.1 GCF_022829295.1 Methylobacterium sp. J-088
CTCGCGGGATCGACTAGGTCACCGCCCGGCTCCGGCAGTGTGGTCACGGATCGTGTGGACGGTACGGACGCTTCGCTTTCGCGGGTCTGACCCGACGAGCCTTTCGCGTCAGTGCGAAGCAAACGCCGGCGGCAGGACGCAACGAACCCCCTCTGCCGTGCGGGAGAGGGTTGGGGTAAGGCGCGAGGACCCTCTGGATATGTCGTGCGAGTGACACGCCAACAGGGCGGACCGTTTCCGGATAGCCCTGATCCATCACCCTGCCCCTAGCGCTACCGGGAGAGGGGACCGCGCGTGCGCC
>NZ_JAKSYH010000160.1 GCF_022829295.1 Methylobacterium sp. J-088
ATCAGCTGCTCTTCGACGGCGGCGAGCGGTGGGGAGGACCAACTGCCCCTCGCCCGCCGCCGTGTTCTCCCGGCACGATGGCCGGGAGCAGCGCCACCGGATCTTAGTACGAGCCGAACTTGTAGTTCAGGCCGGCGCGGACGACGGCGAACTCGTCGGAGCGGCGACCGACACCGCTGGTGACGACCGGGAAGTTGTTGGCGGCGTTGATGACGAACGCGCCCTGGTTGCGGGTGTTGCGGTCGAGGTTGACGTACAGGCCTTCGACCTTGAGCGTCACGGCCGAGGAGCGGAAGAAGTTCAGGAACGACTCGGTGGGGAGCGCGTACTCGATGCCGCCGCCGACGGCGTAGCCGGTGCGGAAGCTGTCGTTGCCGGCGTAGCCGCCGAACGAACGGTCGGCGCTGCCCGAGCCGTAGGCGAAGCCGCCGGTGCCGTACACGAGGGTGCGGTCGAAGGCGTAGCCGAGGCGGCCGC
>NZ_JAKSYH010000197.1 GCF_022829295.1 Methylobacterium sp. J-088
AGGCCACGGAGATGATGCGACGCGGCTATCTCGACGTGATGATCGCCGACCGTCGAGGAGCGCAATACACGCCCGACCAGTTCCATCGTTTCTTTCGCTCATGACGGAATGGCCAACTGTGGCCAATCCGCCCTCGCTTCATCGGCATGGACCAGCTTAGCTCGCCCTGAACGAGGGGCTGCTCATGAACCGACACATCGCCGCGATCCTGCTCAGCACGGTTGGCCTGGTGGCTTGCCAAACAAGTACCCCAGGGCCGCAGCAAGCTGTTTTAGGCCTTCGGGGCGCCGCGCTTCTCCAGGAAGATGTCGCCCGCCTCAGAGCGGATCGCGATGCCCATCGCATCAGCTACACGGAATGGGCTGAACGCACCCAGACGGCTGCGCGGGCCAGCGTGCCGCTGAGCGCGCAGGAAGAGGAAGCGCTGGAGTACCGCAAGCAGCTGGCGCGCCGTGTTGATGCTGGAGAGATCACCCCAGCGCAGTTCGGGCGCGAGAGCCAGCGCACCCTGCAGCAGCTGAAGGCGCAACGCCGCGGAGCCTAACCAGCGACAGCCTCTCACGAGCCTGCTACAGCACCGCTTCTTCCCGTCAGCACGCCCGAGGTGTTCGCGACACCGTAAAGCCTGCGGCGGGCAAGCACGTGATGACAGGCGATCGCGGGCCAGTTCCCCGCGTCCCGTCCGTGAAGCCTAGGCCAGGCAGTCGCGTGAGGGTCGGTGCCGCGGGGGATCTGGACACCGCAGGGCACCGGCCCATGGCCTACGTGTTGCGGCACGATGCGGAACCGCATTTCTACAACCTCACAGCCCACTAAAGTGCGTGTCTACAACATTCAGTCGGTTGTCTGCTGCGGTGCGGTGTCTTAGGTTTGCAGTGCGAGATCGCGATGGCGTCGCGTTCTCGTTGCCCTCCCAAGGGCGTTTCCTCCCTTGACTTCGAGCCGCTCCTTCGGGGGCGGCCTTTTTTTTGTCCGGCAGGCTCAGGAAATGAAGGCCTGAGGCCCGCCCCTCGGGGGAATAGGGCGGGCCTCAGCTGCGACTGTGCCGACGAGGCCGCGCACCAAGGGCCCTGTCTTTGGAGCCGGCGCGCTACTCTGAGGGCAATCGGGCTAGGCCCGGTCGCTGAGATTGAAGCTGAACGAGAGCGGCTAACGCCTCGTTACGCCGGCGATGCAATCAGCGGTTTCCGGGGGTGCCGCTGGTGCCACCCGGCTTTGATCCGGATCCCGCATCGTTGGCGCCCGTGCTGTTCATCGTGCCCGAACGGCTCATTCCGCCGGTTGAGGGACCGCTTCCCGATGCACCAGGTGAGGAGCCTGATCCGGCATCACTCGCACCCGTGCTGTTCGATGTGCCAGAGCGGCTTGAACCGCCTTCCGCAGCGAATGCTGGGCCGGCGAGGATGAAGACGGTGGCGATGGCAAGTACTGTTTTCATTGGCGTATCTCCCTGTTGACCGCCGGTCGGACGTAGGAGTCCACCATGCGGCAACAAGGCAATCGCGCTTCCGTGAGCCTGTTCCTCGTCTACGGATCTCACATGGATCTATCCGACCTTCAGTTCTGGGCCTTTCTGGCAGCGGCCATCCCGGTCCTGTTCCTGCGAGTCGTCATCGTCTGGTGGAAAGGGCGACCCATCGTTCCGATCGCCTTGCTCAGCCTCATGTT
>NZ_JAKSYH010000198.1 GCF_022829295.1 Methylobacterium sp. J-088
TCCCGAACCCGGCAGCGTTGCGGCGTCTTCCGGAATCGGAGCTGCAGACGGTGGCGGATGCGGTGCGCGCCGAGATGATCGACGCCGTCTCGATCACCGGCGGCCATCTCGGCTCGGGGCTGGGCGTGGTCGAGCTGACCGTCGCGCTGCACCACGTGTTCGACACCCCCGACGACCGCATCGTCTGGGATGTCGGCCACCAGTGCTACCCGCACAAGATCCTGACCGAGCGCCGCGACCGCATCCGCACGCTGCGCCAGGGCGGCGGCCTGTCCGGCTTCACCAAGCGCTCCGAGAGCGTCTACGACCCGTTCGGCGCGGCGCATTCCTCGACCTCGATCTCGGCGGCGCTCGGCATGGCGGTCGCCCGCGACCTCGACAACGCCACCGCCAAGCACAAGGGCGGGACACCTAAGCGCCGCAACGCCATCGCGGTGATCGGCGACGGCTCGATGTCGGCCGGCATGGCGTACGAGGCGCTCAACAATGCCGGCGCCCTGCACTCGCGCCTGATCGTCATCCTCAACGACAACGACATGTCGATCGCCCCGCCCGTGGGCGCCATGTCGGCCTACCTCGCCCGCCTCGCCTCGGGCGGCGCCTACCAGACCCTGCGCGAGACCGCCAAGCAGCTCGGCAAGCTCCTGCCGAAGGCGATCTACCAGCGCGCGGCGGCGGCGGAGGAGTATGCCCGCTCGCTCGTGGTCGGCGGCGGCACGATGTTCGAGGAGATGGGCTTCCACTATGTCGGCCCGGTCGACGGGCACAACCTCGACCACCTGCTGCCGGTGCTCAAGAACGTGCGCGACGCCGAGCACGGCCCGATCCTGCTCCACGTGGTCACCCGCAAGGGCAAGGGCTACGCGCCGGCCGAGGCGAGTGCCGACCGCTACCACGGCGTGGTCAAGTTCGACGTGGTCTCGGGCGTCCAGGCCAAGGCCAAGCCGAACGCGCCGGCCTACACGCGGGTGTTCGGCGAGAGCCTGATCAAGGCGGCCGACGCGGATGACAAAGTCGTGGCGATCACCGCGGCGATGCCGGGCGGCACCGGCATCGATCTTTTTGGAAAAGCCCATCCGGACAAGACCTTCGACGTCGGCATCGCGGAGCAGCACGCGGTGACCTTTGCGGGCGGATTGGCGACGGAGGGCTACCGGCCGTTCGTGGCGATCTACTCGACTTTCCTGCAGCGGGCCTACGATCAGGTCGTGCACGACGTGGCGCTGCAGAACCTGCCCGTGCGGTTCTGCCTGGACCGGGCGGGCCTGGTCGGGGCGGACGGGGCGACCCATGCCGGGGCGTTCGATCTGGCGTACCTGTGCTGCCTGCCCAACATGACCGTGATGGCGGCCTCCGACGAGGCCGAGCTGGTCCACATGGTGGCGACCGCGCATGCCCATGACAGCGGCCCGATCGCGCTGCGCTACCCGCGCGGCGAGGGCGTCGGCGTGGAGTTGCCCGAGCGGGGCGAGGCTTTGGCCGTCGGCAAGGGCCGGGTGGTGCGGCGGGACGCGGAGGCGCGGGTGGCGATCCTCTCGCTCGGCACGCGTCTGGCGGAGGCCCTGAAGGCGGCCGATACGCTGTCCGAGCAGGGCGTTGCGGTCACGGTCGCGGATGCACGCTTCGCCAAGCCGCTGGACGAGGCGCTGATCCTGGATCTGGCGCGCGACCACGAGGTGCTGCTGACGATCGAGGAGGGCTCGCGCGGCGGGTTCGGCGCGATGGTGCTGCATCTTCTGGCCGAGAAGGGCGCGCTGGATGCGGGGCGGGTGCGGGTTCGGACGCTGACGCTGCCCGACACGTACCAGGACCACGACAGCCCGGAGAAGATGTACGCCGAGGCCGGCCTCGACGCGCACACCATCGTCAGGACCGCCCTCGATACCCTGCCGG
>NZ_JAKSYH010000162.1 GCF_022829295.1 Methylobacterium sp. J-088
CGATTCGGAGCACCACCCAGCCTGAATCCACGCGCGTCCTCCCGCCCCCCTCTGCGCGAACGGATCCACACGACTCTCTTGGAAGGGGGAAGGCGGCTCCGCGCCTCTCCCTCCCCCCTTCGCGGGGGAGGGTGGCCCCCAAAGGGGTTCGGGTCGGGACTAAGTCCCGCGAGGTGGGAACCCGGCTTCAGAAGCGGTCGTAGCCTGCACGCATTCCTACGCATCGTTCTGCACCGTGTGTCACCCTCCCCGACCCGCGCTGACGCAATCGCCACCCCCCCCCACGGGGGGGGGTTGGCCCGTGGGTCAGCGAGGGTCGGGAGATGGGGGGGAAGGTGCAGAACGAGGCGTAGCACTGCATGCAGGCCACGACAGGTTCTGGAGCCGGGTTCCCCCCTCGCGGGACTTCGTCCCGACCCGAACCCCTTTGGGGGCCACCCTCCCCCGCAAAGGGGGGAGGGAGAGGCGCGGAGCCGCCTTCCCCATTCCAAGAGAGACGTGTGGATCCGTTAGCGCAGAGGGG
>NZ_JAKSYH010000168.1 GCF_022829295.1 Methylobacterium sp. J-088
GCGGCCGGCCAGGTGACCGGCAACGACAAGCTGGTGGCCGAGGGCAAGGTGCAGGAGCTGAAGGGCGAGGCGCAGAAGACCGCCGGCGACGTCAAGGACGGCGCCAAGTCCCTCGCCGACAAGATCACCGGCAAGCATTGACCGTTCACTGACCCGTCGCGGCGCTGGCCCGGCCAGCGCCGTCTCTTGCCCCCATGCGGGGCCCGTTCAATCCAATGCAGGAGACCGATATGAACCGCGACCAGATTCGTGGCGCGTCCCGTCACCTCAAAGGTCGCGCGCAGACCGCCATCGGCGGCCTCGCCGGCGACCCGGCCCGCCAGGTGCGCGGAGCCGTCAATCAGGTGGCTGGCGGCGCCCAGTACGCCTACGGCCGTGCCAGGGACCAGGCGGAGGATTTCGCCGAGGATGGCCGCCATCTCGCCCACGAAGTGCGGGAGCGGGCCGACTCTCTCATCGACGACGGCCGGCACTATGCCGAGGCGGCGCGCCACCGGGTGACGACCCACGGCCGCCGCGCCGTCCGGTATGCCGACGCCAACCGCACGACGACGCTGCTCGCCTTCGTGGGCGTGGCCGTCGCGCTGGGCTGGCTCGCCCGTTCTTCCCGCTGACCTCCGGAGATCCCGATGATCCGCAAGCTTCTCACCGCTCTCGTCCTTCCGCGGCTGATCGCGTTCGTCACGCGCCGCATCACCGGCCGGGCAGCCACGCCGCCGCGCCGGGGCTACTGACCATCGACGGTTAGAAGACCCTGCCGACCCATCACGGAAAGGACGCGCTATGAGCAAAGGATATCCTTCGATGACGGCCCTCCTGGGCCTGCTTGCGGTGGCGGGCTATCAGAACCGGGACAAGATCTCGGAGTGGCTCGGCACCCCCGCCAAGGACGCCCACGGCACGCTCGTTCCGCCGGTGGGTCGGACGTCGCCGGCGACCGGATCGACGATCCCGTCCAACCTGCAGCAGGTGTTGGGCGGCGTCAGCTCGGCCGGGGTCGGCGGCTTGATCGCCAGCGGGCTGGCCGAGCTCGTCGACCACTTCACCAAGGGCGGCCACGGCGTGGCGGCGAACTCTTGGATCAACCAGGGTGACAACCACGCCATCGCCGAGGCGGATCTGGAGCGCGCCATCGGCCCGCAGACCCTGGACCATCTCACGCAGCAGACCGGCTTGAGCCGCTCCGACCTCCTCGCGCGCCTGTCGCGGGAGCTGCCCTCGGCCATCGACCGCTACGCGACCGACGGGCGTCGCCTCGCCTGACCATCGAGCCTGAAGACCCCGGTCGCGCCTCCGGGCGACCGGGCATCCGACGTGGGCCGGCATCCGTCGGCCGCTGTCACGACGTAGGGGAATCGACACGTCATGATGGCCGCCCTGCGTCGCATCCTCGTCACCGCGTTCATCGCCGCGCTCGCCGGTCTCGGGGTCATCACCGCATTGCTCTCCCGGCGGCCGCGTCGAGCGCTCTCCGCCGGGGCAGACACCGCTTCGGCGCGCCTGCGCGGGCCGCGACATAGGTTTGGAGCCGTGCTTGACCGCAACGCGATCGGGCACGGCTCCAAACGCATTGCGACCGAAGCCGTGTTGACGAAAGCTGCCGCCGCTCCGTCATCCGCTGTCCGGATGACGGGCGGCCGCGGCCTGACCGCCGGGCTCGTTGCCGTGTTGCTGCTCCTGACGGGGTTGGCCGGCCTCGTCTACGAGCGCCGTGATGCGCTGCTCGACGCCGGTTCAGCCATACCCTCCGATGCTGCGAAACCGCTGGCCGCCCTGTCGCCCCCGGCGGCGGGGTCCGCCCGCGCGCCGGCTTCGGCGGCCGACATGCCGGCCGGGTCTGTCCGGACGACCGGGCCGGGCACGCCGGCCGGCCTCCCGTCTGCGCCCATGCCCGCTTCGGCCGTGCCGGACTTCGACGTCGTCCGCGTCGAGCCGAACGGCGAGGCGGTGATTGCCGGTCGGGCCGCACCGAACGCCGCCGTCGCGTTGCTCGTCGACGGCAAGCCGGTGGCCCAGGTACGCGCCGATGCCGGCGGACAGTTCACGATTCTGCCGCCGCCCCTCCCAACCGGCAGCAGCGAGATCGCGCTGCGGGCAATGCATTCGCGGGGCGACACGCAGCGCTCCGCGGCGCGCATCGCCGTTCTGGTCGCGCCATCCCGTGATGTGAAGCCGCTCGTCGCCCTGATGGAACCCGACAAGCCGACGAGGGTCCTCTCGCGATCGGAGGGCTCAGTCGCGACCGGCCCGATTCCCGCCATCGCGGCGGGGCGGCAGGCGCTCCGGGCCGAGGGGGAGGCGACGGCGAAGCAGAACCCGCCCGCGATGCATCGGGACGCATCGACACTCACGCCTGCTCCGCGTGGCTCCGACATCGACACGTCGCGGGCCGGAACGGGCAGGGCGGACGGCCAGAGGGCGTCCGATCCCGCTCATCCCCCGCAAGACCCGCACCGGGCGGAGGCCTCCGCCGACAGGGCGGCAACTCCGCCAACGGTGGCGAGCATCGATGCCCAGGACGGCGGGAAGCTGCTCGTCACGGCGCGCGGAGCCCCCGGGGCCCACCTGCGGCTCTACTTGAGCGGCACGCTGATCGCCCCGGCTACGGTGGGACGCGACGGAACAGTGACGTTCGCCATCGGCCAGGGTGTAAAGCCGGGAGACTACAGGGTGCGGCTCGACTGGGTCGATCCCGCGACGGGCAAGGTCCGCGACCGGGCAGAGGTCCCGTTCAAGGCTCCAGGTCCCGGCCACGATAGGGGAGTGGAATACGCCGCCGCACAGCATGGCTCGGCCTATCAGGCCGCCGGACCGGGCATCGCGGAGCAGCGGACTTCGGGGGATGCGATCCCGCCCAGTGCACACCCGGCTGACCAGGTTCGGCCCCCGACGACCGGCAGCCTTGCCGCCAACGGTCCGTCCGGGACCGGCAGCACCTCCGCGATCGACGTCCCCAGGATCGGGACCGTCCGCATCGAGCGCGGCGACAGCCTCTGGCGGATCAGCCGCCGCGCCTACGGCGAGGGCGTGCGCTACACCCTGATCTTCGACGCCAACCACAAGCAGATCCAAGATCCCGATCTGATCTATCCCGGACAGGTCTTCGTTCTGCCGCCGGAGCACGATGGAAAAGGCGGCGCGGATACGCAGCCCCGTTGAGGCCAACGGACCGCGAGCTTGCATTGCGGGCTGCACCGTACGTGGGTTCCGCAAGCCACCGGTGCGGGAAAAACCATGCGTTCGTCGCGGGGTTCATCAGGCTGCCGACCGTCGGTCGATTCCAGCGTACGATGAATAACGGATCATAATTGTATTTCATCCATGAACAGTGGCAAGTTGTCGCTCGCATGCAATTATAACCACTGATACATGAACAAAAATTCCGTAACACTGTTCTATGGCCGCCAACATAGAAGGATGAAGTCTTTGCGTCTGAAGATGATGTGCGGTGCGGCCGCCCTGGCCGCCTTCGGCCTCGCCACCACGGTGGCCACTGCTCAGGAAGGCGGTCTGTGCACGGACGACATCGCCAAGCTGAAGCGGGAACTCGGGACTCAGGTCGGAATGGGGGCGCCCGTCTCCCAGCCGGATGCAGGACAGCGGAAGGGGCCGAACGCGGGTTCCGACGCGCAATCGGCCGACACGACGGGGACCGCGTCGAAGGCCGGCGACAAGGCGGGTGACCGCGCGCGCCGCGAAGCTGGCGCCTCGCCGGGGACGGTCGGTGGCGTGGCGGGGCCCGTCGCCGCTGCGACCGGCACCGCCCAGGCCGACGCCGTGGCGAGCGGCCGAGTCGCGACCTCACCGGCAGACGTTCGGGCGCAATCCGAGAACAAGCCGACCGCCGCCGCGAAGGCGCAACAGGGCGATGCCCCCTCGGCCTCCGCGAGCCTCTCCACGGAGGACAAGATCTCGCAGGCCAAGACCGCGCTGCAGCGCGCGACGGATCTCAACGCCAAGGGCGATCAGTCCTGCCGCGACGCGGTCCAGGAGGCCAGGAACCTGATTCCGCAGCCTGCGCGCTGACCAAACAACGACCCGCCTCCGAGCCGGAGGCGGGACCGTTCACGACGGCCAACCGCGCATCCCTGCCCTCGGATCGTGGACCATGGCCCACCCTCTCCATGCGGCCTCCGACCAGGGGAGGCCTACAGCGCCGGGAGCCCTGCCATGAAGATGGCCATGAAAATCGTGTCGTATGCGGTGGCTGTGGCCGCGGTCTGCATGCTTGTCACAGTCGTGATCCAGTCTGCGGGTCTGCTCGCCGGATCATAGGGCGTCCACTGCTCTACCGTGCTCATCCGCAAGACACGCCTCCCAAGACACGCCTCCCAAGACCTGCCTCCCAAGACATGACGATGAAGGGAACGATGATCTACCTCGCTGGCTGTGCGGTCGAGGCCTGCCAAGCCGGGTGCGGCCAGTGAGGGCGCTTCCAATGCTCCTCGCAGCGGCCGTCCTGCTGGCGGGCGTGCTGTCGCCGGCCTTCGCACGGAACCCGCCGATCAAGGGCCCCGAGGACGCCAGGTGCCGCGACGAGGCACGCAATCACGTCTTCACGGCCCCGAACCCGAAGGGCCTCTCGCCTTACGGACTTGGGGCCGAACTCTACCACGCCTGCATGCGGCGCCTCGGCGCTGAGCCGGCCCAGACGCCACGCCGCTAGTGCTCTGACGCATTCACTTCGTTCACGCGAGTGAGCACGAGTTCTTTGGTTTTGCATCAATTTTTCCAGACTCGGCTGACGCCTCCGTCTGGATCGATGCACTAGGGGACGCTCCACGCCGGCACGGCCGATGCGGCCGTGAGCGTATCACCGCGTGAGCCTGCCGCTGGACCCGAAGCAGCGCCGTACCAAGTTCAAACAGACTTCCTCGACCGCGCGAGACCCCGGCCGCCGATCTTGGCCTGCCGCATCGCGATCCGGGGGGAGGGACAGGCCTGGCCGTGGCACGGATCCGGCTTTGCGGTCGATCGGGCCTGCCGGGCGAGACCGGATCGGCCCTGCCAGCTGCGGCAGATGTGGCGCGCCGGGTATCGTCTCCGCTACCAGGGCGCATCGGCGGGCTGCGCAGCGCCCGGCGACGGCAAATGTGAGGTCCCGATGTTCCTGAGCATCTTCGACATCTTCAAGATCGGCATCGGGCCGTCGAGCTCACACACGATGGGACCGATGCTCGCATCCGCCCGCTTCCTCGATGCGCTCCGCGAGCGCAGCCGCCGCTCGGCCGACATGCCGGCTTCGCTCCGCATCGAGGTCGTCCTGCACGGCAGTCTCGCCTTCACCGGGCAGGGGCACGCCACGGATCGGGCGGTCATCCTTGGCCTCCTCGGGTTGCGGCCGGATACGCACGATCCCGACGAGGCCGCCCGCCGCGAGGCAGCGCTGCGCGCCACAGGTCGGATCGACGCCCCGGGCCTTCCCCCGATCGCGTTCGCGGCCGGGCAGGGGGTCGTGTTCGATTACGGTCCGCCCCTGCCGGGCCACGCCAACGGCCTGATCTTCCGCGCCTTCGGCCAGGACGGCGCCCCGTACCTGACGGAGACCTATTATTCGATCGGCGGCGGCTTCGTTCTGACCGCGGGGGAACTGGCCGGGGGCGACATCAAGGCCGTCGATGCCTCCGTGCTGCGCCCCTATCCGTTCGGAAGCGCCGCCGAGATGCTCGCGATGGGCGCGGCGTCGGACCGCAGCATCGCGGCCATGAAGCGGGCGAACGAAACGGTCAGCCGCAGCGACGCCGATCTCGACGACGGCCTCGATCGGATCTGGGCCGTCATGGACGCGTGCATCGATCGCGGTCTGGCCACCGACGGGACCCTGCCGGGCGGCCTGAATGTCCGCCGCCGCGCCCGGCGCATTCATCAGGCGCTGCTGTCGGAGCGGGGCACCAACCGCGTACAGCCGCACGTCGCCAACGACTGGCTGTCGGTCTACGCGATGGCGATCAATGAGGAGAATGCCGGCGGTGGACAGGTCGTGACCGCGCCGACGAACGGCGCCGCCGGGGTCGTCCCCGCGGTGATGCGCTACTACCGCGACCACTGCATCGGCGCGGACCAGACCGGGATCCGCGATTTCCTGCTGGTGGCTGCGGCGATCGGCGGCCTGATCAAGACCAACGCCTCGATCTCCGGTGCCGAAGTCGGGTGCCAGGGCGAGGTCGGGTCGGCCGCCGCGATGGCGGCCGCCGGTTTCTGCGCCGCGCTTGGCGGCAGCAACGCGCAGGTCGAGAACGCCGCCGAGATCGCCCTGGAGCATCACCTCGGTCTCACCTGCGACCCGATCCGCGGGCTGGTGCAGGTTCCGTGCATCGAGCGCAACGGCCTCGGGGCGATCAAGGCCGTCGCCGCCGCGTCGCTGGCGCTGCGCGGCGACGGCAGCCACATCATGCCGCTCGACAACTGCATCGAGGCGATGAAGCAGACGGGGCGCGACATGAGCGTCCGGTACAAGGAAACCTCGACCGGCGGCCTCGCGGTCAATCTTCCGGAATGTTGACGGCGTGCGCCGAACGGCGACGGCCGCCCACGATGAGGACAATCCGATGGAGACCCTAACCGCGGCGCGCGACAGGGGCGGACCAGCCGCCTTCATCCCGCCCATGCCGCCGCTGGCACCGGACCGCGTAGGGGCCCTCGGGGTCCTGGCCGGCCTGCGCCGCAACGCCTACGCCGCTTTTCCGCCCCGGTGCCGCGCCCAAGGCGTGGTCGTGATGCCCATGCCCGGCCGCCACGTCGTCATAGCGGCCGGCCCGCAGGCGATGCGCGACGTGTTGGTCCTGGCGCGCTTGCTGCGGGACAACGACCTCGTCCTCGACGACGACGCCCCGGTGCTGCCGGTCGGGTCCTTCGCCACCCGGCCGAGCCGATCCCCGACCTTCCGCCTGCAGCCCTGCGCGTGAGGGCGAACGCCGCCAGACCGGCTGGATCCTCACGCGCGGCGTGGC
Source organism: Methylobacterium sp. J-088 (assembly GCF_022829295.1). Lineage (GTDB taxonomy): Bacteria > Pseudomonadota > Alphaproteobacteria > Rhizobiales > Beijerinckiaceae > Methylobacterium. The sequence continues at coordinate 6,951 of NZ_JAKSYH010000168.1, forward strand.
GGAGATCCTCGGTCGTGCCGCATCACCGGCCAGCCGGAGCCGCGTGCTCCGCCACCGGACCCGACGGTCCCAGCGCGGCCATGAACGCCGCGAGATAGGGCCGCCACAGCGTGGCGTAGCGCAGCGACTGGTGGCCATGCGTCTCGGCGGAGGCCGGGACCAGGACGAACTGCGCCCCGGGGATCCGCCGGATCGCCGGATCCATCACGCCGAGCTCGATCGGATTGAGCGCATCGTCGGCGAAGTTGATCGCCAGGAGCTTCGCCTTGATCTCCCCGAGCCGGGGCAACGGATCGTAGTCGAACGACGAATCGAACCAGTACAGCCAGTCGTTGGCGTCGACCTTGCCCGCGTAATTGGCGGCGAGCCGGCCGTAGAGCGTCACCGCGTCGGCGTTGGTTGGCGCCGCCTGTTGCTGGCTGAGCACGCTCTCGGTCATGATGTTGAAGATCGGCAGCACCTTGGTGAACTGCGTCGGTTGCGTCTCGTAATCTCCGCCCTTGTAGTCCGGGTCCGAGCGGATGGCCTCGATCACCAGGCGCCGCCACAGCGCGTTGCGCCCGCTCACCGGGATCGGCTGGCTGGCCACCGCCACGAGGCCGTCCATCATGCCGGAGTGGCGCTCGCCCCACATCCAGGCCTGCATACCGCCCATCGAGGTGCCGATCACCGCCCGCAAGTGCCGGATCCCGAGCCCCTCGGTGACGACGCGGTACTGCCCTTCGACCACATCGCCGTAGCCGTAGCGGGGAAATCGCCCGCGCAGGCCGTCGGAGGGTTTCGATGAGCCGCCGCGGCCGAGCCCGTCGGTCAGGACGACGAAGTACTGCGCCGCGTCGAGCGGTGCGCCCGGCGCGAACAGCTCCGGACCCATCGTCGGGGCGAGGAACTGCTTGCCGGTGCCGGTCGTGCCGTGGAGCACCAACACAGCGTTGTCGATGTCCCCGTTCGCGTCGCGGTGGGGGCTTCCGAGTGTCGTGTAGTGCAGCCGCGCCTCCGGCAGGACGGCGCCGCTCTCCAGCTTGAAGCCCGCGACGACGAGATCCGCCTCGTGCTGGTTCGGATAGGGGGCCGGGTCGCCCGCCGCGCCGGACGCGAATGCGATCGCCCAGGCGGCGAGGATTGTCCGCGTAAGACCGGTCCGGCCGGCCGAGGCTGTGGTCGTCATGGCTCCAACTCGCTTCCCTGGCGGCTCTAAGCCCTTGATGGGCGTTCTCTCACGCCGAGCCGGTGCCCCCCTCGGCGCAGAGCGCTCCTGTCGCCGCGACCCGCGTGCCGAACGTTTTGGCACAGGTCTTGGGCAGATCACCGAGCCCGGTAGGCGACCCGGATCTCGCCGACCCCGTCACAGGTGCCGTGCAGGACATCCCCGGGCCTGACCGCACTCACCCCGGCGGGGGTGCCGGTCATCAGCAGGTCGCCGGGCAGAAGCTCGACCGCCCGCGACAGGCAGGCCAGTGCCTCCGCGACCGACCAGATCATCTGGTTGAGATCGCCGCTCTGGCGCTCCTCGCCGTTGACGGCGACCGCGATCCGGCCCGTGGCCGGATGGCCGATGCGCGCGGCCGGGACGATCGGGCTGATCGGGCAGGAGCGGTCGAAACCCTTCGACAGGTCCCAGGGCCGCCCGAGCTTCTTCGCCTCGGCCTGGACGTCGCGCAGCGTCATGTCGAAGCCGACGGCGTAGCCGTAGACGAGCTCCAGGGCCTCCGCGGCGTCGATATTCGCGCCGCCCCGACCGAGCGCCGCCACCAACTCGACCTCGTGGTGGAGATCGTCGGTCTGGTCCGGGAACGGCAGTTCGCCGCCGCCGGCGACGACCGCGTTGGCCGGCTTGGCGAAGAAGAACGGCGGCTCCCGGTCGGGGTCGTGGCCCATCTCCCGGGCATGCGCGGCGTAGTTGCGACCGACGCACCAGACCCGCCGCACCGGGAAGGCGGCGGCCTCGCCCTCCACGGGGATGGTCGCGAATGCGGGCGGCTCGATCACGTAGCGCATCGTGGGCTCTCTAACCAATCCTGCATATTGGTTAGAAGCGGAAGCGAGGGGCGTCAAGGTCATCGATACACCGCTGACGGCCCAGGCCGCTGCGGCAATCTCTCCCGGAAGGATACCGGTTCGGCGCAAGAGAGCGCGTCGAAACAAAGGCTTAGAGCCATGCCCGCTTGCAACGCGATCTGGCCCGGCTCTAGACGGGACAGCATGGATCCCGACGCCGCCCCGGTTCTGACGCTCCTGCAGGCCTATCTCGCGAAGACGCGGCTGCCAGCCGACGGCCGGCTGCCGCCCGAGCGGGTTCTCGCCGAGGCGCTCGGGACATCGCGGGGGGAATTGCGCAAGGCGCTGTCGGTGATGGAAGCCGACGGTCAGCTCTGGCGCCATGTCGGTAGAGGCACCTTCCTGGGATCGCGCCCCCTGGCGGCGATCGATGAGGTGGCGGCGCTGGCGACCCGCGCGACGCCCCCCGACCTCGTCCAGGCGCGCTTGGCGGTGGAGCCCGAGCTGGCGGCCCTCGCCGCCCTGCACGCCGCGCCCTCCCAACGCGACGCGCTCCGCCGGGCGCTCCGCGCGAGCTGCGGTGCCGGGCAGACATGGCGCGGCTACGAGCTTGAGGACGCGCGCCTCCACCGGGTGATCGCGCTCGCCGCCGGGAACCCGCTGCTCCTGTTCCTGTACGATCACCTCGCCGCCATCCGGCGCGTGATGACCTGGGATCGTCCGCGTGCCGCTGAGGAGGGGCCGCCGGCCGATCACCCATCCTTCGCCGAGCACGACCGGATCGTGGCCGCGATCGCCGCGCGGGATCCAGCCGCGGCCCGGCGCGAGATGGCCGCTCACGTCACGGCGGTTCACGCCGCGATGGCACCGGCCTGATCCTGCCGACGATCCGAGGTGTCGCCGGAATTCGGCTCGGCCGGAGGGCGAAGGGGCGCGGACGGACCGGTTGCGATCCGTGCCGCACACCGGTGCCACACGCGGCGCTGCCTGAAAGCGGGCGTTCGGCTGCACCAAGCGCCGTGTACTAAAGGGGGGGCAGTCTGAGATGTGACGCGCGTAAACTTCTGGGCACCACATGCTAATATAGGTAAGGAATTGCGTCCCGTCGATCAGTTTCGGTCGGCGAAGACCGTCGCAGGAAAGGCGGCATTGCCTTGCCGGATAGGTTCGAACAAAGCCGCATCGACGCTGAGATCGGCCGCAGCGACGCCAGCCAAGATCCGTTCGCCGCTGCTGTGCGGGCGACGCGGATGCCGATGCTGATCACCGACCCTCACAAGCCCGATAATCCGATCGTCTTCGTCAACGACGCATTCTACAATCTGACCGGATACGCCCGTGACGAGGTGATTGGGCGGAATTGTCGTTTCCTGCAGGGGCTCGAGACGCGACGCGAGGACATCGACAGGCTGCGCGAGGCCATCGCACGTCGGGTGGCGATCGAGCTCGATCTGCTGAACTACAAGAAGAATGGCGAAACGTTCTGGAACCGGCTGCTGATTTCCCCGGTCTTCGATCGCGACGGCGAACTCACTTTTTTCTTCGCCTCGCAATGCGATGTGACCCTCGAACGGGAGAAGCTGGTCCGCGTCCAGCGCGATCGGGATGCCCTGGAGCAGGAGGTCGAGCGCCGCACCCTCGCCCTGACGCGCAGCGAGGATCGCATGCGCTTCATCATGAAGGCGGGCCGCTTCGGCTCGTGGACGCTGGACCTGGCCGACATGCGGCTGGTCGCCTCCGACGTCTGCAAGGAGAATTTCGGCCGGGATGTGCACGAACCGTTCGGCTACGCGGAGTTGGTCGCGAGCATCCTGCCGGAGGACCGGTGCCGCATGCAGGCGGCCGTGCAGGCCTCGATCCGCGACCGCACCGACTACGACATCGAGTATCGCGTCCATACACCGAAGGGTGAGGCGCGCTGGCTGCAGATCCGCGGGCAGACCTTCTACGACGTGGACGGCCAACCGTTGAGCATGGCGGGGGTGTCGATCGACGTCACGGAACGCAAACGCACCGAAGAGTTCCGCGCCCTTCTGGCCGCCGAGCTGAACCACCGGGTCAAGAACTCGATGGCGACGATGCAGTCCATCGCCCACCAGACCCTCGGCAATGCCGCGTCGCTGGCCGACGCGCGGGCGACCTTGGACGCTCGGCTGCAGTCGCTGTCGACCGCCCACGACGTGCTGACTCGCGAGAGCTGGGATGGGGCGACCCTCGCGGAGATCGCCGAGAGGGCGCTGCAACCGTTCCGCCAGAGGGATGGCAGACGGTTCAAGGTCGGCGGTCCGCACGTGAAGCTGTCGCCCCGACAGGCCCTGGCCTTCGTGATGGCGCTGCACGAACTGGCGACCAACGCGGTCAAGTACGGCGCCCTGTCGAGCGGCGCGGGCCGGGTGATCCTCAACTGGGATGTCGTGGACGGCGCGCGGCCCGAGCGCCTGTGGGTGCGCTGGGAGGAACTCGGCGGCCCCCCGGTCGCCCCGCCGCAGCGCAAGGGGTTCGGCTCGCGGATGATCGAGCGGGCCCTGGCCGCCGAACTCGACGGAACGGCCGAAATCGACTACCGGCCGCGCGGCTTGGTCTGCACGGTCGAGGCTCCTCTGCCGGACCTGGCCGGACCCCCTCAGGGTTAAGGGTCTTGGCCGGTCGCAGGCTTCGTAGCAAAATCGGCGGCCACTTCTGCGAAACCTGCTCAGAGCGCGCTTTGCCGAAGTGGATACCGGTTCAGCCGTGCGGCATCACCGATACCGCGGCCGGTGCACTTCCGAGCCCTCGTGGGACTGGTCGATCGGGCTCCAGAAGCCGTCCGTAGACGCACTGCGCGGACGCACGGGAACGTACCCGCCGTCCCAGCTGCGAGGCCTTAAGTCCGGTGTCCTACCGATGCCATCATCGCCATAGCGATACATCTCGACGCGGTCGCCTTCGGTCTGGCCGCGCCTGTCGACGGGGTCCGTCGTCTCGCTCGCGCTGCGCGGCGCGCGCTTTATCGTTGCGGGCTTCGCCTCAAAGTAGTCACGATAATCCCCGTAGGCCTCGCCCGCCGGCGCACTGACAGTCGATCCGAACACCATGGCGACTGCGAGCAGCATCTTCATGGTCGTACACCGTCTGCCTGTGCGTCGACATCTGGCAGATCTGAAATGCACGTCAGCCTGCCGAACCGCGTGAGATCATAGACCGCCTGTTCGAAAGCGCGGTGACATACGACACGGCCAAAATCTTGCCTGCGCCGAACAGGATTTGGGGTTGTTCAGGCCTCGCGATCGTTCCGATCTCGCCCCAAGCGGCAAGACTCGGCCGTTTCGGAGGCGCGGCTCCTGGGCCGTAACCACGCGTTGAGCTCTCGGTCTTGGGAGCCTATGCATAGGCCCCATGGACCTCCAACTGCCCGCCATACACGCCCTGGCTCCGTTCACCCGCAAGCCGCCGACCGGACAGGCCGCGCCGTTCCTGCCGATGAGCCGCGCCGAGATGGCGGCGCTCGGGTGGGAGTCCTGCGACATCGTGCTGGTGACGGGTGACGCCTATGTCGATCATCCGAGCTTCGGCATGGCGATCATCGGCCGGCTGCTCGAAGCGCAGGGATTCCGGGTCGGCATCATCGCCCAGCCCGACTGGCAGTCGGCCGAGCCGTTCAAGGCGCTCGGCAAGCCGAACCTGTTCTTCGGCGTCACCGGCGGCAACCTCGATTCGATGGTGAACCGCTACACGGCGGACCGGCGGCTGCGCCACGACGATGCCTACACGGCCGGTGGCGAAGGCGGCCGGCGCCCGGACCGCTGCACCATCGTCTACACCCAGCGCTGCCGCGAGGCCTTCAAGGACGTGCCGATCGTGCTCGGCGGCATCGAGGCGTCGCTGCGCCGGATCGCGCATTACGACTACTGGTCCGACAAGGTGCGCCGCTCGATCCTGGCGGATGCGAAGGCGGATCTGCTCGTCTACGGCAATGCCGAGCGCGCCGTGGTCGAGGTCGCGAACCGGCTCGCGGCCGGCGAGGCGCCGCACCAGCTCGATTCGATCCGGGGCGTCGCGCTGTTCCGCCGCGTGCCCGGCCACTACACGGAATTGCCCGCCGACGACCTCGATTCCGCGGACGAGGCCGCCACCCGCCGGCCCGGCGCGACCGTGATCCGGCTGCCCGCCTACGAACAGGTCAAGGACGACAAGGAGGCCTATGCCCGCGCCTCGCGCGTGCTGCACCGGGAGGCCAATCCCGGCAATGCGCGCCCGCTGGTCCAGCGTCACGGCGACCGCGACCTGTGGCTCAACCCGCCGCCGATCCCGCTGACCAGCGACGAGATGGATGCGGTCTACGACCTGCCCTACGCCCGCGCTCCCCATCCGTCCTACGGCGATGCGAAGATTCCCGCCTGGGATATGATCAAGTTCTCGGTGACGATCATGCGCGGCTGCTTCGGCGGCTGCACCTTCTGCTCGATCACCGAGCACGAGGGCCGCGTCATCCAGAACCGCTCGGAGGACTCGATCCTGCGCGAGATCGAGCTGATCCGCGATAAGACGCCGGGCTTCACCGGCGTGATCTCGGATGTCGGCGGGCCGACCGCCAACATGTACCGAATGGCCTGCAAGGACCCGAAGATCGAGGCGGCTTGCCGTCTGCCCTCCTGCGTCTTCCCGGACATCTGCCCGAACCTGAACACCTCGCACGACGACCTGATCCGGCTCTACCGCAAGGTCCGGGAGGTGAAGGGGATCAAGAAGGTGATGGTCGCCTCGGGCGTGCGCTACGACCTCGCGGTCAAGAGCCCGGAATACATCAAGGAACTCGTCACCCACCATGTCGGCGGCCGCCTGAAGATTGCCCCCGAGCACACCGAGCGCGGCCCCCTCGACAAGATGATGAAGCCGGGGATCGGCACCTACGACCGCTTCAAGGAGATGTTCGACGCCGCCGCCAAGGAGGCGGGCAAGAAGTACTACCTGATCCCATACTTCATCGCGGCCCATCCCGGAACGACCGACGAGGACATGATGCACCTCGCGCTCTGGCTCAAGGCGAACAACTACCGCGCCGACCAAGTCCAGACGTTCCTGCCTTCGCCGATGGCGACCGCCACGGCGATGTATCACACCGAGATCAACACCCTGCGGGGCGTGCGGCGCGGCGGCAGCGAGCCGGTCGACGCGATCAAGGGGCTGCGGCAGCGGCGGCTGCACAAGGCGTTTCTGCGCTACCACGACCCCGAGAACTGGCCGCTGCTGCGCGAGGCGCTGCGCGAGATGGGCCGCGCCGATCTCATCGGACCGCGGCCGGACCAGCTCGTGCCGTTCTCGCAGCCGCCGGGAACCGGGGCGGGCGCGGGCAGGACGGGCGGCCAGCCCCGCCCCGTGTACCGCCCGGGCGGTGGCCAGAGCTTCACCACGAAGGGCGTGCCCCTGCGCAAGTGACGCTCGCGCGCCGCTGACGATGGATGGTCCGAGACCATCTGCCCGTCGCGGGCCGCCATCGTGATGCCGCCGCGGCCGGACGTAAGGCTGCGATCGACGCCGGTGTGATCGTGTGGGCCAGCATCCTTCAAGGCGGGACCTGGCGCACCACCGGACGGTGGTAAGCCTGCTTATGCGCAGGTCGTCGATCCGGGCTCAAAGCACACGCTGCTGCACAGATATAGAACGAATAGTGAACGTACGTGGGGCTCAAGGGCGGAGCCATCGGTTGGGCCCGCCGTGGCGGATGCAACGTCGACGGGTGTGGACAGCCCGCGCGAACGCAAGCTTCAGCGGTGACCGACGCTGATTTTCGCCCGGTCGGAGCGACGAAGGCCGCGTTCGCGACCCTGCGTCCCCGCCGCATCGGGGATGCCGCGGCCCACCCCGTGGGGGCTCGTGCGGACGGCGATCGAAACGCCATGTGCCGCGCCGGGTCCGACACTATCCCGAGCCGCGTTCAGTTGTATCAGATGGTCATTGCAACCTTAAGACGAAATCAACTATTCAACCACAAGCTGTTGATATCGAGGGCGCCGCCAGGTGGCCGCGGGCGCCGGGAGCTGCATCCGCTAGAGATTTGCAGATGTCTGGGGAATTCTACATCATGCTGGGACTAGACAGCAAAGTAAACTGCTTTCGGCGACGCGCTCACGTCAGAGCACTTCTGCTCACGACTGGACTTTTCGGTGCCGTTGCCGCGTCTCCCGCCCACGCGCAACTGCTCAGGGGCGCTTTCGATACAACCGGTGGGGGCATTCTCGGCACCGGCTTGTCCGTCGGCACTACAACCCCTGGCAGCGGCATCGTTGGGACGGGTCTGACGGTCGGCACGTCCGGATCCGGCTTGCTCGGGAGCGGGCTCGGGGTCAGCACCAGCGCGCCCGGCAGTGGCGTGCTTGGAACGGGCCTGAATGTTGGCACCTCCGGAACGGGCCTGCTCGGGAGCGGGCTCGGGGTCGGCACCAGCGCGCCCGGCAGCGGCGTGCTCGGAACGGGCCTGAATGTCGGAACGAGCGGAACGGGTGTTTTGGGCACCGGATTGCTCGTGGGTACGACGGGTCCGGGTGACGGTCTGCTCGGGACAGGCCTCACGCTCGGGACGTCCAATACGGGCGGCACCGGTGGTGGCACCGGCGGCACCGGAGGTGGGACTGGCGGCACCGGTGGTACCGGAGGTGGGACTGGCGGCACGGGCGGCACCGGCGGTGGCCAAGGCATTTATATCGTGACGGGCACTGTCACGCAGTCTCAGGGCCAGACTGTCGTTACCGACCTCCGGCTCTCCGCGTTCTCCGATCTCACGGGTGTGGCGGCCAACAACACCAGCCGCTTGCCCGGTCCGAGCGCAGGCGGGGATGATGCGCTGGCCGTCGGTTCCGGCGCGAGCGCGTCGGGTCCGGCGTCGACCGCCGTCGGGACCGGTGCCCGCGCCGCACAGACCGGGAGCGTGGCCCTCGGTTACGGGGCCGGTGCGCAGGGTCTCGGCAGTACGGCGGTGGGTACGGCATCGGTCGCGCTCGGCGATGGGAGTACCGCCCTGGGTTTTGCCGCCGGCGCAGGCGGTTCGGGATCCACGGCGGTCGGCGCGACCGCTTCGGCGGGCGGAGACGGCAGCGTCGCGCTGGGCAGCGGCGCGCGGGCCGATCAAGCGAACGCGGCCGCCATCGGTGCCAACGTCCGGACGACGCGGGCCAACCAGGTCGCGATCGGCACGGCCGTCAGCACCTATACGTTGGCCGGCATCGCCTCGCCGGCGAGCGCGGCGGCTCAGAGCGGCCCGACGAACTTCGTAACCACGGACGCCAGCGGCAATCTCGCGGCTTCGGCCTACGGACCCGCGAGCATCGCGAGCATGGCCGGCCGGGTCGACGCGGTCCAGTCGCAGGTGAACACGCTGGAGGCCAAGACCGACGCCATGCAGCGCTACGCCATCCAGACGCGCAAGGAGGCTCGACAGGGTGTCGCCATGGCGATCGCCATGGCAACGGCGCCGATGCCCTCCGCACCGGGCAAGACCACCTGGGCCACGAACGGGGCGACCTATCGCGGTGAATGGGCGGGCGGCGTGGCGGTGGCGCACCGGCTGCCCACCTGCTGCGTGCCGATCGCGGTCACGGCGGGGGTCGCGTATGGCGGCAACAACGCGCTGGGAGCCCGCGCGGGCTTGGCCGGCGAGTTCTGAGACGATCGCAACCCCGAGCAGGCTGCATCCGGCGTGATGGCTCTGCGCCGGTCCGCGAACGGGGTCGAAGATCTCCGGTGACCGGGTGTCCCTGAAGCAGAGCGGGCCGCCGACGTGCGGCCCATCCCGCCGGGGTCCGCGCGCGGACACCATCCGGGCGCCGGACACCCGCTTGAATGACAACGTGAGCCGTGCCTGAACGCATCGCCATCGGGCGCGGCTCTCAGCCCTTGTTCTGAAATTCTGTGCCGCGCCGAACCGGTTTGCTGTTCGGCGCGGCGCATTCTAGCGGCCGTCCAGCGAGGGACCACCCGACGTACCACCGGTACCGGGCGGCCCGCTGGTCGGTGTTCCGCCGATATTCACGTTCGGCGTCGTTCCAACCACGGGGGAATTGCTGCGATTGGCCTCGTTGCCTCTGGTGATCGGGCTGGGGCCCAGATCCCGGGCGCCGGGGCTCACGCCTCCGGTGCCGGCCGGCGGGGCCACGCCCGTATTGCCGGCGCCGCCGGTGACGACCTGGGCCGCGGCCGGACCCGCCAGAGCGATGCCGAGGGCTCCGACGAGCGTGATTGTAGTCCGGACCATGCGGTCTCCCCGTGCGACTGTTGCAGCACAGGAACGGCCAGGGCGGGGCACGGTTCAACCGGACGTGCGTGCCGGCGGGTCCGACCCGTCGTCCCTGTCGGCCCGAGGGGCTCCCGGGCATCGGTCCCGTGCGGGATCGCAACGGCCAGGGCGGCCTTGCGTCTCGCACGGGAGGCGCGAAGGCCCGCGTGCGGGCTTATCCCTTGAGCTGCTTGTTGCACGCCGAATAATAGCCGCCGCCCTTCTGGATCCATCGCGCGTCGCCCAATGTGCCCGCAGCCTTGGCCGCGTTGTAGCTGTCCAGGCACGTGTGCATCCGGGCCTTGCCCGGCGACTCCTTGGCGTATTTCGGGTCGACGGCGCGCGGGTAGGCGGCCGATCCGGGGGTCGCTGCCGGTGCCGGAGCGGTTCTCGATGCGGTCGTGGTCGGCGCTGGCGCGGAGGTGGATGCAGACGGCGCAACCGGGTTCGGCACCGTGGTGCTCGAAGCGTCGGCCGCCGCGCCGCACGACGCCTTGCGGAAGTCGTTCCAGGTCTGACCGTTGAGTGTGCCGGCCTGCTTGGCGGCTTGATACTTCACCGAGCAGTCCTTGGTGGACAGGGCCGCGGCGGGGGTGGCAATCGCGACACTGCCTGCGATCAGAAGGGCAAAAGAGATTAGGCGGCCCATGATTACGAGTCTCCAATGCATCATTAGTGCAAGCGGAGAGCGTAGTGCAGTCTTAAGCCAATGGAAGCGTGTCTGACACGTTTTTGTAGCCCAACCGGTCACCGAGCCTGGTCAGCCTTTGCGTCATCCGCCGGGCGCGGCGTCACGCCGGGGTTCGCTGGCCGGGTGATGGAGGCCCCATCCATGCGGCCTTCCGATCACGGCGGCCGGAGCGATGCCCCAACCCAGGCTGATGGGCGATGAGAACGCAGGGGCGACTCCGCGAGGGATTGCATTACCCGGAGTGTAGCATTTGGATCACACTCAATCGATCACGGTGCGGCCGAGCGCAACCCTAATGCCGCTGAGTTGTTTGCGTGCTCGGCCGCGGACATCGCGATGTATTCCCGTGTCCAATCGGATGTTCACGGACGGTTTACTATGCGACGCTGCCTCATGATGGTTGGGTGTGTCCATAAAACTACAGCCAATTCGATCAGAGACCGGTAGCCTTGGCACCAGATCGAAACACTGGATCAACCCCCATGACCAAGCTTCTCGCCTCGCTCGCCGCCTTCACCGCCCTGACCGCCGCCGCCTCGGCCGCCGACCTGCCGCCCCGCGCCGCCCCGCCGCCCGTGTTCACCCCCGTGCCCGTGTTCACCTGCTCGGGCGCCTACTTCGGTCTCAACGCCGGCTACGCCTTCCACGCCTCCAGCCGCTCCACCGGCAACAGCTTCGGCCTGCCCTTCCCCTACGCCACCCCCGCCACCCTCGCCACCTTCCGCAACAACCGCCAGGCCTGCTTCTCCGGCGTCCCCCAGAGCGGCTTCCACTTCCAGCTTCACCCGGGCCACCGCGTCGACGTCCGCATCGGTGACTACGCCCCATGCCTAGACTTCGGCCGCAGCCCGAACAGCCCCTGCCTCGCCCGCGGCGCGCTCGCCCCCGGCTACTACGGCACCGCCCCGCGCGGCCTGTCGAGCCTCGACTACTTCGGCACCGTGCGCGGCCGCCTCGGCTACGCCTTCGACCGCACCCTCGTGTACGGCACCGGCGGCTTCGCCTACGGCTCGGGCAGCGCCGACCGTTCGTTCGGCGGC
>NZ_JAKSYH010000018.1 GCF_022829295.1 Methylobacterium sp. J-088
GTCGCGTTGCGGCACGGCGCCCTTGCGGCGCCCTTGCCGCGCCCTTGCCGCGCCCTTGCCGCGCCCTTGCCGCGCCCTTGCGGCGCCCTTGCGGCGCCCTTGCCGCGCCCTTGCGGCGCCCTTGCCGCGCCCTTGCGGCGCACGGGTTCTTCGGGCCGGGGAGGGGGTGTCATGGGCGGACACGACGGGGATCGGACCCTTGAGCGCGCACCGGGATTGGGGCGATGACGGTGGCGCTCGCCAATCCGGCCGCGCAGGCCTGCGTCTTCATGCTCGGCTGCGCCGTGATCCACGCCGCCCGGGCACACGCGGAACGCCTCACGCGCCTGCTCGTCGCCGCGCTCATCGGGGCGACCGTGCTGCTGCTGCTGGCCGCCTCCCTCACCTACGCGCCGGGGCCCGACGCAACCTTCGACGAAGTCTCGGTCTACGCGGCCTCGTGAGGCGGCAGCCGGGCAGGCCGGGTCAGTTCACCATGCAGAAGCCGGCCCCGGTTCCGATCCGGCGCTCCTGCGCACACCAGGGCTTGGCGGGTCCGGGTGCACTCTTGAGATCGGCGACGGCCTGGCTTTTGCCCGGTTCGGCACCGCGCGGGGCGAGGTCGCCGGGGGGCCTCTCGCTGGTCCCGAGCACGTGCGAGACGGACGGGTCGCCCTCGAGAGGGCCGGTCTCGACCTTCCGCTCGGGGACCCGCTCGCTCAGCTGCCCCAGATCGGGCGGGCCCAGCGACGCGAGTCCGGGCAAGTCCTGCGCGGCGGCGGCGCCGCAGAGGATCAAACAGGCGGCCGGAGCCGTGAGGAACCTGAGCATCGACGAAGCTCCTGATGCGAACGATCCCGCCGCCCGAATCCCCGTGACGAGACCGACCGGCGGGCGAATCTAGGGTGGGGCCTGTTAAAGACGGGCAAAGATTTAGGATTAACAAGTCTTTATCATTCTTCGTTGAATGCTGGACTGCATTGGCCAATGTCGATCGGCATCCGAGACAGGAGCGCGCGACGGGGCGTGATCCGCGCGGTGCCGGCGGGCCGATCTCCGGCCCCGGTCGGTCTCCTGCCTCGGGCTGTGTCGCGGAAGGCGCGGGCGCTCTCCGACGAAGGGGGCACCGGTTCGGCGCAAGAGCGCGCGTCACAACAAGGGCTTGGAGCCAAACGCGATTGCAACGCGCACGGTACACGACACCAGACCGGGAAGGCCTCGCGTTGATTGTCCAATCCACTTCCCTCATCCTGAGGGGCCGGAGCGTAACGGCGGCCTCGAAGGCGAGCTCCAGCCGGCGCTGCGATCCCTGGAGCCCTCCTTCGAGGCCCGCTTCGCGGTGACCTCAGGATGAGGGGATTGGGTGGGATTGCCACAACGCGGCGCACGGTCGTGTTCCGTGAGCAACGCGATCGAGCCCCGCTCCAACCCGCCCGCACCACCTTGAGGCGCGCGTGGAAGCGCGGCTGCAGGCGGTGCTCAACCGCCTCGCATGCGCAAGACAGCGGCGCGGGGAGGGCGCCTGAACCGCCCTCGCCCAGGCTCGCCCGGCCGAGTGCCCGGGATTGGGTCTTGGCTTGCCGCGGGATCCTGCGGCGACCGTCCGGCCGCGTGTCCCCGGACGGTCGTGGGGCACGGCTGCCAGCCGTGTTCGAGCGCCGGCTCGGACACAGCCCGCCGGGATCCACCAGCCTGCCGCAGACCCTATCCGTCGTTCGCATAAGATATATTATGGAACTACAACGATCCGTCGGGCGGGGTGAGGGGGGCTGGGTGTGCATCCTGGCACGTCCGAAAACGGTTCGCCCTGGACGCTTCCATGGCCGATGATGCCGAGCGGCGCCGCGTCATCCGAACAGGGCGCCGTCGGGCAGAGGCGGGGCGATCCGGGTGAGGGCGGTCCGAGCGCCCTCCCCGCGCCGGGATCCTCCGGTTTCCGTCCGAACCCTTCGGGTTCCGGCGTCCGCTCCCGTTGCGGTGCCGCCTCGTCATCCGGCGCAGCACCCTGATCCGGGTCGGCAACGCCAACGAGCGCGACGCCGATCGGATCGCTGCGGGCCGCCCGCATGACAGACGCAGGCGCCGGTTCCGGCCGGTCCGCGATGCCACGCGGACTCCGCCCGCTCACCCGCCCGACTTGACAATGTTCCTATTTTGTGCTCATTAGCCGCCACCTGTCCACGGCGGCCCGGGAGCGATCCCGGGGCGTCCTTTACGGGGCCCGCCCGGTGGCTGACCGGGCGGGTCCGTGGACGGGGCGGCGCGCGCGTCGGTGGCTCTCAGCCGCCATCGCCCCGGGCGGCGGACCGGTGCGGGGCGTGCAGCGGATGCGGGCGTGAGACCGGTCGGCGGTTAGCCAGCCGGGGGGGGGAAATGACGCCCGCGCCGACACGCGTCTGGGCCGCCCGTGAGCGGCCCGCGGACCCGCCCACAACGAGGCGTGGGGCGGCTGGAGGGCCAGGGCG
>NZ_JAKSYH010000200.1 GCF_022829295.1 Methylobacterium sp. J-088
AGCGACCCTCTGGGCCAATCGATGCCCAAAACGCCTCCCAGCCTTGTGAGTCGTGTACCGTGCGCGTTGCTATCGAGCACGGCTCTAAGTCTTCGTATTGATGCGCTCTCTTGCGCCGAACCGGTGTCCACTTCGGCGGAGAGCGCTCTAGCGCGCTGCGGGGAGGGAGAGGTCGCGTGACGACATCGTCAACGAGACCTGAAAGCCTCCGGTGCAACTGTCCAACCCACACCCTCGTCCTGAGGAGGTGCGGGTGCAAAGCGGAGGCCTTTCGAAGGCTTCGCGATCCCTGCAGCCCTGCTTCGACGCCGGTGCCCAGCACGTCAGGATCAAAGGGTTGGTGGTATCGCCCTGCACAGCGCGCTCAGCTCGGCTTGCGCGGCCGCAGGAACTTCGGTCGGAACACCGCCATCGGCTCCCGGAAACCGTCGAGCACGTGCTCGCCCAGGGGGATCGGATCCCCCCAGAGAAAATCGACGAACGGCTTCGACATCAGCAGCGGCTCGCCCAGGATCCGGTTGAGCTGGGCCAGACGGCTCGCCAGATTCACGTCCCGGCCGATCACCGTGAAGTCGAGACGGGAGCCCGAGCCGACATTGCCGTAGGCGGCCTCGCCGTGGTGGAGCGCGATGCCCGCCGCGACCGGCACCGGGAACTGGTGCAGGGCGTTGGCCTCGTCGAGGGCCGCGAGCGCGTGCTGGGCCGCCGTTAGCGCCCCCTTGGCGGCGCCGCCCAAATCATCACCGGTCTCGCGAAAAATCGCCAGCAGGCCGTCGCCCAGGTACTTCAGCACCTCGCCGCCCTCGCGCTCGATCGGCGGCACGAGGCAGTCGAAGAACACGTTGAGCAGGCCCACCACCTCCTCGGGCGTCATGTCGGCGGAGGTGCGGGTGTAATCGCGCATGTCGGCGAACAGGATCGCCGAGCGGATCCGTGTGACCTGCCCGCGGCGGATGTCGCCCGCCAGGATCGCCCGGTGCGGCTCGTCGCCGACATAGAGCCGCAGCACGTGATCGAGCTGCTTGTTGAGGACGCGCATTTCCGCCACGGCGGCCAGCGCCGGCATGACGAAGCGCAAGATGGCGATGTCGTCCTCACCAAAGCCCTCCGGCGCGCGGGTCGCGAAGGTGATGCCGTTCTTGGTGCCGTTGGTGAAGAACAGCGGCGCGACGACATAATGCGTGTAGCCCCCGGCCTTCAGGTCCGGGATGATCGCGTAGGCGTCGTCCGGAGTCTCGGCGAGGTCGAGGATCAGCCACTCCCCGGTTTCGTGAACCGTGTGGAACGGGCTGTTGAGATAGGCGTCCGTGGATCGGGCACCGTGCGGAAACAACCGCACGGTGGTGCCGCTGTCCCTGGTCCAGATCCGCCCGACGCCGGCATATTCCGAGTGCAGGGTGTCGATGGCCGTGGAAGCCCTGTCTACCGGGACGCCGACGGCGATCAGCCGCTCGGCGAGGCCTTCGAGCATCTCCTCGGCCTTTTCCAACCGGGCGCCCTCGCCCAGCAGCCAGTCGCGGATGCCCACGGAGGGCTGCAACGCGCCGAAGGGCACGTCGTCGGCCTCGGAGCCATCCGCGAAGGCCGTTGGAACTCCGGGCGTTGGCGGGCGGCGTTCGAGCATGGCGCCAGTGTCATGCCGCGCGGCGGCGCGGTTGAAGTGCAGGCGCCGCGGACCGTGCCGCGGCGGGGGCTCAGTTGTCCAGGAAGCTCCGCAGCTTCCGGCTGCGTGAGGGGTGCTTCAGCTTGCGCAGCGCCTTCGCTTCGATCTGGCGAATGCGCTCGCGGGTCACCGAGAATTGCTGGCCGACCTCTTCGAGGGTGTGGTCGGTGTTCATGCCGATGCCGAAGCGCATACGCAGCACGCGTTCTTCACGCGGGGTCAACGACGCCAGGACGCGCGTCGTCGTCTCGCGAAGATTGCTTTGGATCGCCGCGTCGATCGGCAGGACGACGTTCTTGTCCTCGATGAAGTCGCCGAGGTGGCTGTCCTCCTCGTCGCCGATGGGCGTTTCGAGGGAGATCGGCTCCTTGGCGATCTTCAGGACCTTTCGAACCTTCTCCAGCGGCATGGCCAGCTTTTCGGCCAGCTCCTCCGGAGTCGGCTCGCGGCCGATCTCGTGCAGCATCTGGCGCGACGTGCGGACGATCTTGTTGATCGTCTCGATCATGTGCACCGGGATGCGGATCGTGCGCGCCTGATCGGCGATCGAGCGGGTGATCGCCTGCCGGATCCACCACGTGGCGTAGGTCGAGAACTTGTAGCCGCGGCGGTACTCGAACTTGTCCACCGCCTTCATCAGGCCGATGTTGCCCTCCTGGATCAGGTCCAGGAACTGCAGGCCGCGGTTCGTGTACTTCTTGGCGATCGAGATCACGAGGCGCAGGTTCGCCTCGATCATCTCCTTCTTGGCCTGCCGGGCCTCGCGCTCGCCCTTCTGGACCATGTTGACGATGCGGCGGTACTCGCCGATCTCCAGGCCGGTCTCGGAGGCGAGGTCGAGGATCTGCGCGCGCAGATCCGTTACCTGCTTCGAGCCCTTCTCGACCAAGTTCTTCCAGCCCTTGCCGCCGAGAGTGCCGACGCGCTCCATCCAGTTCGGATCGAGCTCGTAGCCCTGGTAGTGGCGCAGGAACTCGTCGCGAGCGACGCCGTGGCTCTCGGCGAAGCGCATCAGCCGGCCCTCGTGGCCGATCAGCTGCTTGTTGATCGAGTAGAGCTGGCCGACCAGCGCCTCGATGCGATTGTTGTTAAGCGACAGGGACTTCACGTCGGCGACGACGATGTCCTTCAGCTCGCCCTGCTTCTGGTTCTGAGCCGGTGTGTTCTGCCCACCCGTCGCCTTGCGCTCGGTGCCTTCCGCCTGGAACTTGCGCAGCTTCCGGTAGTTCGCCGCGATTGCATCGAAGGTCTCGAGGACCCGCGGCTTGATCTCGGCTTCCATGGCGGCGAGCGAGACGTTGTTCTCCAGATCGTCCTCGTCGTCGCCGCCTTCGGGGGGCGCGGGCGCCTCGGCGTCCTCGGCGTCCTCACCCTCGCCCTCGGCGATCTGCGGGGCGTTCTTGCCGTCCGGACCTGCGTAGGTCGCCTCCAGATCGATGATGTCGCGCAGGAGGACCTTGCCCTCCACCAGCTCGTCCCGCCAGATAATGATCGCCTGGAAAGTCAGGGGGCTCTCGCACAGGCCGGCGATCATCGCCTCGCGGCCGGCCTCGATGCGCTTGGCGATCGCGATCTCGCCCTCGCGGGACAGGAGCTCCACGGAGCCCATCTCGCGCAGGTACATCCGCACCGGATCGTCGGTGCGGTCAGTCGGCTCCTTGGTGGTCGTGGCTACCGTGACCGCGCGCGCCGGCGCGACCTCGGCGACCTCGCCGCCCTCGGCCTCCTCCTCCTCGCCCTCCGCCGCCTTCTCGCCGGTGGCGGCCTCGTCGGTCTCCTCGGCTTCGACGACGTTGATGCCCATCTCGGACAGCTGCGACAGCACGTCCTCAAGCTGGTCCGGATCGGACTGGCCCTCAGGCAGAACCTCGTTGACCTCTTCGTAGGTGACGTAGCCGCGCTTCTTGGCGAGCTTCACCATGCGCTTGACCGAAGCATCCGTCAGGTCGAGGAGCGGCCCGTCGGTCTGCTGCTCGGGGGCAGCGTCCGTCTCGTCCCGTTCCGTTGCCTTCGTTGCCATGATCAGCCTATTGTTTCGTGGGCGGAGCGCTGCGGAGGCCCTTGAGAGGCCGGTCCACGCCAGCGACGCCGCGGTACGGGATCGGCGCCGGATTGCTCCGTCGCCTTGAGTCGTCGGTATCCGTATGCAAGCCTGAGGCTTGACCGATTGTTAACTATGACGGGCTGCCCCCTGTCGCTACCGCCAGCCCATACCGCCATGACACGGCCGTCAGGCAGCCGTCGAGTCGCTCGACTCCGGCTTGTCGGCCTCAGCCTCGGCAGCGATGACGGTCTCCAGCCTCGCCTTCACCTCGCAGAGCCATGCCCATCCGGCATCGGTCGGATCGTTCTCAAACGCCTGCCGTGCTTCGCGAAGTTCGCTATGTAGCGCTCCTGCCTGCCGGTGCAAGATCATCGCCTGTCGGAGCGCGTCTGCGCGGTGCGCCGGATCGGCATGGGGCGCAAGGGTCAAGCGGTCTCGCGAGCGTCCCAGCGTCAGAATCCGCTCGGAGGCCGCCGTAAGTCCGGCGCGACTGATGCGATTTTGCAACATTGCGGGATCCGTGTGCGGATCTTCGGCTGCGCTGGCAAGGAGCACCGACAGGAGCGCCCGCGCGTCCGGATCCTCGAAATCCAGTTCGGCGATCTCTTCGGCGAACTCACCGAGCATCTCGGGATGCGCCAGCAGCGTTCCGACGATCACCGCCTCGCGGACCGGCGCCGCACCGATGAAGCCCGCCGAGGCCGTCATGGATGCGCTCGGGCTGCCGGTGATCCGTGGCGAGACCGTCTCGCCGGGGCGGACGAAGCGGGTTCGCCCGCGGGGCGCCGGTCCCGAGGCCCGAGCGCTGCGCGGAGACAGAGAGCGGAGCCGTT
Source organism: Methylobacterium sp. J-088 (assembly GCF_022829295.1). Classification (GTDB taxonomy): domain Bacteria; phylum Pseudomonadota; class Alphaproteobacteria; order Rhizobiales; family Beijerinckiaceae; genus Methylobacterium. The sequence goes on from NZ_JAKSYH010000200.1 coordinate 4,541, forward strand.
CCTCGATATCGTCGCGATAGTAGCGCCGCACGGTCTCGTCGCGGATCGTCGCGACGGTCGTGCGCAGGGTCTGGGTCAGGCCGGCACGCCGCTCCGGGGTGTCGATCGGACCGGCCTCGACCGCGCGACGCCAGAGAAGTTCGGAGAGTGGCAGCGCCGCGTTCAGCACCTGATCGATCGCGCCCGCTCCGCCCGAGCGCAGCAGATCGTCGGGATCCTGACCGCCGGGGAGCAACGCAATCCGCAGCGAGCGGCCCGGTTCGAGAAGCGGCAGCGCGATGTCGAGCGCGCGGAAGGCGGCCCGCTGGCCGGCCTTGTCGCCGTCGAAGCACAGGATCGGCTCGTCGGCGTGGCGCCAGAGAAGGCCGAGCTGCTCCTCGGTCAGCGCCGTGCCGAGCGGCGCCACCGTCTCGGGATGGCCGGCCGACGTCATGGCGATGACGTCGACATAGCCCTCGACCGCGATGATCGAGCCGCGATCATGCGCGGCCTTGCGGGCGCCGTGCAGGTTGTAGAGCGTCCGGCCCTTGTGGAAGAGCGGTGTTTCGGGGGAGTTCAAGTACTTGGCGCGCACCTCCTTGGAGAGCGCCCGCCCGCCGAAGGCCACGACCCGACCGCGCGTGTCGGTGATCGGGAACATCACCCGGTCGCGAAAATAATCGTACGGGACCGACACGCCCTCCCCGGTCGCCAGAAGGCCCATCTCGAGCATCAGATCCTTCTCGACCCCCTGCCCGGCGAGATGATCGCGCAGGGCGTAACGGTCGTTCGGCGCATAGCCGAGCCGGAACTTCTGCTGAGTCTCGCGGCCGAGGGCCCGGCGTTCGAGGTAGGCGCGGGCCTCGCTGCCCTGCCCGGATTGAAGCCGGTCCTCGAACCAGCGGGCAGCCATCTCCATCACCTCGATGGCGCCGGCCCGCTTCTGCTCGCTGGCCCGGTTGTCCTCAGTGGGCGCAGGCAGGCTGACGCCCGCCTCTCCGGCCAGCCGCTCGACCGCCTCGGGGAAGCTGAGACCCTCCGTCTCCATCAGGAAGGTGAAGATGTCGCCGTGCTTGGACGAGGAGAAGCAATGGTAGAACTGCTTCTGGTCGTTCACGTAGAAGGACGGGGTCTTCTCGGCGTTGAACGGCGACAGGCCGCGCCATTCCCGGCCGGCCTTCTTGAGCTGCACCCGCCGCCCGACCACGGCGGAGGCCGGCAGCCGGGCACGGATTTCTTCCAGAATGTGGGGCGGATAGCGCACGGGGCCTGGGATGGTTTGCGGGGCCGCCGATCATAGCGTGCCGGACGTGCCGGAGTCTCAACGCCGCCGTCGTGAAAAGGCATCGCCGGGGGATTGCGTGGAGAACTGCGCGTACCGGTCTCCGCTAGGCGATGGCAACCCAGGGCCGGCGCTCCGGCAGGCCTGCCGGTGTATATACATCTGTATCGACGTTGATTCGACTTTGGGCTAGGATATGCCATGGGACGGGTTCGCCTGGGACGAGAGCAAGCGAGCCACCAATCTCGAGAAGCACGGTATCGATTTCCGCGACGCGATCGGCATCTTCGATGGGCCGCACCTGACAAGCAAGACGATCCGGAACGATGAGGTTCGGATGGTCAGCCTCGGTCGGATCGCCGAAAGCGTCATCGCCGTCGTCTGGACCGACCGGGCGGGTGTCGTGCGGATCATCTCCGCGAGAGCAGCGAGGCGAAATGAGAGACAGATCTTCGCGGCGCGCTTCGGTGCTTGAGCGCCAGCCCGGTGTGACCGATCTGGCGCGTATCTCCGCGCTGAGCGACGCCGAGATCGCGGCGGCGGTCGCAGACGATCCGGATGCCGCGCCGCTCGATATCGATTGGGCGCGCGCCGAGGTGGTGGTCCCGGCGCGCAAGGTCGCCGTCTCCATTCGGCTGGACGCCGACATCCTCGACTATTTCAGGGATGGCGGCGGTGGCTATCAGAGCCGGATCAATGCGGTGCTGCGGAGCTATGTCAGGGCCTGCACCGCCGGAGAGACTTGAGCGCCGTCACCCCTTCGCGGCGAGGGCCGCCTTCACCAGCCCGCTCGCCTTGCCGAAATCCATCCGGCCGGCATAGGCGCCCTTCAGGGCGGCGATCACCTTGCCCATATCCTTCGGCCCGGCGGCGCCGGTCTCGGCGATTGCGGCCTCGATCGCCGCCGTCGTCTCGGCCTCGTCCATTTGCTTCGGCAGGAAGCTCTCGATGACCGCGATCTCGCCGCGTTCGTTGGCGGCGAGTTCCGGCCGGCCGTTCTGCTCGAAGACCTCGGCCGATTCGGTGCGCTGCTTGATCATTTTCTGAAGCAGCGACAGGATCTCGTCGTCGGAGATCGGATCCTTGCCGTTGCCGCGAGCCTCGATGTCCCGGTCCTTCAGGGCCGCCTGTATCATCCGGACGGTCGCCAGCCGCTCCTTGTCGCCGGCCTTCATGGCCTCCTTCATTTCGGTGGTGAAGCGGGCGCGCAACATTCGGGTAAACCTTCCAACGGTCGAAACGGCGGGCTGGCCTGCGATTTGCGGATCTGCCCCGTGATAAGCAGACGTTGAGACCTTCGGGGCGCGGAGCCACATTGACCTCATCGCGGGCCGCTCGCTAAGAGCGCCGCACACGATCATGCCGCAAGCCGAGAGCGCCGCAACCCGGCGCTCGCCTTCGGCCGGACATAAGCGAGACTCACCCCATGCTGCAAGACGCCGCCGCGCACGCCCCAGACGCCACGGCGCCCGAGCCCTGGGCCGAGCCGGTGGCCACGGCGCTGCTGGTCCTGGCAGACGGGACCATCCTCGAGGGCTTCGGCATCGGGCAGACCGGTATGGCCGACGGCGAGGTCTGCTTCAACACGGCGATGACCGGCTATCAGGAGATCCTGACCGACCCGTCCTATGCCGGGCAGATCGTCACCTTCACCTTCCCGCATATCGGCAATGTCGGCACCAACGACGAGGATTTGGAGAGCCTGGATGCGGCCCCGGCCTCCGGCGTGCGCGGCACGGTGATCGCCTCGGCGGTGACGAAGCCGTCGAGCTGGCGCTCTTCTTCGCACCTGGACGGCTGGCTCAAGGCCCGCGGCATCGTGGGTATCACCGGCGTCGACACCCGGGCGCTCACCGCCCGGATCCGCGACCAGGGCATGCCGAACGCCGTGATCGCCAACGACCCGGAGGGCCGGTTCGACCGGGAGGCCCTGAAGGCCCGGGCCGCCGCGCTCGCGCCGATGGAAGGGCTCGACCTCGTGCCGCCGGTGACGAGCCGGGCGCCGTCCGAGTGGTCCGAGACCGTCTGGGCGCTCGGCAACGGCTACGGCAAGCGCGTCGCCGGCGAAGGCCTGAAGGTCGTGGCGATCGATTACGGTGTGAAGCGCAACATCCTGCGGTTGCTGGCCCAGGCGGGCTGCGACGTCACCGTGGTGCCGGCCACCACCCCGGCGGACGAGATCCTGGCGATGAAGCCGGATGGCGTGTTCCTGTCGAACGGACCCGGTGACCCCGCGGCGACCGGCGCCTACGCGGTTCCGGTGATCCGCAAGCTGCTCGACGAGAAGGTGCCGACCTTCGGCATATGCCTCGGCCATCAGCTGATGGGCCTCGCCCTCGGCGGCCGGACCGTGAAGATGGGCCAGGGCCATCACGGCGCGAACCATCCGGTGAAGGACAAGACCACCGGCAAGGTCGAGATCGTCTCGATGAATCACGGCTTCGCGGTGGATCCGACGAGCCTGCCGCAGACCGCGGTGGAGACCCACGTCTCGCTGTTCGACGGTTCGAATTGCGGCCTGACGCTCACCGACCGTCCGGCCTTCTCGGTCCAGCACCACCCGGAGGCCTCGCCCGGCCCGCGCGACAGCCACTACCTGTTCGAGCGATTCGTGACGCTGATGCGCTCGGGCGAGCCAGAGGCAAAGGTCTGATCGGCAGCCCGGCGGTATCCCATTCGGGCCCCGCCGGGGCCATAAAATCCGCCGAATTGACCGGCTTTAAGACGACCCATGACGGCCCTCGAACGGCGGCGCATCCGCGCCGACCGGCAGCGGCCCGTCAGAGGGGAATGCCGGATGACCATCGACGAGGCGCGCGACGATTTCACCCGCCTGCACCGCACCTTCACGTTGCATCTCGGCGTCGCCGTGGGCCTGTCCTGGCTGACTGCCCTCACCGCTGCCTTCTACGCCCCGTGGGTGCGCAACATCCGCGCGCTGATCGATCCGAACGGCGGCCTCGACCGCGTCGAGAGCACGATGTCGTACCTCTTTGTCCTGCCGGCCGTCCTCGCCCTGGCCTGGGTGTCGCTCTTTTTCGGCCGCGCGGCCCTCCGCCGTGCGCAGACGCTCTCCAACGTCGCCGTCGAGTTCGCGGCCGCCGCGTTAGTGGCCTTCGGGGTGTTCTACCTCTCGATCGACCGGGCCGTGGCCGCCCTCTACGCCGGCTTCTGAGACAGGGCGGCATCTGCCGCTCCGAACGGGTTACTGCACCTTCTCGAACAGCGGCCCGAACCGTTTGGCGGCGAGCTTGCCGTGCGGGACCGCCTTGGCGGCCTCCAGGTTCTGCGGCTTGTCGCCGATCTGGAACAGGCCGACCATGCCCATGATGTCGTGCGGCGCGCATTTGAAGCCGTACAGGCCGGGCTGGTCGAAGGTCACGGCCTCCTCCTTCCCCACCACGGTTTTGAAGCCCGGCACACCCTCGGGGGCCATGCCCTTGATGCGTTCGGCGTTGTAGCCCTTGTCGGCTGCCACGAAGCGAATTGTGTCGCCGGGCTGAATCTTCACGTCAGCGGGATCGAAGACCATCATCCCGCTTGGGCCGCTGTTCGAGGTCTTCGCGACGGTCTCCGCGGCGCCCGCTCCCAAGATCGAGCTGATCAGCACGGCCACGGCTCCCATGGATGCCCTGATCATTGTCAGTCTCGAATTGTTATGCTGTCGATCGACGGAAATGACGATCGTTGATGCCTTACGGACCGCATCCAGGGTCTGCAAGCAATTGCGTCATCCGCCGACAAAGTTGGAAATCTTCAAAAACAACTCGCCTGCGGCAGCCTGATGCGTCGTGTGTGCACGTGGCGCGCGAATCCGACCCGGCCTTCCAAAGCGTGGACACCCCGTGTTAACGCGGGGCTCAACGACATTCCCGCCACGTGCGTCCGGGAGCAGGGCTGATGTCAGCCTTGCCCGATCGGGCGCGCTTGGCCTGAGAAGGCCCCTGATGCCCAAACGCACCGACATCTCCTCGATCCTGATCATTGGTGCGGGTCCGATCATCATCGGACAGGCCTGCGAGTTCGACTATTCCGGAACTCAGGCCTGCAAGGCGCTCCGCGAGGAGGGCTACCGCATCGTCCTGGTCAATTCGAACCCCGCCACGATCATGACCGATCCGGACATGGCGGACGCGACCTATGTCGAGCCGATCACGCCCGAGATCGTCGCCAAGATCATCGAGAAGGAGCGCCCCGACGCGATCCTGCCGACCATGGGCGGCCAGACGGCGCTGAACTGCGCCTTGTCGCTCCAGAAGATGGGTGTGCTGGCCAAGTACGGCGTGCAGATGATCGGCGCCACCGCCGAGGCGATCGACAAGGCCGAGGATCGGAGCCTGTTCCGCGACGCCATGACCAAGATCGGGCTCGACACCCCGAAATCGGCTTTGGCCAACGCCTCTGCCGCCAAGAAGGCCGACCGCGAGAAGTATCTGGCCGAGGTTGCGCGGATCGAATCTGCCAATACGGATCCGGAGGCGCGCCAAGCCGCGTTGAAGGCCTTCGAGAAGAGCTGGATGGCGGGTGAGTCGGACCGGCGCAAGCGCTACGGTGAGCATGCTATCGGGCAGGCGCTGATCGCGCTGGCCGAGGTCGGCCTGCCGGCAATCATCCGACCGTCGTTCACCATGGGTGGCACCGGCGGCGGCATCGCGTATAACCGCGAGGAGTTCCTCGACATCGTCGAGCGCGGCATCGACGCCTCGCCGACCAACGAGGTGCTGATCGAGGAGAGCGTGCTCGGGTGGAAGGAATACGAGATGGAGGTCGTTCGCGATAAGAACGACAACTGCATCATCGTCTGCTCCATCGAGAATATCGATCCGATGGGCGTGCATACCGGCGACTCGATCACCGTCGCCCCGGCTCTGACGCTCACCGACAAGGAGTACCAGGTGATGCGCGACGCATCGCTGGCGGTGCTCCGGGAGATCGGCGTCGAGACCGGCGGTTCGAACGTCCAATTCGCGATCAACCCCGAGAACGGGCGCATGATCGTGATCGAGATGAACCCGCGCGTCTCGCGTTCCTCGGCGCTGGCCTCGAAGGCAACCGGCTTCCCGATCGCCAAGGTCGCCGCCAAGCTCGCCGTCGGCTACACGCTGGACGAGATCGCCAACGACATCACCGGCGGCGCGACCCCGGCCTCCTTCGAGCCGACGATCGACTACGTGGTCACCAAGATCCCGCGCTTCGCCTTCGAGAAATTCCCCGGCGCCGAGCCGACGCTCACCACCGCCATGAAGTCGGTGGGCGAGGCGATGGCGATCGGCCGGTGCTTCGCGGAGTCCCTGCAGAAGGCGCTGCGCTCGCTCGAGACCGGCCTGACCGGCCTCGACGACATCGAGATCGAGGGCCTGGGCAAGGGCGACGATCACAACGCCATCAAGGCCGCCATCGGCACCCCGACTCCGGACCGGCTGCTCAAGGTCGCGCAGGCCCTGCGGCTCGGCGTCAGCCACGAGCAGGTCTACGCCTCCTGCAAGATCGATCCGTGGTTCTTGGAGCAGCTCCAGGCGATCATCGATCTGGAGAACCGGGTGAAGGCCCACGGCCTGCCGAAGACGCCCGGCGCCTTCCGGCAGCTCAAGGCCGCCGGTTTCTCGGATGCCCGCCTCGCCGTGCTGGCCAAGACCGAGGAGGCCGCGGTCACCGCGGCCCGTCGTGCGCTCGCCGTGCGCCCGGTGTTCAAGCGGATCGACACCTGCGCGGCCGAGTTCAAGTCGCCCACCGCCTACATGTACTCGACCTACGTGGCGCCCTTCGCCGGCACGGTCGCCGATGAGGCGTTCCCGAGCGACGCCAAGAAGGTCATCATCCTGGGCGGCGGCCCGAACCGGATCGGCCAGGGCATCGAGTTCGATTATTGCTGCTGCCACGCCTGCTTCGCGCTGGCGGATGCGGGCTACGAGACCATCATGGTCAACTGCAATCCGGAGACGGTCTCGACCGACTACGACACCTCGGACCGGCTCTATTTCGAGCCGCTGACCGCCGAGGACGTGCTGGAGATCATCGAGACGGAGCGTCAGGCCGGCACCCTGCACGGGGTGATCGTGCAGTTCGGCGGCCAGACCCCGCTGAAGCTCGCCCGGGCTCTGGAAACCGCCGGCGTGCCGATCCTGGGCACCTCGCCCGACGCGATCGACCTCGCCGAAGACCGCGACCAGTTCAAACGCCTCCTCGACAAGCTCGGCATGAAGCAGCCGAAGAACGGCATCGCCTACTCGGTGGAGCAGAGCCGGCTGATCGCAGCCGATCTTGGCCTGCCCTTCGTGGTGCGCCCGAGCTACGTGCTCGGCGGGCGCGCCATGGCGATCATTCGCGACGAGGCGCAGTTCGCCGACTACCTGCTCGACACGCTGCCCAGCCTGATCCCCTCCGAGGTCAAGGCCCGCTACCCGAACGACAAGACCGGCCAGATCAATACGGTCCTGGGCAAGAACCCGCTGTTGTTCGACCGCTACCTCTCGGACGCGGTGGAGATCGATGTCGACGCGGTCTGCGACGGCACGGACGTGTTCATCGCCGGCATCATGGAGCACATCGAGGAGGCCGGCATCCATTCCGGCGACTCGGCCTGCTCGCTTCCGCCGCGATCGCTCTCGCCCGAGATCATGGAGGAGCTGGAGCGGCAGACGAAGGCGATGGCGCTGGCCCTCAACGTCGTCGGCCTGATGAACGTGCAGTACGCCATCAAGGACGGCCTCATCTACGTGCTCGAGGTGAACCCCCGCGCCTCGCGCACGGTGCCGTTCGTCGCCAAGGTCATCGGTGAGCCGATCGCCAAGATCGCGTCGCGGATCATGGCGGGCGAGCCTCTGGCGAGCTTCGGGCTCAAGCCGAAGACCTTGACGCACATCGCCGTGAAGGAGGCCGTGTTCCCCTTCGCGCGCTTCCCGGGCGTCGACGTGCTGCTCGGCCCGGAGATGCGCTCCACCGGCGAGGTGATCGGGCTCGATGCAAGCTTCGGCGTCGCCTTTGCCAAGAGCCAGCTCGGCTCCGGGACCCAGGTACCGAAGGCCGGCTCCGTGTTCGTCTCCGTGCGGGATGCCGACAAGGCCCGCATCCTGCCGACCATGCAGCTTTTGTCAGATCTCGGTTTTACGATCGTGGCGACCGGCGGCACGCAGCGCTACCTCGTGGAGAACGGCGTCCCGACCGAGCGGATCAACAAGGTGCTCGAAGGCCGGCCGCACGTGGTCGATGCCATCAAGAACGGCGGGATCCACCTCGTCTTCAACACAACAGAGGGCGCCGGCGCCCTGTCGGACTCACGCTCGCTCCGGCGTGCGGCCCTCTTGCATAAGGTGCCGTATTACACCACTCTAGCTGGCGCGATGGCTGCGGCCGAGGGGATCAAGGCCTACTTAGAAGGCGATCTCAAGGTCCGTGCCTTGCAGGAATACTTCGCGGCCTGAGCCTCAGGGTTCCGCCGACTTAATCTCGTGGCCCGGAGGGAGTGCTACACTCTCGGCCGGGCCTCTTCATTGTGGCGCGAGATGATGGCGATAGATAAAGTTCCGATCACGGTGGGCGGGCTTGCAGCCCTCGAAGAGGAGCTGAAGCACCGTCAGCAGGTGGAGCGCCAGCGCATCATCCAGGCGATCGCGGAAGCGCGCGCCCTAGGCGATCTGTCGGAGAACGCAGAATACCATGCCGCCAAGGAGGCGCAGTCCCACAACGAGGGCCGCGTCATGGAACTGGAGAGCATGATCGCGCGCGCCGAGGTGATCGACGTCTCGAAGCTCTCGGGCGATAAGATCAAGTTCGGCGCCACCGTGAAACTCGTCGACGAGGACACGGAGGAGGAGAAGACCTACCAGATCGTGGGCGAGCCGGAGGCCGACGTGCGTTCTGGCCGAGTCTCGATCACCTCGCCGATCGCCCGCGCGCTGATCGGCAAGGGGGTGGGCGACACCGTTGAGGTGACCACGCCCGGCGGCGGCAAGTCCTACGAGGTCGTTGCCGTCCGGTTCGGCGGCTGAGCGCATGCCTGCGCGTTCCCGGGGCTGGCTTGCCGGCCTGATCCTCTCCGCCGTCGCGGGCTCCGCGGCGGCAGACGACTTTCCGGCGACCGCCCAGTTCTCCGATATCCGCGTCGACGTCCGGCCTTTGATCGACAAGGGGGCGGGCCTGCAGGCGGAGGCGCTGGCGGCCGACCTGACCGAGGCCCTGCGCAAGAATTTTGCGGGCCGGGTCGGCGGGCGCGGACCCCGCCTCGTCGTGGTGCTGAGCGGCCTGTCGCTGCGGCCTTTTGCCGGCAGTGGCGGGCGGCCGGGCTTGGGCGGTAATTTCCAGACCGATTATCTTGAGGGCGAGGCACTGCTCGTCGGGCCGAAGGGACAAATCCTCGGCCGTCACCCGCAAATGACCGCAACGCCGTCGAGCTACGGCGGCGCGTGGTACGATCCAAACTTCGACGGGCGCCGGCTGGCGGCGATCGCCGACATCTACGCCCAGTGGCTCGCACGGGATCTGCCGAAGGAGTGAGGGTGCTCCGCCGACGATTTCGCGTTGAAGACGACGCGCTGATCCGTCGGTGCGGCATGTGTTGAAGGCGCGGGGTCCTATTCCCTTTATTCGTCCGGGATCGCAGAGGCAGTCGCTCTAGGCGGTGTCCTGACGGTCGGGCTCGGCACCGGGGCAGAGCGGGTTTTTCGAGCAAGGCGCATGGCAAGCACTGACGTCACGGAGGCGAAACCCGCTTCGCGCAACCGCCCGGACGCGCGGTCCGAACCGTTGCCCGAACTGGCCCGCGCCCGCGCCTGGATCGTTACGGACGGTAAGGCCGGCGACGAGAACCAGTGCGTCGGGATCGCCGAGACATTGGGCGTTGCCTTCGAGATCCGGAAGGTTCCGGCTTCCGGGCCGTTCGGCTGGATGGCGCCCTGGGGCCCTATCGATCCGCGGGAGGGTCCCCGGCGCAGGGCCGGTGCCCTTGCGGGGCCCTATCCCGACATCCTGATCGCCTCCGGGCGCCGGTCGGTGCCCTACCTGCGCGCGGTGCGGCGCGCCACAGGCGGGCGCACCTTCACGGCTTTTCTCAAGGATCCGCGCACCGGCGAGGACAGCGCCGACTTCATCTGGGTCCCGGATTACGACGACCTGCGCGGTCCGAACGTCTTCACCACGCTGACGGCACCGCATCTCGTGACGGCAGCGCGCCTCGCCGCCGCCCGCGCCCGGCCCGACCCACGCCTCGCCCAGCTCGACCGGCCACGGGTGGCCGTCCTGGTCGGCGGTGACAGCCGCCACCTGAGCTACCGCAAGACCGATATGGTCCGCCTCGTCGGCGACCTGCGCTCGCTGGGCGACAAGGGGTGCCGGTTGATGGTGACGATCTCCCGCCGGACCCCCGATCCGCTGCGCAATGCCGTGAAGGCGCTGACTGCGGAGACCGGCGGCTTCCTCTGGGACGGGACCGGCGAAAATCCCTACGTCGCCATGCTGGCCCTGGCCGAGGCGATCGTGGTCACTTCCGATTCGGCCAATATGGTGAGCGAGGCCGTGGCCACCGGCGCGCCGGTTCTGCTGTTCGACCTGCCGCGTACCTATATCCGGCATCGGCGGATGTTCGCCGGGCTGGCGATCGCCGGAGCCCTGCGGCCGTTCACCGGTCAGTTGGCGGATCTGTCGTACAAGCCCATCGACGCGACGCCGGTGATCGCGCAGGCGCTTGCGACCGCCTATGCTGCGCACCGCACGGCCGACCACGCCTGAGGAGACCGAGAGATGGCCCATACCCACGCCAAGCTGGTGATCATCGGCTCGGGGCCGGCCGGCTACACGGCGGCGATCTACGCGGCGCGCGCCATGGTCGAGCCGCTGCTGATCTCGGGCTTTCAGCCGGGTGGCCAGCTCATGATCACCACGGATGTCGAGAACTATCCGGGCTTTGCCGAGGCGATCCAGGGACCGTGGCTGATGGAGCAGATGCGGCTTCAGGCCGAGCATGTCGGCACCCGGATCGTCTCCGAGTACATCACGAAGGTCGATCTGAAGCAGCGGCCGTTCCGGTTGGAGGCCGATTCGGGCGAGACCTATTCGTGCGACGCGCTGATCATCGCCACCGGCGCCCAGGCCAAATGGCTCGGGATCCCCTCCGAGGCGACCTTCCAGGGCGGCGGCGTCTCGGCCTGCGCCACCTGTGACGGCTTCTTCTTCCGCGGCAAGGAGGTCGTGGTGGTCGGCGGCGGCAACACCGCGGTCGAGGAGGCGCTCTATCTCGCCAACATCGCCAGCAAGGTCACGGTGGTCCACCGCCGCGATGCATTCCGGGCCGAGCGGATCCTGCAGGAGCGCCTGTTCAAGCACCCGAACGTGGAGGTGCTCTGGCACCGGGAGATCGCCGAGATCTGCGGCGCGCTGAAGCCTGCGCCGGGCGTCACCCATGTCCGTCTGAAGGACCCGCGCTCCGGCGAAATCAGCGAGGTTAAGGCGGACGGGGTGTTCGTGGCGATCGGCCATCAGCCGGCGACCGCGATCTTCGAGGGGCAGCTGCCGATGCGCCACGGCTGTTACCTGACCGTCAAGCCCGGCACCACGGAGACCGACATTCCCGGCGTCTACGCGGCGGGCGATGTGACGGATGACGTCTACCGGCAGGCGATTACCGCCGCCGGCATGGGCTGCATGGCCGCGCTGGAGGCGGAAAAATTCCTGGCAAATCTCGAGATCGGCGAGAATCCTGTCCAGGCTGCGGCGGCCGAGTAGGCCAACATTCCCCAGTAACGCCACGTGCGGCTGTGATTGTGGTGCGGAAGCGCGGTCTTGCACGAGATTCCTGATCCATGCGCTTGCGCTCGACCATGCGCCGTGCGCATAGGAGTATCGACTGCGCCGGGATGCATCTCACGCATACCCGCGCGACGCCGCGCGTGTTTCTCAACCGTCGGCGCCGCGCAGCTCGCCCGGTGATCCGCCCGCTACGCCACGTGTCCGCCGCGTTCGGGCATCGAGAGCGGGCTTGCGCTGGTAGGGATTCTCGCCTTGGACTGGGACAAGATCCGGATCTTCCTGAACGTCGCCGAGGCGGGCAGCTTCACCAAGGCGGGTGACGATATCGGGCTCAGCCAGTCAGCAGTCAGCCGTCAGATCAGTGCCCTGGAGCGCGAGCTGAAGGCACCGCTGTTCCATCGCCACGCACGTGGCCTCCTCCTCACCGAGCAGGGCGACCTGCTGTTCCGGGCTGCCCGGGACATGAAGCTGCGGCTGGAGAATACCCGAGCCCGTCTCGTCGAGACCGCCGAGCGGCCGACCGGTGATCTCAAGGTGACCACGACGGTGGGCCTCGGCACCTCCTGGTTGTCCCAGCGGGTCGGCGAATTTCTCGATCTCTATCCGGACGTGCGGATCGAATTGATCCTTACCAACGAGGAGTTAGATCTCGCCATGCGGGAGGCCGACGTGGCGATTCGCATGCGCCGCCCGGCCCAGCCCGACCTGATCCAGCGGCGCTTATTCACCGTCCACTACCACGCCTTCGCGAGCCAGGATTACGTCAAGCGCTTCGGCGAGCCCAAATCGGTCGACGACCTCGACGACCATCGCCTCGTCTCGTTCGGCGGCAACGAGCCGTCCTACCTGCTCGCCGCGCATTGGCTGGCCGATGCCGGCCGGGAAGGTCGCGACCGGCGCCAGGTTCACCTGACGGTGAACAATATCGGCGCGCTACAGCGTGCGATGGAGGCCGGCGCCGGTATCGGGATTCTGCCCGACTACGCGGTGGATGGCGACCAGCAACTCGTGCAGGTCCTGCGCGAAACCGAGATGCCGAGCCTGGAGAGCTACCTCGTCTATGCCGAGGAGATGCGATCGGTTGCCCGGGTCCAGGCATTCCGCGACTTCCTCGTGTCGAAGGCGCAGCGCTGGACCTACTGATCGGCGCGGACGGTTCAGACGAATAGCCGCTCGCCCTCCAGACCCTTGTAGAGCGCAGCGACCTGCTCGCCGTAGCCGTTGTAGATCAGCGTCGGCACGCGCTGGTCGGTGCCGAGCACCCGCTCGGTCGCCTGGCTCCAGCGCGGATGCGGCACGGCCGGGTTCACGTTGGCCCAGAAGCCGTACTCGGAGGCCTGCAGACCCTCCCAGAAGGTTTTCGGCCGGTCGGCCGTGAACGACACTTTCACGATCGACTTCGCCGATTTGAAGCCGTACTTCCACGGCACCGCGATGCGGATCGGCGCGCCGAACTGGTTGGGCAGCGGCTTGCCGTAGACGCCCGTCACCACGAAGGCGAGGTCGTTTCCGGCCTCGGCCAGTGTCAGGCCTTCGGTGTAAGGCCAGGGGTAGTAGAAGGCGCGCTGGCCCGGGGCCATCGCCTTGTCCATGAAGGTCTCGAAGCGGATATACTTCGCCCCCGAGGTCGGCTTGGCCAGCGCCACCAGCTTCGCGAGCGGGAAGCCGGTCCACGGCACCGCCATCGACCACGCCTCGACGCAGCGGTGGCGGTACAGCCGCTCCTCCAGGCCGACCTTTCGGATGAGATCGTCCACGCCGATCTCGAACGGCTTCTCGACCAGCCCGTCGATCTTCAGAATCCAGGGCTGGGTCTTGAGCGCATTCGCGGCCGGCAGCACCGTCTTAGACGTGCCGAACTCGTAGAAATTGTTGTAGTCGCCGCTGAACCGTTCGGACGTCACCGGCCGGTCGAGGGTGTAGGCGGGGTTCTGCGGCGCCGGATAGAGAGACGGATCGCCCGCGGCCGCCAGGGCGGTCCGGCCGCCGAGGAGTGAGCCGGCGGCGAGTCCGGCCGCACCGCCGATCAGCGCGCGCCGATTGAGGAACAGGGATTCCGGGGTGACGAGATGCTCCGGGATCTCCCAGCCGCGTTTGCGCTTGATCAACATCGCCGCCTCTTCGCGTTTCCTGGGCCTACAACTCACAGATCGGCTCAGGCCGACAGAGCTGCAAGCGCCGCAGCCTCACCTTTCGGCGCGTGCGGCTGGGCGGTTACGCGTCCAGGCGTCGCGGGCCGTGATCAGGCCCCCGGCGTCTCGTCCCGCAGCACCCGCCGCAGCACCTTGCCGACGTTGGTCTTGGGCAGGGCCTCGTGGAGCACGATCTGGCGCGGGACCTTGTAGCCTGTGAGCTGCGTGCGCGCATGGGCCCGGATCGCGTCGGGTGCGAGGGACGGATCCTTCAGCACCACGTGGGCGACCACCATCTCACCGGTCTCCGCATTCGGCTTGCCGACCACCGCGCATTCGAGCACGCCGGGATGGGCCGCGAGCACCTCCTCCACCTCGTTCGGATAGACGTTGAAGCCGGAGACGAGGATCATATCCTTCATCCGGTCGACGATCTTGAACTGGCCGTCCGGCAGCATGATCGCCACGTCGCCGGTGCGGAAGAAACCGTCGGCCGTCATGGCGCGGGCCGTCTCGTCCGACCGGTTCCAGTAGCCGCACATCACCTGGGGGCCGCGCACGCAGATCTCCCCCGGCTGCCCGGGCGGGACCGGCGCGCCGGCCGCGTCGCGGATCGAAACTTCGGTGGAGGGCAGCGGGAAGCCGATCGTGCCGGAGAATTCGCGCATCCCCCGCGGGTTGACGCAGACGACCGGAGACGTTTCCGACAGGCCGTAGCCCTCGATGATCGTGTTGCCGGTGAGCGCCTTCCAACGCTCGGCCACGGCACGCTGGACCGCCGTTCCGCCGCCGACCACGAAATCGAGGTGGGAGAAATCCACCGTGCCGATTTTCGGGTGGTTGATCAGCACGTTGAACAGCGTGTTGACGCCCATCAAACAGGTGAAGCGATAGCGGCTGAGCGTCTTGACCATCCCGTCGCAGTCGCGCGGGTTGGGGATCAGCAGGCACGATCCGCCGCTGCGCATGAACTGGAAGAAGCACGCGGTCAGCGCGAAGATGTGGTAGAGCGGCAGCGCCGTGACGGCGCAGCGCTCGATGCTCGGATCCTTCGAGGCGAACCAGAGCTGCGACTGCTCGACATTCGCCATGATGTTGCGGTGGCTCAGCATCGCCGCCTTGGCGATGCCCGTGGTGCCACCCGTATATTGCAGGAATGCGAGGTCCTCCGGGCCGACCTTGGCCGTGGCCCGGGGCAGCGCGCGGCCCTGGCGGAGCAGTGCGGCGAAGGGCAGTGCGAGCCCCTCCGGCAGCCGGAACGGCGGCACCGCCTTGCGCACGTGCCGGCTGGCAAGGTTGATCACGCGGCCCTTCAGGCCGAGCCCGTCCCCGGGTCCGACCAGGACGACGCGGTTCAGCGTCAGATCCGGCAGGGCGGACGCGACCGTGGCGCCGAAATTCTCCAGGACGATCAGGATCCGCGCGCCGGAATCGTTGAGCTGCTGCGTGAGTTCCCGGGGCGTGTAGAGCGGATTGGTGTTCACGACCGTCCCGCCCGCCAGCAGGACGCCGAAGATCGCCACCGCGTAGGCCGGCACGTTCGGCAGCATGATGGCGACGCGGTCGCCCTTGGCCAACCCTTCCGCCTGAAGCCAGGCCGCGAGGTCGCGCGCCTGCTGGCTCAGCGTGGCGTAGGTCATGGCCGAGCCGAAGCACAGCATCGCCGGGCGGTCCGCGAAGGTCGCCGCGCTGGTCTCGAACAAATCGACCAGGGTGCCGAGTTGCGCCAGATCGATCTCGACCGGTACGTTCGGGGGATACGACGCCAGCCAGGGCCGCGCCGCTTCGTCGCCGGCCGGTGAATGCGGCATCCGTCCAGACGGCAGCGCCTGCGCGCCGTGATCGATCACGTTCGCCTCATGCATCGTGAAGCCTCCCCCGGGCCCGGCTCTCGACGGCCGAGTCCCTCAACGCGGAACGGGCTGACTCTGCGGGAACGGCGCCCGCCTCGCAAGGCGGTGCGCTCAGGAGGCCGGACGAAGCCGGCGCAGTGTCGTCAGCGCAGCGTGCGGCAGGGCGGCGGCGACCAGCAGAAGGGCGGCCAAGCCGGCTTCGTCGATGCGCAGCGCCCGGTGCGGCCAGGGGCCGAGCCCGAGCGTGCCGGACAGACCAATGACGGCCGCGCCGAACCAGAGCGCCAGGAATGAGAGTGCTCCCGCGCCGAACCGCCTGAGCCGCGGCCGTAGCGGGCAGTTCGCCACAATGGCGAACAGGCCGAGAATGCCGCCGAACAAGGCCGCCGCCACGCCGGCTCCGAGCGCGTAGGCCAGCCACAGCGGCTGGTGGGTCAGGAACGCCATCCCGCCGGTGGCGAAGCCGGCGCGCAGGATCACGCCGCCGAAGGTCGGATAGAGCCCGGCCAGCAACAGGATAACAGCGCCCAAGAGGCCGAACGCGATGCGCCGCGGGATGGCGGCCGGCCCCGCCCCTCCGGCCACGCGGGCGAGATGGGCGAGCCCGTAGACGAGGGCGAAGATGAAGAGCGGGTAGCGCCCGGCGAAATAGCCGAACACCCAGGGTTCGGCCGCCTCCGGCAGCGCCGAGCGCTGGCTGAGACCGGTCGCTACGACCAGGGCCAGGGCGAGCAGCATGGCCAGGATCGGCCCGGTCGCCGCCAGCAACCGCGCGCCGGTCCATCGCTCCGCAGCCGGAGCCGCGCCGGCCAGCTCAATCGCTGTCGGCGGCGCAGGCCTCATACGTTGCTCCACGCCGCCGATATGCGCCTCAAGCCTACTTCGCCTCGTAATGGTCCCGCACCAGCCGGTCGAGCAGGCGTACGCCCCAGCCGGCGCCCCAGCTGCGGTTGATCTCGCTGGCATTGGACGACATCGCTACGCCCGCGATGTCGAGATGCGCCCACGGCACCTCCTCGACGTAGCGCTTGATGAACGAGGCCGCCGTCGCCGCGCCGCCGTGGCGACCGCCGGTGTTCTTCATGTCGGCGAACTTGGAGTCGATCGCCTTGTCGTAGGCGGGGATCAGCGGCATCCGCCAGACCTTCTCGCCCGTGGCCTCGCCGGCCGCGTGGATATGGCCCGCCAGCGCGTCGTCGTTCGAGAACATCCCGGCGATGTCCTGGCCCAGAGCCACGATGATCGCCCCGGTCAGCGTCGCGAGGTCCACCATCGCCTTGGGCTTGTAGCTGCGGACCACGTGGGTGATCACGTCGGCGAGCACGAGCCGGCCCTCGGCATCGGTGTTGATCACCTCGATGGTCTGGCCGGACATGGAGGTGATGATGTCGGAGGGCCGATAGGCGCCGCCATCAGGCATGTTCTCGACGATGCCGATGGCGCCGATCACGTTGGCGCGCGCCTTCCGCGACGCGAGGGCGTGGAGCGCCCCGACCACCGCGGCCGCGCCGCCCATGTCGCCCTTCATGTCCTCCATGCCGCCGCCCGGCTTGATCGAGATGCCGCCGGAATCGAAGATCACGCCCTTGCCGATCAGCGCCACGGGCGCCTCGCCGGCGGGGCCGCCGTTCCAGCGCATGATCACGATCCGCGGCTCGCGGACGGAGCCCTGCGCCACAGCGAGCAGCGCGCCCATGCCGAGTTCGCGCATCCGGGCGGGCTCCAGCACCTCGATCTCGACGCCGAGTGTGCCGAGTTCCGAGGCGCGTTTGGCGAACTCCTCGGGGAAGAGCACGTTCGGCGGCTCGTTCACGAGGTTGCGTGCCAGGATCACGCTGTCGGCGAGCGTCCGGGCGCCCTCCCCCTCGCCGGAGGCCGCTTCATGGTCGGAGAGCAGCAGGGTCAGCGACGTCCCGGCCTTGTCCTCGGCATCGGGCTTCTTCTTGGTCTTGTAGCGGTCGAAGGTGTAGCTGCGCAGGCGCGCACCCAGGGTGAACTCGCCGGCCTCGCGGGCCGATACCGTCGCACCCGGCCAGTCGAGCACCACGCGGGCGGTGCGGCCCGAGACCTTGCCGGCCGTGAAGCCGCCGAGCGCCGGCCAGTCGGTCTTGGCGCGGTCCTTGTCGGAGCCGAGGCCCACGACCACGAGGCGATCCGCCGCGATGCCCGCGGGCGCCGGCAGGCTCATCGCGCTGAGCGAGCGGCCCTTGAATTTTTCCGAGGCGGCCGCGCGGGTGACGAGATCCGCGCCGGACGCACCGATGATCTCCCGGGCCGCTGATCCGAGGGCCAAGTCGTCGCCGACGAAGACCACGAGATCGCCGGATCCACCCGGGCCCGGCCCGCTCGTCTCCAGGGGACCGAAACCGATCTCGATACCGTCCGCCATACCCGCCGCCATCCCTGCCGCCCTATGGCCCGCTTGTGTGGAGCCGCAAACCGAGGCCGCGCGGTGCCCGCGCAGGCCATCCGCCCTGTGTAGCCGCTGAGACGGAGAACGCAACGCGGCGCGAAAGCCCTCGAATCGCCCCTTTTGTCGGGTCATCCCGCCTCGAGGGTGCGAAGGAACAAGCGGAACTGCCGGGCCGATGAGGCAGATCGAGCGCTACATCTTCCGGATCGCCCTGGGGGCCACCTTGGCCTGCCTGATCGGGCTGACCGGCACCATCTGGCTGACGCAGGCCCTGCGCGAGCTCGATCTCGTGACCGCGAAGGGGCAGACGCTGCTCGTCTTCCTGTTCGTCACGGGATTGTCACTGCCGACGCTGATCGTCGTGATCGCCCCGGTGGCCCTGTTCATCGGCACGATCTACGCCCTCAACAAGCTCAACGGCGATTCCGAGCTGATCGTGATGTCGGCGGCCGGCATGCCGCCCCGGGCGCTCCTGCGCCCGTTCCGCAGGCTCGCGGTGATCGTCAGCTTCGTGATCGGATTCCTGGTCGTCGTCGTGATGCCGGCAAGCTTTCAGGAGCTGCGCGACGTCATCACCCGGGTGCGCGGCGACTTCATCGCCAATGTCGTCAAGGAGGGTCAGTTCACCCAGCTCGACAACGGCATCACTTTCCACTTCCGCGAGCGCGGACCCGGCGGCACCCTTAAGGGCCTGTTCATCCAGGACCGCCGCGAGGCCGGCAAGACCAAGGTCTACCTCGCCGACCGGGGCAACGCCGTCGATATCGATGGGCAGAGCTACCTGATCCTGGAGAATGGCAGCGTCCATCAGCAACAGACGGACTCGCGCGATTCCTCGATCCTGACCTTCGAGCGCTACACGATCGACCTCGCGGCATTCGCGCCCCCGGATGCCGACACGATCTACAAGCCGCGGGAGCGCTCGACCACGCAGCTCCTGTTCCCCGATGCGAGCGAGGGCTACTACAAGCTGCAGAAGGGCCGCTTCCGGGCGGAACTGCACGACCGGCTCTCCGCCTGCCTGTACCCGCTGGCCTTCGCCTTCATCGCGTTCGCGGCGCTCGGCGACCCCCGCACCACCCGCCAGGGGCGCGGGCTCGCCATCGCGGGGGCGATCCTCGCAGTGGTGGGGCTGCGCATCGCGGGCTTCGCGGCGGTCAGTGCGGCGGCGCGCAGCCAGGCAGCGGTGGCGGCGGTCTATGGCGTGCCGCTGCTCTCGATCGGTCTGTCCTGCCTCGTCATCTTCTTCGGGCCCCGGGTGCGGGCGTTCAACGCTGCGGTGGCGCGGGGGCTGCGGGGTCTCCTGCCCGGCCGCCGCCTCGCGCCGGCGACCTGACCCGGCCATGTTCATCGGCCCAACCCTGGGGCGCTACTTCGCCGCCCGCTTCGCGCGCACGGTGCTCGGCGTCTTCGTCACCGTCTTCGCGCTGGTCTACACCCTCGATTTCGTGGAGCTGTTGCGCCGCGCCGGCGAGACCCAGGGCGCCTCCACCGGGCTGATGGCGCAGCTCTCCCTCTACCGGACCCCCGCGGTGGCCGAGGGCGTGCTGCCCTTCGCGGTCCTGTTCGGCTCGATGGCGGCCCTGCTCCAGCTCTCGCGCAAGCTGGAGCTGGTGGTGGCCCGGGCGGCCGGCATCTCGGCGTGGCAGTTCCTGCAGCCCGGGATCTTCGTGGCGCTGGCCCTCGGTGCGGCGGCGGTCGGGATCTACAACCCAGTCTCGGCGATGCTGAAGCAGCGCTCCACCGAGATCGAGGCGAAGATCTTCGCCAAGGCCACGAAGGCGAGTTCCGGCAAGGATCTCTGGATCCGCCAGAAGGGCGTCGACGGCGAGGCGATCCTGCGCGCCGAGACCGCGATCGAGGGCACCACGATCCTGTCGGGCGTTTCGGTCTTCGCGTTCGACGCGTCGGGCAAGTTCGTGGACCAGCTGGTGGCCGCCCACGCCACGCTCCACGACGGCTACTGGGAGCTGACCGATGTGCGCGTTCTCACGCCGGACGCGCCGCCTGAGTCGTTCGACACCTACCTGATCGCCTCGAATCTCGACCCCGGGCAGGTCCGGCAGCGCTTCACACCCCCGGAATCTGTGCCTTTCTGGCAACTTCCCACAACGATCGCACGGACCGAGCGGGCCGGTTTGGACGCCACCCGATACCGCCTCCAGTACGATGTCCTGTGGGCAAGACCCATCCTCTTCGTTGCGATGGTGATCGTCGCTGCAACCGTTTCCTTACGGTTCTTCCGCTTTGGTGGTGTTGGCAAACTCGTCCTCGGAGGCGTCGCGGCCGGCTTCGCCCTCTACGTGATCCGACAGGTCATGGAGGGGCTCGGAGCGTCCGGTCTCGTCGCCGCACCGGTGGCGGCCTGGTTCCCCGCCGTGGTAGGCAGTCTTCTCGGTACGCTCACGCTTCTGTACCAGGAAGACGGCTGACGCTCGCGGTCACGCGTGGGCAGGGAGACCGGTGGTGGGGTTGGTGGCGGTTGACGTCACAGGGGTTGGGACACGCGTTGCGTAAGGTCGCCGACATCCTGCGGAAGGCGGGTCTCCTGGTCATGCTGGCGCTTGCCGCGCCGCTGGCGGGTGGCCTGTCGGCGCACGCGCAAGGCCTGCCGGAGCTCAGGACCGGCAAGCCCGGCGACAAGCTCCTCGTCGAGGCCGACGAGCTGATCTACGACAACGACCACAGCACGGTGACCGCGCGCGGCAATGCCGAGCTGCATTACGGGCCCCGGACGCTGCAGGCCGACCGGGTGCGCTACGACCGGAACACCGGCCGGGTCTTCGCCGAGGGCAACGTCCGCCTCACCGAAGCCGATGGCGGCGTGGTGACCGGCGAGCGCATGGAACTCACCGACGACTTCAAGACCGGCTTCGTCGATGCCTTCCGCGGCCAGCAGACGGTGCAGCGCAAGTTCGAGACCGTGCGCACCCGCTTCTCCGCGCCCCGGGCCGAGCGCCTGAACGGCGAGCAGACGAGCTTCGAATCCGGCAGCTACACCGCCTGCGAGCCCTGCAAGGACCACCCCGAGACGCCGCCGCTCTGGCAGATCAAGGCGAAGAAGATCATCCACGACAACGAGACCCACACGGTCTACTTCGACGACTCGACGCTCGAACTCGCCGGCATCCCGGTCGCCTACCTGCCGTATTTCGAGGCGCCGGACCCGACGGTGAAGCGCAAGACCGGCTTCCTGACGCCGCGCTTCGTCAGCACCACGGCGCTCGGCACCGGCGTGTCGATCCCCTATTTCGTGGACCTCGCGCCGAACTACGACCTGACCCTGACGCCGACCGTGCTCAGCCGCCAGGGTCTCCTGGCGCAGGGCGAGTTCCGCCAGCGGGTCGACAACGGCTTCTACAACCTGCGCCTGTCCGGCATCTCGCAGACCACGCCCTCGGCCTTCCTGCCGAGTCCGCTCGGCGCCGGCGAGCGGGACTTCCGCGGCTCGGTCGAGTCCCAGGGCCGGTTCTACATCAACCCGCGCTGGCGCGCCGGCTGGGACCTCGTCGGCGTCACCGACAAGTGGTTCCTCGACAATTACCGGATCCGCAACCAGAACATCACCACCGATTATTTCCGCGAGGCGACCTCGACCGCCTACCTGATCGGCCAAGGCGACCGCTCGTGGTTCGAGGCGCGGGGCTACTACTTCAAGGGTCTGTCGAGCTTCGACTGGCAGAAGCAGCAGCCGATCGTCGCGCCGGTGATCGATTACGACAAGCGCATCAACGGCCCCGCGGAGATCGGCGGCGAGGTGCGCTTCCAGGCGAACATCACCAGCCTGAACCGCGAGACGACGCAGTTCCAGGGCCTGCCGCGGACGTCGAGCTACCTGTTCTCGCCGAGCGTCAACGGCGTGAGCTTCCCGCTGTACCAGACCTGCACGGTGTTCCAGCGTGGCACCTGCGCGATCCAGGGGCTCGCCGGCAACAACACCCGCGCCTCCGCGGAGCTGTCCTGGCGGCGCAGCTTCATCGACGATTTGGGCCAGAAGTTCACGCCCTTCGCCTATCTGCGCACTGACGCGTTCTTCAACAGCACGGACTTCTCGGGCTACCAGAACAACCTCGTCCCGCAGATCGCCCATGTCGACCAGGGACTGGCCGGCCGGGTCATGCCGGCGATCGGCCTCGACTACCGCTACCCGTTCGTCGCCAATTTCGGCGCCCTCGGCGTCCACACCCTGGAGCCGATCGGCCAGATCATCGCCCGCCCCTCCGAGACGCGGATCGGCCACCTGCCGAACGAGGACGCGCAGAGCCTCGTCTTCGACGACACCTCGCTGTTCGAGTGGGACAAGTTCTCCGGCTACGATCGGGTCGAGGGCGGCGTGCGCACCAATCTCGGCGGCCAATACTCCGTCGTGACGCCGTCGGGCTGGTACGCCAACGTGCTGTTCGGCGAGTCGGTCCAGCTTGCGGGCGTGAACTCGTTCCGCCGCGGCGACATCGCCGATGTCGGCCTCGATTCCGGGCTCGAAACCCAACGGTCGGATTTCGTGGGCCGGTTCCAGGTCTCGCCGAACCAGAACATCACCTTCATCACCCGGGCCCGGTTCAACCAGTCCGACTTCCACGTGGCGCGGCTGGAGACCGGTGCGACGGCCCGGTTCGCGCCGTTCCTGCCGCTGACCCTGTCGGCGTTCTACTCGTACTACGAGGCGCAGCCGCTGCTGGGCTACAGCCACTACCGCGAGGGCGTCACCGCCACCGCCACCTACAACATCACGCCGAACTGGTTCATCTCCGGCTCGCTGCTGGTCGACCTCACGCACTACCTCGACGTCCGCAACACCTATCAGGACGCGCTGGCCTCCTATCTGGTGAACCCGATCGGGACCGTGCCGACCTACCAGAATCCGGGCCGGTTCTACCTCTCCGGGGCGAGCTTCGGCGGCGGCTACCAAGACGAGTGCACCACGGTCTCGCTGAACTACATCAACTCGCCGATCGCCACCGCCACGGGCGTGCGCGAGCGCAACCAGACGGTGCTGCTGCGCGTCGAGCTGAAGACGCTGGGCGAGGCGGACCTGCGCCAGAACGTCGGCACCGCGACCACCGCGGACGGCATCGCCTCGGTGCGGTAATCGCCGCCGGACGGCGGCGACGCGGATGCGCCCGCGTCCGGCGGGCGCTATAGACCCTCCATGCCGCCCCTCGCCCTCACCCTCGGAGACCCCGCCGGAATCGGTCCGGAACTGGCGCTCAGCGCCTGGCTCGCGCGCGGCGGTGCCGATCCGCTGCCGCCCTTCTTCCTAGTGGCCGATCCGGCGTTCATCGAGCGCCTCGCGAACCGCCTGAACCGCCCCGTCCCGGTGGCCGAGGTCGATCCCGAGACCGCCGCCGAGGTGTTTCCCCGCGCCCTGCCGGTGGTGCCTCTGCCGAGCGGCGCCCTTGTCAGCGCTGAGACCGGCGTTCCGGACACCGTCAACGCGGGCGCGACCATCGAGTCGATCACCACCGCCGTGGGCTTCGTGAAGGCCGGCCGCGCCAGTGCCGTCGTCACTAACCCGATCGCCAAGTTCGTTCTGACCCGGACCGGCTTCGCCCATCCCGGCCATACCGAGTTCCTGGCGGCCCTGTCGGTGCCCCCCGGGCGCACGCCGCCGCGGCCGGTGATGATGATCTGGAGCGCGGGGCTCTCGGTCGTGCCGGTGACGATCCACGTGCCCCTGAAGGATGTGCCCGGCCTCCTCACACAGGACCTGGTGGAGGAAACCGCCACCATCGTCGCCCGGGACCTGCGACAGAAATTCGGGCTGCCGGAGCCGCGCCTCGTGCTTGCCGGCCTGAACCCCCATGCCGGCGAGGCCGGCACGATCGGCCACGAGGATCGCGACGTGCTGGCCCCCGCGGTGGCGCGGCTGCGCGCGGCCGGGATCGACATCCGGGGGCCACTGCCAGCCGACACCCTGTTCCACGCCCGCGCCCGGGCAGCCTATGACGTCGCCCTGGCGCCGACCCACGACCAGGCCCTGATCCCGATCAAGACCATCGCGTTCGACGACGGCGTGAACGTCACCCTGGGCCTGCCCTTCGTGCGCACCTCTCCGGACCACGGCACGGCCTTCGATATCGCCGGCCAGGGGATCGCGCGGCCCGACAGCCTCATGGCGGCCCTGCGCCTGGCCGCCCGGCTCGCCGCCAACTCTGCCGATCCCGCTGCAACGCCCGGCGGCGAGGTCATCCCGTCCAACGTCTATGCCGGACGGCCGAGACCCGTCGGCGCCCGGCACTTCGACCCCGAGGACGAGCTATGAGCGCCGGAGACGGTCTACCCCCGCTCCGCGAGGTCGTCGCCCGGCACGGGCTCGAACCCAAGAAGGCACTCGGTCAGAACTTTTTGTATGATCTCAATCTGACGGGCCGGATCGCTCGCGCCGCAGGACCGCTCGAGGGCATCACGGTGGTCGAGGTCGGCCCCGGGCCGGGCGGGCTGACCCGGGCGCTACTCGCCGAGGGCGCCGCCCGCGTCGTGGCGATCGAGCGCGACCCCCGTGCGTTGCCGGCGCTGGCCGAGATCGCCGCTCATTATCCCGGACGCCTGGAGGTGGTCGATGCCGATGCACTGGTGTTCGATCCGCGGCCGTTGATCGGGTCCGGCCCGGCCCGGATCGTCAGCAACCTGCCCTACAATGTCGGCACGGCTCTGCTTACGGGCTGGCTCGACGGTGCGGCGTGGCCGCCCTGGTGGGATCAGGCCGTACTGATGTTCCAGCGCGAGGTGGCCGAGCGGATCGTCGCCGGGCCGGAGCAGCGGGCGGATTATGGGCGCCTCGGCGTGCTGTGCGGCTGGCGCAGCGAGGCCGAGATCCTGTTCGATGTCAGCCCCACGGCCTTCGTGCCGCCGCCCAAGGTCACGTCGAGCGTGGTCCGGCTGGTGCCGCGACGGGAGCCCCTGCCCTGCCGCGTCGGAGCGCTCGAGGCGGTGACCCGTGCGGCGTTCGGCCAGCGCCGCAAGATGCTGCGCCAGAGCCTGAAGGCCCTGACACCGGAGGCCGGACGCCTTCTGGAGGCCGCGGGCCTCGCCGAGACCGCGCGGGCCGAGGAGATCCCGGTGTCGGGGTTCGTGGACCTCGCCAACCTGTGGGACGCCCAAAGAAAAGCCGGCCCCGCGGAGGCGGCGCCGGCCTGAGGTAAGCAGCCCCCCGGCGCATGCCGGGGCGCAGTGCGGTCAGCGGGTCTGCTGGATCGCCGACAGCACCCAGCCGCGGCCGGGCTGGCGCTGAAAGGTCCACAACTCGGTGGCCTCCGACGAATCCGTGCTCACGATCCGGCCGCCGGCCCGCTCCACCATCACGTCCTTGAGGGCGTAGCGCATCGCGACGGTGGCGTAGTCGGTGCGATCCTCGCCCCAGGATTCCGCGAGGTCACCCTGGAGCAGCTTCACGTCCGTGATCTTGTTCACCACGCCGCGGGACGCGTTGTTACGCAGCTCCTCGTCGAAGTAGCTGACCATCTCGGGCGTCGACAGGTTGCCGAGCGTGACGCGATCCTCACGGGAGTAGGCGTCCTGGATGTCGCCGAGCAGGCGCTCGAACGCCTGAAAGTCGTTCGGACCGATCTGCACGGGGCGGTTCTGCGGCGGGCGCTGGCCGCCGAACATTCCGGCGCCGGGACCGCCCGGTGCACCGCCCATCGGGCCGGTCGGACCCTGCTGGCCGTCGAGGGACGAGCGCGCGTAGGGCGCACCCGCGCCGGCCGGCTCGTTCCGGCGGCGGAAGAAGCGGAGCGCCAGCATCACCACGACCACGACCAGCCCGACTTGGAACAGCAGGCCGATCATCGAGGCGAGGCCGCCGAGGCCACCGAAGAAGCCGCCGCCGAGCAGCGCGCCGATCAGGCCGGCCCCGAGCAGGCCCGCGAAGAAGCCGCCGCCGAACCGGCGACCCTGCGCGGGGGCCTGCATACCGGGGCTGCCCATCCCGGGGGACGGAGACGTCTGCGAACGCTGCATCGTCATGCCGCCGCCCGGCGCTGTCGGCGTGGCAGAGGGCGCGTTGAAGGTGCGCGAACCGCGCGAGCCC
The DNA here is from genome assembly GCF_022829295.1 of Methylobacterium sp. J-088. Taxonomy (GTDB): domain Bacteria; phylum Pseudomonadota; class Alphaproteobacteria; order Rhizobiales; family Beijerinckiaceae; genus Methylobacterium. The sequence goes on from NZ_JAKSYH010000200.1 coordinate 30,969, forward strand.
ATGGAGCCGCCGCCGCCCGGACGGGCCTCGACGACGGGCGCCGCGACGGTCAGCGCGGTGGCCAGCGCCAGGAGGGCGGCCACACGCCGGCGGCGCGAAATCTGAGTCAACATGAACAGGCCCCTGGGGACGAGAACCGAACGGCGCGGAGCGCCAGCAACAATATGGGAACGGCTGAGCGCGGGTTTTAGTCCTGCGTCAGCGACGGCGCGGTGACGTTCGCTGTTGCGCATGGCCGATCCGGCAGGGCGCAAGGTGATTTAGGGCCGTGCCCGATCGCGTTGCACGCGATACGCGACATGCGTCCGCCGGACAGGGTTGGCAAGCGCGACAGGCCCCCTCGCCAGTGTGGGAGAGGGAACCTCCGCCTCATCCGGCGACGCTGGCATCACTGTCGTGTACCGTGCGCGTCGCAATCGCGCGCGGCTCTCCGCGCCTGTTGTGAAGCGCGCTCATGCGCCGAACCGGTCTCCACTTCGGTGGAGAGCGCTCAATGCAGCGTCCGGTCCGGTGCCGCCGGGAACGATAGACGCACCTCCGTCCCCGCGCCGGTCCGGCTGTCGAGGGTGATGGTCCCGTTCTGCCGCTTCATCAGGCCGTGGACGATCGCGAGGCCCGCGCCGCGGCCGGCTTCGCGGCTGGTCTGGAACGGGGCGAGCGCCCGGGCCAGCATCTCGGGCGACATGCCCTGCCCGGTATCGGCCACCAGGATGCCGACGCTGCCCTCCCCCGGATGCTGCATCGCCCGGTCGCCGGGGTCGATCCGGAAGGTCGAGAGCGTCAGGGTACCCCCGGAAGGCATCGCCTCGCAGGCATTGGCGACGAGGTGCCGCACGGCGAACTCGATCTGGGTCGGGTTGCTGATCGCCCGCGGCAGGCCGGCGGTGGGCGTGACCGTCAGGCGGATCCCGGCGGGCAGGTCGGGCGCGATGCGCGCCGCGAGATCCGCCACGATGGCATCGAGATCGACCGCCCGCACGTCCGGGGCGATGCGGCGGGAATAGGCGAGGAGCTGGCGCGTCAGGATGGCCGCCCGCTCGGTGGCGTCGGCCGAGCGGGAGATCGCTCGCTGGATGAACGGTTCCTGGCGGTCACCGAGCCGGCGCTTCAGGCCGTCGATGTAGCCGATCAGGATCTGGAGGAAGTTGTTGAACTCGTGGGCGACGCTGTTGGTCAGGAGCCCCAGCGCCTCGCGCTGCCGGGACAGGGCGAGCGCACCCTCCGCCTCGCGGCGCGTCGTGATGTCGAGGATCTGGCCGATCCGGAACGGGGTGCCGGGCAGCGGTACCGTGGTCAGGCAGGCCCAGAAACTCGTCCCGTCCGCCCGCGCCGCCGGGAATTCCTGCGCGCCGTTGCGGGCGGGATCAGGTGTGTGCGGCGTCTGAGCGTGCGGGGCCTTGATGAGGTCGAGCCCCTGCCGGACGAGCGCCTCCGCCGGCTGCGCGGTCAGGCGTTCGAGGGCGGGGTTGGCGTGACGGATGCGGCCCTGTGCATCGAGCAGCAGGCTCGGCGTCGGCAGGGCGTCGAAGAGCGCACGTGTCTCGGGCGACAGCGCCTCCGCGTGGGGATCCGTCCCGGGTTGCGCCATGCTGCGTTCGCGCTCAGCGGATGCGGGAGGCCCGCGACGGGCCAGCGATAACGGCGAACGCCGCCGCGGCCAAGCCGTCTGTGACGATCGGGGCCTTCGGTCGAGCCGAAGGTCTCTACTGCCGCACCCACATCACCCGCGCCATCCAGGCGACCTCGCCGAGATTCAGGACCCGATCCGCGTGCTCGGGGTTCAGAGAGGCAAGCTCCACGGTCCGGGCCGTGCGCCGCCTCAGTTCCTTGGCCAGCACCTCGCCCCCGTGCAGCCGGACCACGACGCGGTCGCCCTTGCGCACGCTTGCGGTCGGCGAGACGATCAGCACGTCGCCGTCGCGGAACAGGGGCATCATCGAATCGCCCTGGATCTCGAGTGCGAAGGCACGCTCCTCGCCGAGATCCGGGAACTCGATCTCCTCCCAGCCCGCGCCGCCGGTGGGCATGCCCTCGTCGGTGAACAGGCGGCCGGCGCCGGCCTGGGTCAGACCGATCAGCGGGACCATGGTGCGGGCCGGTATCTCCCGCGCCTCGATCAGCCGGAGGAACTCGTCCAGGCTGGAGCCGGTGGCGGCCAGCACCTTCGAGACCGATTCCGTCGAGGGCCAGCGCTTGCGCCCGTCCGCACCGACACGCTTGGAGCGGTTGAAGCTCGTCGCATCGAGTCCGGCGCGGCGGGCAAGGCCCGAGGCCGAATAACCGTGCCGTTCGGCGAGCCGGTCGATGGCGTTCCAGATCTGCTCGTGCGACAGCATGGCGGACTCGAAGGCTTCACCGTGAGCGGGCCGGCGCCTCCATCCTGCCAGCTTGAGGCTGGCCGTCGTAGGGGCACGAAGACGATATCCCGCCGGGCAGGGTCGGCACCCCGCGGTTACGCACGGAAACATCAGACCTGCCGCGGCCGCGGCCTGATATCCCGGCCCGGACGTTGCTCTATGACGCGCCGCCTAGTCGTAGGAAAGTAGAACTATAGGCGGCAGATTGCAATCGCTCCTCGAATCGCGGGGCGTCTCGGTGTTGCCGCAGGTCGGCGGCACCTCTATCCACGCCACGGTTCGGGGAGCTTCGATGGCGCTCATCTATAAGATCTGTCCGCGTGATCTGTGGCAGGAGGCCGAGGCCGCGGGGCGGTTCGAGGGCGCCCCGATCGACCGTCAGGACGGCTTCATCCACTTCTCGACCGCGGCCCAGGCGGCCGAGACGGCGGCCCGCCACTTCGCCGGGCAGGCCGATCTGCTCCTGATCGCCGTCGACGCGGAAGCCCTCGGCGACGCCCTGCGCCACGAGCCGTCGCGGGGCGGCGATCTGTTCCCGCATCTCTATGGCCCGCTCTCCCTCAATGCCGTGACGTCGGTAGACGCGCTGCCCCTCGATGCGGAAGGCCGGCACGTGTTCCCGGCCGGGCTCCTGCCGGCATGATCGGCACGGTCTTTCCGCTCGTCCGGCCGCTGCTCCACCGCCTCGACGCGGAGCGCGCGCACGATCTGACCCTGCGCGCCCTGGCGCTCATGCCGGCCGGACGCCGGCCCGACGACGATCCACGGCTGGCCGTCGAACTCCTCGGTCGCCGGTTTCCCAATCCGGTCGGGCTCGCGGCCGGCTTCGACAAGGGCGCGCGTGTGCCGGACGCGCTGCTCGGCTTGGGATTCGGCTTCGTGGAGGTCGGCGGCGTCGTGCCGCAGCCTCAGCCCGGCAATCCGCAGCCGCGGGTCTTCCGTCTCACCGCCGACCGCGCGGTGATCAACCGCTACGGCTTGAACAGCGAGGGGCTGGCGGTCGTGGCCGCCCGCCTGCGCGCCCGGGCCGGTCGGCCCGGCATCGTCGGCGTCAATATCGGGGCCAACAAGGAGTCGGCCGATCGCCTGGCCGATTACGCGGCGTGCACATCCACCCTGGCGCCCCTGATCGACTTCGTCACCGTCAACGTGTCCTCGCCGAATACGCCAGGCCTGCGCGATCTTCAGGGCGAGGCGTTCCTGGACGATCTGCTCGCCCGCACGGTCGAGGCCCGGGACGCGACCGGTGCGTCCGCGGCGATCCTGCTGAAGATCGCCCCCGACATGGCGCTGGACGCCCTCGATGCCGTCTGCGCCACCGCCCGGCGCCGGGGCGTGCAGGCGCTCGTCGTCTCGAACACCACGGTGGCGCGCCCTGCGTGCCTCGTCGACCAGGGGCTCGCCCGGGAGACCGGCGGGCTGTCCGGCCGGCCCCTGTTCGGGCCGGCGACGCGGATGCTGGCCCAGGCGCGGCTGCGACTCGGCACAGACCTGCCGCTGATCGGCGTCGGCGGCGTCGACTCGGCCGAGGCCGCCTGGACCAAGATCCTGGCCGGCGCGAGCCTCGTGCAGCTCTACTCGGCCCTGGTGTATGACGGGCCGGGATTGATCGGGCGCATCAAGGCGGGGCTGCGGGAGCGGATGGACCGGGCGGGCGTGACGCGACTCGACGCGCTGGTCGGGCGTGATGCGGGGGATCTCGCCCGCGCCGCGTAGATACCCTGGATCATTCCTTAGAAACACTTTGCACAACGGGCGTTTAGCCTGTGCCCCGTGCATGAGGGGCCTGCGCCCGCACGCCATTGTGAGGGCGGCGCAGACACGCTTATCTCGCGGTTGCGAGATTGCTCGTGTCATCAATTTCAGGACGGTTCATGGCCCAGTCTAAAGGGTCTTCCAAGCGCTCCTCCGCCGCCGGCGGCTGGGGTGCTCTGAAGAGCTGCGGCAAGCATCTGCTCAGCAGCCGCGCGCCCCTGACGGGCGCCCGCGCCCTGCTGAAGGCGAACCAGCCCGACGGGTTCGATTGCCCCGGCTGCGCCTGGGGTGACCCGGAGCACGGCTCGTCGTTCGAGTTCTGCGAGAACGGCGTGAAGGCCGTCTCCTGGGAGGCGACCGACAAGCGCACGCCGCCGTCCTTCTTCGCCAAGCACACGCTCACCGAGCTGCGGACCTGGAGCGACTACGCCCTTGAGGGCGAGGGTCGCCTCACGCACCCGCTGCGTTACGACGCGGCAAGCGACCGCTACCTGCCGGTGAGCTGGGACGAGGCCTTCGCGGAGATCGGCGCGGAACTCCGCGGGCTCGATCACCCGGATCAGGCCGAGTTCTACACCTCGGGCCGCGCCTCGAACGAGGCCGCCTACATCTACCAGCTCTTCGCCCGCGCCTACGGGACCAACAACTTCCCCGACTGCTCCAACATGTGCCACGAGGCCAGCGGCGTGGCCCTCGTCGATGCGATCGGCATCGGCAAGGGCACGGTGCTGCTGGAGGATTTCGAGAAGGCGGACGCGATCTTCTGCGTCGGCCAGAATCCCGGCACCAACCATCCGCGCATGCTCGGCGACCTGCGCCGGGCGGCCGAGCGCGGCGCCGAGATCGTGGTGCTGAACCCGGTGCGCGAGCGCGGGCTGGAGCGTTTCGCCGACCCGCAGAACACCGTCGAGATGCTGCGCGGTTCGAGCGGCGCGATCGCCAGTCACTACCTGCAGCCGCGCTCCGGCGGCGACATGGCGGCGTTCCGGGGCATCGCCAAGATCGTGTTCGACCGCGACGCCGAGGCGCTGGCGGCCGGCCGGCCCTCGCTCCTCGACCGGGCGTTCCTTGAGCACCACACCGCGGGGCTCGACGCCTACCGCGCCGCCGTCGAGGCGACCGCCTGGGAGGCGATCCTCGACCAGTCGGGCCTCACGATGGACGAGATCGCCGCGATGGCGGATGTCTATCTCGGGGCTCAGCGGGTCATCGCGACCTGGGCCATGGGCGTGACCCAGCACCGGCACTCGGTGGCGACGATCCGCGAGATCGCCAACCTCCTGTTCCTGCGCGGCCATATCGGCCGACCCGGTGCGGGGCTCTGCCCGGTGCGCGGCCATTCCAACGTGCAGGGCGATCGGACGGTCGGCATCAACGAGCGGCCACCGGCGGACTTCCTCGATGCGCTGGAGCGGCATTTCGGGGTCGCCATGCCGCGCCGGCACGGCCACAACGTGCTGGCGGCGATCCGGGCCATGCGGGACGGCACGTCCAAGGCCTTCATCGGGCTCGGCGGTAACTTTTTGCGGGCGACCCCCGATACCCCGGTGGTGGCGCAGGCTCTGGCCTCATGCCGGCTCACCGTGCACATCGCCACGAAGCTCAACCACGGCCATCTCGTGCCGGGCGCGGTCGGCTACCTGCTGCCCTGCCTCGGCCGTACCGAGATCGACCGGAACGCGGAGGGCAAGACCCAGATCGTGACCGTCGAGGATTCGATGAGCATGGTTCACGGCTCGGGCGGCATCAACAAGCCGGCCTCGAAGGAGCTGCGCTCGGAGATCGCGATCATCGCCGGGATCGCTGCGGCGACGGTCGGTACCGCAACGATCGATTGGCCCGGTTTCGCGGCCGATTACGACCGGATCCGCGCGGCGATCGCCGCCACGATCCCCGGCTTCTCGGATTACAACAGCCGGGTTCGCAAGCCGCGCGGCTTCAAGCTCCGCAACCTCGCGGCCGAGCGGGTGTTCGAGACCGCCACGGGCCGGGCCAATTTCTCCGCCGATGCCCTGCCGGACGAGACCGAGCATCAGGCCGCGCGGAAGACGAACGACACCTTCGTGCTGCAGACCTTCCGCAGCCACGACCAGTACAACACCACGATCTACGGCCTGGATGATCGATACCGAGGCGTCTACGGCGAGCGCCGCGTGGTGTTCGCCCACCCCGACGACCTCGTGGAGATCCGCGACCGGCTCGGCGAGCGCGTCGACATCGTCGGGACGCACGATGACGGCATCACCCGGCGCGCGGAGGATTTCCGCCTCGTGCCGTTCGACATGCCCCGTGGTGCGCTGGCAGGTTATTATCCGGAGCTGAACGTGCTCGTGCCGCTCTCGACCTTCGGCGAGAAGAGCGACACGCCGACCTCCAAGTCGGTGCTGGTGACGCTTGAGGCGCGCGCGGCGGCGTGAGCACATCGCCCGAGGAAGCGGCGTTCGTCGCGGCCCTCGACCGGGTATCGGCGGCCCACCCAACGCTGCCGCCTCTCGAGGCTGGCCTTCTTGCGTCGCTGGAAGTCGGCTTGCCGGGCGACAGCCGCGCCTTTGCGCGCACTTTCGGGGTGGAGCACGCGCTCGTGCTGCGGGCGCTGGCCGGGCTTGAGGAAGGCGGCCACATCGCCGTCACGGCCCGGGATGCGCGGACGCAGCGGACGCGATTTACGGTGGTGTCTGTTTGAGGGTCGGGATTTTCAGCCGGCGAATCCCTCTCCCCGCGCGGGGAGAGGCCCGCATGGACCTCGTCGTCCGTGCGGGAAGCGGCGGCGAAGCCGCAGCGGCGGTGAGGGGGCGATTTAGGACGAGACTCCTCCAGAATCGCCCCCTCACCTTCGGCTGCCGCCTCGATGCGCCGACGACAGGGTCGCCGCATCCCTCTCCCCGCAAGCGGGGCGAGGGGGGACTGTGGCTTTCGCTGGCGCAGCGAACGAAACACGTCCGTCCGCCCGCCCCTCAGAACCCTTTCGCCTTGATGGCCTCCGCCCAGGTCACCGCCCGACGGTTCACGCCGAGGTGCTGCCGTTCGTAGAGCCGGCCCTCCAGCTTGATCGCGCCGCGCTTGGCGTATTCCGGCCGCTCGAACGCCTCGATCACGAGCTTGGCCCGGCGCACCTCCTCCTCGGTCGGTGCGAACGAGGTGTTGGCGGGCTCCAGCTGCGTCGGGTGGATCAGGGTTTTGCCGTCGAAGCCGAGGTCTCGGGCCTGACGGCATTCCTCGCGGCAGCCCTCGGTGTCGGCGATGTCGTTGTAGACACCGTCGAGGATCGCCAGGCCCTCGGCCCGGGCAGCGGCCAAAGCCATCATCATCCAGGGCAGCATCGGCACGCGGCCGGGCACGATCTTCGCCCAGGTGTCCTTGGCGAGGTCATTGGTGCCGAGCACGAGGCAGGTCAGGCGATTGCGCGGGTCGCGCTTGGCCCGGGCGATCTCCTGGATGTTCAGGATCGAGGCCGGCGTCTCGATCATCGCCCAGATCGCGAGGTTCTCCGGTGCATCGAGGGATTCCAACCGGTCGGCGATGCTCTCCAGCACGGCTGGTGACGAGACCTTGGGCATCAGGATCGCGTCGGGCTTGGCCTCGATGGCGGCATGGAGATCCGCCTCGCCCCAGGGTGTCTGCGGCGCGTTGACCCGGATCACGAGCTCCCGGCTGCCGTATTCCCCGCCCTTGACCGCCGCGCAGACCTGCGTGCGGGCGAGTTCCTTCTCCTCCGGGCCGACCGCATCCTCGAGATCGAGGATGATGCTGTCCACCGGCAGCGTCTTCGCCTTGTCGAGCGCCCGCTGGTTCGAGCCGGGCATGTAGAGCACGCTCCGGCGCAGGCGCAGGTCGGTCGTCAGGGCCATGGGCTTCTCCCGCATGCGGCCGCTCGCGCGGCCCGTCGTCGTTGCAGCGCACCCTAAAGCACGTCGCGCGGCGCGCCACACCCCCAGAGGTACGGTTTCGTGAGTTCCGCCGTGGTTTGACACCAGCCTCAATCTTCGAGAGTCGAAGCCGCGGTTTGGTCATGTTCAGACGATTAAAAGCGGCCCGTATTCAAATCTCGGACTGTGGAATCTCTGACATGCGCAAAGTTCTGGCCGCCTTCGTTCTGGTCGGCGCACTCGCCGTGCCTGGACCGGCCGGCGCGCAGAGCCGGACGACGCTCGGGGTCGGCTCCGGGGCCGTCGCGGGCGCTCTGGTCGGCGGACCGATCGGTGCCGTCGCGGGGGCCGTGGTCGGTGGCTTCGTCGGTCATTCGACGGAACGGCGGCACCGCCGCGTGCGGCGCGGCCGCCGCTACCGCGATGCGGCTTCGCGGCGGCCCCTCCCGCGCCCGGCGGAGGCCGCGGTGCCGCGGGAGGCGCCTTCCGTGAAAAGATCCGCAGCGGCGGAGGCGCCCGCCGCCGTCGCCACCACGTGGAAGGACCCGCGCTGACAGGGCGGTGCGACGGTCGACCTAACCCGCCCCCGGCGCCTCAGGCTGCATTCCGAAGGGATTGCGGGATACCGGACGTGAATGTGGCGCGGGCGAGCGCCGAGTACGCGACGGCCTGACCAAACCCGCGGGCGCCCAGGAACGCCACGAAGGCGAGCCACAGCCCGAAATTGCCGAGGCCGAGCGCTTGCACCAGCGCCAGCGTCGCGACGTAGACAGCCAGGGCGCACAGCATCAGGTTGCGCATCGCCCGCGTCCAGGTCGCCCCGATATAGATCCCGTCATAGGCAAACGGCGCCGCGGCCGCGAGCGGGGCCAGAGCGGCCAGGAGCAGATAGGCCCGCGCGGTCTCGCGTACCGGCGCGTTCGTCGTGACGAAGTCGATGAAGGCGGGGCCGCCGACCAGCGACAGCAGGCTCACCCCGAGCCCGAAACCGAGGCACCAGCGCAGGCTCAAAGCGGCCGAGGCGCGGAACGCCTCTTCGTCCCGGGCGCCCACCGCGCGCCCGCACAGCGTCTGGGCCGCGGTGGCGAAGCCGTCGAGGAAGAAGCCGCAGATCAGGAAGAGATTCCACAGCACCGAATTGGCCGCCAGCACCACGTCGCCCTGCCGGGCCCCGAGTGCCGAGAACAGGACGATGGCGGTGATCAGCGCGAGCGTCCGCAGGATCACGTCGACGTTGACACTCAGCGTCCGGCGCAGGGCTGCGGCGTCGCGCAGGTCGCGCAGGCGCACCCGGAACGGATGCGAGCCCAGCCGCCCCAGGACGACCAGCCCCAGCCCGAATCCCAGCGCTTCCGCGCAGACCGTGGCCAGCGCCGCCCCGGCTAGCCCCAAACCGAAGCCCAGGACCAGGGCGAGCGTCAGCCCGATATGGATCAGGTTGATCGCCACCTGGAGCAGCAGGCCGAGATCGGTCCGGCCGCGGCCCAGCACCGAGCCGAGCACCCCGTAATTCGCCAGCACGAAGGGTGCCGACAGGATGCGGATGTGGAAATAGGTGGCGAGCCCGGCGCGCACCGCGTCGCTCGCCCCGCTGATCGCGAAGGCGATCGGCCCGACCAAGCCCTGCAGGGTCACGAGGACGAGGCCGATCAGTCCACCCGCCGCCAGCGTCCGGGCCAGGATCCGGTCGACCTCCCGGTCATCTCGGGCGCCGACCGCCTGCGCGGTCAGCCCGGCGGTCGCCATGCGCAGGGTGCCGAAGGACCAGAAAATCGCGTCGAAGATCACCGCGCCGAGCGCGACGGCCCCGAGCAGGGCCGCGTCGCCCAGCCGGCCGATCACCGCCGCACCCACGAAGCCGAGCATCGGCGTCGTGACGTTGGCGAGCGTCATCGGCAGGGCGAGAGCCAGCACCCGGCGATGCGTCGGTCGGTCGAGGCGCGGGATCACGGTCGTCATGCCGCAAGCTTAGCGGGCACGAACGATTCGTGAACCCACGCGGACGCAAACCATCTTGAACGCGCGCCGACGCGTGGGCTGCCGGTCAGCGCGAGACGGCGAAGAGCCGCGCGATCAACCAGAGCGGCACGACCACGATCGCCCCCGCGACGATCCAGCCGCCGAAATCGTGCAGCGAGGCAAGGCCGACCTCCAGCAGCGCCCGGGTCGAGTCATAGAGGTGCCAGAACAGGCGCCCCGGGGTCACGCCGAGCATCGACATGAAGGCGCCGACCAGGATCGACAGGAACAGCAGGCGCGCCATCACGCCGGCGGGCGAGCCGCCGAGGAAGCGCCGGAGCGTCGAGTCCCGGGGGCGATGGGAATCCGGCCCGTAGGCGCCCGGCGGCACCGTGTGGTGTGTGTCGTCCCGCCGGTGCCGCTGATGATCGACGAGCATCGTGTCCTCGTGAAACTCTGTGCCGTTCGATCGGCGATGAAGCGGGCGGAACCGTGGCCAGGACGTCACACCGCATCGAAACCCGTTGGGCGATCGAGCGTTGGCTAATTTCTCCCGCGCTCTCGACATGGCAAGTGGCGATCACCTCGCCAAGATGTCCGGCGCGGCGGGAGGCGCGTCCGAGGAATGCCCGGCGTGTGTTACGAAGGCCGTGGGAAAACCTCCCGGGTCTGTACGTTGCCGAGGGGTTTGAAGTGCCGACGGGACCAGACGCACGATGATCGACCACGCCCTGTTCGACCCGGCGACGATCGATCCCGAGATCACCCGGCTGAATGCCGAGATCGTGGCCGCCCACGCGGCCTTGCCCGATCCCTGGTCGCTGTCGATCGCGGAGGTGCGCGCGCGCCGTCGGGCCGGTACGAAGGCCGCGCCCGCGATGCCGCAGAGCGCCCGAGCCGAGTGGCTGACGATCGACGGGCCCGGCGGTCCGCTCAAGATCCGCGTGATCAAACCCAAGGCGGGCACCAAGCTGCGCGGGGCCTACCTGCACATCCACCGGGGCGGCTGGGTCTGGGGTGCGGCCGACGAGCAGGATCCCTGGCTGGAGCGGATCGCCGATGCCTGCGGGTTCGTCGCGCTGTCGGTGGAATACCGTTTGGCCCCCGAGCATCCCTACCCGGCCGCCCTCCTCGACTGCGAGGCGGCGGCTCTCTGGCTTGCCGGGCCCGGCAAGGCCGAATTCGGCATCAACGCCCTGACCATCGGGGGTGAATCGGTGGGCGCTCAGCTCGCCGTGATGGTGCTGCTGCGGCTGCGCGACAAGCACAACCTGACGCGGGCCTTCCGTGGCGCCAACCTCAATGCCGGGTTCTTCGACCTCGGTCTCACCCCCTCGGTGCGCAACTGGGGCGAGGAGCGCTTGGTCGTGAACACCCGCGACCTGACGCGGTTCGCCGATGATTATGTCCGCGAGGGGATCGACCGCCGCCGGCCGGACGTGTCGCCGATCTATGCCGAGCTGAAGGGACTCCCGCCCGCTTTGTTCACGATCGGCACCAGGGATCCTCTGCTTGACGATACGCTGTACATGTCGGCGCGCTGGGCGGCGGCGGGGAATGGCGGCCACACGGCGATCTATCCCGGCGGCTGCCACGTCTTCGCCCGCTATCCGAGCCCGATCAGTGAGCAGGCCCTGGAGTTGATCGACCGCTTCCTGATGGCGCTCGCCTGAGCGACCCGGCGGAGATCCTGCCGGAGCGGTTCCGGGCGTGGTTTTCCGCGCGCGGCTGGGCCCCCCGGCCGCACCAGCTCGATCTCCTGCGGATCGCCGGGGCCGGCCGCTCGGCCCTGCTGGTGGCGCCGACCGGGGCCGGCAAGACGCTCGCGGGGTTCCTGCCGAGCCTCGTCGCCCTCGCGGAACGCAGGCCGCAGACGTTGAAGCCCAAGGGGCTCCACACCCTCTACGTCTCGCCGCTGAAGGCGCTGGCGGTCGACATCGCCCGCAACCTCGATGCGCCGATCGCCGAGATGGATCTACCGGTGCGCGTCGAGACCCGCACCGGCGACACGCCGGCCCACAAGCGCACCCGTCAGATCAGCCGGCCGCCCGACATCCTGCTGACCACGCCCGAGCAGCTGGCGCTGCTGATTGCCCATCGCGAGGCGGCTGAGTTCTTTTCGGGGTTACGCTGCGTGGTGCTGGACGAATTGCACGCGCTCGTGACGTCGAAGCGCGGCGATCTGCTGTCGCTGGCGATGGCCCGGCTGCACCGGCTGAGCCCGGGACTCGCGGCGGTCGGGCTCTCCGCGACGGTGCGCGAGCCGGATGAATTGCGGAAGTATCTGGTGCCGCAGAACCAGCCCCTCCCTCCCCCCTCCGCGGGGGAGGGTACCCTGCGCAGCAGGGGGGGAGAGGGGCAGCGCGACGATTCAGGAGAAAGCGCCGGCCTGCATACTGGTCGCATCTCGTCCGGAAGCCGCGCTCCCCTCTCCCGACCCGGCCTTACGGCCGGCCCACCCTCCCCCGCAGAGGGGGGAGAGAGAGGGGCGCCCCCCATGGCCGACCTCGTCACCGTGGCGGGCGGCGCCAAGGCGGATCTGCGCATGCTCGACCTCGGCCGGGCGCTGCCGATCTCCGGCCACACCGCCTGGCACTCGATGCCGGCGATCTATGCGCTGATCAAGGAGCACCGCACCACGCTGGTCTTCGTGAACACGCGCCTCCAGGCCGAGTACACGTTCCGGGAGCTGTGGCGGCTCAACGAGGATGCGCTGCCGATCGCGATCCACCACGGTTCGCTCGACGCGCAGCAGCGCCGCCGGGTCGAGGCCGCCATGGCGGCGGGGCAGCTGCGCGCGATCGTCTGCACCGCGACCCTCGACCTCGGCATCGACTGGGGGGACGTGGATCTCGTGGTCAATGTCGGCGCGCCGAAGGGCGCGAGCCGGATCATGCAGCGGATCGGCCGCGCCAACCACCGGATGGACGAGCCATCGAAGGCCTATCTCGTCCCCGGCAATCGCTTCGAGATGCTGGAATGTCAGGCGGCGCTCAACGCCGTGGAGGAGGCCGCGCAGGACACCCCCGATGCCCGTCTGGGCGCCCTCGACGTGCTCGCCCAGCACGTCCTCGGCATGGCTTGCGCGGACGCCTTCGACCCCCTCGACTTCTACGACGAGATCGTCTCGGCGGCACCCTATGCGGACCTCACCTGGGAATCCTTCGAGCAGGTGGTCGATTACGTCGCCACCGGCGGCTACGCGCTGCGCGCCTACGAGCGCTTCGCCAAGATCCTGCGGGGGCCCGACGGGCTCTGGCGGGTGCGCGATGCCCGGACCGCGCAGGCCTATCGGATGAATGTCGGGACGATCGTCGAGGCGGCGCGGGTACGTGTCCGTCTGGGGCGTACCTTGCGCGGAAAACCCGGCACGGTCCTGCCCAAGAGCGGCCGGGTGCTCGGCGAGATCGAGGACGAGTTCGCCGAGACGCTCACCGTCGGCGACACCTTCCTGTTCGCGGGCGAGACCCTGCGCTTCGAGGGACTCGCCGAGGATGAGTGCCTCGTGACCCGCGCCCCGCCCGACACCGATCCGGCGATCCCGTCCTATGCCGGCTCGAAGTTCCCGCTCTCGACCTCCCTGGCCGCGCGGGTCCGGGCGCTGATCGCCGATCCGTTCGAATGGGACCGGCTTCCGGAGCAGATCGGCGCGTACCTGCAGCAGCAGCGCCGCCGCTCGGTCCTGCCGGGCGAGCGCGACCTGCTGGTCGAGACGTTTCCGCGGGGCAAGCGCCACTACCTGACCGCCTTCCCGTTCGAGGGCCGTCTCGCCCACCAGACGCTCGGCATGCTGCTGACCCGCAGGCTGGAGCGCGATGGCCTGCGGCCGCTCGGTTTCGCGGCCAACGATTACGGCATCGCGATCTGGACGACCCGCGACGTCGCCGAGCGTGCCGCCCTCGATCCGGACTTCATCGGCGACCTGTTCGCGGTCGACATGCTGGGCGACGATCTGGAGGCCTGGCTCGACGAATCGGCGATGATGAAGCGCACCTTCCGGCAATGCGCGGTGATTGCCGGGCTGATCGAGCGCCATCATCCGGGACAAAAAAAATCCGGCCGGCAGGTCACGATCTCGACCGATCTGATCTACGACGTGCTGCGCAAGCACCAGCCCGACCACCTGCTGCTGCGGGCGGCGCGGCAGGATGCGGCAACCGGACTCCTCGACGTGAGGCGCCTCGGCATGATGCTAGAGCGCATCCAGGGGCGAATCATCCACAGGTCTCTCGACCGGGTCTCGCCGCTCTCCGTATCCGTGATGCTCGAGATCGGGCGCGAGCGGGTCTACGGCGAGGGCGCCGACGAGATCCTGGCCGAGGCCGAGGCGGAGCTTCTTCAAGAGGCCCTGTCCTGACCGTCGATCCGCCCTCCCCCGACGACGAGGATGCGATCTTGGCGGCCGGCCTGAGACTCGAGAAGACTTCCAAGCACCCGACCCTTCAGCTCGCGGGCGAGACCCTGGTGCTCGACCTGTGCGGCGGCCTCTGGCTGCCGGACCACCGGACGCTGATCGTGTCCGATCTCCATCTGGAGAAGGGCTCCTCCTATGCGGTCCGGTCCGGCCAGTTCCTGCCGCCCTACGACACCCGCGAGACCCTGGCCTGCCTGCACGAGGCGGTGATCCGCCACGATCCCGCCCGGGTGGTCGCGCTGGGCGATTCGTTCCACGATGCGCGGGGGCCCGAGCGCATGGAGCCGGGCGACCGCGCCATGGTGGCGGCGCTGCAGGACGGCCGGGACTGGGTCTGGATCGCCGGGAACCACGACGCCGCGGTCAGCGAGGGCGTCGGCGGCCGCTACGCCGACGCGCTGACGCTCGGTGGCCTCCTCCTGCGCCACGAGCCGAGCCCCGGGGCGGCGCCCGGCGAGATCGCCGGCCACCTTCATCCCTGCGGCAAGGTCGCGATGCGCGGCCGGGCGGTGCGTCGCCGCTGCTTCGTCACCGACGGCAGCCGCCTCGTGATGCCCGCCTTCGGCGCCTATGCTGGCGGCCTGAACGTCCGCGACAAGGCGATCGAGGGGCTGTTCCCGAAGGGCTTCAACGCGCACCTCCTCGGCGACGGGCGGGTCTTCGCGATCGGCCGGGCGCAGCTCGCCCGGGACTGACGCGGGTCCCAGCGTAGCGGCGGTGTCCGGCCGGCTGATGTCCTGCGGGCCGCGACCTAATCCTTCTCCAACCCGGCGATCGCCCGGGCGAAATCCCGGGCCGCGAAGGGCTCCAGATCCTCCACGCCCTCGCCGACGCCGATGAAATGCACCGGCAGGCCGAACTTGGCCGCCAGCGCCACCAGGATGCCGCCCCGGGCGGTGCCGTCGAGCTTCGTCATCACGAGTCCCGAGACCGGCGCCGCCTGCGAGAACAGCTCCACTTGGCTGATCGCGTTCTGGCCGACCGTCGCGTCGAGGACGAGGAGCGTGGCGTGCGGGGCGTCCGGATCCTGCTTGCGCAGGACGCGCACGATCTTTTCCAGCTCGGCCATCAACCCGGTCTTGTTCTGGAGCCGGCCGGCGGTGTCGATCAGCAGCACGTCGGTCCCGGCGGCCTGGGCCTGCTTCAGCGCATCGAAGGCGAGGCCGGCCGCGTCCGCCCCTTGAGCGCCGCTCACCACCGGCGTGCCGGTGCGCGCGCCCCAGACCTTGAGCTGGTCGATCGCCGCCGCCCGGAACGTGTCGCCCGCCGCCAGCATCACGGTGCGGCCCTCCGCCCGCAGCTTCGAGGCGAGCTTGCCGAGCGTGGTGGTCTTGCCGGCACCGTTCACCCCGACGGTGAGGATCACGAACGGCTTGTTCCCGGCATCGATTGCCAGCGGCACCGCCACGGGTTCGAGCGCCCGCTCCACCTCGGTGGCCAGGATCGCCCGCACCTCGTCGGGCGAGATGCCCTTCTCGTAGCGGCCCTTGCCCACGGCTTCCGAGATCCGCATCGCGGTCTCCAGGCCGAAATCGGCCTGGATCAGGGCGTCCTCCAGGTCTTCCAGGGTCGTGGCGTCGAGCTTGCGCTTGGTGAACAGGCCCGTCACCCGCTCGGACAACGCCGAGGAGGTCCGCTTCATCCCGGACGTGAGGCGGGTCCACCACCCCTTGGCTTCCGGCTCGCGGTCCGGTCCGGCGCCGGCATCGTGGGCCAAAGCCGCCGCGGAATCGACCGGTTGGATGTCGGGCTGCGGCGCGATCACCGGTTCGCGGTTCGCATCCCCCGTGTCGACCGGGTCGGCGCCATGGGCCGGATCGTCGCCGGCCGTACCGGCGGGCGGACGCTCCGGCTCGCCTTCGATCGGCAGGAGGTCCGCTCCCTCGACGACGTCGGCGACCGGCTCCCCGGTCTCCTCCGGCGGCAGCGGAATGGTCGCGACATCCTCCGCCCCGGTGGCGAAGTCGGGCTGGCCTTCGGAGGGCGAGGCCGCCTCCGCGGGGAGGTCCGCCTCGGGCTTCTCCTCGGACGTCGGCTCCGTGGTGTCCTGGGGCTTCTCCTCGGCCGCGTCGTGGCCCTTCCGCCCGAACAGGCGTCCGAACCAGCCGGGCTTCTCCTCGCTCGCCATGTCGTCGCGTCCTCGCCCTACCTTGCCGATCCGGGATCAACCCTCTAGCCGATCCCGATGTCCAACGCCTTCGACATAGGCGCGCGCCTGCTCTACCGCGATGCCCTTCTGCTCGTCATCGACAAGCCGCCGGGTCTTCCGGTTCATCCCGGCCCGCGCGGCGGCGAGACGCTGACCGACCATCTCGACGCCCTGCGGTTCGGCCTGCCGCGCCGGCCCGAGGCCGCGCACCGGCTCGACCGCGACACGTCGGGCTGCCTTGCCCTCGGGCGCCACGCCAAGGCGCTGGCCCGGCTGGGCAAGCTCTTCGCCGGCAGCGCGGTGGACAAGACTTACTGGGCTCTGGTCGAGGGCAGCCCCGCCGAGGAGGCGGGACGCATCGACCTGCCGCTCGCCCGCCGCTCGGACGATCCGCGCTCGTGGTGGATGAAGGCCGATCCCGCCGGCGACCCCGCGCTGACGCATTGGCGCGTCCTCGGCCGAGCGGACGGGCGCACGTGGCTCGAACTGAAGCCGGTCACCGGCCGCACCCACCAGCTCCGCGTGCATTGCGCGGCTTCCGGATGGCCGATCCTCGGCGACGCGATCTACGGGGCGGCTCCGCGCGGGAGCGCCCTGCATCTCCATGCGCGGACGTTGTCGATCCCGCTCTATCCGAAACGTGAGGCCATCACGGTGACGGCGCCGCCGCCGGCCCACATCGCCGCGGCGGTCGCCGCGATGGGCCTTCAGATCGCGATGAGCCGTGCGCCGTCATGAGCCGCGATGGCGACCGCGCACATGGTGCCAGGCTCCGTATCTGCCGCCAGCCGCACCGGCGTGAAATCCTCGGCGCGTCCCATCCCGCCGCGCTCGGCGAGCACGGTCAGGTCCCGCCCGACCTGCGCGTCGAGGTGCCGCCGAACCGCCTCCGCCCCCGCCTCCCGCAGCCGCGCCGCCCGCTCGCGGATCGCCCCTTGCGCCACGGGCGGCATCCGGGCCGCCGGCGTCCCGGGCCGGGGCGAGTACGGGAAGACGTGCAGATGCGTCAGGCCGCACGCGGCTACGAGGTCGAGGGAGCGCGCGAACTGGTCCTCGGTCTCGGTGGGGAAGCCCGCGATCAGGTCCGCACCGAACACGAGGTCGGGGCGCAGCCGCCGCGCCGCCTCGCAGAAGCGGATCGCATCGGCGCGGCTGTGCCGGCGCTTCATCCGCTTGAGGATCAGGTCGTCGCCGGCCTGAAGCGACAGGTGCAGGTGCGGCATCAGCCGCTCCTCCTCGGCCAGAGCCGCCAGCAGGGCCGCGTCCGCCTCCACGGAATCGATCGAGGACAGGCGCAGGCGCGCGAGGTCCGGCACCGCCCGGAGGATCGCCCGCACCAGAGCACCGAGGGAGAGGGACGAACCCGACAGGTCCCGGCCATAGGCCGTGAGATCGACGCCGGTCAGCACGACCTCGCGGCCGCCATGCGCCACGATCGTCTCGACCTGCGCGATCACCGCGGCGACCGGCACCGAGCGCGACGGGCCGCGGCCGAACGGGATCACGCAGAAGGTGCAACGGTGATCGCAGCCATTCTGCACCGGCACGAAGGCCCGCGTATGCCCGGCGACGGCTGCGATCCGGGTCGTATCGGCCGCGCGCACCGCCATGACGGCCCCCGGCCCGGTCCCCGCGGCCGACCAGCCCTCCGGCCGCAGCTTCTCGCCGTTGCCGACGAGGCGCCCCACCTCGGGCATGGCTGCGTAAAGTTCGGTCTCGACCTCGGCGCCGCAGCCGGTGACGACGATCTCGGCCCCCGGTTGCTCGCGTGCGATCCGGCGGATCGCCTTGCGCGCCTGCCGACCGGCCTCGGCGGTGACCGCGCAGGTGTTCACCACGATCCGGTCGCGCCCGTCGGCGCCGGCATGGACCCGCAGGGCCTCCGACTCCACGATGTTGAGCCGGCAGCCGAAGGTGAGGGTCTCGACGCCCATCAGGCGAGGCCGGAGAACAATTCCGGCGCGAGCGTCCCCTCGGCCACGAGGGCGACGGGGCCGGTCATCAGGACGTGGTCGTCAGCCCGCCACTCCACGAACAATTCGCCGCCGGGCAGCGCGACCTGCGCCTGCCGGCCGATCATCCGCAGCCGGGAGGCCGCCACCACGGTCGCGCAGGCGGCGGTGCCGCAGGCGAGCGTCAGCCCGGCGCCGCGTTCCCAGACCCGCAGCTTGATCATCTCGCGGTCCGTCACCTGGGCGATCGAGATGTTGGCCCGCTCGGGAAAGAGCGGGTGGTTCTCCAGCATGGGTCCGATCCGGCCGAGATCGAAGGTCTCGGGGTCGGCCTCGACGAAGAACACCGCGTGCGGGTTGCCCATATTCACCACGGCCGGCGAGTGCAGGACCGGATCGTCGATCGGCCCGATCTGCAACTCGATCCGCCGCGTATCGGGAAACGGCTCCGACAGGGGAATCTCGTCCCACGCAAGCTTCGGCCGGCCCATATCGACCGTGAAGGCGCGCTCCGACACCCGGCGCACGCCGAGGAGGCCGGCCTGGGTCTCCAGCGTCAGCCGGCCCCCCTCGGCGGGGCGGGCCATGGCCGGATCGTCGAGCATCGCATAGGCGACGCAGCGCGTGCCGTTGCCGCAGGCACCGGATTCCGAGCCGTCGGTGTTGTAGATCCGCAGGAACGCGTCCGTGCCGGGGCTCACGGGATCGTGCAGCACCATCATTTGATCGAAGGACGAGGCGGGATCCTGGGCGATCGCCCGCGCCTCACCGGGCTGGACCCGCGCGCTCGCGCCGCGCAGGTCCAGCACCACGATGGCGTTGCCGGCGCCGTGCATCTTCAGGAAGCGTCTGTGGGCGAGTGCGCTCATGCGGTCCCGCAGCTGGAAGGGGTTGGCCGGCTATATGGCAAAACCGACGGGTCGGCGCGAGTGGCCTGCCGTCGTGGCAGATGCGCCGCATCCGCGACCCTCCTGCGCGACCCTCTTGCGCAGCACTGATGCACGTCGCACTCGCGGGCGATCCCGATCGTCGCTACCCTATGTGGTGGAAAGCCCGGACCATCCGCTGGGCCCCGTCCGGAGCGCCCATCGTGATCCGCCTTCGTCCGCTTGCAATCCTGTCCGTCGGTCTCATGCTCGGTGTCGGCCCGCTGGCCGCCCAGCAGCCGGCTCCACCACCCTCGACCGCACCGTCCCCGGCCCAGACGAACCCGTTGCCGACCACCACGGCTCCGAACCCGGCGCCCGATCCGGGCAAGAGCCCGGCGCCGGCGCCCGAGCAGGCGGTAGCGCCGCCGCCGGCCGGTCAGAGCGCCGTTGGGACGCCCGCACGCCCGACCCTGATCGACAAGCCCGGCGAGCCGGGCGATGTCGACGAAGTGACGCTGCCCGCCAAGCCGGCCGCCATCGTCACCGGCAAGACGAAGTGGGAGGAGGCGGTCGTAAACCTCAAGCAGGCCTTCGCGCGGATCGAGGCGGATCTTGCCAAGCTCGGCGTCGCGCCGGCGGGCCGGCCGCTCGCGGTCTTCACCCGCACCGACGACGATGGCTTCGAGTTCGAGGCGATGATCCCGGTGGCGGCCGCGCCGAACCCCGTGCCCGCCGAGCCGGACGGGCTGCGCTTCGGCACGACGCCCTCCGGCAAGGCGCTGCGCTTCGCCCATAGGGGCTCCTACGAGTCGATCGACAGCACCTACGAGACGTTGACCGCCTACCTCGATGCCAAGGACATCGTGGTGCAGGACCGCTTCGTCGAGGAATACGCCACCGACCTCAAGGACGGCACCGACGACAATCTCGACGTGAATATCTACGCGCTGGTGAAGTAGGGGGTCGTATCCACGGTTCCACGTCTCTCCCTCCCCCCTCTGCGGGGGAGGGAGAGACGTGGCCGGAGCGTGCTCAGGGTCCGGCCGCGCATCCCCTGCAGCACGCGGTTGATGTGCACGGGCGTGAGACCCAGCGCGTCGGCGAGATCGGTCTGTGTGATCGGCAGCGGGCAGCGGTGATCGCCAGCCAAGCCCACCGATTGCAGCTTCAGGTACAGCTCGCAGAACAGGTGCGCGACGTGTTCGAAAGACGTGCGACGGCCCATGCTGACCAGCCATTCGCGGAAGACCGCAGCGTCGATCAGGGTGTCGCGACTACAGCTCCTCGACCTTCGGATGAACGTCGAGGTTCGGCGGGGCCAGGGCTTCGCTGATGACCGGCTGTTGCGCCTGATGTGGCGATGGCTGGCGCTGCACGAGCGGATAGCCGCCATGCTGCCGGGGATCCCCGAGCCCGAGCACGACGCGGATGTGCGGGCGATCCTACGAAGACCCTAAAATGTAAGCTTTTTACATTCCGTCCCGGGAGGCGCATGTTTGAGGCTGACGACGCACACGGCCTCTAGGGGAGGTGAGCATGGACGATCTGACAGGCGCCCCCATGGTGAGGCTGCATGTGATAGCTGCCTGCCTCGGTATCCCGGTGGACAGCTTCTTTACCGGCCATGAGGCCGCAGGACGCTTCGTCGAGGTGGGTCAGTGCCTGCGGCTATGGGACAGGATCAAGACCGCCGATGGCCGGCGCCGAGCACTGGAATGCCTACGCGAACTGGCGGATGAACCAGCGACATGACGCCTGTCGCACAGCTGGATCAGAGTTCCGGAGCGGTATTCCCCTCGATCAGCCGGGCGTACTCGATCTCGGCTAGACCGTAGGTGTCCCCCGCGCGGTCGAGCAGGCCGTCGCGGTCGATGATCTGGACGACGCCACGGCGCTTGGTGACCAATTCATCTCGCTGCAACGCTCGCAATGCGGTCGTCACGCCAGGCCGCTCGACGCCCAGCATCAGCGACATGAACTCTTGCGTGACCGTGATCTCATCGCGGTCGCTCCGGTCCTGGCACATCAACAGCCAGCGGGCGAGACGCATCGCCGTGCTGCCCTTGGCGTTTGCGAAGGCCGTCTGGGCGGTTTGAATATGTTGGGCCCGGACGTATCGGCACAGGACACGACGAAGCGCGGGGCGCGCCTCCATCATCACGCGCAGCGCGTGCACGTCGATCGACTGCACGCGCCCGGCCATCTGCACGAAGTGCGTGTGCGGGCTGCGGTCGTCCTCGAGTAGGATGGGGAGGACGCCGACTGCGGCCTCGCGCCCGAGCAGCCCGATCTCGACGCGACCGCTCGGCGCGTCGCTGGTGACGGAGACGATGCCCGCCTCCACGAAGTGGACGGTCTCGACCGGTGTGTTGGCCGAGATGAGCACCTGTTTGAGAGCCATTGCCCCGGGGCGCAGGGCGGGCAGCAGTGCGGCGAAATCCTCCGGCGCGAGTGCGCGCAAGAGGCGGTTGCGCAGGTCGGCCTGCCTGAGGTCTGCCACGACGACTCTCGCGCGGAGGGCAAGAGCGCATATCGTCCCTCAAGCGCCAGCGCCCGGATCGAGCCAGCGACGCGCTGGAGCTATTGTGATTTCCTTAGTTTAGCAACCTACTTAAACGACGAGTGAGTTATGTAAATATTTTACATATACTGCTAGACGTCAGATCACTGTGCCGCGTTCGTATCTTTTAGGGCATAAGACCTAATTTTTTCCGCGCGTAGGACCTCCCTGGCGAACGCGAACACCGCGCCACGACCTTCCGGCGAACTGATCGCGAGCCACGTCTGGATCAGCTGCGAGGTGTCTTTCGGCTGGCTCGTCGGGGCGGCTTCGTAGAAGCTGGCCGGGGCGCAGTCGAGCAACCCCGCGATCCGGACAAGGATCGGGTGATCATCAGTATCGGTACCGGTGGCGGGCGCATCCGGCGTCGGCATATCCATGCGGTTTCTCGCATCGCTCAAGCGTGTATGGTCAGGTACAGATGCACCTTAGCATTGTAAATTAGGTTGTAGAACAGTAAAATATATACAATGATAGCGGTAAAAGAGCTTTATGTAAAAAAATTACATTTTTTTATCCTAGGGTGGAAGGAAAACATCGTGGATCTTAGCCGTGATCTGGATGCCGTTGCCGAAGCAATCATCGCCGCTCATCGCCTTATCGAGGAGCACGGCACACAGGAGATGAAGACTCTAAGCCGAACGCTCCTGCTCAAGGTTGCTCAGAAAATTGCATGCCGCAGCATACCGACCCGGGAAGCGCGAGATCCCCACTTTGATGGCACCGACTGACAGAGATGGTGTCGACTGACGGAGGCAGATATCTTCGACAGTCGTTTTTGCCGCACCCACCTATCATAGGCCTAGCGTTTTTCCCATCTTATGATTGATTTTCCGATTGAAACGTCACTAAAAGTTGTGGTGATGCGGCTTCTCAAGATTACGAAAGGCATCTTCGCTCATGCCGCGTCGGTCGTCGCAGAACACGCTATCTCCCGCATCGCTACCGCTGACGACGCTCAACATCGGCTTGTGGGAGGAGAACGTCGGTACGGATCGCGTCCGATGCGATGCGGTGATGGCTCAAATGTTTGGACTGTCTGCCGCGGAGGCCAGTGAGGGGATCTCACGGGCGCAACTCATGTCGATCTTCCATCCCGAGGACGTCGTCCAAGACCCGGAGCTTCGCCGCAGCGTGCGCGAGGACGGCGGCTTGTTCGTGTGGGAACACCGCATTCTGCCTACGCCCGGCGTCGTGCGCTGGGTACTCGCCCGTGGCCACTACGAGCGGGGCCCGAACGGTGGGATGCATGGGCGTGGGATCGTCATCGACGTGACCGATAGTCGGACCGATGGAGAGATCGATGGTCCGTCACGTTTCCTCACGACCTACGAGACGCCGGGCGCTGTCTTGGACCGCATCGCTCAGCGAGCGATCGAGATCTGCGAGCTGATCCGCAGCTTGGACGCGGGCAAGTCGGTTCGGCTCCGTCCGCTGATCGAGGCCCTCCTACACGAGCTTGGTTGCCAACTCGCGGCTTCACTGCGCGAGGAAGCGGGCGTTCCCCAACGGCCCCGGGGCACCAAGATCCACTGAGGATGAGCTGAAGGCTCGACGCATCCTCGCCGCTATGCGGATCGGGGCGGAGCCGGGCGGCAAAGGATCACAGCGGTGTCTGGGCAGCTATGATTGTGGCGGACAGCATGGTCCCGAACGCCTTCTCTGAGGTTCAGCCGCGCCCGCATGGCCTTACCCGGCTTGAACTGGACGTTCCGCTTGGCCACGACGACGACGCTCTGGCCCGTGCGCGGGTTGCGACCCATGCGGGGGCGCATCTCCCGCGTAGCGAACGTGCCGAAGTCGCGCAGTTCGACACGGTTGCCGTCCGCCAGCGCGGCGGCGATGCGATCGAGGATGACGTCGACCACCGCCTCGACATCCTTGGCGTAGAGGTGCGGGTTCTGCTCCGCGATGCGGGCGACAAGTTCGGACCGGATCATACGGCACCGATGCCGCCCAGTTCATCGAACTGCAACCGCACCGTGGCGTGCCAGCGTTTCAGAGGGCGTTCGGAGTAAGAAATGGGTTCGTCGCAGCGGCTTCTCCGGTGCTGCGGGTCCGCAATCAGTTCCACGCCTTGGGTCGAATGCCGACGAACGACGCTATGCCAACCGCCTCCAGCATCGCTTCGAAGGCGGCACGTGCATCCGTATCGGTCGCAAAAGTGGTGTCCCATCGGATGCAGCCGGAGGTGTGCACAACCTCCATGCGCCAACACTCCGGCGAGCCTGGGAAGCGATAGATCTCGATCTCGACCGTCTCGCCATCCCGCGTGACGGGGCCGGATAGCGGAGAGTGCTCGAAGTCGCAGTCCACCTCACTCATCATCGACCTTTCTCGATACTCACGTCTGGCGCGCTTATCGGACACGATCCCGGTTCGGGACGTCTCTTGGGCCGACTCGCCGACGGCTCGATAACTGGCTGCGCGCATCCTGCCCCTGAGCCGCGTTGCTTATCGGCTCTGCCGCAGAGCTGGCCCCGCCCCGTGAGCCGATCGGGGCGGGGCCGTGCTATGACTCGACGGGCTTCCTGGACGGTGCAGCAGCCCCGTAGCGCTCCACCAACTCGGCTTGCCCGGCATCGGTGATGCTGTACTCGACGCTGTCGGCGGCCGGATCGGTTCGTCCGGTGGCGATGACCAAGCCCAGCGTTTCCAGGCGCCGCATGTAGACGCTGACCTGGTAGAAGCGCGGGCCGGTCTGAGCGAGCATCTGCAGCCGGTATAGGCTGGTAGGGGGAAGCTTGTGCATCGCCTTTCAATGTACCGTTGGGCAACGTACTCGTTAAGCCTGGCGGCTGCGTCGATTAGTTGAGGTTGCCGGCGATGGCAGTGAACTTCGCGGCGAGTCTCGACCCCACTAGTCTGAGAGCGGCGATGATCACGACGGCGATCAGAGCAGCAATCATGCCGTACTCGATCGCGGTGGCACCGGTCCCGTCAAGGATGAAGCGTTGCAGCAGCTGAGGCATCGCACGGATCCTGCGCCAATCCAGGCTCACAGGTCTGTGATATCGTCTGTATGTTTACGGTCTGTGAAGGGATGTGCACCGGGCGCTGTTCAACCTCTTGCCCTCGACATCGAACCCGAACGGATCACGGTGGAGTCGGATGTGCCGCCATGACGATCGCCGCGACAGCGGTGCGGAACGTCTTCTCCTGCGGACCCGCTCGGTTCGCGACCTCGGCGGGGCTGATCGACGAGGCAACGAGCGCGGCGATGTCGAGGCTGTAGCCGCTGGCAAAGCGGTAAGGGCCGGCCGTTGAGTCTCGCATGAACAGGTCGATCGCCGCGACGATCTCGTGGCTGCTGATGCGGCCGGCCCTGCGCAGGTCGGCGACGGTCGGAAGTCTGCCGTGCATGGTCGCGCTGATCATTCCCTGACGTTGACTTAACCGTGCCGCCCGGCCGACATGAGCTATTCCGGCCGGGCTCGCCTTAGCGAGTCGAAAGCCGGCAATTCAGGAGACGATCGCCGCAGTAGGACCCTGAAAAGCCAAAGGCCCCACCCCTGGCAGGGTGAGGCCTTCGAAATCGAGATGGCCTGTGGGGCCCTTTTCCAATCCCCACAAGCCATGAAGCGCCCTCGGGCGTCAAGTCAGAACCTCGGGTCTGGCAACGATACCGGCTTGTCTTGAACGGAGCGCACAGCGTGCGCCGCCGATCGTCCCCCTGTGGCCCTGTGGATAAGGGCCAGGACACGTGTTTGCAGACGAGATCCGCCGAGCGATCGACGCGGCCACCCGACTCACCCTACCGGCTGTCACGGCTGCGCTCTGGCGCGCCTATGGGGACGGGAAGATCACGGAGGCTGAGGCCGAGAGCCTGTCCGGCTTGATCGAGGCTCGGCAGACCAAAAGCGACATGGTGTCGTATTTGCGCTCCCCCGATCCGGGGGGCTCAAATGCCCGGCCTGAGGGTATTTCGGCATCCTCCGAAAATCAGAGGATGACCCAGGACCGCGCAGGAAGCCCCAGAAGGGCTGGCGTCGGCTCGCGCCCGCGCACGGATGCCTCAATGGAGCGCCGTCGCCGCTGGGCGGCCTCTGGCAGGCTCCCTCCGGCTATTGCGGCCCGCTTTACCCTGGCCGAGCAAGCCGTGCTGGCCCTCGTGGCCGCCGAGACGGCGCGCCGGAAGGACTCCCGGCTGTCGATCGAGAACATGGCCGCGGTGGCCGGGGTGTGCCGTTCGACCGTGAAGAACGCGATCCGAGAGGCGCGGCAGTTCGGGCTCCTGAGCGTCGAGGAGCGCCAGATCACCGGCTTCCGCAACGACACGAACGTGGTCCGCATCATCAGCCCGGAATGGTTGGCTTGGATCCGGCTGACGCGGAAAGGGGGTGGCGGTTCACCATCCCCTTCGCGAAGGGAGAGTCATCACGGCCCCACCTCTCAAGGGGGAGGGGTCAAAAGCGTAACCAGCACGCCTACTGAAGTTCCAGATCTGGGGAAATCGAGGCCAGCAGAGCCGAAGAAACGCTGCCGACAAGCGGCGGTTCGGGCTCGCGGCGTGCCAAGGGGGGATTCTGCCGCGGGTCCGTTACGGGGGGTTCGGGCTATGTCGTGACCACATGCAACCGGACGATCTGACGAACGATGCGAGATTATCGATTCTGTGTGGCCCTACGGGCGCCCGATGGGTTGCTAAGTGCCCCGGTCTACGAAGAGGTCATCACGGCTAAAGACGCGGCCGATGCTGTCGTTCTGGCCAAGGCCGTCGAACTGAACATGTCCAACCTGAAGGCGAACGCGCTCTACCTCGTTGACGCGAACGGACATGTGGCGTGGTCGTTGCGGATCGCCGATGCCCCTGACGTGGACCCCTGAACGCTGATCCTGTATCTTAGGCGGATGTCAGAGGATCATTTCCAGGCTGATCAAACGCTCGCCCGGGTCAACCGTAGGCTCGATGCGGCCTGGTCCCTGGATGAGGTCGTGACGATCCTGCGCGATACAGCGCGGCAGATCGCCAGCTCTGACGGCATCGCCGTTGTGCTGCGAGAGGGCGACCGCTGCCACTACGTCGCCGAGGATGCGATTGGATACTTGTGGCAAGGGAACCGCTTCCCGCTCGATGCCTGTATCTCGGGCTGGGCGATGCTCAACGGCAAGACGGCAATCATACCGGATATTGAGGCCGATCCGCGGCTGCCAGCTGCCGCCTACCGTCATACCTCGATGCGCAGTCTCGTGATGGTGCCAATCGGATCGCCCGAGCCGGTCGCCGCGCTGGGGGCGTATTGGTGCTCCTTCGTCAGCGTAGACGAGGGTACGGTTTATCGTCTGGAGGCATTGGCAGAAGCCGCAGGGACTGCCTTGGCTCGTATACAAGGCAACGCCCTAACCTAACCAAGCGCCCGGAGAGCAGCACCGAGGTCGTCTTGAGACGGCGGGCCTCGGTGCGGCCTCACTGGCGCAGTCGCGCTGATGCCGGGAGCTGCTGTCAGGCCGATGCGGCGACATCGCTCCGCGCAGCTGCTACAGCGCCCATCCTTCCCGCATACGTGCCCGAGGTGTTCGCGACACCAAACGGTCCGGCGCGGGCAAGCACGCGACGACAGGCGCATCCGGTCCAGTTCACCGGAGCTCGCCCGTGAAGCCTTGGCCAGGCGGTCTCGTGAGGGTCGGCGCCATACGGCGGGACTGGAGACCGCGAGCGCCGGCCCACGGCCCATTATTGCAGGCGGTACGAGGCGGTGTTGGCCCGGATCCAGCCCGGCGCGAGAATGTCACCGCTCTCGGTGATGATCCAGGGCTTCGCGTCCTCCGCATCGATCGCCTCGGCTGCTGCAGCCAGAGCCGCGCGCAGCGTCGAGAAGCTGCGAGCATCGGCGACATGGGCCGGCGTATGACCGGGCCACACGGTGAGTTCGGCGGGCTTGTCGAGGTCGGACAGGGTCATGGCTCTGGTCGCGCGTGAAGGGCGGTTGTTGATCAGGCGGTCGTCGGCCCTGGCCGGGGAACACGCACCTCGACCATCTGTCCGGTCAGCGGATTGAGGATCAGCATGGCTGCGTATCTCCGGTGGGTGTGCCGGTAGAACGTCGCCACATCGCGAGAGGATCGAGGCGATCCAAGCAATTGCGCTGAGTTGGTGAACCGTTCGTTTACTCTGCCGCCACAGCGGTGAGGAGGCGGCCAATGCCTTTAATCTTGTAGGGGCCGCCGAACAGGCTTCTTGCTACATTATCACGCCACGCGCGCCGTCCCGCCCTGGAGGGACGACAGAAACTGCACGTTGACGCTGGCGTCGGAGCGATGTCGGACCTCGCAGCTGAACCGACGTCCGTCTCCATCGAGGATCAAGTCGAACCGTTCCGGGACCTGAGCGTGCCTGCGCACATGCAGCCGCGCCCCGCCATCCGATAGGTCACGGACGGAGCACGCGATGGAGCCGCTGCCGGACGTGGTGATGGTGGCCGGCAACAACACGCGCGTCCTACGCTCGTTGCGCCGTTCCTCCATGCCGACAGTCCAGTCATCCAAGCTGGTACTGATACTTGATACACCGCCAGCCGCCTGTCGCATGCTGGTCAGGATTTCACCCGTCGCGCGCGCCTGCTCGTCCATCGAGCCGCTCACGCCATCGACGTGCCCGCTGATCGTGTCGATCGCCGCGGTGATGGTCGCCAGGGTTGTGGCTACCTCACCCGACACAGCCTGCATCGCGGCGACTTCACCGCTGATCTGATGGGTCGCCTTAGCGGCTTGACCCGCCAACTCCTTCACCTCGGTCGCAACGACCGCGAAGCCCTTGCCGGCTGCGCCAGCCCGTGCGGCCTCGATCGTCGCGTTCAGGGCCAGCAGGTTGATCTGCTGGGCGATACCCGCGATCACCGCGCCGACGCCACCCATGGCGCTGGCGGCAGCCTGCAGGCGTTCCGTGGCGGCATTCGCTTCGCCGGCACGTCCGTGAATGTCGTCGACGACGGTCTTCGACTGCGCCATGCTGCGCGAGATCTCCTGGGCCGCCGCGTTCATCGTCTCGGCGGCGTCCGTCACCGCCTGGACGTGGTCGAGGGTCTTCTCGGCCGCCTCGATCGCTACGGACCGCGCCGCCATGTTGGCGGTGACGTCGGTGGCGTACTTCACGATCTTGGTCAGACGGCCATTGGGGTCGAAGATCGGGTTGTAGCTCGCCTGGATCCAGACCGAGCGACCGCCCTTGCCGAAGCGTTGGAACATGCCGGAGAAGAACTCGCCGTTGCGTAGGCGATCCCAAAAGGCGGCATACTCTGGCGTCTGCGCGTAGCCGGGCTCGACGAACATGGCGTGGTGCTGTCCGCGGATGTCCTCGATCCGGTAACCGACCGCTTGAAGGAAGTTCGGGTTGGCGTCGAGCACCGTGCCATCAGAGGCGAACTGTATCACGGCCTGCGATCGGTTGACGGCCGCGAGCTGGCCCGCCGCATCGGTGGTCTGGAGCTTGTGTGCGGTGATGTCGGTGGCGAACTTCACCACCTTCACCGGCACGCCGTCCCGATTACGGATCGGGTTGTAGGTCGCCTGGATCCAAATCTCGCGCCCACCCTTGGCGATGCGGCGGAACTCGCCTGAGGCGAACTCACCCCGGCCGAGCGTCGCCCAGAACTCCCGATAGGCTGTGCCGGCCTGCTCGCCAGCATCTACGAACAGGCTGTGGTGACGGCCTTGGACCTCGTCGAGGCGGTAGCCGACGGCATCGAGGAAGTTCTGGTTGGCGGCCAGGATGGTGCCGTCGAGGGCGAACTCGATCACCGCCTGCGAGCGGTGCAAGGCATCGAGCTGTCCATCGTGATCGATGTTGCGCAA
The DNA here is from genome assembly GCF_022829295.1 of Methylobacterium sp. J-088. Lineage (GTDB taxonomy): Bacteria > Pseudomonadota > Alphaproteobacteria > Rhizobiales > Beijerinckiaceae > Methylobacterium. The sequence continues at coordinate 60,641 of NZ_JAKSYH010000200.1, forward strand.
CACCTGCGCGGTGATGTCGGTGGCGAACTTGACGATCCGCGTGACCCGTCCGGCACGGTCGAGCACGGGGTTGTACGTCGCCTGGATCCAGACGGCGCGACCGCCCTTGTCGACGCGCTTGAACTCGCAGGTCTGCGCCTCCCCACGACGCAGAGCCGTCCAGAACGCGCGGTACGCATCGCCGTCACGCTCGGCAGAGGGGACGAACAGGGTGTGATGCTGCCCTTTCACCTCCGCGAGGGTGTAGCCCATCAGGTCGAGGAACAGTGTGTTGGCGGCCAGCACCGTCCCGTCAGGGGCGAACTCGATCCGCGCTCGGGATCTGTCGATGGCCGTCATCAGGGCACGGAGATCGGCGTCGAACAACGGCACCGGTAGAATTCCTATCTCGACGGATTGGCACTCAGATCATGTAGGAAACTCTGGTTAATCGAGCGTCACCGGCAGTGCTGCTACTCGACGTAGAGGGTGAGTTTCATCTTCGGGTGGATGCCGCACTGGATGATGAAGTTGCCAGGCTCCTTAAGGGTCAGCGTGGCCTGTTTGCCGGGCTCCTGATCGCCAGCGTCGAACGCGAACCGGTCAGCCTCGATGAACGCGTGATGGACCGCGTTGTCGTCACCGTTGACCAGGGTGACCGTATCGCCTCGGTGCAGGAACAGGTCGGTCGGATCGTAGTGCCGACCCTTCTGCAGAACGATGCGGATGGCGCTAGAGAGACCGGCTTGGGCTGGTCCGAGCGCAGCCATCCCCAGCACGAGCGCGAGGGCACCGCAGCGAAGAAGCGGAACGCGTAGATTGCAAATCGACACGGCTACAACCTAGAGAATGAATGTATTGGCGATGATATCTACTGCGTCTAACGTCCAAACCACTTAACGTAAGTCGGTAAAAGCGTTTAAATCTGCTTGTGCTTGGCGATAAATTGGTGTGATGAGCAGCATCTGCTTCATTCGCGCAACAGATCCGAAACCGTTGGCGATGTTGACCGCGCGTGTCAGGCGTAGGGCCCACCGAACAGGTCCCCGAGCGCCTTCCGCCGGAACAGCGTGCGCCAGCGCCGCCTCTGATGCTCTGGCCGATCGTGGATCATGTGGCAGCGCTGGCAGAACGCCGCGAGGTTGTGTCGCGAGTCATAGAACTCAACAACTTAAGCAGTGATATGTGCATCACGCTTGAGTGAAGCTGGTCCGGTCGGTGGAACGTCTTGAAACTTCAGCCTGTTGAGCGGCCGATCCAACAGGAGAAAATCCTATGAAGCATTTTACCCTCGCTGCTTCTGTTCTCGCCCTCGGGTTACTCGCAGGAACTGCCGCGGAAGCTAAAGGCTGTCTGAAGGGGGCTGTTGTCGGCGGCATCGCCGGCCACATGGCAGGCCATGGGAAGATGGGTGCTGCAGCAGGCTGCGCGGTTGGCCATCACAAGGCCAACAAGAAGCAGGGCTGAAGCCCAAGCGACGGTAGGGCCGCACCGGGGTCCGATGCCCCTCGGCGACGGTGCGGCCTCGCCGGCGCAGTCGCGATGATCGGACGCGATTGCGGCCAAGCTTGAGCCCGGCTAGACGCGCTGCCTCGCGGCGACGTGGAGCCTGGATGAGCGATGATCTGGCTGCCCTTCTCCTCGCCTTGGCGACCGAGAATGCCGAACTACGCCAGCAGCTCGCCGCAGCCCAAGATATGCTGATGGAGACGGCCATCGACGCCGGTCACCTGCATGCCCGCATCGAAGCCGTTCAGGACGAGCGGGATGCTTGGCAAGAAGAGGCCGAACGGCTGCAGGCGCAGGTGATGTGCAGGGCCTGATCCGCTTCGCGACTAGGGTGGTGCGCTCTGCTCCAGCGCATTTGTATCGGCCTCCACGAAGTTGTTTCTGCTTGTGCGCTGCACGCGCGAAGCCAACGCCCTCGGCGCAAACCACGTCACAGCTTCGGACGTGACTACGTACTTTATACGTACGTAGCTGCCCGTGGTGCAGCCTCGCAAGGCTGAGCAGCCGCAATAGCGACGTACTCTGCAATATTAACCACCTAAAATCTGCTTTGGCCCACAGCACTAGATTTCGACTGCGTCTTGTGATCTACATAAATCCGAGATTAAGAATTTATTAACCAATCTAAGATTAACTTTATCTGCTCAGTGCACAGGGAAGATGAGCTATGACGCGAGCTGCAACGCACCAAGATGTCGGAGGTGATATCGCAGTGCAGCGCGCTCCCAATACCGGCACTATCGCTGAGGTCGTCGATCTGGCTTCTGGCCGAGTGGTCGAAGCGGCGGGCGCCGCGGTCGATGTTCTGTCGCCGGAGACGCCCTTCGTCGCCCGTGGCCTGCGCCTGAACTGGGCGGCCAAGCGCGGCCTCGACGTCGGCGTGGCTGTCACCGCCCTGTTCCTGCTGCTGCCGCTGCTTCTGCTCATCGCCCTCCTGGTCTGGGCCGGCGACGGCCGGGCCCCGATCTTCCGCCACATCCGCCTGGGCCGCGACGGCCGCTCGTTCGGCTGCCTCAAGTTCCGCTCCATGGTCACCGACGGCGAGGCGTTGCTGGCCGCCCATCTGGCCGCCGACCCGCGGGCCCGGGCCGAATGGGCCGCCACGCACAAGCTCAGCAACGATCCGCGCATCACCGCGATCGGGCAGGTGCTGCGCAAGACCTCGCTCGACGAGCTACCCCAACTCTGGAACGTGCTGCGCGGCGAGATGAGCCTGGTCGGGCCCCGCCCGATCGTGCCGGCCGAGGTCGCCCGCTACGGCCGCGCGTTCCAGACCTGCTTTGCCGTGCCGCCTGGGGTGACCGGGCTGTGGCAGGTGTCGGGCCGCTCGGACACGAGCTACGCAGAGCGGGTGGCGCTGGATCTGGACTATGCCAGCCGCTGGAGCCTGCGCCGGGACATCGCGATCATGCTGCGCACCATCCCGGCGGTGCTGGCCCAGCGCGGCAGCAAGTAGCCGCCGTCCACGCATTCAAGGATCCGAGCTATGCAGGACGACAATCCGCTCTGGTACGACTACGCCGAACCCGACCCGGCACCTGGTCGAACGCTGCTTGTCCTTGCTGGCTTGGTCAGTGCCTCGATGACCACCACGATGGCGGTAATCCGGATGTACTGGATGCCGGACCGGCTCTGGCAAAAGATAGTGGTTAGGTTTGAACGACGTCAGAAAGTTCGAGCAAAGCCACACTGAGCCGTATATCAGGCCCTACAAACTCAAAGAACGTCAGGCAGCAAGGTCAAGAATTTTCTTCTTGGGCGAGAGGCGCGGCTTCGCACATGCGCCAAAACTCGACAAAGCCGAAGGCGTAGGCGGCGAGGACAACGGCGGCCCAATGCATCATCAGCTTCCCTAGCACGGCTGACCAGCCGTCATGCTGGTAAAAACTTGATATTTCCTGACACTTTTATGCGGTATTATCGCCTCGCCACGCCGCCGCTTGTCCCTATCAGCCAAGGTCTACCCTGCACGGCCAGACCTACGATCCACGAACCTAGCCTCGCACCCCCGCACCGCGCAGCATCCCGTAAAATCGGCCCGGGTCGAACATGGCCCGCGCCTGCTGCAGCGAGATCGGCCGGCCACCGACCTCCGGCGCCCTCATAGCTCCACCGCCGCCCTGCGCCTGTTTCTGCTGAGCGCCCGCG
>NZ_JAKSYH010000201.1 GCF_022829295.1 Methylobacterium sp. J-088
GATCTCGGTGGGGATGTCGGCGAGATAGACCCGCAGGCGTTCCGCGACGCGGTCACCGGCCATGTCGAGCGGCCCCTCGACCTGTACCTCGCGGAGATCCAGGCCCTGCCGGGGCGCACCGAGATCGCGGCGGTCAACCAGCGCTCGGGCAATTCCCGGGGCTTCTTCGCGACGCGGATCGCCGGCGGCCAGGCCGCCAACGGCGCCATGGCCTGCGCCCGCTGGACCGGCGTGCCGCTCAAGAGCGTCCTCGACAGGGCCGGGGTGAAGGCCGGGGCCGTGCAGGTCTCGTTCGGCGGCCTCGACGGGCCGGTCCTGCCCGAGACCCCCG
>NZ_JAKSYH010000210.1 GCF_022829295.1 Methylobacterium sp. J-088
CGAATGGGCGATGATCTGCACCGCCCACAACCTCCTCAAGCTGGCCAAGGCCAGTCACTGAGCCCAAAGCCGACGCCCACGTCTGCCCACACTTCCACCCTCATCCCACCGCGTAAACTCGTTACTCGGACGGGCTCCTAGTGGTTGAGCTCTGACGGTTGAGTCCGTGTGGGGTTTCGGTTTGAGGCCCATCCTGCGAGTCTGGCCGGATGCGCAGTGGCATCTCTTTCACGCTCTCCACCTCGGATCGCCTTCGGCTCGAAGCACTCGTGGCGGA